>NZ_ALJC01000067.1 GCF_000282975.1 Pseudomonas psychrophila HA-4
GGCGTAATTCGGCTGTGGGTAGACGATAACTGCTTGAATCAACACCTGGTCGCCAGCGCCCAAGCAGAGATTGAGCCATTAGGCCCTGATCAAGGTATGAACCACGGTAGGTACGCTTACCCAATCAAAGAGTCGACCAAACGCTACATCGAACGTTATGGCATCCCCTATGGCAGTTGGTAGTGTCATCTGTAGTCGCTGGGCTGCGCAGCGGCCCTGCTGTTGAGGCGCTTATCGCAGTCTGCGCCAGCGACCACAGAGGTTCGTCGGTTAAGGTTTGGCCACGTGCCACACGTCTTTCATGCCATCACCCGCCATATCACCCGCTTTCGCGTCTTTTACAAAGGTGTACAGCGGCTTGCCGTCATAAGCCCACTGTTTAGAGCCGTCATCGCGTGTGACGATGCTCCACTTACCCATATTTTTGTGGTCTCCTTGCACCATCAATGGCGGCCAATTCTTGGCGCACGTGTCATTACACATCGATTTGCCGCCCGCATCTTTGTCGAAGGTGTAGAGCGTCATGCCGTTGTGGTCGACCAGCATCCCGTCCTTGGTCATCGCCGGATCAGCCGCAAACGCCAGCCCCGGCAAAGCCAATGCGGCAGCGACCAGTAATGCTTTTAGGGAAAAACTACTGTGAGTCATGGGAATCGTCCTTTTTGTGGTTGTACGATTTGAACTCAAAGCGTAGTTCACTAAGCTGCCAAGCGTGTTCCACCCCCAAAGCTGTCACACGACTGCAATAATTCCGTTATCTAATGCGCCACAAGACAGTTAAATGACACGAGGGTTACGGCATGGTTGGCAGGAGCATTTTGATCGTTGATGACGAGGCCCCGATCCGCGAGATGATCGCCGTGGCCTTGGAAATGGCTGGCTACGACTGCCTTGAAGCCGATAATGCCCAGGACGCCCATGCCATCATCGTGGACCGTAAACCTGATCTGATTCTGCTCGACTGGATGCTGCCGGGCGGCACGTCGGGTATCGAGTTGGCCCGCCGCCTCAAGCGCGAAGAGCTGACCAACGATATTCCGATCATCATGCTCACCGCCAAAGGCGAAGAGGACAACAAGATCCAGGGTCTGGAAGTGGGCGCTGATGATTACATCACTAAGCCTTTTTCCCCGCGTGAACTGGTGGCGCGCCTCAAGGCCGTGTTGCGCCGAGCAGGCCCGGCTGACAACGAGTCTCCGATTGAAATCGGCGGCTTACTGCTCGACCCCATCAGCCACCGTGTGACCATCGACGGCACCCCGGCTGAAATGGGCCCGACCGAATATCGCCTGCTGCAATTTTTCATGACCCACCAAGAACGCGCCTACACCCGCGGCCAACTGCTGGACCAGGTATGGGGCGGCAACGTATACGTTGAAGAGCGTACCGTGGACGTACACATCCGCCGCCTGCGCAAAGCCCTCGGCGAGGCTTACGAAAATCTGGTACAAACCGTGCGCGGCACCGGCTACCGGTTTTCCACGAAGGCTTAAAAGCAGCTGCAAGCTATCAGCCTCAAGCGGCAAGATTAAAGCGGCTCAGTCTTTAGCTTGAGGCTTGTAACTTGGCGCTCACAACAGGACTTGTGACCTTGAATCAAAATTGGCATGGCACTCTGATTCGTCATTTGTTGCTGTTGATCACCGGCTGTCTGTTAGTCGGGCTGATCAGTGGTTACTACGGCTGGAGCCTGGCCGTTGGCTTGGGCCTCTACCTAGGCTGGACCCTCAAACAATTGCTGCGTCTGCACGATTGGCTGCGCCATCACCAACCCGACGAAGCGCCGCCAGATGGTTATGGCCTGTGGGGTGATGTGTTTGACAGCATCTACAACCTGCAACGCCGCGACCAACGGGTACGCGGGCGCCTGCAAGCGGTGATCGACCGGGTGCAAGAGTCGACGGCCGCGCTCAAAGACGCGGTGGTGATGCTCGACAGCGATGGCAACCTCGAATGGTGGAACCGCGCCGCAGAGACCTTGCTGGGCCTCAAGACGCCGCAAGACAGTGGCCAGCCGGTCACCAACTTGGTGCGCCACCCACGCTTCAAGGAGTACTTCGAGAGCAACAACTACAACGAGCCGTTGGACATTCCTTCGCCGGTCAACGATCACCTGCGCATCCAGCTTTACATCACCCGCTATGGCAATAACGAGCACCTGATGCTCGTGCGCGACGTCACCCGCCTTCACCAGCTCGAACAAATGCGCAAAGACTTCATCGCCAACGTGTCCCATGAACTGCGCACACCATTGACGGTGATCTGCGGCTATTTAGAGACCCTGCTCGATAACGTCGAAGACGTGAACCCGCGCTGGAAACGCCCGCTGTCACAAATGCAGCAACAGGGCGAACGCATGCAGACGCTGCTCAACGACCTGCTGCTACTGGCCAAGCTCGAAGCCACTGACTACCCCTCGGACAACCAGCCCGTGCCCATTGACGCCTTGCTGCGCTCGATCAAAGGTGACGCGCAGGCCTTGTCCGGGCAGCGCAACCAAACCATTACCCTCGACGTTGAAACCGATGTCGCGCTAAAAGGCAGTGAAGCCGAGCTGCGCAGCGCGTTTTCCAACTTGGTATTCAACGCCGTCAAATACACCCCTGACGGGGGTTCCATTCGTATTCGCTGGTGGGCAGACCACTTGGGCGCACACCTGAGCGTGCAAGATTCGGGGGTGGGCATCGACAACAAGCACTTGCCACGCCTGACCGAGCGTTTCTATCGCGTTGACTCCAGCCGCAACGCCAACACTGGCGGCACAGGGCTGGGGCTGGCCATCGTCAAACACGTGCTGCTGCGCCATCGCGGGCATCTGGAAATCAGCAGCGTACTGGGCCACGGCAGCACCTTTACCTGCCAGTTCGCCCCGGCGCAGGTCATAAAACCGAACATCCGGGCGTCGATCCACTGACACATGTGGCAATAACCCACTAGGCAAGTGCCGCATCAGCCGCTACATTGCTCGGCCGGGGCCTGTTTTTCAGGCCCCGAGTCCATCCCCCCTATTCGCAATAACGGAACCCGTAAAACTCCATCATGGACCCTTCCCCTGGCTTGACCCTCGCAACACTCTTCGCCGATTTCGGCATGATTCTTTTTGCTCTGATCCTGGTTTTGCTCAACGGTTTTTTCGTTGCGGCTGAATTTGCCATGGTCAAACTGCGCTCGACCCGCGTCGAGGCCATCGCAGACGTGAACGGCTGGCGCGGACAGATCCTGCGCACCGTGCACAACCAACTCGACGCTTACCTGTCCGCCTGCCAGTTGGGCATTACGCTGGCATCGCTAGGCCTAGGCTGGGTCGGCGAGCCGGCGTTTGCGCACCTGCTTGAGCCACTGCTCGGCGCGCTGGGCGTTCAGTCGCCTGAAGTGATCAAGGGCGTATCGTTCTTTGCCGCCTTCTTCATCATTTCGTACCTGCACATCGTGGTCGGCGAACTGGCCCCTAAATCGTGGGCCATTCGCAAGCCAGAGGCGTTGTCCCTGTGGACCGCCGTGCCGCTGTACCTGTTCTATTGGGCCATGTACCCGGCGATTTACCTGCTTAACGCCAGCGCCAACACCATCTTGCGTATTGCTGGCCAAGGCGAGCCCGGCGCTCATCACGATCACGCCTACAGCCGCGAAGAACTCAAGCTCATCCTGCACTCCAGCCGTGGTCAAGATCCAAGCGACCAAGGCATGCGCGTACTGGCCTCAGCCGTTGAAATGGGCGAGCTGGAAGTGGTCGACTGGGCCAACTCCCGCGAAGACCTAGTAACCCTCGACTCCAAAGCCCCGCTCAAGGAAATCCTGGCGCTGTTCCGTCGTCACAAGTTCAGCCGCTACCCGGTCTACGACGCCCAAACAAACACCTTTTTGGGGCTGTTGCACATCAAGGATTTGCTGCTTGAACTGGCCGATCTTGAGCACTTGCCCGAGACCTTCAACCTTGAAGAACTGACCCGCCCACTGGAACGTGTGTCGCGCCACATGCCACTGTCGCAGCTGCTGGAGCAGTTCCGTAAAGGCGGCGCGCACTTTGCGCTGGTCGAAGAAGCTGACGGCAAAGTGGTCGGCTACCTGACCATGGAAGACGTACTCGAAGTGCTGGTGGGCGATATTCAGGACGAACACCGCAAGGCTGAGCGCGGCATCCTCTCGTACCAGCCGGGCAAACTGCTGGTGCGTGGCGACACGCCGCTATTCAAAATCGAGCGCCTGCTGGGCGTCGACCTGGACCACGTCGAGGCCGAAACCATTGCAGGGCTGATCTACGACACCCTCAAGCGTGTGCCCGAAGAAGAAGAGCAACTGGAAGTCGAAGGCCTGCGCATCATCATCAAAAAGATGAAAGGCCCGAAAATCGTATTGGCCAAAGTGCTTAAGCTCGACTGACACGATTTACGTAGCAGTTGCTGAGTTCAGCGAGGCTGCGTCCGGTGGCGAAGCCATCGTAAATTCAGGCTGCGTGGTCTTGCTGATAGAACACGTGCTTAGTCTTTGCGATCGCTGCGCAATCGGACGTAGCCTCGTCCCTCGGCAACGGCTACGAAACCTGCCCGCCCCTCCGATATTTCCCCGGCGAAAGCTGGCTGAAAGCAATCCCCTCTAGCATCCCGTCACCTCCGGCATAGACCGGCTCGCCTGACCGCCACTCGCGGCCAGTGCCTTGTGCACAACAATAAAAACGGTGATTGCTATGATGCTGACCTTCCTTGGCTTTGCCATGGTCATTACGTTCATGTACCTGATCATGACCAGGCGCTTGTCTGCCCTGATCGCGCTGATTCTTGTCCCTATCCTGTTCGCTATTTTCGGTGGTTTTGCCACCCAAATCGGCCCGATGATGCTCGCTGGCATCACCAAACTCGCCCCCACGGGCGTGATGCTGATGTTCGCCATCCTCTACTTCGCCCTGATGATCGACTCCGGGCTGTTTGACCCCGCCGTGCGCAAGATCCTCAAACTGGTCAAAGGTGACCCGCTCAAAATTTCGGTCGGGACCGCCGTACTGGCGCTGGTGGTGTCTCTGGACGGCGACGGCGCAACCACCTACATGATTTGCGTGGCGGCCATGCTGCCGCTCTACAGCCGCATTGGTATGAGCCCGAGGATCATGGCCGGCCTGATTATTCTGGCCGGTGGGGTAATGAACATGACCCCATGGGGCGGCCCGACTGCTCGTGCTGCCAGTGCGCTGCATGTCGACCCTTCCGATATTTTTGTGCCGATGATCCCGGCCATGTTCGCCGGGGTGCTGGCGATTCTGGCGATTGCCTGGTTTTACGGCAAACGTGAGCGCGCCCGTCTGGGTGAACTGCACGTGCAAGGCGACGAAATTGACCACAGCGAGATCAGCGTGTCGCAGTTCCCGGACGCTCGCCGTCCTAAGCTGATCTGGTTCAATGGTGCGCTGACCTTTGTGTTGATGGTCGCCTTGATAGCAGGCCTGCTGCCATTGCCGGTGTTGTTCATGGTCGCGTTCAGCATCGCCATGATCGTCAACTACCCGTGCCTGCAACAGCAAAAAGACCGCGTTGCAGCCCATGCGGGCAGCGTGTTAGCGGTGGTCGGCCTGATCTTCGCAGCCGGTATTTTCACCGGCATCCTGTCCGGCACGGGCATGGTCGATGCCATGTCGAAAAGCCTGCTGGGCGTGATCCCGCCTGCGCTGGGGCCTTATCTGGCGGTGATTACAGCGCTGGTGAGCATGCCGTTTACCTTCTTCATGTCTAACGACGCGTTCTACTACGGCGTATTGCCGGTCTTGGCCGAAGCCGCCAGCCATTACGGCATTACTGCCGTCGAAATGGCCCGTGCCTCGATTGTGGGGCAGCCGGTGCATTTGCTCAGCCCGCTGGTTCCATCGACCTACTTGCTGGTGGCGTTGGCCGGTATCGAGTTTGGCGAGCACCAGCGTTTCACCCTCAAATGGGCGATTCTGGTGTGCTTGTGCATCTTGGTCGCGGCACTGCTGCTGGGCACCTTCCCGCTGTACAGCACCCTTTAATCGATTCTTGTAGCCGCTGCCGAAGGCAACGCAGCCTGCGGCAGCGGCTACAGGTTTATGTTTCACACATGTTTCAACGCCCAGCCAGCTATGCAATGCTGGCGCTCTGCTCAATTTCCGTCTACAGCTTAAGAAACATCTGTAAGAACGGTCTGCAGCTATTTGATCCTTCGAAATTTCCTACACAGGGAGCCAGCATGCTGACCCTGCTCAATCTGCTTTCCGCTGTTGCCCTGCTTATTTGGGGCACGCACATCGTGCGAACCGGCATCTTGCGGGTCTACGGCACTAACCTGCGTCATGTCATCGGGCAGAACGTGTCCAAACGCATGCTGGCTTTTGTCGCCGGTATTGTGGTCACGGCCATGGTGCAGAGCAGCAACGCCACCGCCATGCTGGTCACCTCTTTTGTTGGCCAAGGCTTGATGGCGCTCACGCCTGCGCTAGCGACCATGCTGGGGGCCGACGTCGGCACCGCGCTGATGGCCCGCGTGCTGACCTTCGATCTCTCGTGGCTGTCGCCGCTGCTGATTTTTCTGGGTGTGATCTTTTTCCTGTCGCGCAAACAAACCCGCGCAGGCCAACTGGGCCGCGTTGGGATTGGCTTAGGCCTGATTATTCTGGCGCTGCAACTGATCGTCGAAGCTGCCGCGCCCATCACCCATGCGCAAGGCGTGAAGGTGATTTTTGCCTCGCTGACCGGTGACCTGCTGCTCGACGCCTTGGTCGGTGCACTGTTTGCGATGGTCTCGTACTCAAGCCTGGCCGCCGTGCTGCTAACCGCCACATTAGCCGGCGCCGGGGTGATCAGCTTGCCGGTCGCGATTGGCCTGGTGATCGGGGCCAACATCGGCAGCGGTGTGCTGGCGTTTCTGAGTACCAGCATGCAGAACGCCGCCGGCCGCCAAGTGGCACTCGGCAGCCTGCTGTACAAACTGATTGGCCTGGTGTTAATCACGCCTGTGCTCACGCCGCTGGTGAACTGGATGGACACCCTGAGCTTCAGCGCCCAAGAACTGGTGATCGGCTTTCACTTGCTCTACAACACCAGCCGCTGTTTCTTGCTATTGCCGACCGTGGCCCCCATGGCCCGACTGTGCGCTTGGCTATTGCCGGAGCGTGAGCAACTCAACGCCAGCATAAAACCTCGCCACCTCGACCCGGCAGCCCTGGACACACCGAGCCTAGCGCTGACCAATGCCGTGCGTGAAACCCTGCGCATTGGCGACCTGATCGACACCATGTTGGTCAATATGCTCGACGTTTTGCGTGGCAAACAAACGTCCATGACTCAACAAATGCGTACCCTCAGCGATGACGTCGAAGTGCTGTACAGCGCGGTCAAACTGTACTTGGCGCAAATGCCTCGCGAGGACTTGGGCGAGCACGACAGTCGGCGCTGGGCTGAAATCATTGAGTTGGCGATCAACCTCAAACTCGCCAGCGACCTCATCGAACGCATGCTGCGTAAAGTCCAGCAGCAAAAAACCTCGCAGCGCCGCTCGTTTTCAGAGACAGGGCTTGAGGAGTTGGTAGGCCTGCAAACGCAGTTGATCGAAAACCTGCGCTTGGGCCTGACGGTGTTCTTAAACGCCGACCCGGAAAGCGCACGCCAATTGCTGCGTGAAAAACGCCGCTTTCGCGCTCAGGAACGGCGCCTGGCCCACAACCACGTGAAACGCCTGCAACTCAAAATCACCCAAAGTATCGAAACCAGTTCCATGCACCTGGAACTGATTGCCGACATGCAGCGCCTTAACTCACTGTTTTGCGGCAGCGCCTACGTAGTGCTCGAAAACACCGACACGGGCGCCCTAGAACCCGATAACAGCATCGACACCGTGCATTCGCCTTGAACGTTGCACGCAGGGCTGGTGTCAGTCTGTTAACAGCGTCTAACCTGCACAGGCTGGATCAGGGATTCAGGGATAAAGGGACTTTTTATGCGTTGCCTGCTGTTCATCTGCTTGCTGCTTGGTGCAGCTCAGAGCTTTGCCCTCGACCGCTACAGCGTTGAGGGATACCAACTACCAAATGGACTGCAACTGATCCTCAAGCCCGGTTATGAACGTGGGCATGTGTCCATTCGCTTAGTGGTCGGCGTGGGCCTGGATGACTTCAGTTGCGGCGACCAACAACTGCCACATTTGCTGGAACACCTGTTGTTCAGCGGCATTGACGACACCGGCGAAGGCGGCCTGGAGGAGCGCATGCAGGCGCTGGGTGGCGAATGGAACGCCTACACCAGCCACGCCGACACCACGTTTGTGATCGAAGCCCCGGCGAAAAACCAACGCAAAATCCTCGACCTGCTGCTAAGCCTGCTGACCCGCACGCAACTGACTGAACAGCGCATCAGTGAGGCCAAACACGTGGTTGAGCGCGAAGACGGCGGTCATTACTCGCACTTGCAGCGCTGGCTCGACCGCCAAGACCTAGGCCACAGCGCCAGCAACCAATTGGCCGTTGAATTGGGCCTCAAATGCGCCGAACGTGCCGAGGTGCATGCCCTCACACGCCAACAGCTCGAAGCCGTGCGCTCCACCTGGTACGCCCCCAACAACATGACCTTGATTGTGGTCGGTGACCTTGACCGCTTGCTGCCCGCTTATCTGGAGCGCACGTACGGCGCACTCGAGCCGGTTGAACCCAGCGAGCACCTGCCGCTACCAGACATCGAAGCCAAAGCCGATACCGAACGCACCTTGATGCGCGGTGTGGTGGGCGACACGGCCAAACTGCACTGGTTGTTACCGGAACCCGTCATCGACGACCAGAGCGATGAAACCTGGGACCTGCTGCGTGATTACCTGGAGTGGGCGTTGTACAGCGAACTGCGGCTCAAGCACGGTTTGTCTTACGGACCCTGGGCCGAGCGTGAAGTGTTTGGCGGCGTCGGCTTTTTAAGCTTGAATGCCGACCTCGCCCGCGATGACGTGTCCAAGGCCGAACAGGTCATGGCGCAACTCAAGGCGCACTTACTCAAGGACGGCCTTGACCCTGAAGTCTTTGCCCGCCTCAAAAACGCAGCCGTGGTGCGCCAGGCCTGGGCCGTACAGGGCAACAGTGCACTGGCCGACTACTACTGGAGCGCCTTGGGCGACTACGACAAAGGCCGCTTCGCCGACCCGTCCAAACGCTTACAGGCCGTGTCGCTTGAACAAGCCAATGCCGCGCTGCGCCAATTGTTCGCTGAACCCGGCTACGTACGCATCGAAAAACCCTTGTTCAGCTACAACACCCTGAGCGTGGCAATTGGCGTGGTGCTGCTCTTACTGTTACTGATTGCCGTGGGCTGGCGCGTCTGGCGTCGGCGTTAAGCTTTAATTGCCCGAGTCTGAAACTGTTTGATACCGTAAAATCATTGCCAAATTCGCGGCTGATCCATCAGCCGCCAGCGTGCGGAGAATTCATCGTGAGTGATCGTTCCAATCCTTGGCAACTGCAGACCATCGTCAGCCAGTTGCGCACCGCCCGTAATCAGTGGCGTACGCAAAACGGGCGTGTCAGCGGTGAGTTGGGAGGCCGTGAGCTGCCGTCGCGTGCCGCGATGGCCGAGATTCTTGAAGCCCTGTGCGGCGCTTTGTTCCCGATGCGTCTAGGCCCAGTGGACCTGCGCGAAGAGAGCGAAGACTTCTACGTCGGACACACGCTGGACGTAGCACTCAACGCGCTGCTGAGACAAGCACGGCTGGAATTGCGCTATGCCGCGCGCCAAGCGGGCCTGCCGGACGACGGTGTCGATGCTACGGCGACCATCTTGATCCAAGACTTTGCCTTAGCGTTGCCACGTTTGCGCAGCATCCTGGACACCGACGTGCTGGCCGCCTACCACGGCGATCCGGCGGCGCGCAGTGTTGATGAAGTGTTGTTGTGCTACCCGGGGATTCTGGCGGTGATTCATCACCGACTGGCGCACCACATGTACCGTGCCGGGTTGCCGTTGCTGGCGCGCATCAGCGCTGAAATCGCGCACTCATCCACGGGGATCGACATCCACCCTGGCGCGCAGATTGGCCGCAGCTTCTTTATCGACCATGGAACGGGCGTTGTGATTGGTGAAACCGCGATCATCGGCGAACGTGTGCGTATCTACCAGGCTGTGACCTTGGGCGCAAAACGCTTCCCGGCGGACGAATCAGGCCAACTGCAAAAAGGCCACCCGCGCCATCCGATTGTTGAAGACGACGTGGTGATCTATGCCGGGGCGACCATTCTGGGGCGCATCACCATCGGCAAAGGGTCGACCATCGGCGGTAACGTCTGGCTCACACGCAGCGTGCCAGCGGGTTGCAACCTGACCCAAGCCAACCTGCAACACGATGACGGCACACAGAAGTAAGAGGATTTCGTAGCAGTTGCCGAGCCTGCGAGGCTACGTCCGATTGCGAAGCGATCGTAAACACTAAGCGCATGGTTTAACTGACATACCGCAGCGCCGGACGTAGCCTCGCAGGCTCGGCAACTGCTACGAGGCTTCGTCTAGCGCGCTTTACGCACGCCTTCTGCCAGTGCCGCGCACAAGCTCAGCACGCCATCCACTGCCTGCTCAGGCGTGGCCGCATTTTCAATCTTGTCGATCAACGCCGAGCCCACCACGACACCGTCCGCGAGTCGCGCAATGGCGGCTGCTTGCTCCGGGGTGCGAATCCCGAAACCAACGCTGATCGGCAAGTCGGTGTGACGACGCAGTCGCGCAATCGCTTCGCTCACTTGTTCGGTGGTCGCAGAACCTGCACCCGTTACGCCAGCAACCGACACGTAGTAGACGAAACCCGAGCTGCCGTTGAGCACTTTAGGCAGGCGCACGTCGTCGGTGGTCGGGGTGGTCAGGCGGATAAAGTCCAGGCCTGCCGCTTGCGCCGGGTCGCACAGCTCTGAGTTGTGCTCCGGCGGCATGTCGACCACGATCAGGCCGTCCACACCGGCTGCCTTGGCGTCAGCGATGAATGCAGGCACCCCGTAATGGTGGATCGGGTTGAAGTAGCCCATGAGCACCAGCGGCGTGTCGGTGTTGTCTTCACGGAACTCGCGGACCATTTGCAGGGTTTTTGCCAAATTCTGTTTGGCACCCAGCGCACGAATGTTGGCCAACTGAATCGCTGGACCATCCGCCATCGGATCGGTGAAGGGCATGCCCAGCTCGATCACGTCAGCGCCCGCAGCAGGCAGGCCCTTGAGAATCGCCAGCGAGGTGGCGTAGTCCGGGTCACCGGCAGTGACGAACGTGACCAGTGCGGCGCGGTTCTGTTCTTTGAGTTCGGCAAAACGCGTTTGCAGGCGGCTCATCAGTGTTTCTCCTGCTGAGAATGCTCTTGTAGAGAGTGTTCGGCGTGGTGCATCACGGTTTGCATGTCTTTATCACCTCGGCCAGACAGGTTTACTACCATCAGGTGATCGGCTGGCAGGGTGGGTGCACGTTTGAAAACCTCGGCCAGCGCGTGGGCGCTTTCAAGTGCCGGGATGATGCCTTCAAGGCGGCAGCATTTGTGGAACGCATCCAGGGCTTCTGCGTCAGTTACCGAGGTGTATTCAACCCGGCCAATGTCGTGCAACCACGCGTGTTCCGGGCCAATACCTGGGTAGTCCAGGCCCGCCGAGATGGAGTGGGCGTCGATGATCTGGCCATCGTCGTCTTGCAGCAGGAAAGTACGGTTGCCGTGCAACACGCCCGGCTCGCCGCCATTGAGGCTGGCCGCGTGTTTGCCGGTTTCAATGCCGTAGCCGGCCGCTTCAACGCCGATGATCTCGACGCTGGTGTCATCCAGGAACGGATGGAACAGGCCCATCGCGTTGGAACCACCACCGATGCACGCCACTAGGCTGTCTGGCAGGCGGCCTTCCTGGGCTTGCATCTGGTCGCGGGTTTCCTTGCCGATCACAGCCTGGAAATCGCGCACCATCGCAGGGTAAGGGTGTGGCCCCGCCACGGTACCGATCAGGTAGAACGTGCTGTCGACGTTGGTCACCCAGTCGCGCAACGCTTCGTTCATCGCGTCCTTGAGGGTGCCCGTGCCAGCTACGACCGGAATCACTTCGGCGCCCAGCAGTTTCATACGGAACACGTTGGCCTGTTGGCGCTCGATGTCGGTGGTGCCCATGTAGATCACGCATTGCAGGCCAAAACGCGCAGCAACGGTGGCAGTGGCCACGCCGTGCATGCCCGCGCCGGTCTCGGCGATGATGCGTTTTTTGCCCATGCGCCGCGCCAGCAAAATCTGGCCGATGCAGTTGTTGATCTTGTGCGCGCCGGTGTGGTTCAGCTCTTCGCGCTTGAGGTAGATCTTGGCGCCACCACAGAATTCGGTCAGGCGCTCGGCGAAGTACAGCGGGCTTGGACGGCCCACGTAGTCGCGTTGGAAGTAAGCTAGCTCTTTAATGAACTCGGGGTCGGTCTTGGCCAGTTCGTATTCACGGTCCAGGTCAAGGATCAGTGGCATCAGGGTTTCAGCGACGTAACGGCCGCCAAATAAGCCGAACAGGCCATTGTCGTCCGGGCCGTTACGCAAGGTGGATTGAGTCATGTGACGCTCCAGGTAAAGAGGTGCGAAGGTCGATGGGCCTGACTTTACCCGCGACAGCACAGGATTAAAACCGATAAGATCGCCGCGACCTGTCAGGAAAACTCACATATACCATGAGCCGTGACCTTCCCCCTCTAAACGCCCTGCGCGCGTTTGAAGCCACCGCCCGCCTGAACAGCGTGAGCCAGGCGGCTGAACAGCTTAACGTCACGCACGGCGCCGTTAGTCGGCAACTCAAAGTGCTTGAAGAACACTTGGGCGTGAATCTGTTCGTTAAGGAAGGTCGCGGCCTGAAACTCACAGAGGCTGGTATTCGCCTGCGCGATGCCAGCGCAGAAGCCTTCGACCGCCTGCGTAACGTATGCACTGAACTCACGCAACGCCATATCGACGCACCCTTTGTGCTTGGCTGTTCGGGCAGTTTGCTCGCACGCTGGTTTATTCCACGCTTGGGCCGTTTGAATGCGGACTTGCCCGACCTGCGCCTGCACCTGTCGGCCGGAGAAGGTGACTTGGACCCGCGCCGCCCTGGGCTAGACGCCCTGCTGGTGTTTGCAGAGCCGCCATGGCCCGCCGACATGCAGGTGTACGAATTGGCCAGCGAGCGCATCGGCCCGGTGCTGAGCCCGCGTTATGCCCATTACCCACGCTTGTGTCAGGCACCCGTCAGCGCCCTGCTGGATGAGCCTTTACTGCATACCACCTCGCGGCCACAAGCATGGCCAAGCTGGGCACAACAAAACGCTATCGACGCCAATGACTTGAAATATGGGCAGGGCTTTGAGCACTTGTATTACTTGCTCGAAGCGGCGGTGGCGGGATTGGGGGTTGCGATTGCCCCCGAGCCGTTGGTGGCTGAAGACCTGCGGGCCGGTCGCCTGGCTGCGCCGTGGGGCTTCAAGGAAACCCCGGCACAGCTGGCGTTATGGCTACCTAAGCGCGCCGCAGACGGGCGCGCTCGGCAACTGGCGCAATGGCTCAAGGCTGAGCTTGCGCGTGGCGCGGTTTAGTTACCGCGCTTGCACAGTACAAATGCTGCCAACAGACCCAGTGCGCCAATCGCAACCCCTGCCGTGGCATACGGATGCTCTTGAGCGTATTCACGGGTAGCAATCGCGGTTTCGCGCGTCTTGTCTTTCACTTCTTCGTACGCGTCGGTGAGCAGATGGCGCGAGTGCTTCAGTGCGTTCTCAGCGTTATTTTTGAGAGCACCAAGGGTTTTCTTGGACTCGTCGGAAGCGTCGTGCTTAAGGCTTTCCAGAGACTTGAGCAGGCTCTCGATCTCTGCTTCCATGCTTTGCAATGAGGCTTTACGTAGGGAATTGCTAGCCATTAGGGCTCTCCTGCATTGATGAGTGAGGGTGCGTGTTAAGTCCGACTCCGGCGTTTCTCAAAAGTGCAAAAAACCTGAACTTTTCCTTTTGAACAACCCACGAAGTATTGAGCAGATTCGCTGCTAGGCTTTGATCTACGACAAAAGGAGAACGTTATGTCTGACCATCACACCTACAAGAAAATCGAACTCGTAGGCTCGTCCCCGAGCAGCATAGAAGACGCCATCGCTAATGCACTGGCCGAGGCCAACAAAAGCATCAAACACTTGGAATGGTTTGAAGTCATCGACACCCGCGGGCACATCAAAGACGGCAAGGTGGCGCACTACCAGGTCACGCTCAAGGTCGGTTTCCGGATTGCCAGCAGCTAAGAAACAGAAAGTCTTTTTGAACTTACGGACTGGCCGTTTGCCATAAAGTCCGCTACACCGTCTGGGTGCGACGTGGTCAAGCGTGTCGCACCCTTTTTGTTTTGATCTGGGGATCTGACCAATGAAAAAGATTTTAGTGGCTGTAGGTTTACTGAGTCTGGCAGGCACCGCCTTTGCAGCGGGCAAGCCTTGCGAAGAACTGAAAAGCGAAATCGCCGCGAAGATTGATGCCAGTGGCGTCCCGCACTACTCGCTGAAAGTCGTTAGCAAAGGCGCTTCGTCAGACGGCAAAGTCGTGGGTTCCTGTGAAGGCGGCACCAAAGAAATCGTCTACAAGCGTGGCTAACACTGCGTAACCCCGTGTAGGAGCGCGCGTGCTTGCGATCTTTTGATCGTTTAAAAGACCGCGAGGCAAGCTCGCACTTACACGGGGCTTCTGTTACGCCTCTTTCATCACCTGCGACAGCAGTTCGTAAGAGTGAATGCGGTCTGCATGCTCATACAGGTCACAGGTGAAGATCAGTTCATCCGCTTGAGTCTGCTCAACCAGCACGTTAAGTTTGGCGCGGATTTTCTCCGGGCTACCGACCATCGCTAGGCCCAAAAAGCTCATCACCGCTTCTTTCTCGTGCGGCAACCACAGCCCGTCCATGGTCTTGACCGGCGCGCGCTGGACCAGGCTTTGCCCACGCATCAACGCCAGAATTCTTTGCAACACGGAGGTGGACAGGTATTCAGCCTGCTCATCGGTATCCGCCGCGACCAATGGCACACCCAGCATCACATACGGCTTGTCGAGTACCGCCGAAGGTTTGAAGTGATTGCGGTAGACGCGGATCGCTTCGTGCATCAAGCGCGGGGCGAAATGTGAGGCGAAGGCATACGGCAAGCCACGCTCACCGGCCAATTGCGCACTGAACAAACTAGAGCCCAGCAACCACACCGGCACGTTGGTGCCAGTGCCCGGCATGGCGATAACGCGTTGATCCGGGGTGCGCGGGCCCAAATAGCGCATCAACTCGGCCACGTCTTGCGGAAAATCATCGGCGCTGCCCGAACGTTCACGGCGCAAGGCGCGGGCAGTCATCTGGTCGGAACCTGGCGCCCGGCCAAGGCCCAGATCGATTCGGCCCGGATACAGGCTTTCGAGCGTTCCGAACTGCTCGGCAATCACCAGCGGCGCATGGTTGGGCAGCATCACCCCGCCCGAACCGACGCGAATAGTCGACGTGCCGCCAGCCAAGTAGCCGATCAATACCGACGTGGCCGAACTGGCGATGCCGTCCATATTGTGGTGTTCCGCCACCCAAAAGCGGTTATAGCCAAACTTTTCTACGTGTTGGGCCAAATCCAGCGAATTGTGCAACGACTGGGCCGCGCTGCCGTTTTCGCGCACCGGTACCAGGTCGAGGGTCGAGAATTTGACATCAGACAAGCGTTTCATCAGCCGGCTACTCCAAGTGGGATGCAGGTTTGGGCGCTCGCCAAAACCCGCCAGTGATTACAGAAATATGGGCATATACCCGAGTTTCAATGGCATCAGTGAATTGGGCTACCTAAAAGTGCGATTTGTCCGACAGGATGAACTTTATGGAGCCGACTACTCTCACAACTCCCAACAAGGCGTGAAACCTTCACGCCGTTTTCAGGAGGCACGCATGAGTATTAAAAAGAAAGCATCGGCTCATTGGGCAGGCGACCTTAAGACCGGCATTGGCTCCATCTCTACCGAGACCGGCGTACTGCGCGAAGCCCCGTATGGCTTCAAGGCACGCTTTGAAGGCGGCAAAGGCACCAACCCTGAAGAGCTGATTGGCGCGGCGCATGCCGGGTGTTTTTCCATGGCGCTGTCTATGATTCTCGGCGATGCCGGGCTCAAAGCTGACAGCATCGACACCACCGCTGAGGTCACGTTGGATCAGGTAGACGGCGGTTTTGCGATCACCGCTGTGCACCTCATCCTCAAAGCCAAAGTGCCAGGCGCGACCCAGGAACAATTTACAGAGCTGACCACGAAGGCAAAAGAAGGCTGCCCTGTGTCTAAGGTGCTGAACGCTAAAATCACCCTCGACGCGACCTTGGTGTCGTAATTGAAGTCAACGCACGCCCCGCTCACGACGAGCGGGGCGGCGTTAGCCCGGACAGTTCGCACATCGCACCCAATGTGATCGAATGATCGCCACTGGCGTCATACCCTGACGTTGCGTACTGAATGAAGGGAGTCTCACCATGAAACGTTTTGCTTTAGCGGTTATCGCTTGCGCCCTCACCACCTCGGTGCTGGCCGCGCCCAAGCCCTGCGAAGAGTTGAAGGCTGAAATCGAAACCAAGATTCAAGCCAACAACGTGTCGTCTTACACACTCGAAATCGTGACCAATGACGAAGTACACGACCAGAATCTGGTAGTCGGATCGTGCGAAAACGGCACCAAAAAGATCATCTACCAGAAAAACGACACCTGAGTGTTAAGGCAGGCAGTTAATAAGTCGCTCCTCGGCTAACACCTTGCCATCGGCGTTATACAGCCGGGCGTAGGCGTTAAAGCCCAGCGAGCGGGCTTGTAGCCGGTAGCGTTGCCCCGGCTGAAAATCTGCGTAATTGACCGTGATATAGCACAGCCGTTCTTGCGGCTCGCTGAACATCCCCATCCCGCCGATAAATACCTCGTAATCGAAGCGCACCATTAGCTCGTGACTGCCCGGCGTCACCTGAAAATAGCGGCCGTCGTTCAGGCGCTGGTTATCCAGACGCTCGGCCATCACCAGCTTGCCGGTTTGCGTTTCGAGATCGACCCACGCCATGTTTGGATCGTGTGGCGGCAATGGCGTGCTGGCGCAAGCGCTCAATAGGCAGGCCATCAGTAACAGCAAAGACGTACGCATGGGGACTTCCACACAGGGATGAAGCGATAAGCATAGCGCCACACCGCCTGTGAACGCTGCTAAAGGCTGCGATGTTTTGATCTGAGGGTTGTAAGATCGCAGCCTTCGGCAGCTCTCACAGATCTATGGCGTGCGAACGCGTAGCAGTTGCCGAGCCTGCGAGGCTACGTCCGATTGCGAAGCGATCGTAAAACCCTAAGCGCAGGGTTTAACTGACATACCGCAGCGCTTGATTCTACGACTGCTGCGCAGCCGGACGTAGCCTCGCAGGCTCGGCAACTGCTACGAAATCAGCTTGCTGCACACCCTAGAATCTCCCACTGGACCGCACTATGCCGCTGATCACCCGTTGCCTGCTCACCCTCGTTATGTTGGCGCTGCTCAATGGCTGCTCAAGTGCGCGCTATTACTCGCAACTGATCACAGGCCAGTTGCAGTTGCTACAGGCCCGCGAACCTGTGGCCAAGGTGGTGGCCGACTCGCAGCGCGATCCCGTCCTGCGCGAACATCTGGCCAAGTCTCAGGCCGCCCGCACCTTTGCCAGCCAGCATTTGCTGTTGCCTGACAACCAAAGCTATCGCCGTTATGCCGACCTCAAACGGCCTTATGTGGTGTGGAATGTCTTTGCCACGCCTGAGTTTTCGCTCAACCCGGTCACGTATTGCTTTCCAGTAGCTGGGTGTGTGGCCTACCGAGGTTATTACGCACAGGGCGGCGCCCGCGGCGATGCGGCGCTCAAGCGCCAGCAAGGCATGGATGTCTTTGTCAGCGGGGTTGAGGCTTATTCCACGTTGGGCTGGTTTGACGACCCGATCCTCAACAGCATGCTGCATTGGGGCGATGAGCGACTGGCCACGCTGGTTTTTCATGAACTGGCGCATCAACGCGTCTACGTGAAGGACGACACCGAGTTCAATGAGTCATTCGCCAGCTTTGTGGAGCAGGAAGGCACACGCCAATGGCGCGCCTATCAAGGCTTGCCGCCAGCCAGTGTCGATGGCTTGGCGCAACGCGATCAGTTTATTGCCTTGGTACTGAGCACCCGCCAGCGCCTGCAACAGCTCTACGCGCAGCCTTTGCCAGCGACGCAAATGCGCCAGCGCAAGGCGGCAGAGTTTGATCGAATGCGCCGCGAATACCGTGACCTTCGCGATCAGCAATGGGCCGGTAACGCTCGCTATGACGCGTGGGTAAATTCGCCCATGAACAACGCCAAGCTGCTGCCCTTCGGTTTGTACGATCAGTGGGTGCCCGCCTTTGCGGCGTTGTTCAAACACGCCAACGGCGATTGGGCGGTCTTTTATAGCCACGTCGAACAATTGGGCAAACTTGCACCGCCACAACGCAAAGCGGCGTTGCAACAGTGGGCCGGTGAGGATTTGAAGGCTTAAACACGCGAGCCCCTGACTGGGGTCAGGGGCTCTGCGCGAATGCAACGAACGGTCAGGCCTTGCCCGAGATCCAGTTTTTTACCACACAAGAAGCGAACGGGCTGGTGCTGCAAGCGCCACTGCTCAAGGCTGCGCGCAGTGCCGGGATGTCCGCTTTCATCATGTAGTTGGCGCCATCTTTGAAATGAGTGCTCTGGCCAAAACCGCCCTGCGTCATTTCTTTGAGGGCGTCTTCTTTACTCCAGTTCTCTACCACCACGCGGTACATCGCAGACATCAAGCCTGTGCGATCCGAACCGTGCTTACAGTGCATCAACACGGGGCCTTGGGCCTGTGCGGTCTGAATAGCGCGTAAGGCGGCCAGTACGTCGGTGTCATCCACATGGTTGGTGCGGTACGGCAATTGAATTTGCGTGACGCCAGGGGTTTTCAACCAGGTGTTATCGGCTTCGGGCAGAAAGTTGATCACAGTGCCGATGTGGAGTTTTTGCAGCAAAGGCTGGGCTTCGCTGTCAGGCAAAGCGCTGCGGTATAGCGTGGGTGACATTTGATACAGATTGTACTGCGCATCAACAGGCTGGGCCCATTGCGCTGGGCGCGCCACGGAGAGGTCATCGGCCTGAACCTGTGGCAGCGCGAAGGCAGCCAGTAATGTCAGGCACAGAGCAGGAAAAAACCGGGCTTTCGGCATGTCAGTTCGACCACTTGAACAAAGAGTTTCAGGATGTGGCGTAGATTGGGTTAAGGCGGATCAAAACTCTGTGAGCCAATTGTCAAAATTTCGTGATAATTCAGCCGAGCTATCGCCTTTAGGTGCGACAAAATTACGCATGAATCGCTTCAGCCAAGCACCTGACCTGCTAGTATTTGTAACTATTGATTGCTGCACCCTATTTTTGCAGGTCATCTGCGACGCTTGTCGCTGCCAAAACGAAAGTTGCCACTGAGCAACTGCTACCCGTGAATGTCTGAAGAGGTGCCCCTCCCATGTCTGAGCAAGACAACCCGCGGCGTGAGTTTCTGCGCAAAACCCTGACCCTGATTCCGGTGGTTACCGTGGCCAGCACCGGCCTCGGCGGTTCTGTGCTGATGGCCACACCGGCTGCGGCGGCCCCCGCCGCACCCGAACCTGCGGGGCGCACGTCTTCTCCTGCCGCCCCCTATGAGCCGACGTATTTCACCGCCGAAGAATGGGCATTCTTGAACGCCGCTGTGGCGCGCCTGATCCCCGCAGACGAGCAAGGTCCTGGCGCTTTAGAAGCGGGTGTTCCGGAATACATCGACCGTCAAATGCACACGCCTTACGCCAGCGGCGCGCTGTGGTTCATGCAAGGCCCGTTCAATGCCGATGCTGCACCCGAAATGGGCTGGCAGAGCAAACTGGTGCCAAAACAGATCTACCGCCTGGGCATTGCCGCCACGGAGGCCCTGTGCAAAAAGGTCTATAACTCAACATTTGCGGGGCTAGACAGCGCTACCCGAGACGACGTGCTCAAACAACTGGAAGCCGGCACCCCGCAATTCGAGAACGTCCCGGCCAAGATGTTCTTCAGTTTTCTGCTGCAAAACACCAAGGAAGGGTTCTTTTGCGACCCGATCCACGGTGGCAACAAAGGCATGGTCGGATGGACCATGATCGGCTTTCCCGGCGCCCGCGCCGACTTCATGGACTGGGTTGAACGCAACGAGCAATACCCCTTCCCGGCAGTTTCCATCCGCGGCGAGAGGGCTTGAGCATGTCGACGGTTATGAAAAAAGTAGATGCAGTGATCGTTGGTTTCGGCTGGACCGGCGCGATCATGGCTAAAGAGCTGACCGAAGCCGGTCTGAATGTTGTGGCCCTTGAGCGCGGCCCCATGCAGGACACCTACCCGGACGGTAACTATCCACAGGTGATCGACGAACTCACCTACAGCGTGCGCAAAAAGCTCTTTCAAGACGTATCGAAAGAAACCGTGACCATTCGCCACAGCGTTAATGACGTGGCTTTGCCGAATCGCCAACTGGGTGCCTTTTTGCCTGGCAACGGGGTGGGCGGCGCAGGTTTGCACTGGTCGGGCGTGCATTTTCGGGTTGATCCGATAGAGCTGCGTATTCGCAGCCATTACGAAGAGCGTTACGGCAAAAACTTTATCCCCAAGGACATGACCATCCAAGACTTCGGCGTGAGCTATGAAGAGCTGGAGCCGTTCTTTGATTACGCTGAAAAAGTCTTTGGCACCTCGGGCCAGGCTTGGACCGTCAACGGCCAATTGGTCGGCGAAGGCCGAGGCGGCAACCCGTACGCGCCAGATCGCTCCAACCCCTTCCCGCTGGAGTCGCAGAAAAACACGGTGTCAGCACAGTTGTTTCAGAAGGCCGCCAATGAGGTGGGCTACAAGCCCTACAACCTTCCGTCTGCCAACACATCGGGGCCGTACACCAACCCGTATGGCGCGCAAATGGGGCCGTGCAACTTCTGTGGCTTTTGCAGCGGCTATGTCTGCTACATGTATTCCAAAGCCTCGCCCAACGTGAACATCTTGCCGGCACTCAAACCATTGCCAAACTTTGAGCTGCGGCCTGATGCCCACGTGATTCGGGTCAATCTGGACAGCACCAAAAGCAAAGCCACGGGCGTGACGTACATCGATGCGCTGGGCCGCGAAATCGAACAACCAGCCGACTTGGTGATTTTAGGTGCGTTCCAGTTCCACAACGTACGTCTGATGCTGCTGTCGGGCATCGGCAAGCCCTACGACCCGAAAACCGGTGAAGGCGTGGTCGGCAAAAACTTCGCGTACCAGAACATGGGCACCATCAAGGCCTACTTCGATAAAGAGGTGCACACCAACAACTTTATCGGCGCGGGCGGCAATGGCGTGGCGATTGATGATTTCAACGCCGACAACTTCGACCACGGGCCGCATGGCTTTGTGGGTGGTTCACCGATGTGGGTCAACCAAGCGGGCAGCCGCCCGATTGCCGGCACGTCCAACCCGCCCGGCACACCGGCATGGGGCAGCGCCTGGAAAAAAGCCACGGCCGATTACTACACCCACCAAGTGTCGATGGACGCCCACGGCGCGCATCAGTCCTACCGGGGCAACTACCTGGATCTCGACCCGGTGTACCGAGATGCCTACGGCCAGCCGCTATTGCGTATGACCTTCGACTGGCAAGAAAACGACATCAAGATGAACCGTTTCATGATGGAAAAAATGGGCAAGATCGCCGAAGCGATGAACCCCAAAGCCATAGCCCTGCTGGGTAAAAAAGTCGGCGAGCATTTCAACACGGCGTCCTACCAGACCACTCACCTTAATGGCGGCGCGATCATGGGCACTGACCCGAAAACCAGTGCGCTGAACCGTTACTTGCAATCGTGGGACGTGCACAACGTGTTTGTGCCGGGCGCTTCGGCGTTTCCGCAGGGCTTGGGTTACAACCCGACCGGTCTTGTGGCTGCGTTGACCTACTGGTCGGCCAGAGCGATCCGCGAGCAGTACCTAAAAAACCCCGGCCCACTGGTTCAGGCATAAGGAGCGATGACCATGAAAGCAGTTGTTATCGCGACCCTGGCCTTGCTGGGCAGCTTTTCGGCGGTGGCCGCCGACGTTGATCAGCCCGCGTTGATCAAACAAGGTGAATACCTGGCGCGAGCCGGTGACTGTGTGGCGTGTCACACGGCCAAGGACGGCAAGCCGTTTGCCGGTGGCCTGCCGATGGAAACTCCGATCGGCATGATTTACTCGACCAACATCACGCCGGACCCAACCGGGATCGGCGCCTACAGCTTTGACGACTTCGACAACGCCGTGCGCCATGGCGTCGCCAAAAACGGCAGCACGTTGTACCCGGCCATGCCGTACCCGTCATACGCGCGGGTCAACCAGGCCGATATGCAGGCGCTGTATGCCTACTTCATGCAGGGCGTAAAGCCGGTCGCTCAAGAGAATAAAGCCGTCGATATTCCGTGGCCGTTAAGCATGCGCTGGCCGTTGGCAATGTGGCGCTGGACGTTTGCCCCTGCGGTGGCCGACTTCACGCCGATGCTGGGGCAAAACCCGGTGGTGAGTCGCGGCGCGTACCTCGTGGAGGGCCTAGGGCATTGCGGCGCCTGCCACACGCCAAGGGCGCTGACCCTGCAGGAAAAATCGCTGAGTGCGACTGACGGCAGCACGTTCCTGTCAGGCAGTGCGCCGCTGGAAGGCTGGATCGCGAAGAACCTGCGCGGCGACCACAAGGACGGTTTGGGCAGTTGGAGCGAAGAACAACTGGTGCAGTTTCTCAAGACTGGTCGCAGTGATCGCAGCGCCGTGTTCGGCGGCATGAGCGATGTGATCGTGCATAGCATGCAATACATGTCTGACGCGGACCTGACGGCTATCGCGCGCTACTTGAAGACCTTGCCTGCGGTCGACTCAACCAACGCCCCACATCAATACGACCCGGCGGTGGCCGACGCCCTGTGGAATGGTGATGACAGCAAGCGCGGCGCAGCGGTGTACATCGACAACTGCGCGGCCTGCCATCGTACTGATGGTCATGGCTACACACGCGTGTTCCCAGCATTGGCGGGCAACCCGGTGTTGCAGTCAGATGACCCGACATCGCTGATTCATATCGTACTTAAAGGCGGGACATTGCCCGCGACGCATACCGCGCCATCGACCTTTACCATGCCGGGGTTTGACTGGCGGCTATCGGACCAAGAAGTGGCCGATGTGGTCAACTTCATCCGTACCAGTTGGGGCAATAAAGGGTCTGACGTGAAGCCTGCGGACGTGAAGGCCTTGCGCGACTGACGCCAGCGCTACAAAACCTGTGGGAGCCTGGCTTGCCAGCGATGCAGGCGATGCGGTTTTTCTGTTAAACCGCGTCGATACCCTCGCGGGCAAGCCCGCTCCCACAAGGGTGCAGCGGTCTATTGATCCGTAGCGTCCATCTCCAGCCACTTCTCGGACAACGCGGCCAAACGGCCATCCGCCTTGATGCGCTGCAAGGCTTTGTCCAGGCTACCCTGAAACGCCGGGTTGCCTTTCTGAAAAGGGATCGCCAGTGTGGGCGAGGCTAAATAAGGCTCGCTGAAATCGAACCGATCCTGAAGTTCGGGAGTCAAAGCGATGTGATTGATTGCAACGTCGAACTTGCCGCTTTCAACCCCCGGCAATACGTCGTTGCTGTCTGTGACGAGGATAGACGGATGCACCTCCAGTTCCTGAGCCAGCAACTCGCCCAGTTCAACGTCAAAACCGGTTAAACGCCCGTCTTGTTGCTTGAAGCTGAATGGCGGCAAGTTGCCCTCAAGGGCGATGCGCAACTCACCACGGTCGTTAACGTCATCAATCAGTTCGGCGTGAACAATAGGACTCGCCAATGGCAATAGAAGTATCAGGCCCGGCAAAAAACGCATGGTCACTCCTTTGATCTTGTTGCAAGCGATTCGCAATTGGCGTCCGCTTTGCTTTATGTTGTTCATTGCGGCGTTGGACAGCAAATCATCTGAAAGTTGTCGCAACCCTACAGAATTAGCAAAAAAACTGGAGAAAAAATGAAAACCCTACTGTCTCGTGTTGCGTTGGCTTCTGTGTTGATGGGCGCTTCGGTAATGGCCTTTGCTGCCACTCCAGCCCCCGAAGGCGCAAAAGTGTCGATTATTTCCCCCGCGGATGGCGCCACTGTCGATAAAACCTTCACCGTAAAGTTTGGCATTGAAGGCATCGACCTAAAGCCCGCTGGCGATGTATCCCCGCATTCTGGTCACCACCACTTGTTGATTGACGTGGACCAGCCAATTGCCCCAGGTCAGGTGATTCCGGCAGATGCTCAGCACGTGCATTTCGGCAAGGCGCAGACTGAAACCGAACTGACCCTGACGCCCGGCAAACATACGTTGCAGCTTGAACTGGGTGACACCGGCCACCAAGCGTTTGACCCGGTGATCGTGTCGAAAAAAATCACCGTAAATGTGAAATAAAAAAAGGGAGCCCTCGAAAGGGGGCTCCCTTTTTTATTCGAGCTGCAAGCTTTGAGCTACAAGCGGCAAGCAAAAGCAGATCTGCTTTTGCCTTTAACTTGCCGCTTGAGGCTTAACCGCTCGAAGCTGCTGTTTTAAAACAACACGCGGCAACGGATGGTGCCGTTGATGGTTTGCAGCTTCTCTTGCGCCAGGTCGGAAGACTCGGCGTCGACGTCGATCACTACATAACCTACTTTTTCGTTGGTTTGCAGGAACTGACCCGAGATGTTGATCCCGTTTTCGGCGAAGACTTTGTTGATCTCGCTCATCACACCCGGAATGTTCTCGTGGATGTGCAGCAAACGGTGCTTACCAGGGTGAGCCGGCAGGGCCACTTCTGGGAAGTTCACAGACGATACCGACGTACCGTTATCGCTGTACTTGACCAGCTTCTCTGCCACTTCCAGGCCAATGTTGGCTTGGGCTTCAGCAGTAGAACCACCGATGTGCGGGGTCAGGATCACGTTGTCGAGGCCGCGCAGCGGGCTTTCGAACACGTCGTCGTTGGAGCGCGGCTCAACTGGGAATACGTCGATAGCGGCGCCGATCAGGTGCTTGTCCTTGATCGCGTCAGCCAAGGCGTCCAGTACAACCACGGTGCCACGTGCAGCGTTGATCAGAATGCCGCCCTTTTTGATGGCGCGGATTTCTTTCTCACCGATCATCCACTGAGTGGCTGCGGTTTCAGGGACGTGCAACGTCACGATGTCGGACATGCCCAACAGATCGTGCAAGTTGGCGACCTGAGTCGCGTTGCCCAACGGCAGTTTGGTCACGGTGTCATAGAAGAACACCTGCATGCCCAAGCCTTCAGCCAATACCGACAGCTGAGTACCAATCGAACCGTAACCCACAATGCCCAGCTTCTTGCCGCGAATTTCGAAGGAGTTGGCGGCACTTTTGATCCAACCACCGCGGTGGCAGGAAGCGTTTTTCTCAGGGATGCCACGCAGCAACAGGATCGCTTCCGCCAGCACTAACTCGGCCACCGAACGGGTGTTGGAGTAAGGGGCGTTGAATACAGCGATACCGCGCTCGCGAGCAGCGTTGAGATCGACCTGGTTGGTGCCGATGCAGAAACAACCAACAGCTACCAGTTTCTTGGCGCAGTCGAACACTTCTTCGGTCAGCTGGGTACGAGAACGGATGCCGATAAAGTGGGCATCAGCGATCTTTTCCTTAAGCTGGGCTTCAGGCAAGGAGCTCGTGATGTACTCGATACTGGTGTAACCAGCAGACTTCAGTACTTCAACAGCCGATGGGTGGACGCCTTCTAAAAGAAGGAACTTGATCTTGCTCTTATCGAGAGAAGTCTTGCTCATCTGCGTAAACCTGTGTCCCAGAGAAAAAATGGCAGGGAATGGACAGCCTGAGCTGACCTGGCCGGCATGAAGACCGGCACCGAGAATCGTCCTACGGCTCGATTCAGCGGGGGGGCCGTATGCTAGCATAAGCGCCCCGCTAAACACCCATTCCTGCGACGTGAAGCGTTCTCAGGATGACCATGAATTGTTCGAGAGTTCTGTTGATGACCCATCCTGCCGTGATTGATGAGCTGAAGACCCTGGTTGAGCCTGGCAAGGTTTTGACCGACGCCGACTCCCTTAACGCTTACGGCAAGGACTGGACCAAGCACTACGCTCCTGCCCCGATAGCCATTGTGTTCCCGAAAACCACTGAGCAAGTTCAAGCCATCGTGCTGTGGGCCAACGCCCACAAGGTCGCGCTGGTGCCTTCGGGTGGCCGTACTGGCCTGTCGGCGGCGGCCGTGGCGGCGAATGGCGAAGTGGTGGTGTCATTCGATTACATGAACCAGGTGCTGGACATCAACCTCACGGACCGCACAGTGGTCTGCCAGCCGGGCGTGGTGACTGAGCACCTGCAAAACCTGGCCGAAGAAAACGGCCTGTACTACCCGGTGGACTTCGCCTCGGCCGGGTCTAGCCAGATCGGCGGCAACATCGGCACCAACGCCGGCGGGATCAAAGTGATTCGCTACGGCATGACCCGCAACTGGGTCGCGGGCATGAAAGTCGTGACGGGCAAGGGTGACGTACTGGAACTGAACAAAGACCTGATCAAAAACGCCACCGGCTATGACATGCGCCAGCTGTTTATCGGCGCGGAAGGCACGTTGGGCTTTGTGGTTGAAGCAACCATGCGCTTAGATCGCGCGCCGAAAAATCTGACGGCGATGGTGCTGGGTACGGCCGACTTCGATTCGATCATGCCGGTGCTGCACGCTTTCCAGAACAAGCTTGATCTGACGGCATTTGAGTTCTTCTCCGACAAGGCGCTGGCTAAAGTCATGGGCCGAGGCGACGTACCGTCACCGTTTGAGACCGACTGCCCGTTCTACGCGCTACTGGAATTTGAAGCGACCACTGAAGAAGTGGCCACTGCCGCACTGGAAACCTTCGAGCACTGCATGGAACAAGGCTGGGTGCTAGACGGCGTGATGAGCCAGAGCGAAACCCAGCTGCAAAACCTGTGGAAACTGCGCGAATACATCTCCGAGACTATTTCACACTGGACGCCGTACAAAAACGACATCTCGGTCACCGTGTCGAAAGTACCGGCCTTTCTGAAAGAAATTGACGCGATTGTCGGCGAATACTACCCAGACTTCGAAATCGTTTGGTTCGGCCACATTGGCGACGGCAACCTGCACTTGAACATCCTCAAGCCTGAAAACCTGAGCAAGGACGAGTTTTTCGCCAAGTGCGCGACGGTCAACAAGTGGGTGTTTGAAACGGTTCAAAAGTACAACGGCTCGATCTCTGCCGAGCACGGCGTGGGCATGACCAAGCGCGATTACTTGACCTACAGCCGCTCGCCGGTTGAGATTGAATACATGAAAGCGCTCAAGGCCGTGTTCGACCCGAACGGCATCATGAACCCGGGCAAGATTTTCGCCGTGTGAACAAGGCCGCAGCAAGTTTGAAGCGGACTTGCACGGCCTTTAGCTCTTCTCTTGAAGCTTATAACTTGCAGCTTGCAGCTACTCCAAAGGAGTCCCCATGAGCTATCAGCACCAATATGTCGACGGTACCCGGATTCACTTTCCTATCGGCAAAGTGGTGTGCATCGGCCGTAACTATGCCGAGCATGCAAAAGAGCTGGATAACCCGATCCCGTCTGAACCGCTACTGTTTATAAAGCCCGGCAGTTGCGTGGTAGCCCTCGAAGGCGGGTTTGCGATTCCGACCGAGCGCGGTTCGGTGCATTACGAAGCAGAAATCTCGGTACTGATCGGCAAACCGCTCTCGAACAACCCGAGCGCTGAAGAAGTGCTGGATGCAATTTCCGGTTTCGCTCCTGGACTGGACCTGACCCTGCGTGACAAGCAAGCCGAACTCAAGGCCAAAGGCTTGCCGTGGGAAATCGCCAAGTCGTTCGACGGCGCCTGCGTCCTCGCGCCGTTCGTGCCGAGCTGCACCTTCACTGATCTGAAGGACATCGGCATTCGCCTGACCATCAACGGCGAAGTGCGTCAGGACGGCAACAGCGCCCTGATGCTCAACCCGATTGTGCCGATGATTCAGCACATGGCTGCGTGTTTCTCGCTGCAAGCGGGCGACGTCATCATGACCGGCACCCCTGTCGGTGTTGGTCCGTTGAACGTTGGCGACGAGTTGGTGCTGGAGCTGCCAGGCGTGAGCCGTTTCGAAAGCAACGTGCGCTGAGACGCCCCTTGTAGGAGCTGCCGCAGGCTGCGATCTTTTGACCTTGAACATCAAAAGATCGCAGCCATCGTTCCTCGGCAGCTCCTACGGGGGTATTCGCCAACCGGGGCGCAATCCCCCGGACGCCAACCGCGCTAAACCGTTATTCTGTTGTGGATTTTTCCTACGCAGAATGTGAACCACCGAATGCCAAACTGGAACCACTACGTACAGCGCATCCTTGAGTTGATGAAGCGCTATCCAGGGCTGATCGCGCTGTTCGGTTTTTGCTCGGGTGTGGGCAGTTTTATTCTGGTGGACCGCCAACAAGGCATGGCCCGCTGGATCGCCGTAATCCTGCTGGTGAGCTGGGTCTGGTTGATGCTCGAAAACACCCTCACCCAATGGTTTGCACGGGTGTTTAAACGCGAAATCCCCCCGCCTCTGCTGCGTTATGCAACGCAGATGATCCATCAAGAAAGCCTGTTTTTCGTCCTGCCCTTCTTCTTTGTCACCACCACCTGGAACAGCGGCCAACTGGTGTTTACTGGCCTGCTTGGCGCCGCCGCGCTGGTGACGATCACCGATCCGCTGTATTACAAATGGCTGGCCCCACGGCGCTGGCTATACTTGGGCATGCACACGCTGGCCTTGTTCGCGGCGCTGCTGACTGCGCTGCCGATCATTCTCAACCTGACCACCGCCGAGAGCTACAAATTGGCACTGGGCACCGCTGTGCTGCTTTCCATCCCGAGCATGGCTGTCAGCCTGCCGCTGAAAACCTGGCGCGGCTGGCTGGTACTGCCACTGATTGTTCTTGCGCTGGGCGGCACTGGCTGGCTGCTACGCTCGTGGGTGCCGCCGGCGACGCTGTGGATGACCGAAGTGGCGGTCACGACTCAGTTGCAAGACCGCACGCCCGGCGAGAGCATCGAGCAGATCAGCGTCAATCAGCTGCGCAGCAATGGCCTTTATGCCTACACCTCAATCAATGCCCCGCGCGGCCTGAACGAGCGGATTTATCACGTATGGAAACTCAACAGCCAAGAAGTTGATCGCATTGCCCTGGATATTCGCGGCGGGCGCAAGGAAGGCTACCGGGCTTGGACCCACAAGCTAAACTTCCCGCCCAACTCGGTCGGACGCTGGCAAGTGCAGGTACTGACCGAAGACGGGCAAATGATTGGTGTGCTGCGCTTCGAAGTGACCGACACAGATCAATCCCCCGCGACCAATATGCAAGCAAACTGAAACACTTTTATAAGATTGTGCTATTACATATGGTCTGCGTTTAAGCGTACTGAGCATGGAGCCTACGACTATTACTGCCATGGCGGGCGATGCCCAACTAGACACGTCAAGCAATCCGGCGCGGCTGAAAATCAGTGGTCAATGGACGCTGGTTAACTATGCCCGGCTAAAACTGCTGACCGAACAGCTCGCGGGCAAGTACGACGCTCGCACCCAGATTGATCTCGATGACGTCTCTCGGCTTGACACCGCTGGCGCGTCCTTGCTGGTCGAATTGCTGGGCTCCGAACGCGTCGCTCAACTGGCCGACTCCGCGACCAAACTCCCCGCGGCTGATCGCGCCTTGCTGCAAACCGTTTATTCCTCCATGCGCGACTTCTGTGTGCCGGTTAAAGCGGTCGAAGTGAACCTCGGCATCCAATTACTGAGCCGCATCGGCTGCTCGGTCGACAAGTTATGGCAAGACACGCTGCAACTGCTGGGATTTATCGGGGTGATCTTGCAAACCCTGGCCCGCAATTTCTTTCGCCCCAAACAATGGCGTATCACCCCGGTGGTGGCGCAAATCGAACAAATCGGCCTTAACGCCGCGCCCATTGTGGCGCTGCTGACCTTCATGGTGGGCGCCGTAGTGGCGTTTTTGGGGGCCACGGTACTGTCCAACTTTGGCGCGGGCATTTACACCGTCGACCTGGTGGCTTTTTCGTTTCTGCGTGAGTTTGGCGTGTTGCTCACTGCCATCCTGATGGCGGGCCGCACAGCCAGTTCTTTTACCGCCCAGATCGGTTCTATGAAGGCCAACGAAGAAATCGATGCGATCCGCACATTGGGCCTCGATCCGATGGATTTGCTGGTATTGCCACGGGTGCTGGCCCTGTTGATCGCCCTGCCGCTGTTGACCTTTTTAGCCATGATGGCCGGTATTCTCGGCGGCGCGGTGGTGTGCGTTGTATCCATCGGCATTTCGCCGGACATGTTTATTTCGATGCTGCACTCCGACATCGGGGTCAAAAACTTTCTGGTGGGCATGGTCAAAGCCCCCTTCTTTGCCTTTCTAATCGCGGCCGTGGGCTGTCTTGAGGGCTTTAAAGTCAGCGGCAGCGCCGAGTCGGTTGGCGCGCACACCACCTCCAGCGTGGTGCAGTCGATCTTTATCGTGATCCTCCTCGACGCCGTGGCCGCGTTGTTCTTTATGGAGATGGGCTGGTGAGTACGCCAACGAAGGCGCCCCGCGAGGCGGTGATCGAGGTACGCGGCCTGTGTAATCGCTTTGGCAGCCAAAGCGTGCACGAGAACCTCGACCTGGATGTGTACAAAGGTGAAATTCTCGGCGTGGTCGGCGGTTCTGGCACGGGTAAATCGGTGCTGTTGCGCAGCATCGTTGGCCTGCGTCGACCCACTGAAGGCGAAGTGCGGGTGTTCGGCAAAGACTTGCTCAGCCTGCATGAGGCCGAGCGCTCACTGATTGAACGGCGCTTTGGTGTGCTGTTTCAGAAAGGCGCTCTGTTTTCTTCGCTAACGGTGACAGAGAACATCGCCCTGCCCTTGATCGAGCATGCTGGACTAAGCCGCCCCGACGCTGAACACCTGGCGTGCGTCAAGCTGGCTCTGGCCGGGCTGCCACTGTCTGCTGCCGATAAATACCCATCTTCATTATCCGGTGGGATGGTCAAGCGCGCGGCACTGGCCCGCGCGCTGGCTCTGGACCCGGATATTCTGTTTCTTGACGAACCCACTGCCGGGCTCGACCCGATTGGCGCGGCGGCGTTCGACCAACTGATTCTGACCCTGCGTGATGCGTTGGGTTTGAGCGTGTTTCTGGTCACCCATGACCTCGACACGCTGTACACCATCACTGATCGGGTGGCGGTGTTGTCGCAAAAACGGGTGTTGGTGGCAGCACCTATCGCCGAAGTCGAAGACTTCGACGACCCGTGGATTCATGAGTATTTCCATGGCCCCCGTGGCCGCGCCGCGTATGAAGCGGCAACCCAGCGTAAGGAGCAATAACATGGAAACCCGCGCCCATCATGTATTGATCGGCCTGCTCAGCGTGTTGGTCGTCGCCGGGGCCATGCTCTTTGGCCTCTGGCTGGCCAAATCGAGCATGGACAACACGTTCAAGGACTACGAAGTGGTGTTCAACGAGGCGGTCAGTGGCTTGTCCAAAGGCAGCTCGGTGCAATACAACGGGATTAAGGTCGGTGACGTGATCGAATTGCGTCTGGACGACAAAGACCCACGTCGCGTACTGGCGCGTATTCGCCTAGCGGCGGGTACACCGGTCAAGATCGACACCAAAGCCAAACTCGCGCTGACCGGCGTGACGGGCACCTCAATCATCCAGCTCAGCGGCGGCGACCCGAGCAGCCCAATGCTCACCGCTAAAGACGGCAAGCTGCCGGTGATTGTGGCCGCGCCCTCCCCGATTGCCCGGTTGCTGACCGATGGCAACGACATGCTGGCCAACATCAACATACTGCTGCACAACGCCAACCGACTGTTCTCCCATGAGAACGTCGACCGCGTGAGCAAAACCCTGGATAACCTTGAGCAAACCACCACGGCGATTTCCAGCCAGCGTGGGGACATTGCCCAAACCCTCAAGCAGCTGTCACAAGTGGGCAAACAAGCCACCACAACGCTTGAGCAAACCACTGCGTTAATGCGCAACGCCAACGGCTTGCTCAATGACCAAGGCAAGCAAATGTTCACCAGCGCCGAGCAAGCCATGAAATCGCTGGAGCAAAGCACTTCGACCATCAACAAACTGATCAACAACAACCAAGACTCGCTCAACAGCGGGCTGCAAGGGCTTAATCAGTTAGGCCCTGCGGTCAATGAGTTACGCGAAACCCTCGGTACGCTGCGGGGTATTTCGCGGCGTCTGGAAGCCAACCCGAGCGGTTACTTGCTAGGCCGCGAGCAGAACAAGGAATTCACGCCATGACCCTTACTTATCGCCTGGCAGGCTCATTCTTCTTGGCGGCCAGCCTGAGCTTGATCAGCGCTTGCTCGATTTTGCCCAAACCTGAGGTCGTTGATGTGTATCGGTTGCCTGATGCACAAACGCCGATTGCTACCAGCCAGAGCGCACCTGTGACGTGGTCATTGCGTTTGGACAAGCCAATGGCCAGTAACGCGCTCAACAGCCAGAACATTGCCGTGATACCCGAGGGCAACTTGGTCAGCAACTACAAGGGGGCGCGCTGGAGCGATCCGGCCCCGGCACTGCTGCGCAATCGGCTGCTGGATGCCTTCTTGCAAGACGGTCACGTCAAGGCTTTGAGCACCGACGACAGCAACTTGCAGTCCGATTACGAGCTAGGCGGCGAGCTGTTGGCGTTCCAGACCCATTACAACGGCAAAGACCCGGAAGTTATCGTGCAATACAACGCCCGACTGGTGCGCTCCAGCGATCAACGGATCATTGGCGCTAAGCGCTTCGAAGTGCGTCAGCCGCTGACCAATCCATTGGTGCCGGGGGTTGTGGCAGGGTTTGGACAGGCAACTGATGCCCTGATGCCACACGTGGTGCAGTGGGTGTTGCAACAAGGGCAGGCGCAACGCTAAACAGCTATAACCTGTGGGAGCGGCTTGCTCCCACAGTAGATTTGGGGCGAAGGTTTAGCCGAAGAACCAGTAGCAAACGCCAATCGCCGCCACCACGCCTGTAAACTCCGCCAGTAAAGCGCAGCCCACGGCATGCCGGGCGCGCTGGATGCCCACCGCACCGAAGTACACCGCTAGCACATAGAACGTGGTTTCTGTGCTGCCTTGCACGGTCGCTGCCACCAACGCTGGAAAACTGTCCACGCCTTGGTTCTGCATGGTTTCAATCAGCAACGCCCGCGCTGCACTGCCCGAGAACGGTTTTACCATCGCAGTGGGTAGCGCATCCACAAAACGCGTGTCCCAGCCCAGCCACTCGACCACGTGGCGAATGCCGTCCAAGCCAAAGTCCAGCGCACCCGAGGCCCGCAGCACGCCGACCGCACAGAGCATCGCCACCAAGTACGGCAGCAGGTTCTTGGCCACATCGAAGCCTTCTTTGGCCCCTTCGACGAACGCTTCGTAGACTTTTACTTTGCGCAGCGCACCAATCACCAAAAACAGCATGATCAGCCCGAATAGCGTCAAGTTGCCCAAGATCGACGACAAGCTAGCCAGCGCCGTAGCCGACAAAGTTGCCAGCAACGCCATAAACCCGCCCAAGACCAACGCGCCCGGTATCAGGTAGGCCAGCACCACGGGGTCCCACAGCCGCAGGCGCTGCATAAAGGCCACCGAGAGCAGACCCACCAAGGTCGAGGCACTGGTCGCCAGTAGGATCGGCAGGAACACCAACGTCGGATCTGCCGCCCCTTGCTGGGCGCGGTACATAAAGATGGTCACGGGCAACAGGGTCAACGAGGAGGCGTTGAGCACCAGAAAGAGGATTTGCGCATTGCTCGCGCTGGTCGGGCTGGGGTTCAACTCTTGCAGGGCACGCATGGCCTTAAGGCCAATCGGCGTGGCGGCATTGTCGAGACCCAGGCCGTTGGCGGCGAAGTTCAGGGTGATAAAGCCGAGTGCCGGGTGCCCCGGCGGCACTTCTGGCATCAAGCGCTTGAACAACGGCCCCAGCGCCCTGCCCAGCCAATCGACAATGCCGGCTTTCTCGGCAATACGCAGAAACCCCAGCCACAAGGTCAGGGTGCCGAACAGCAGAACCATCACTTCGACCGACAGCTTGGCCATGGCGAAGATACTTTCTACGATCGCCGCGAAGATCCCCGCATTGCCACCCACCAGCCATTGGGCGAGTGCCGACACGGCTGCGACAACGAAAAAGCTGAGCCATAGGCCGTTAAGCATCAGAAAACTCCCGGAATAGACGGCGAATGATAACGGCCAGACCCCAGAAACAACAAACCCCGGACAAGTCCGGGGTTTGGGGAGTAAGGCTCTTAGCTAAGGTGATTAACCTTTGGCTGCTTCCTTGCTACGCCAGTGCGGCAGCGAGTTCCAGTAGCGCTCGCCTTTAGCCTGGTCGTACATGCCTTCCCAGCGCGAGATGACCAGCACCGCCAACGCGTTACCAATCACGTTCAGCGCAGTACGTGCCATGTCCATCACACGGTCAACGCCTGCGATGAAGGCCAAGCCTTCCAGCGGGATACCCACGCTGCCCAAGGTGGCCAGCAGCACCACGAAGGACACGCCCGGTACACCGGCGATGCCTTTGGAGGTGACCATCAGGGTCAGTACCAACAGCAGTTGCTGGCTAATAGACAGGTCAATGCCATACAGCTGGGCAATAAAGATGGCCGCGATACTTTGGTACAGGGTCGAACCGTCGAGGTTGAATGAGTAGCCAGTTGGCACCACAAAGCTGCAAATCGCTTTCGGGCAGCCGTAAGCTTCCATCTTCTCGATCACACGCGGCAGCACGGTTTCAGAGCTGGCGGTGGAGTAAGCCAGTACCAGCTCATCTTTGAAGATGCGCATCAGCTTAATCACCGAGAAGCCGAACAGCTTGGCGATCAGGCCCAGTACCGCAAAGGCGAAGAAGAGGATGGCCGCATAAACCAGAATCACCAGCTTGGCCAGCGGCACCAGCGAGGCAAAACCGAAGTTGGCAACCGTCACTGCGATCAGCGCAAACACACCGATTGGCGCGTAGCCCATGATCATGTGAGTGACTTTGAACATCGCCTCGGACACACCTTGGAAGGTTTTCACCAGCGGGTCGCGCAGTTCGGCATTCAGACTCGACAAGCCGAGGCCGAAGAGTACCGAGAAGAAGATGATCGGCAGCATCTCACCGCGAGCCATGGCCGCGAAGATGTTGGACGGGATCAAGTTGAGGATGGTTTCGATGAACGCATGTTCATGCTGCACTTCAGCGGCCGTGGCTTGATATTTGGAAATATCAACCGTGCCCAGCGTGCTCATGTCGATCCCGGCGCCCGGGTGGAACACGTTGGCCAGTACCAGACCGACCAAAATCGCGATGGTGGTGACCACCTCGAAGTAAATGATTGTTTTAAAACCGATGCGACCGAGTTTCTTCGCATCCCCCACGCCTGCAATCCCGACAACCAGTGATGAAATCACGATTGGGATTACGATCATCTTGATCAGACGGATAAAGATATCGCCAGCAGGTTGCAGAACGTTACTGATCCACCAGGCCTTTTCTGCACTGAAATGGTTGAGCAGTGCGCCAATTGCAATCCCGAGGACCAGACCGATTAGGATCTGCCAGGCGAGGCTAAGTTTTGCCTTCTTCATGTCATTACCCTTACTTCAAGTGGACTCGGGCACACGTTCCGACTAGAGCACTTAAAAGCGCAGAAACCAGAACCTGTACCCCCGTAGAAGGTCGCCCAAATCGAGACCAATAGGCTCTTTGGCAGGCGAAAAAAGGCGCAACTATTCCCATGCACGGCGTAACCGTCTAATGCCGTAAACGCCTACCCTATGCCGAATCGGCATGCGTTTTGTCGGACAAGACATCAAATTCCAAGGGGAGTGTACTGACAGAATAGACGCCATAACCGCCGTAGACCGGCTGTTTCAAGGTCATTTTGGGGCAGAAGAAGAATCAAAAACGGCGCTGATATTTAAGAAATATCCCACAACACAAAACGAAAATAGCGAAGCAATCATTTTGCTAGTAGTCGATATACGGTCGACGTTCAAGAGGGCCGTTCGAGCCACAAATTTTTGAAAAAAATGAACGGTAATAAGGAATTACCGATGAAAGGAGGTTATGCGGTGAACAGGCAATTGGTCATTTTGTAGCCGCTGCCGCAGGTTGCGAAGCGGCTACAGGTTTGCGGGCTTTCAACCTCGACCGCGACGACCAAAGATGAAGGACACAATGAACATCACCAGGAATACGACAAAGAGGATCTTGGCGATGCCGGTGGCGGTGCCTGCGATACCACCGAAGCCCAGAACAGCAGCGATGATGGCGATAATCAGGAAGGTAACTGCCCAACTCAACATGGTGAATCTCCTTATGGCTGTGTGATTTCTGTGTGAAAGGGTGAAGTCGTTTTTCTACTCAAGGCCCGGCAAGGGCCTTAAACGTGTGAACACTTAAAACACCCAACGTTCCGGCGCCGGTTGGGAATGTGCAATTTGTGTGTCATCAGCCGCGGCAAAGTCATAGCGGCCAGTCGCTTGGCTTGAGTTCTGTAAGCTGGAGCGAATCGCGCCGAAGTGCTGCTGTTGCGTCACGACGTGCTGAACTGGCGTTGCCACCGGTTGCTGCATCTGTTCCCAACGCCCCCATTGCTGACCACCGATCAACGTGACCACGAGCGCAAGGCTAGCGAACAGGCCTTGCTGCACGTTCAACGTTGAAAGACGCATGCTGGCGAAACCTTGACGATTCATGCTCAAACTCCTGCCACTGGGTGGTCGTTCTTGTGGGGTTGCGGCACGCCCTGCTGGGCTGTGTGACTTCAATACACGAGATATTGCAGGCTGCATGCCAGTTTTAAAATTTATATAAATCACTTACAAATCAACGACTTAATTACGATTAGCGCAGACTCTAACTCGCAGATTGCACGATACGCCCGGGCCTAACCGTGCGTTCTGCACGATCGATTAAAGCGCTGTAGCGTCGGTCAGGGCACATCAGGCACAAAAAGTTCGCCGCGAGAATTAACATGCGCGAAAAGACGTCGAGAAATCTGAATTTAATTCATTAAAATCAGTGGTTTACGAAAATAACAGCAAGACTTTTCTGCTCACCGGTGAATCATTCGTGAATAATCATGCAACTTGCCCGATTATTGCGACACTAACCAAGACACTCATTAAGGAGCGCCTGATATGGAATCAGCCAAAGATCAACAGGGCCGCATTCTGCTGGTCGACGATGAGTCCGCGATCTTGCGCACATTTCGGTATTGCCTCGAAGACGAGGGCTATACCGTTGCAACGGCCAACAGCGCGGCGCAGGCCGATGCCTTGCTGCAACGCCAAGTGTTCGACTTGTGCTTTCTGGACCTGCGCCTAGGCGAGGACAATGGCCTAGATGTGCTGGCCCAGATGCGTATTCAAGCGCCCTGGATGCGGGTCGTTATCGTGACCGCACACTCCGCCGTCGACACCGCCGTGGATGCTATTCAAGCCGGTGCTGCTGACTATCTGGTCAAACCGTGCAGCCCTGACCAACTACGTCTGGCAACCGCCAAACAATTGGAAGTACGCCAACTGTCCGCCCGACTCGAAGCCCTCGAAGGCGAAGTACGCAAGCCTAAAGACGGCCTCGACTCCCATAGCCCTGCAATGATGGCGGTGCTGGAAACCGCCCGCCAAGTGGCAGGCACTGACGCCAACATCCTTATTCTCGGTGAATCAGGGACCGGTAAAGGCGAGCTGTCACAGGCGATTCATGGCTGGAGCAAACGGGCCAAAAAGTCCTGCGTGACCATTAACTGCCCCTCGTTGACCGCAGAGCTGATGGAAAGCGAGTTGTTCGGCCACACCCGCGGCGCGTTTACCGGAGCCAGTGAAAGCACCTTGGGCCGGGTCAGCCAAGCCGACGGCGGAACGCTGTTTCTGGATGAAATCGGGGACTTTCCGCTGGCCTTGCAGCCCAAGTTGCTGCGCTTCATTCAGGACAAAGCCTACGAGCGCGTCGGTGATCCGGTGACACGCCGCGCCGATGTGCGGATCCTGGCCGCCACCAACCTCAACCTTGAAGACATGGTGCGCGACGGCCGTTTTCGCGAGGACTTGCTCTACCGCCTGAATGTCATCACCTTGCACTTGCCGCCGTTGCGCGAGCGTAGCGAAGACATCCTGACCTTGGCTGATCGCTTTCTGGCCCGCTTCGTTAAAGAGTATGCGCGCCCTGCCCGTGGCTTTAGCCAGGAAGCGCGCCTGGCGCTGTCCAACTACCGATGGCCAGGTAACATTCGTGAACTGCGTAACGTGGTTGAGCGCGCGAGTATCATTTGTCCGCAAGAAGTGGTCGAAGTCAGCCACTTGGGCATGGCTGAACAAACCGTGCCCAACGCCCCGCGCATTGGTGCCGCACTGAGCCTCGACCAGTTGGAAAAGGCCCATATCGGCGCGGTTCTAGCCACCAGCGACACCCTGGATCAAGCAGCAAAAACCCTGGGCATTGATGCATCGACGCTCTATCGTAAGCGCAAGCAGTACAACCTGTGAGCCCTATCCGATGAAACTGGCTATCAAGCTGCGCACCCGGTTATTCCTCAGCATTTCGGCATTGATCACGGTGGCACTGCTCGGGCTGTTGCTCGGCGTCGTCAGCGTGATGCAAATGGCAAAATCCCAAGAAGCGCTGATCCGCAACAACTTCATCACCCTCGATCTAGGCCTCAAGCTGCGCCAGTCGTTGGGTGACCAACTGATCCTGATGCTTCCCAATCAACCAGACCCCAAAGCCCTAGAGGAGTCTGCGCAGGCGTACCTCAAGCTGCTCGATGAAGGCATGGCGCATGAACGCAAAAACAACCTGGAAAATGGTTTTGCCCAAGCTCGCAAAGACTACGAGCTTTTTATAGACGCGTTCAAAAAAGCCCATGCCAATTCGCTTGATTTGACCAGTGACAAGGAACTGGCCGAGCGTTTCAACCATTTACGCAATGGTCTGATCCGCGAGCATCGCGAGGCGCTGGACAACATTTACACCGCGCAGTCTTCCGCCCGTGACCGCGCCATCATCATCGCCTCACTGCTGGGCCTGGTTGGGTTGGCGGTGCTGATTATCGGTTTTATTACTGCCCACGGGATTGCCCGTCGATTTGGTGCCCCCATCGAAGCCTTGGCCAAGGCCGCCGACAATATCGGCAAAGGCAATTTTGAAGTGGTGTTACCGCTGTCATCCGCTACCGAAATGAACCTGCTGACGCGCCGCTTCGGGATCATGGCCGAAGCCTTGCGCCAGCATCAGGCAACCAATATTGACGAGTTGCTGGCAGGCCAGCAACGGCTGCAAGCGGTGCTCGACAGCATTGATGACGGCTTGCTGATGATCGACCAGCAAGGCCGTCTTGAGCATCTAAACCCCGTGGCTCAACGCCAGTTGGGCTGGGGCGAAGGGAGGCTCGGTCAGCCGTTGGGTGAGGCGTTGGAACGCCCTGAGCTCGACCAGCAATTACTCACGGTGCTGGGCGGCGGCAACCTTGATCGCGCCCCCGAGGACTTAAGCGTCGACATTGAAGGTGAAACCCGCCTGCTGACTTACAGCTTGACACCCGTAAGCCAGCCCAAAGGGCCGATTCTAGGCGCCGTGATGGTGCTGCACGACGTGACCGAACAGCGAGCCTTTGAACGCGTGCGCAGCGAGTTTGTGTTGCGCGCCTCCCACGAGTTGCGGACTCCCGTCACCGGTATGCACATGGCGTTCGGATTGTTTCTGGAGCGTGCACGCTTTGACCCTCAATCACGCGAAACCGACTTGCTGAACACCGTCAACGAAGAAATGCAGCGGCTGATGCAACTGATCAATGACCTGCTGAATTTCTCTCGCTACCAGAATGGTTTGCAAAAGCTCACGCTGGCCCCGTGTGATCTTGAACAGATGCTTGAACAGGCCCGTACTCGTTTTGCAGGGCGAGCTGCCGCCAAAAACATAGAGCTGTTGATCGACCTTCAGTCCCCGCTGCCGAGCCTCAATGCCGATCAGGCCCAATTGGAGCGCGTGCTGGATAACCTACTGGGCAACGCCTTGCGTCATACCGCGAGTGGTGGGCTGATTCGCCTACAAGCTCGGCGTCATGGAGAACGGATCATTATCAGCATCGAAGACAATGGCGAAGGCATTGCCTACGGCCAGCAAGGGCGTATTTTCGAGCCTTTCGTACAAGTAGGCCGTAAAAAGGGCGGCGCTGGGCTTGGGCTGGCGTTGTGCAAGGAGATCGTGCAATTGCATGGTGGGCGTATCGGCGTGTATTCACGCCCTGGGCAAGGCACGCAGTTCTATATGGCGTTGCCGTTGTAGGGCGATGCGCGATCTGTGGCGTACAGGCAGCCAAAGGTAGGAACGAGCTTACTCGTGACCTTTTAAAAGCTCACAAGCTCGGTCCCACAAGGGTTGGCGTCCCCCCCCCC
>NZ_ALJC01000068.1 GCF_000282975.1 Pseudomonas psychrophila HA-4
CTGATTGCCGGTTCTTCAGGCACCAGGCCGCTGCCGCTGTGCCACGGCACGGGGTGTTCGAGTTTGGCGAAGGCGCTCTGGCCGTCACCGAACACCAGGTGGTGGCCTTGAGCGCTGTGCCGAAAGTGGTAGTGGATGCCTTCTTCTTCGCACAGGCGCTGGATAAAGTGCAGGTCGGTTTCGTGGTACTGCACGCAGTAGTCGCGGGCCTGATAGGTCGTGTCGAGCTTGAAGGTGAAGGCGTTACTGAAGATGCCGTGCTCTTCCAGGAATTGGCCAATGATCTGCTCGACCGTGAGTTGCTGGAAAACCCGCTGGTTG
>NZ_ALJC01000069.1 GCF_000282975.1 Pseudomonas psychrophila HA-4
GAAGCGGCTTTGGCCCAAGCGTCAGACTTGTTGCGCTGCGCGGGTGCTTCGGCGAGTGAGGTGGGGAATGGCTTAAACGGGCAGCAGCGCGATCTGGTGCTGTCGGTGGCGCATTTGGTCGAGTTGGCCAAGGCGTATGTCGATAAGTCGCTGGACGGTATGGCGACGCACTAAGCAGCACGCGCTTGCTTGGCGACAGGCGCGTCATTTCTATGCTTGCAGCAGTTGCTTTAAGAGCCCATCAAACCTCGCAGCACAACCTACCAGTCTTGCACCCGCTCATTGCTCTGATGAAGAGTCCGCAGCACCTGCACCTCGCCACCCACCAGTCGGTACGGTGCAATAAAAGGAAATTTGCTGAGGATCAGCTCCCGAGCATCGGGTGTTTGGGAGGGGGCGCCCGAGCCCGGTGAACGTCTGCAATTGCTCCAGTGTCTCGATTATCTGGGCAAGCACGGCATTCGCGGCATCCGGACCTATGAGCGAGGCGTAGTGTTCATGAATCGAGTCGAGATCACTGGTCGCCCTGACGAACGCGCATTGTCGCAGACACTTTGTCTGCCTTCTTAAGCTCACAGGGAAAAGCGCGGGACTTCCTGCTGAAAAATCGGATAATGGCGCCCATATTTTTAGCCGTTATTCTGGTAATTCCCCCCATGGAAATTAAGGTCAACTTTCTCGACAACCTTCGACTTGAAGCCAAGTTCGATGATTTCACGGTGGTTGCCGATCAACCGATTCGCTACAAGGGCGATGGTTCGGCGCCGGGTCCGTTTGATTATTTCCTGGCGTCGTCAGCATTGTGCGCGGCTTACTTCGTGAAGCTGTACTGCCAGACGCGCAATATTCCGACCGAGAATATTCGTCTGTCGCAGAACAATATCGTTGACCCAGAAAACCGCTATAACCAGATTTTCAAGATTCAGGTCGAGTTGCCCGCTGACATTTCCGACAAGGATCGCCAAGGCATTTTGCGTTCCATCGACCGTTGTACGGTCAAGAAGGTGGTGCAAGCCGGGCCTGAGTTTGTGATTGAAGAGGTGGAAAACCTCGACGCCGATGCACAGGCATTGCTGATGCCTGCTTCTAACTCAGACGCAGCTTGTGCGGCAGGCACTTATATAGCGGGCAAGGATCTGCCGCTGGAGCAAACCATCGCCACTATGTCGGCCATGTTGGCTGACTTGGGCATGAAGATTGAAATCGCCTCATGGCGCAACATCGTGCCTAACGTCTGGTCGTTGCACATCCGCGACGCGCATTCGCCGATGTGTTTCACCAACGGCAAGGGCGCGACCAAAGAGGGCGCATTGGCGTCGGCGCTGGGCGAGTTTATCGAGCGCCTGAACTGCAACTTCTTCTACAACGATCAGTTCTGGGGCCAAGACATCGCCAACGCGGCGTTTGTGCATTATCCAGAAGAGCGCTGGTTTAAACCGGGGCGCAAAGATGAGTTGCCGACTGAAATTCTCGACGCGTATTGCCTCAGAATTTACAACCGCGAAGGCGAGTTGCGCGGCTCGCACCTGATTGACACCAACTCCGGTAATGAAGAACGTGGCATCGTTTCGCTGCCATTCGTGCGCCAGTCAGACGGCGAAGTGGTGTATTTCCCGTCCAACCTGATCGAAAACCTGTACCTCAGCAATGGCATGAGCGCGGGTAATACCCTGGCTGAAGCGCAGGTGCAGTGCCTGTCCGAGATTTTTGAGCGTGCAGTTAAGCGCGAAATCATCGAAGGCGAATTCGCGCTGCCGGACGTGCCGCAAGACGTGCTGGCGAAATACCCGAGTATTTTGGCGGGCATTCAGGCGTTGGAAGAGCAGGGCTTTCCGGTGCTGGTGAAAGACGCCTCGCTGGGCGGTGAGTTCCCGGTAATGTGCGTGACCTTGATGAACCCGCGTACCGGCGGTGTGTTTGCCTCGTTTGGCGCCCACCCAAGCTTGGAAGTGGCGCTGGAACGTAGCCTGACTGAACTGCTGCAAGGCCGCAGTTTTGAAGGCCTAAACGATTTGCCGCAGCCAACGTTTGAAGGCCATGCGGTGACTGAGCCGAACAACTTCGTCGAGCACTTTATTGATTCCAGCGGTGTGGTCTCATGGCGCTTCTTCAGTGCTAAGCCTGAGTACGAATTTGTGGAGTGGGACTTCACCAGCCAAGGTGAAGACTCCAACGTCGAGGAAGCCGCGACCTTGTTCGGCATTCTTGAAGGCATGGGCAAAGAAGTCTATATGGCGGTGTACGAGCACATTGGTGCCAAGGCGTGCCGCATTCTGGTGCCGGATTACTCCGAGATTTACCCGATAGACGACCTGATCTGGGACAACACCAACAAGGCACTTTTTTTCCGTGAAGACATTCTCAACCTGCACAGCCTAGACGAGGCCGGTCTGAAAGACCTGGTTGAGCGTCTGGTCGAAAGTGAGTTGGATGACTACACCGATATCACCACCTTGATCGGCATTGAGTTTGACGACAATACCGCGTGGGGTCAGTTAACAATCCTAGAGCTGAAGCTGCTGATTTACCTAGCCTTGAAGCAGTACGAAGAGGCGAAAGAAGCGGTTGAAATGTTCCTGCAGTACAACGACAACACCGTTGAGCGTGGGTTGTTCTACCAAGCGGTAAATGCGGTGCTGGAAATGCAGTTGGACGAAGATTTGGAACTGGAAGACTACGAAGCCAACTTCCGTCGCATGTTCGGTAACGAGCGGATGGACGCGGCAATTGGCTCGGTTAACAGCAGCGTGCGTTTCTATGGTTTGACGCCGACCAGCATGAAGCTCGAAGGCTTGGACCGACACTTGCGCCTTATCGACAGCTACAAAAAGCTGCATGCGGCACGGGCTAAGGCGGCGGGTGTGTCGCTGTAACCCCTTCATCGACACATCTGTAGTCGCTGCCGCAGGCTGCGATAAGGGCCGCAGGACCTTCAATAATCGGGTCGCTGCGCAACCCATCGCGGCCTGCGGTAGCGGCTACAGGTGTTTAACGTCTGGCCTTAGAACTTCGCCCTCAATGCCAGATTAAAGTTGCGCGGCGCGCCGTAGAAGTTCCAGTAGTTAGGGTTGCCGGTGGTCTGGTAGTACTTCTTGTCGAATACGTTGTCCAGGTTGTATTGGACGTCGAGGTTTTTATTAATCTCGTAGATGGCGTGCAAGTTGGTCAGGGCGTAGCCCTGCTGCTGGATTTTGTAATCGTCGCCCGGGTAGGTGTTGGTCATTTTGCTTTGCACAAAGTAGCTACCGCCTACGCGGGTCTGGTTCATGACACCCGGCAAGCGATAGTCCGTGGCCACTTTAAACAGGTGGCGCGGTGACAGGGCTGAATAGTCCTCGCCTTTCTGGCTTCCGGCCACGTACTTGGATTGGGTGTAGGTGTAACCGGCAGACACGTTCCAGTCGGATGTCAGCGCGCCGTTGAGTTCGAGATCAATCCCGCGGTTACGCACTTTCTCTGAAGCCCGGTAGCAACCGTTCGGCAGCGCAGGGCACAGCGTGCTTGCTTGAGTGCTGCTGTAAGCTTCGGCGCGCCCGGTCTGGTCGGTCTGGAACAACGCGGCCGAGGTGTTCAGGCGTTTATCGAGGAACTCGCCTTTAAGCCCTAGCTCGTAGTTGGAGCCGGTCATCGGCTTGAGGATCGAGCCGCTGCTGTCGAGGTTGTTCTGCGGTTTGAAGATTTCGGTGTAGCTGGCGTAGGCCGAGAAATTGTCGTTTAACGTTTGGACCAAACCCGCGTACGGGGTGATTTCTCCATTTTTTTCGTACTCGTTGTTAACCTTTTTGCTCACGAACGACATGCTTTCGTTCTTGAACCAACTGATACGGCTGCCCAAGATCAACTTAGTGCTGTCGGTCAGGCTAAAGCGTCCCGCTGCGTAGATCCCGGCCTGTTTCTGAGTGATGTTGTACTTCCATTGGTTAACGTTTAGCCCTGTGGGCGTCGGCGGGTTAAAGCTGCCCGGGTCGGTGATGTCGAACACGTAGTTGTAGGATGCGTCGCGGCCGCCGTGGTAGTCGAAATCGTCGACCCGCACGTTGCTGCCGACGACTAAGTCGTGTTGCTTGCCCATGAAACTAAAGGGCCCGGACAAGTAAGTATCAACGCTGGTTTGGGTGTCGTCGTAGCGGAAATGACGCGGGTTCAGGGTGAACATATTCTCGGTTCCGCTCACGCGCTGGGTGTAGTTGCCAAGAAAGTCCGATTTAGCCCAGGTCTGGTTGGCTGCGACCACCAGTTTCCAGTCGTTGGCGAAGTAATGCTGAATGTCGCCAAACACTGTGGTGTTGCGCTTGTCCAGGTGGTTCCACTTGCCGGTCAGCGAGGTCGAGCGTGACAGCGGGTAGAACTGGCCGCTCTTCATGGTTGGCAAGCCGGACCAGTCATACCCGGAGTTGCGATCTTTCTGATAGCTAAAGCCCAGCGTTGCGAGGGTGTCTGTGCTGAGGTCGGCTTCGAGTAGGGTGTAGAACACCTGATTTTCTTTTTTCGCGGTGTCCATGTAGCTGTTGGCGTTGTTGTAGGTAATGACCGTGCGCCCGCGCAACGTGCCTTGCTCGTTCAAAGGCGACGACAGGTCGACCATGGTTTTGTAGTCGTCCCACGAACCAACGGAGGTTTCGATCAACGCCTGAGGCTCGGCAGTCGGGCGCTTGCGCACCAGATTGATTGCCGCTGATGGGCTGCCGGCGCCTTCCAGCAACCCGGTCGCACCGCGCACGATTTCGATGCGGTCATATATATCGGTGGTGGGCTTGGAAATGGCGTCCATCGAATAGGCGTTGCTGATGTTGGTCGGCACGCCATCAATTTGCAGGGTATCGACCAACTGGCCACGCGCCATGTACAGCGAACGCTCGCCGCCGTTTTTGACGATGGTGATCCCTGGCGCTTCTTGCATGACATCATCCAGGTTTTTCATGCCCTGATCGTCCATTTGCTGACGGGTCACCACGCTCACCGATTGCGGGGTTTCGCGCAGGCTCATCGGCAGCCGTGTGGCGGTGCTGGTCGAGGCAACAGTGTAGGCGCGGGTGTCCTCTGAACTCATGCCCACGGTGTTGGCGTTGACCCGCGTGGCGTCCAGTTCGACGGCCCCCTGTGTCTGAGGCACGGCGACCAGCACGTAGCCATCGCTGCTCGGTACGGCTTGCAGACCTTGTCCGCGCAGCAACGCGGCAAACCCTTCATCCACTCCGAAATCACCTTTCAGGCCACTGCTGGTCTGATTGGCGAGCTGGCGCGTCTCGAAAGAAATCGACACCCCGGACTCGCGCGCGTAGCGACTCAAGACGTCAGCCAATGGCCCGCCTTGGATGTCGTAGTGATTCAATTGCGCGGCCATTGCGGGGGCAAAGGCTGCCAGTGCCAGGCTGCCGACACTGAGCTTGAGTGCCAGTGTCAAGGCGCTGACAGGTATGAATAGGGGGCGCGTGGGCGAAGTTGAAGGCATGTTCCCGACTCTCTGTTGGATTTGGCTACTACAAGGACGGTCGGGAAATGAGAACTGGAAGCAGCGGACAATAATTTTTATTTGGGCGAGTTTGAGTCCAGCGAGACGCGTGTCACCCACGGCGTGAAGGTTGCAATCTTGATCGGCAGGCTGCGGGCCAGCAGACGCAACGCGCGTGCGCTGTCATCGGCCGGCAACACGGCTGTGACCTTGATCTTGGCCAGCTCGGTTTGGTCAAACATCAAGTAACCGCTGTGGTAGCGGTTCAATTGATCGAGGACTTCGGACAGCGGCTGGTCTTTGACGATGAGCTGGTGGCTGGCCCAGGCCTGTTCAATTTCGGTACCGTTGACGGCGGCCTGCGAATAAATGCCCGAGTGATCGAAACGCACTTGCTGACCGGCATGTACCGTGCGCTGCTGCTCGGCATTTTTGACTTCGGTACTCGACTCGATCATTGCCAGACGCGTGGCGCCGTCCAGACGCTCGACCACAAAGCGTGTGCCCAGTGCGCGAACGCTGCCTTGGTCGGTGATCACCCGAAACGGGCGATTAGCGTCCTTGGCCACGTCCAACAGGATTTCGCCGCTGATCAAGTGCAACGTTCGGTTTTGCGCGTCGAAATTGAGGTCAACCGCCGAGCGTGCGTCCAATCGCAGCCACGTGCCGTCCGGCAATTGCTGCTCGTGCCATTCCCCGGTGCCGGTACGAATGTCAGCCATCAGGTAAGCGGGCGGAAATTGTTGGAGCGCCAGCGCGCCGGGCACCAACACCACCGCGGCCAGCGCCAAGGCTTTGAGCGTGCGCCCGCCAGGCGTCTGATGCGTCAACGTGGCCAGCGCCGCCCGGGCCGGGGCTTGTGGCAATCCGCGCAACGGCGCGAGGCTACCTTGCAGGCGTTCGATCGCATTGCCGTGCTCGGGTGCAAGGGCCAGCCATTCATTGAATGCACGCTGGTCTGCGTCGCTGGGCTGGTCGTCCAGACGCACCAGCCAGACCGCTGCCTGGCGCATCACTTTGAGCGAGGGCGCGCGACTCACAGCGCTTCTTCGGTCGCGGCATGGCAGTGCAGCAGGGCTTGCACCAGATAGTTCTGTACGGTTTTGGTCGACACGTTCAGGCGCTCGGCGATCTGAGCGTGGCTCAGGCCTTCGAGGTGGCGCAGCACAAACGCCTGACGGGCGCGCGGCAGCATGCTGTCCAGCGCTCGGGCGATATGTTCCAGCGCTTGCACCGCCGCGAGGATTTGCTCGGGTGAGGGCGCCTGTTCGAGGTGCTCGACATGCCGTGCCAGTTCTTCGCGATAAGCCTGCTCAAGCCGTTGTCGACGGCCGCGATCGACCATCAACCGACGTGCCACGGTGGCCAAAAACGCACGCGGCTCACGCGGGGTGATATACGCCCCGGCTGTCAGTAAACGGATAAACGTCTCTTGCGCCATATCGGCCGCGTTGTGCGGGCAGCCCAAACGCCGACGCAGCCACACCAGCAACCACCCGTGATAGCCCTTATATAGCGCGTCGAGACTGTCAGTGTCGCAGGGTGGTGAAGGCTTCATGGTCGGCGGCTTAAATGGGAATGATTCTATATTAGTATCATCGACAACCTTCTGACAATGCCTCCCACGGTATGACCTAAATGCATACCCCCATGACTTTTAATGGTTACAGCCCCCTCAGCGTGCAGTGCTAAAAATTACGCCATAGCTCACCCACAACAAAAAAGAGCGCTGTAGCCATGACTGACTCCCTGCGTCACACCCTCGCCAGCCGTGCGCTGCGCTCTTCGACTCCCTCTGCAAACCGTGCATGTCTTGCGACATACGTGCGCTGCTGATCCTCCAAAAATAACGCATCGTCCAAAGAGTAATGACTCATGAAAGCACTCGACCTGTACATCGGTGAAGGTTTCGAAGGCCCAGGCGTGAACGCCGCGCACATCAATATGTTGATCGGCCCGCGCAATGGTCCGGCCGGTCAAGCCTTCGCCAACAGCCTGGCGTCGCCGAGCCAAGGGCATTGCCCGTTCATGGTAATTGCACAGCCCAATATTCCAGTTAAGCCGATGACCTTGTACGTCAACAAGGCCGAGATCAGCAGTGACCTGCACGGAAATGCAACGTGGGGCGCGTCCCAGGCCGGGATCGCCAAGGCGGTACTCGAAGCCCTGATCGATGGCACATTGCCGCCAGAAGCCGAAGACGAGTGGGCCATCGTCACTGCCAACTGGGTCAACCCAGCGTGTGATGACCTAGATGCGGTGTACCTGAACAACTACAACGCTTGCCGCACGGCGATTCGCGCCGCCCTGACTGGCCTGCCGCAAAAATCAGCATTGGCGGACGTGGTCGATCACATCTCCAACCCTTTCTACACGCCAAAAGCCTGAGGTCTGCGCCATGCAATACATTCGTTTGGGTAACTCCGGCCTTGAAGTCTCCCGCCTGTGCCTGGGCACCATGAACATGGGCACCCCGGACTGGAAACCCTGGATCTTCGATGAGAAGCAAAGCGAGCCGATCGTCGCTCACGCGTTGGACAACGGGGTGAACTTCATCGATCTCGCGGACTTTTACTCCGCAGGTGTGGGGGAAGAAGTGGTGGGGCGCATCGTCAAGCGTTTGGCTCGCCGCGAAGACCTGGTCATCACGACCAAGGTGGGTTACGGCACCCGCACTGGGATCAATGCTAGCGGCCATTCGCGCAAGCACATCATGGACAGCATCGACGCGTCGCTAAAGCGCCTGAACATGGATTACGTTGACGTGTTCATGCTGCATTATTTCGACGTGAACACCCCGGTTGAAGAGACCATGGGCGCACTGAACGACATCGTGCGCGCCGGTAAGGCCCGTTACATCGGCGTGTCGACCATGCTGGTCGGGCAACTGGCCAAAATTCTTATGGCCTGCGAACGCAATGGTTGGGTCAAGCCGATCAACATGCAGCTGCAATTGAACTGCGCCTACCGCGAAGAAGAGCGCGAGATGATTCCGTTCTGCCGCGACCAAGGCCTTGGTGTCTCGGTGTTCAGCCCGCTGGCGCGTGGTCTGCTAACGGGCGATGTGCAATCGACGCGCAACCAGACCGACTTCTTCACCCAGCAGATGTACAGCGACGAAGCGTCACACCAAATTGCTCATTCGGTGCAACGCGTGGCCCGTGCGCGAGGTGTGTCCAACGCACAAATCGCTCAGGCCTGGGTCGCCAACCATCCGGGTGTGGACTGCATGCTGGTCGGCGCCGACACCACTGCACAGTTCGACAGCGCACTGGCTGCGCTGGAAACCAAACTCGATGCCGATGAGCTGTATGAGCTCGAACGCAATTACACCCCGTGCGACGTGATCAACGATTACACCGCCGGAAAACGCATCTTGCGTTCGGCCCGTCCGGGTCAGGAACGCTTCACGTTGACTGAGGCTGTGGCATGAGCGCGCTGATCCGTAACGGCAATTTCATCGATGGCCAATGGTCCAGCGGCGGCCCGACGTACCCGGTGCTTAACCCGGCTAACGGCGAGTTGGTGGCCACCGTACAAAAGGCTGGCGCTGAAGAAACCAACTTGGCCATTGCTGCCGCCAATCGCGCCTTGCCCGCATGGCGCAAGCTGACCGCTAAGGAGCGTAGTCAGAAGCTCAAGCGCTGGGCCGAATTGATGTTGAGTAACCAGAAGGACCTGGCCACCTTGCTCAGCCGTGAACAAGGCAAGCCGCTGGCTGAAGCCATGGGCGAAGTGGTGTATGCCGCGAGCTTTTTGGAATGGTTCGGTGAAGAGGCCAAGCGCGCGTATGGCGATGTGATCCCGAGCCACAAGGCGGATGCGCGGATCATCGTGGTCAAGGAAGCCATCGGTGTCGTGGCGGCGATCACCCCGTGGAACTTCCCGTTGGCGATGGTCACCCGTAAAGTCGGCCCGGCACTGGCGGCGGGTTGCACGATGGTGCTCAAGCCTTCAGAAGAAACCCCATTGTCGGCATTCGCCCTGGCAGTATTGGCTGAACAGGCCGGGATCCCGGCCGGTGTATTCAACATCGTTTCCGGCGATGCAGCGGCCATCGGTGGCGCGCTGCAAGCGTCCAGCATCGTGCGCAAACTCTCGTTCACAGGCTCCACCCGCATCGGCAAATTGTTGATGCGCCAAGCCAGTGACACGTTGAAGAAAGTCTCGCTGGAACTGGGCGGCAACGCGCCGTTTATCGTGTTTGATGACGCCGATCTGGATGCAGCCGTTAAAGGCGCGATGGCCTCCAAATTCCGCAACACCGGGCAAACCTGCGTGTGCGTAAACCGCTTCTTTATTCAAGACGGTGTGTACGACGCGTTCACCCGAAAACTGGCCGAGGCGGTTGCGGCCATGCGTGTGGGCGATGCACTGCAAGGTGAGACCGAGCAAGGCCCGCTGATCAACGCAGCGGCACTGGCCAAGGTCGAGTCCCATGTTGGCGATGCAATCGAGAAAGGCGCCAAGGTGCTGTGCGGCGGTCGTCGTCACACGCTTGGCGGCACCTTCTTTGAGCCGACAATTCTGACTGAGGCCAGCAACGACATGCTGATTGCCCAAGAAGAAACCTTCGGCCCTGTTGCCGCGTGCTTCCGATTTAAGGACGAAGCCGAGGTGCTGGCGCGGGCCAACGACACGCCGTTCGGGTTGTCGGCCTACTTCTACAGCCGCGACATCGGTCGGGTGTGGCGCATGGCTGAAGGCCTGGAAGCGGGGATGGTGGGGATCAACGAAGGGATCATCTCCACCGAAGTCGCGCCGTTTGGCGGCATTAAGGAATCGGGCCTTGGCCGAGAAGGCTCCAAATACGGCTTGGATGACTACCTCGAACTCAAATACCTGTTGATGGGCGGCCTGTAAGGGCACCCGAAAAGTGGGGGCGGGGTAGCCCGTCCCCACAAGAGCTATCGGTTTTATTTCTCCGTCAATAACAAAAAATTGGAGACGAACATGTCCGCTCAACCTGTAAAAATTGATGACCTGCCCATTGGGCGCTTCCACATTAAAATCGCCGGCCTGACCTTCGGCGCGCACTTCACCGATGGCTACATCCTGGGTCTGATCGGTATCGCGTTTACCCTGATAAGCCCGCAGATGCACCTCGATGCGTTCTGGCAAGGGCTGATCGGCGCGTCTGCGTTGATCGGATTATTCCTTGGCAGCCTGTTCTTTGGCTGGATTTCCGACAAGGTCGGTCGGCAAAAAATCTTCCTGGTCAGCTTTGTGCTGATCACCCTCGCTTCCGTTATGCAGTTCTACGCCGAAACGGCGATGGGCCTGTTCCTGTGTCGGGTACTGATCGGCATCGGGTTGGGCGGCGACTTCAGTGTGGGCCACGCCATGCTGGCCGAGTTTGCCCCCAAGAAACACCGTGGCGTGATGCTCGGTTCGTTCAGCGTTATCTGGACCTTTGGCTACGTTGCCGCCACTTTTGTGGGGACCGCCATGCTTGGTCTGGGCGATGACGCCTGGCGCTGGATGCTGGCTTCGTCGGCGATCCCGGCCGGGTTGATTTTGATTGCCCGCATTGGTACGCCGGAATCACCGCGCTGGCTGGTCAATCAGGGCCGCATCGCCGAAGCGCGGGCTATTGTCAAAAAACACCTGGGCGACAACGTTGAACTGGACGAGGTCCAGTCCACAGAAACACGCTCTGGCTATGCCGTATTGTTCAGCCGCGAATACCGCAAGCGCACTGCCTTCAACTGCCTGTTCTTTGTGTGCATTGTGATGCCGTACTTCGCGATCTACACCTTCCTGCCGTCCATCCTGCAAAAAATGGGTTTGGCTGAAGGTTTTGGCACCGAACTGATGCTCAACATGCTGTTGATCCTGGGGGCGCTGATCGGGATCTGGTGCACCGTGAAATTCTCGCGACGGGGCTTTCTCATCAACGCCTTCATCATCTTGGCGGTTGCACTGTTGATCCTCGCGATACTGCCTAACAGCGCAGCCTTCTTGATGATTTTGGCGTTCGGCGTCTTTACGCTGGTGCTGTCGGCGGTGAGCAACTTAGTGGGTGTGTTCCCGGCCGAGAGCTTCCCGACAGAAGTGCGTGCGAGCGGCATTGGTCTGGCAACGGCGGTCAGCCGTCTGGGGTCGGCAGTGAGCACCTTCCTGTTACCGGTGAGCGTGGTGGGTATAGGCCTAAGCCCGACCATTGGTATTTTGGCGGCGATACTGGCCTTCGGTGCGTTGATCTCATGGGCATGGGCACCGGAAACCAAGTCCCTGACCTTGAGCCAGGCCTGCAAGGCGCAGAGCCCGGTGGAGGGGAGCATGCCGGTGGCTGCCAAGGTTGTTGCCCACGTTTAACGTTTTTTGAACGTGTAGGAGGTGCCGCCCCGTCTTCGACGTCGCGCTGTCGTGCAGCAAACAGGCTACCGATAATCGACAGCGTCCCCCAATCGGTTCCCTCTCCTACAGTTGAATACTGTGAATTCAAGGGTTGCTCACTAACCCCAGCCAGTCGGTAAACAGTCGTACTTTTGACAACCCTTGTTTGTCATGCGCCACGTTCAGCCAATAGCCATAAGGGCCTATCACTTCTACCGGGGTGATGGGCATTAGGCTGCCATTGGCCAACTCTTTTTCGATCATCTGCCGGTCGATGACCGCCAGCCCACCACCCGCTAGGGCGGTGTGGATCACTTGATCCAACGTGCTGAATTCCAGCCCACGGGCAGCATCGACGTCGTCACGGCCCATCGCCGCCAGCCAGTTTTCCCAGACCTTTAAGCGTTTGCCATCGTGCAGGATGTGCAGCAAGGGCAAGGTGCGCAAATCTGGTGGTTGCCCGTCGGTAAATAACTCCGGGCTGGCCACGGCAATGTGGCGTTCCATCACCAGTAACTGGCTGTTGCAATGCGTGTCGACTTCCAGCCCCCAATGAATGATGCAGTCAACCTCGGCCAGGCTGTCGTGGGCGCTGGTGTTGGTCACGCTCAAGCTGATGTCGGGGTAGCGTTGGCAGAATGTGCGCAAGTGCGCAGACAACCAGCGTGTGCCCCAAGTCGGTGGTACTACAAGGCGCAGGCGCTGGCGCAGATTGGGCACACGCACGGCCTGCAAGGCCCGCTCGATATGGTCAAAGGCTTGGGCGAGGTGGGGTGATAAAGCAGCGCCGCTTTCGGTCAGTGACAGACCCTGCGGGGTGCGTACAAAGAGCGCGATCCCAAGGTAATCTTCGAGCTGTTTGATCTGTCGGCTCACAGCGCCTTGAGTCACATTAAGGCTCAGCGCCGCTTGGCTGAAACTGCGATGCCGCGCGACTTCTTCAAAGACGCGCAGGGTGTTGAGTGAGGGGAGTTGACGCATGACACAGTGCTCCGCACCGGCCTTCTACGCCAGAAGGGTAGGGCGGGTTTATTTTTTTTGTAGGACATATCTTGTTGCTGTGGGCGATTGTAGCCGCAGCCGTAGGCCCTTTCAAAGAGTGCTGTCTGCGGCTCTCAGGGTGGCGGAGCAGGGCGCGGATTGGTTTTTACGCGACGCCTGAAACCGCTGGTCAGAATTACTGCATTTATCTAAACCTTTGCGGCCACACGCCTTCAGATTCTGTGCAGGGAATAAACCTGCCTTTTTCTGGAGGACGCTATGAACACCCTGATTGGCCCCAAACGCTTCGTCGCAGGTTGTGCTTTGGCCTTCGCCTTAGCCGTGGCGGGCAACGCTGTTGCTGCCAGTCCGGCTAATTTTGTTGACGAGGCATCCGCCGCCGCGATTGCCCAGATTGAAACCAGCCGAATGGCGATCAGCCGAACCTCGTCTACGGGCATAAACAGTTTTGCTGTGGAGATCATCAAGGACTATACGGACGTGAACCGGGACCTTAAGGAGATCGTGAAAAAACATGATTTGCCCATGTCCAGCGACGACCAAATAGCCAGCAAGGCGAAGGCGTTAATGCTTGAAGTGCCAGAAGGCGATGACTTTGATGCCGCATATATCGCTAACCAAGTGAAGGCTCAGGAGGTTGCTATCGAGCTGTATAAGCGTGAGGCCAGCACCAGTGATTCGCCTGAGCTGAAGGCTTTTGTAGAGAAGTATTTGCCGAAATTAGAAAACAATCTGACGGTGGCAAAGTCGCTGGAGCGGTCCTACAACGAGTCATGATTCAATTTCACTCAATGGCATGTTCACTCAACGGTACGGGCCGCCGCTCTTACCGTTGAGCGCATATGCGTGGATTGAACTCAGGGTTTTAGTGTTTTCGGCGGGTTGTCATCGCCTCCAATCGGTCCATTTCCATCGGTATTCATGCCGCCCTGACGCCCAGGATCATTGCCCTGAATACGCGGGTCCACGGACGGGTGTGTCGGCACATCCGCATCGTTGTGGATTTTGGAGTCTTGGTTAATCGTGGGTTTTACATCTTGGCCGTAGGGCGGCTCTACCGGTTTAGTGGGCATAGTCGGCCCGGTAGAGGAGGCGGCAACACTGGTAGCAGACATCACACAGAGTGCAGCGGCTAACGACAAGGCTTTAAGCGGTGACTTCATCATGGTTGCGTCTCCAAACAATGGGGAGTCGTACCTGATGTTGGTGTGGCGGCGAGGGCGTTTAGTGCGATGCAAGCGACGAACGGCTGCGAGTGTGCCGTGCGCCGCTTGTGGGGTAGATGGGCTTAGACGGCGATGTCGTTGAATCCGCAGTACTCTTCCCAGCTCATGTCCAGGGCTTCGGCCACGTCCTGATGGACTTCGAGGCGCATGGCCTTGAGTTCTTCTGGAGAGCGCGCGATCAGTTCCAGTGCCAATTCCCAGGCCTCAAGACCGCGGGTTTGCGCTTCGTCTTCAAAGGCCCACAAAATTTGTTGCTGGCGGTCTTCGGCGCTCAGTTCTTTCATTTCTTCGATCAGATCAGGGTGCGCCTTGATGAAGGTATCCAGGGCCAGTTCGTTACGGGATTCTTTAGGGATCATATGGCGTCTCGGATAATTAGGACGGTCTGCGTGGCAGACCGTCTTCAGGGCGTTTTTTGCATGCTAGCGAGTTCGCCAAGTGATGAAAAGCGCTACGTGGCGCCTTAGCTAACAGCATGCAGCTTGCTTTCGCGTTGCAGCACATAGCCCCAGATGGCCAGCGCGAGGGTTGCGATTACGGCGCCGACGATGACGATGCCGCTCCAGCCATAGGCCGGGTAGGTCTGTGCACCGATCAAGGAACCCAGCGCACCGCCAATGAAATAACAGGTGATATAACCGGCATTCAATCGGTTACGCGCCGCAGGACGGACTTGGAACACGGCGTTCTGATTGCTCACGTGTACCAGTTGCACGGCAAAGTCGAGGGCCAGTACGCCGATAATCAGCGCGATCAATGAGTGACCGGCAAACGCCATGGGCAGCCAGCAGGCCAACAGAACCAGCAGACCGACGGTCGTCGCCATTTGTCCACGACCACGGTCTGCCATGCGTCCGGCCCAATTGGCGGCCAGTGCGCCCACCGCACCTGCGAGGCCAAACAGACCAATCACCCCGTCTGAATAGTCGTAAGGCGGTACGGCCAGCAAGAACGCCAGTGGCGTCCAGAACAAGGCAAACAGCGAGAAGGTCAGCAGGCCCAGCAATGAACGCAGGCGCAGCACCGGCTCCTCGACAAATAGCTTGAACACCGAGCCCAGTAGTCTGGGGTAGCTCAGGCCGGCGCTGTGGTGATGATTAGGCAGGGCGCAGAACAGCGAAATGGCGCTGATTAGCATCAGGGCCGCTGCTAGCAGGTAAATGGTCCGCCAGTCACCGGCCGATGACAGTGCCCCGGCCACGGTACGGGCCAGCAAAATACCCAGCAGCAGGCCACTCATCAGCGTGCCAACCACACTACCGCGGCTTTTCGGGTCGGTCAGGCTGGCGGCCATTGGGACCAGCACTTGGGCCGACACCGAAAACAGTCCGGTGACTGCGGTACCGATTAATAGCCACGTCAACGACGGGGCGAAAGCGCTTAACAGCAGGCCCAAGGCACTGAGCACCGTCATGGTGACGATCAGTCGGCGTTGTTCAAACAGGTCGCCCAGCGGCACCAGCAACAACAGCCCGGCGCCGTAACTCAGTTGAGCGGTGATCACCACCGTGCCGGCACTTTCCATGCTCAAACCCAGCTCTTTGGCGATGGTGTGCAGCAAAGGTTGTGCGTAGTAATTACTGGCGACAGCAAGGCCGGTGGCAATCGCCATCAGCAGTATCAGGGCAGTGCTCAAAGGTTTTGTAGCAACGGTGGAATCGGACATTGACTGTCTCGTTAGCATGGGGGGAATACCGTGAAGTATCCGGAATGCTCGAGCGCAATGTCACTGAATATGTCAAAAATTGTGATTTCTAAACCACAAAGCCCCCTCGCTATGACGGCGAAAGGGCTTGGTTTACGGGCGTTGCAATTGAATTAGTTGCGGCGTCCCAGCAGCAGGCCGACTACCAGGCCGAAACCGGCCGAGATGGCCACGGTTTGCCATGGGTGCCCACCGATATAGTTTTCGGTGGCATCGACGACGGGTTTGCTGCGCTCACGCACATTACTCACAGAGTCCAGCGCTTGTTTGAGTTTCAAACCGACCTGCGCACGCAAGGTCTCGCCTTCTTCGCCAATCAAAGACGCGCTGTCTTTGAGCAGTTTGTCAGATTCGGCAATCAGTTCTTGAAGCTCGCTGAACGCTTGATCCTTGATTTGATCTTCAGCGGCTTGTACGGCATTTTTTCGAGCCATTGCGGTACTCCTTGCAGGTGAAAAGGGTGATGACTAATGGAGTCAACCCAATGCTAAAAAGTTGCATCTTTTTTAAACGGATTCTGAAGCTGAGGTGTGAGCGTAGTTAAAATCCAGACTGAGACACTTCTTTTGAAGGTGTAAGATGTCGCCTAATTTACGCCGCAGGAAAATCTAATGAGCTTCAACCTCGCCAATAAGCCACTCGCTGAGCGGGCTGCGCTTGAAGATGAAAAGTCTCGTTTGTACGAGCTTTGGCAGAGTAACTTGGGCAAAGCCAAGGCAGACGCGGCGCGTTTGTTTGGGGAGCGCGCCAAGCGCAAGGGCAAGTGGTCTGAGTGGGTACGTTCGGAGCTGGACGCCATGTCCCCGCCGGAATACGCCAACATGGTGCGCAGTGAAGTGAACCGTTTGATGGCGGCCAAGTAATCTCTAAACCTGTAGGCGCGAGCGTTTAGTCAACCTCGCAAACCACAAACCCCTGCACTGCGCCACCCACGTTGATTTGCACGTCATCGTCCATCTGCTTGCCGAGCAAGGCTGCGCCCAGCGGTGCGCGCGGGGTGATGACGGTCACGGTGTGACCGTCATGGTCAAGCTTGAGGCCGGCGGCTTCCGGGGCCAGGAATAACCACTGTTCGTTGCCATTGTCAGCTTCAAGCCTGACCAATGCCCCGACCTGAATCCCCTGCGCCGGGTTAAACGGGGTGAGGGTCATGGCCTGGCAGTTTTTCAGCGCTAGGCGAATTTCTTCAACCCGGCGTGCCTGGCCGGTTGCCAGGTAAGACGCTTCAAGCCCAAGGGTGTCGTACTTGTTCTCGGCAATGTTCTCTTTGTGGGTCGCAGCCTCATATGCTGTTTGCGCCGCACGTTGGAGTACGTCGAGGTCGATGGCGAGCTGTTCCAGCATCTGCTGGTGCACGGCGGTCTTGTTCATAAGAGGGGGCTTGATAGAGGCGAGCGGCGATTGTCGCACGACTCTTCGGCAGATTAATCCGCCTCAAGCCTTCTGTACGCGTTGATTTGTACGGACAATCAGCCCTTTTAATGTCGGAGCCCGGAATGAAAGCCTCCTGGGATATTTTTTGCAGTGTGGTCGATAACTACGGCGACATTGGTGTGACCTGGCGTTTGGCTCGCCAGTTGGTGGCTGAGCATCAGGTGCCCGTTCGGTTGTGGGTCGATGATGTGCAGGCGTTTGTGCCGCTCTGTCCTGAGGCCGACGCCAGCGCCGCTCAGCAATGGCAGCAGGGCGTGGAGGTGCGCGCGTGGCCCAAGGACTGGCAGCCGGTGGAGGTTGCCGATGTGGTGATCGAAGCCTTCGCCTGCACCTTGCCCGACAGTTACCGACTCGCCATGAAAGCGCGAGAAACACCGGTGCTGTGGATAAATCTTGAATATTTAAGCGCCGAAGACTGGGTCAGCGGCTGCCATGGTTTGCCCTCCCTGCGGCCGGATGGTTTGAAGCGGATGTTCTTCTTTCCAGGTTTTGATGCCGGGACTGGCGGCCTGTTGCGCGAGGCTGACTTGCTGGCGCGGCGCCGGGCCTTTGAGCAAGACCCGCAGGCCCGGCAGGCGTTTTTGCAGGGCTTGGGCGTTTTTGCAGCAGACAACGCGCGGCTGATCTCCCTGTTTGCCTATGAGAACAGCGGGCTGGCCAGTTGGCTGGACGCCATGGCAACGGGCAACACGCCCACCCATCTGTTGGTTCCGCAGGGCCGGATCATGGGCGATCTGCTGCGCTGGCTTGAGATTGATGAGCTTGGGCTAGGACGTGTTGAGCAGCGTGGGTCATTGACCGTTCAGGCGCTACCATTCGTCCGGCAGCAAGATTACGACCGCGTGTTGTGGAGCTGTGATTTCAATGCGGTGCGCGGCGAAGACTCGTTCGTGCGGGCGCAATGGGCGGGGCGGCCGCTGCTTTGGCACATTTATGAACAGGAAGAAGACGCGCATTGGGTCAAGCTCAATGCCTTTTTGGCGTTGTATGTAAAAGCCCTTTCGCCCGCTGCCGCACAGGCATTCACCGGGTTGTGGCACGCCTGGAATGCCGGTTCCGACATGGCTCAAAGCTGGAATGGAGTGCAGGAACACTGGCAAGAGCTCAGCGAGCACGCTGAGCAATGGTGTCTGGAACAGTCATTGCAGGCTGATCTTGCGCAAGCGCTGGTACTGTTTTATAGAAATTGGATATGATACGCGGCCTAGATTTTTGTAAATCTCAATCCAAATTCGGATATTCGTAATGAAAACTGGTAAAGAGCTTAAACCCGGTACAGTCATCAAGCTCGAAAACGACCCTTGGTTGGTTCAGAAAGCTGAGTTCACCAAGTCCGGTCGTAACAGCGCAATCATGAAGACCAAGCTGAAGAACCTGCTGACTGGCTACAAGACTGAAATCGTATACAGCGCAGATGACAAGCTGGAAGACGTGATCCTGGATCGCAAAGAAGCGACCCTGTCCTTCATCAGCGGCGACACCTACACGTTCATGGACACCTCTGACTACACCATGTACGAGCTGAACGCTGAAGACATCGAAGCGGTTCTGCCATTCATCGAAGAAGGCATGACTGACGTTTGCGAAGCGATCTTCTTTGAAGAGCGTCTGGTTTCCGTAGAACTGCCGACCACTATCGTGCGTCAGGTTGACTACACCGAAGGTTCCGCTCGCGGCGACACTTCGGGCAAGGTAATGAAGCCTGCCAAACTGAAAAACGGTACCGAACTGAGCGTTGCAGATTTCGTTGAAATCGGCGATTGGATCGAGATCGACACCCGTGAAGGTGGCTCTTACAAGGGCCGCGCAAAGGTTTAAACCTTGCGTTAACCGCACGATGAAAAAACCCGACTTCAATGTCGGGTTTTTTTTGCGTGTGAAAACAGGCGCGCGGTGCGGTTTAAGCTTTGCCGTACAGGAGTGACTGGTTAGCATGGCCACTCTGACTGAGGGGTAGAAATGCTCATTGATTTTGCAATGTACGGGGCCTTGGGCGTCGTTTTAGGCGCGTTGGGCGGGCTGTTCGGGATTGGTGGTGCGTTGATCGCTATCCCGGTGCTGGGGATGTGGTTTGGTCTCGATCAGCAAATGGCGCAAGGCACTGCCCTGGTGATGTCTGTACCCAATGTGTATCTCGCGCTGTATCGCTACCACCAGCGCAATAAAATCGAACTGCGTCAAGCATTGCCGCTGGTGTTGATGAGTTTTTGTTTTGCCTGGCTTGGCGCAATGCTGGCCGTCGGCGTGGATGCGGGCCTCATTCGTTGGGGCTTCATTGGCTTTCTGCTCGCGATCACTCTTTACAACCTGTTCAAACTGTATGGATCAGCCCGGCAGCCGGTGAACGGCTCGCGCTTTGGCTGGCGCTCGTATGGCGCGCTGGGTGTGTTGGCAGGCACCACCGGCGGGCTGTTCGGTGTTGGCGGGGCCGTGGTCGCTGCGCCCGTGCTGACCAGTGTGTTCGGCACTAGCCAGGTCGTGGCTCAAGGCCTGTCTCTGGCGCTGGCGGCGCCGAGCACCACAGTCACCTTGCTGACTTACGCCGCGCACGGTGAGGTCAACTGGCTCATGGGGTTGCCGATGGCCGTGGGCGGCTTGTTGAGTATCAGTTGGGGCGTGAAGGTGGCCTATGCCATGCCTGAGCGTTTGCTGCGTGGCTTGTACTGCTGTTTTCTGCTGCTGTGTGCGGCGTTGCTGGCGGTTAAAGCTTAAAGCCTTCAACGATGTATTCGGCAAAGCACTCAATGATCGGCGAGGGCGCGCCGCTGTGTTTGCGCATCAGCACAATGCTCGCCGAAGGCAATGCAGGCAGGTTCTCGGCCTCACCAATAATGCGTAAATTCGGCGTCAGCAGGCTTTCCAGCTGGGCAGTCACGGCCAACCCTGTACTGACCACGGCATTGATCGCCGCCAAGCTGGCGCTGGTATACGCCACCCGGTATTCGCGCTGCTGAATATCCAGCGCATTGCAGGCCCAGGTTCGGCAAAAACAGTCGGTATTGAACATGGCCAGCGGCAGGGGCGTTTGTTCGTGGGGCGAGAAGCCTTGAGCCACCATCCACACGAAGCGTTCGTGGCGCAGCAACTGGCCGATTTCGTTGCCCGGCTGGCGGGTCACGATGGTCAGGTCCAGATCGTTGCGTTGCAGCAGTTGGGCGGACGGCTCGCAATGCACTTCAACATCGATCAGCGGGTAATCCTGAGCAAAGCGCATGAGCACGCCGGGCAAAAAACGCATCACGTAATCATCCGGCGAGCCGATTTTTACCGTGCCGACCATCTGCGGTTTGCGCAGCGTGCTGAAGACCTCACTGTGCAGTTTAAGAATCCGCCGTGCGTAACCCAGTAGCAGCACGCCTTCGGGGGTGAGGCTGACACTGCGGCCCTCACGCTTGAACAGTACGCATTGCAGCACGTCCTCCTCCAGCCGCTTCATCTGCATGCTGACCGCCGACTGCGTGCGATTGACGACATCGGCGGCGCGGGTAAAACCCCCGTGATCAGCAATCGCGGCAAAGGTGCGCAACAGGTCGGTATCGATACTGGGAAACTCGGCCATTGATCAATCTCGCAGATGTGTCACATAAGAAACATTCGTTGGATTGATATTATGCCTGGGCCGAGACTTGAACCATCCCCAAGGAGGTATCAAGTGATGAAAGGTCAAAGAGCCGTGCAGTGGTGGGCGCGTATTGCGCGTTGGTATCAGCTGTCGCAAGAGCGTGCGAGTTTGCGGCGAATCAGCGATGCGGCGCTCAAGGACCTAGGCCTCAGCAGGGCAGACATTGAAACCGAAAGCCATCGCGCATTTTGGGATGATCCGCTCAAGAAGTGAGCGATCTCGCTTGCGTGGGAGCGGGCTTGCTCGCGATGGCATCACCTCGATCTAGCTGAAATACCGAGGCGCCTAAATAACGAGCAAGCCCGTTCCCACGGGTTTTAGCGTTTTACCTGTTTGAGCGTCTCGGCAATCAAAAACGCCAGTTCCAGCGACTGATCGGCGTTCATGCGCGGGTCGCAGTGGGTGTGATAACGATCTGACAAGCCGTCTTCGGTAATCGGGTTGGCACCGCCAATGCATTCGGTAACGTTTTGCCCGGTCATTTCGATATGGATCCCGCCCGCGTAGCTGCCTTCGGCTTCGTGTACCTGGAAGAACTGCTTCACCTCGCCCAGGATCTGCGCAAAATCGCGGGTCTTGTAGCCGCTGCTGGCCTTGATGGTGTTGGCGTGCATGGGATCGCTGCTCCACAGCACCTTTTTACCTTCGCTCTCAACCGCGCGGATCAGTTGCGGCAAATGGTCGCCCACTTTGTTGGCACCCATACGCACGATCAGGTTAAGACGGCCCGGGTCGTTGTCGGGGTTGAGGATGTCGATCAGGCGGATCAGTTCCTCGGTGTTCATGGTCGGGCCAACCTTGACCCCGATCGGGTTGTTCACCCCGCGCAGGAACTCGACATGGGCGCCGTCCAGTTGGCGGGTGCGGTCGCCAATCCAGAGCATGTGCGCCGAGCAGTCGTAGTAATCGTTGGTCAGGCTGTCGCGGCGTACGAAGGCTTCTTCATAGTTCAGCAGCAAGGCTTCGTGGGCGGTAAAAAAGCTGGTTTCGCGCAGTTGCGGCGAGGTGTCCATGCCGCAGGCGCGCATAAAGGCTAAGGTTTCGTCGATGCGGTCGGCCAGTTGGCTGTACTTTTCAGCCAGCGCCGAATTGGCGATGAAATCCAAGTTCCACTTGTGTACCTGATGCAGGTCGGCAAAGCCGCCTTGGGCAAAGGCGCGCAGCAGGTTCAGGGTCGCGGTGGACTGGTGGTAAGACTGCAGCAAGCGCTCGGGGTCTGGCACGCGGCTTTTTTCATCGAAACCGATGCCATTCACAATGTCGCCGCGATAAGCCGGCAGCGTGACGCCATTGATCGTTTCATCATTGGCCGAGCGCGGCTTGGCGAATTGGCCCGCCATGCGTCCCACCTTGACCACTGGGCAGCCCGCCGCAAACGTCATGACGATGGCCATTTGCAGCAATACCTTGAAGGTGTCGCGAATCTTGGCTGCCGAAAACTCAGCAAAGCTTTCCGCACAATCACCGCCCTGTAACAGGAACGCCCGCCCCTGAGTCACCTCGGCAAATTGACGGCGCAGCTCGCGGGCTTCGCCTGCAAATACCAGCGGCGGATAGCTCGCCAGGCTTTGTTCAACGCGCTGCAAATGCGCCGCGTCAGGGTAGTGGGGTTGTTGCTGGATCGGCAGGGCGCGCCAGCTGTCAGGGCTCCAGGGTTGGCTCATCGCAGACTCTAGTGTGGGAAAGGGGTGGCGCATGTTATCAGCAATTAGTGCGTGACCTGTTGCGCTGCAATGGCCGACAATTGCGCCTTTGCGCTCGATATCGAGTGGTGGTTTTTAGCGCGTTGCCCGTGTGTGTCGGGGCGCGGCAAGGAGAGGCAATGTCTGAGGAGCGCGTTGAGCGCCTGCTCGCTGAAGTCCATGATGACTTCGGCATGATTCGAGTGCTGGAAGTGGAAGACTACCGCTTCCTCGAATTTGGCGATGCGATTGAGCAAAGCTGCGTGTTCACGGCTGATCCAAGCTGGCTGGAGTATGACTACACCCGTGCCATGCTGATCGGTGCGCTGTGCCATGAGGCGCCTGAAAGTGCCTTGTTTCTTGGGCTTGGCGCCGGAACCCTAACCCAAGCCTGCTTGAAGTTCTTGCCGCTTGATGATGTCGAAGCCATTGAGCTACGCCCGGATGTGCCGCGTCTGGCCATTGAATACCTAGGGCTGGACGATGATCCGCGGCTGTACATTCGCATTGGCGATGCCGTGGAGTTGCTGCCCAGCGCAGAGTCGGCGGACCTGATTTTCGTCGACCTCTATAACGATCTGGGGCCAGCGGCAGGTCACCTGGCCTGGAACTTTCTCGAAAACTGCCAGAAAAAACTGTCGGCTAACGGCTGGCTGGTGATTAACCAATGGGCGACCGATGATGGTAAACCGCTGGGTGCCGCCTTGTTGCGTGGCTTGTACCATCGCCACTACTGGGAGCTGCCGGTCAAAGAAGGCAATGTGATCCTGCTGGTGCCTAGCGACCTGGATCAAACCTTGGACATGCACGCACTGACTGCGCGTGCGCAGGCGTTGGCCCCGCGTTTGGGGTATTCGCTGGAACCGTTAATCAAGTCGATTCGTCCAGCGACTTGAGGCGCTCGGGTTAATCGTTTTAGCGATTGCCCCAGAGTGGCCGGGCGCGAAACGATTTTGCAACGCCTAAAATATCGCTAAAGCCCGGTCTACAGAGGCATACAGACGATTGCGCACTAAAAAAGCGCTTCTTTTTTTTGATAAATCCGGTATAGTGCGCGCCGGCCTTTAGCCGGGCCACGTTTAGGTGTTGCATTTCCCGAAGCACGCTTCGGCTGCTCGTCCGTTTCGCGGACTACCCTGAACGCTCCATTCATTTAACGTTTTCGCAAATCCCCGCCGACAAAGCAGCCAGGGCGACTCTTGAGTCTTACACGGCATGCGCAGCTTTGGAGCATGGGTCTTTGCGGATGCACTTAGAGGCAGACCCATGACCCAGGAAACCGGCGGCTTCGCCGCTTTTAATCTTAATCCGAACATTCTTGCAGCTGTCATAGCGACTGGCTACGAAGAACCTTCGGCGATTCAGCAGCAATCGATCCCGATCATTATGGCCGGTCACGACATGATTGGTCAGGCGCAAACCGGTACGGGTAAAACCGCCGCATTTGCCCTGCCGATCCTGCATCGCATCGATCCTGCTAAGCGCGAGCCGCAAGCCCTGATCCTGGCGCCAACCCGTGAGTTGGCGCTGCAAGTAGCAACCGCTTTCGAAACCTACGCCAAGCAAATGCCGGGCGTTACCGTTGTGGCCGTTTACGGCGGCGCGCCTATGGGCCCACAACTGAAAGCAATCCGTAATGGCGCACAAATTGTTGTCGCCACTCCGGGCCGTCTGTGCGACCACCTGCGTCGTGACGAAAAAGTATTGGCGACCGTGAACCACCTGGTTCTCGACGAAGCTGACGAAATGCTCAAGCTGGGCTTCATGGATGACCTTGAAGTGATCTTCAAGGCTTTGCCTGCTACTCGTCAGACCGTATTGTTCTCGGCCACCTTGCCGCAGTCGATCCGTGCCATTGCTGAGCGCCATTTGCGCGATCCGCAACACGTAAAAATCCAGACCAAGACTCAGACCGTTACCGCGATCGAACAGGCTCACCTGTTGGTTCACGCTGACCAGAAGACCTCGGCTGTATTGAGCCTGCTGGAAGTTGAAGACTTCGACGCCCTGATCATGTTCGTACGCACTAAGCAAGCGACCCTGGACTTGGCCAGTGCCCTGGAAGCCAAAGGCTATAAAGCTGCTGCGCTGAACGGTGACATTGCTCAGAACCAACGTGAGCGCGTTATCGACTCTCTCAAAGATGGCCGTCTGGACATCGTTGTAGCGACCGACGTAGCTGCTCGTGGTCTTGACGTTCCGCGTATCACTCACGTGTTCAACGTTGACATGCCGTACGATCCAGAGTCCTACGTTCACCGTATCGGCCGTACTGGTCGTGCCGGTCGCGAAGGTCGTGCACTGTTGCTGGTGACTCCTCGTGAGCGCCGCATGCTGCAAGTGATCGAGCGTGTCACTGGTCAAAAGGTTGCTGAGGTCCGCCTGCCGGATGCTCAGGCAGTTCTCGATGCTCGCATCAAGAAACTGACCAACAGCCTGGCGCCACTGGTTGCTGATGCTGAATCGACCCACGGCGACCTGCTAGACCGCCTGACCGCCGATATTGGTTGCAGCCCGCGTGCACTGGCCGCAGCTCTGTTGCGCAAAGCCACCAACGGTCAGGCTCTGACCTTGGCAGCTATCGAGCGCGAGCGTCCACTGGTGCCTAACAGCGCACCGCGTGAGCGTTCGTCCGAGCGTACTGGCGACCGTCCAGACCGTGGTGATCGTGAGCGTCGCGCTCCGGTTCCATTGGCTGAAGGCCGTGCTCGTTGCCGTACCGCGCTGGGTGCGCGTGATGGTATCGCTGCCAAGAACCTGCTGGGCGCTATCCTCAACGAGGGTGGCTTGGCACGTGAAGCAATCGGTCGCATTCAAGTGCGCGATAGCTTCAGCTTGGTAGAACTGCCGGAAGATGGCCTGGAAAAACTGCTGGCCAAGTTGAAAGACACGCGTGTTGCGGGCAAGCAGTTGAAGCTGCGTCGCTACCGCGAAGATTAATCACAGTGCGCTGTGATTAATCGCTAAAAAATCCCCGACTGGTTCGGGGATTTTTTTTGCCTGCGATCTGGCAGGCTCCGGCGGTTGTCAGCCAAACCGATAGATATCCATGCCCAGCGCTCCCAAGGTCCAACCTTGATGGGCAATGCTGAAATCCCCGCCCGCACCACGGGCAAAGTACAGCGGCAACAGGTGTTCTTCGCTGGGATGGTTTTTGGCCGCAAACGGTGCCTGCTGACGGTATTGGTGCAAGGCTGCTTCATCCTCGGCAGCCAACTTATCGATCATCCAGGCCCGAAATGCCTGTGCCCAAGGCTCACTGATTTCAGGTCCGGCGCGCCAATTCAGCTCGCGCAGGTTGTGCGTGATGCTGCCGGAGCCGATCAGCAAGATGCCTTCGCTGCGCAGAGATGCCAACGCTTGGCCCACTTCTGTTTGAACCACCGGCCCCAGCCGACTTGGCAACGAAACCTGCACCACAGGAATGTCGGCCGCCGGGTACATCAGCGACAGTGGCACCCAGGCCCCATGGTCAAAAGGGCGCTTGTCATCCAGTTGTGCGGGCATGCCATGTGCTTCCAGCAGTTGTACGATGCGGGCTGCCAACGCAGGATCACCCGGAGCGGGGTATTGCACGGCGAACAACTCAGGTGGGAAACCGCCAAAGTCGTGCCAGGTTTCAGGTGCAGAGTGGCTGGCGACCCTCAGGTCGTTGCTTTCCCAATGGGCCGAGACGACGACAATGGCTTTGGGGCGGGGCAGCTCAGCGGCCAGTTGCTGCAATGCCGGGCCGCTTTCGCCGGGTTCCAGTGCTAGCATCGGAGAACCGTGCGATATAAATAGGCTGGGCAGCATGGTGTGCGTCCTCAAGGTTAAGATGCGCCATCTTCAACCTGATCATTGATCTAAATCCAATATAAGTTTTAGTACTTATTTATCGAATTTAAAGGTGAATCATGCAGCCAGAATTTTGGCACGACCGCTGGGAGCGCAATCAGATCGGCTTTCACCTAGATAAGGCCAATGCCTACCTTCAACGTCTGTGGCCGACGGTTGGGTTGGAGCAGGGCAGCCGAGTGCTGGTGCCCTTGTGCGGTAAAAGCCTGGATCTGAGCTGGCTAGCGGCCAATGGCTACGAAGTGTTGGGTGTAGAGCTCTCGCAGACGGCCGTGGAGCAGTTTTTTCACGAACAACAGATCAATCCCGATATTCGCCAGCAAGGCGCTTTCACGGTGTACGAGGCGGGCCCTATCACGCTCTTGTGTGGTGATTTCTTTGCCCTGACCGCCGAAGATGTGGCTCAGTGCAGAGGGCTGTACGACCGTGCGGCGATCATTGCTTTGCCGCCTGAAATGCGTGAGACCTATGTTCGACACCTTGGCAATATCCTCGCCCAAGGCTGCAAAGGGCTGTTGATTACCCTCGACTACGATCAGTCGCAGATGAGCGGACCGCCGTTTTCAGTGCCAGATGCTGAGGTTCAGCGTCTGATGGCGCCTGATTGGTCATTGGAAACCCTTGAGGAGGCTGATGTGCTTGGCCAGGAGTGGAAGTTTCTCAAGAGCGGGGTGACGCGTCTTGATGAGCGGGTTTATCGCCTGAGCAAAACATCCGGGGGCTGATTGCTGGACACAAAAAAGAGCGACCGGAGTCGCCCTTTTTTGTGCTTGCCGTGGGGTTAGCCGCGGCGACGCAGTGCATCAATACGTTCTTCCAGTGGCGGGTGGCTCATGAACATCCGCGCTAGGCCTTGCTTCAAGCCACCATTGATGCCGAAAGCACTCAAAGTGTCCGGCATGTGCACCGGCAGGCCTTGCTCGGAGCGTAGGCGTTGTAAGGCGCTGATCATGGCTGCAGTACCGGCTAGATGAGCACCGGCTTCGTCAGCCCGGAACTCACGTTTGCGCGAGAACCACATCACGATGGCGCTGGCCAGGAAGCCCAGAACCAGTTCCGCGAAGATGGTCGCGACATAGTAAGCAATGCCTCGGCCTTCCTCGTTTTTGAACACCACCTTGTCGACGAAATTGCCGATGATACGGGCAAAGAACATCACAAAGGTGTTCACCACGCCTTGAACCAAGGCCAGCGTAACCATGTCACCGTTGGCGACGTGGCCGATTTCGTGAGCCAGTACTGCCTTCACTTCATCGGGCGAGAACCGCTCCAGCAAGCCTTGGCTGACTGCAACCAGTGCATCGTTTTTGTTCCAGCCGGTTGCAAAGGCATTGGCCTCGTAGGCTGGGAAAATACCCACTTCAGGCATTTTGATCCCGGCTTCGCGGGACAGTTGTTCAACGGTTTGCATCAACCATTGCTCGTGGCGGGTACGAGGTTGAGTGATCACCTGGGTGCTGGTACTCATTTTCGCCATCCATTTAGAGATGAACAGCGAGAACAAAGACCCTGCAAAACCAAAGACCGCACAGAACACCAACAGCTGACTGAGGTTCAGATCAACCCCGTTGGCCGCCATGAACCCGTTAAAGCCGAACAGGCTCAGGGTGATGCTGGCAATCAGCACGACCGCCAGGTTAGTGGCCAAAAACAGCAGAATGCGCATCATGGTTGTAAGAATCTCCTCGTCTAGGGGTATTGCCGTATGCGGGTATATAAGGTGCTGCTTCAGGCTATTCAACCAAGTGACTATTTCAAACTGTGTCCTACAGGGTGATTCCAGAGCAGCGCCTGACATTTCCTAATAGGGACATGCCACTTCTTTAGGCAAAAGTTTAGTCCGAAGCCAGTAAATAAAAGGCTTTACCGGTTTTTAATTTTTTTTGAAGGGCAGAGGAGGAAACAGCTGAAGAATGTTTCATTGGACACATGCTGTGCGACTTTTCATTAGTCGCACAGCATGCTGGGAAATTACTGACGATAGGTCTTCAGAAAGTTACCGATCCGTCCGATGGCCATGTCCAACTCGTCTACACGAGGCAATGTCACCACGCGGAAGTGGTCGGGCCAAGGCCAGTTGAACGCGGTGCCCTGGACCACCAGCAGTTTTTCCGAGAGCAGCAAGTCCAGGACGAATTTTTCGTCGTTGAGGATCGGGCACACTTTTGGGTCGATCCGTGGGAAAGCGTACAGCGCGCCCATCGGCTTCACGCAGCTCACGCCGGGAATGTCATTGAGCAATTCCCAGGTGCGGTTACGCTGCTCCAGCAAGCGACCGTTTGGCAGTACCAGGTCGTTGATGCTTTGGTAGCCGCCCAGCGCGGTTTGGATGGCATGCTGGCTGGGCACGTTGGCACACAAACGCATGTTGGCCAGCATGTCGATGCCTTCAATGTAGCTTTGGGCATTTTGCTTGGGGCCGGAGATCGCGATCCAGCCGGAACGGAAGCCTGCCACCCGGTAAGACTTGGACAAGCCGTTGAAGGTCAGGCACAGCACGTCGGGGGCTAGGGAGGCGGTGCAAATGTGCACGGCGTCGTCGTATAGAATCTTGTCGTAGATTTCATCCGAGAACACCACCAGGTTGTGCTGGCGTGCCAGTTCGAGCATGCCCAGCAACACTTCCTTGGAGTACACCGCACCCGTTGGGTTGTTCGGGTTGATGATGACCATGGCTTTTGTGTTAGGGGTGATCTTGGCCTTAATGTCGGCCAGATCAGGCCACCAGTTGGCCTGCTCGTCGCACAGGTAGTGCACCGGGTGGCCACCGGCCAGGGTCACGGCAGCTGTCCACAACGGGTAGTCGGGGGCTGGCACCAGCACTTCGTCACCGTTGTTGAGCAACGCTTGCAGCGACATCACGATCAGTTCGGACACGCCGTTGCCCAGGTAGATGTCTTCGATGCCGACACCTTCAACTTCTTTTTGCTGGTAGTACTGCATCACCGCCTTACGGGCGCTGAAAAGGCCTTTGGAGTCGCTGTAACCTTGCGCGGTCGGCAGGTTGCGGATCACGTCCTGCAGGATTTCGTCCGGCGCTTCAAAACCAAAAGGCGCCGGGTTGCCGATATTCAGCTTGAGGATGCGTTGGCCTTCCTCTTCCAGACGTTTGGCGTGCTTGAGCACTGGGCCGCGAATGTCATAACAGACGTTGGCGAGCTTGTTTGATTTGCTGACCTGCATGGTGATGGGATCCCGAAAATGAACGATCCAGGCAAGGTGAGTACCTTGGCACTGGGAAATTCTGCGTTGGCGAACGCCGCTATGCTTCAAGAATCCGTTTGAATGCAAATAGAGCGGGTGCCAGACTGGCGCATAACGAGGCGCAATCATACGTGCCACCCGCCCCCTGGAAAAGCCACCGGTCAGGGTTTTTCAGTTGCAGAGGTAGAACCATGGAAAAGTTGAACAAAACCCTGGACGAATGGAAGGCCATGCTCGATCCAGAGCAATACAACGTGTGCCGTCTTAAAGGCACCGAACGGCCGTTTTCAGGTAAATACAACGGGACTAAAACAGAGGGCGTTTATCACTGCATTTGCTGCAATGAGCCGTTGTTTGATTCCAGCGCCAAGTTTGATTCGGGCTGCGGCTGGCCGAGCTTCTATCAGCCGATTGGCGAAAGTGCGATGGTTGAAATCCGTGATGTGAGCCATGGCATGATTCGCACCGAAGTGACCTGCGCCAAGTGCGATGCGCATCTGGGGCATGTATTTCCCGATGGCCCACCGCCAACCGGGCTGCGCTACTGCATCAATTCGGTGTGCCTGGATCTGGTGCCCCGCCAGTAACGTTTATTAATGAGAGCACCGTCATGAGCGAAAATCTGTTCGACATTCCCTGTACCACCCTCAGCGGCGAGCAAAAAACTCTGGCGGATTACTCGGGCAAGGCAGTGCTGGTGGTCAACACCGCTAGTAAGTGTGGCTTTACTTCCCAGTACAAAGGGCTTGAAGCCCTGTGGCAGCAATACAAGGACCAGGGGTTGGTGGTCCTTGGCTTTCCGTGCAATCAGTTCGGCAAGCAGGAGCCGGGCGATGCCGAAGCCATTTCCGAGTTTTGCGAGTTGAATTTTGGCGTGACCTTCCCGTTGTTCAAGAAGATTGAAGTCAACGGCAGCCAGGCACATCCGCTATTTGTGCAACTGAAAAAGCGTGCGCCTGGGGTGTTGGGGTCGGAGGGCATCAAATGGAACTTCACCAAGTTTCTGATCGGCCCCGATGGCAAGGTAAAACGCTACGCACCCGCCACCAAGCCCGCAGCACTTAAGGCTGACATTGAGAAATTGCTCCAGTAAATCCCGGAATGAACGAGCTTATCTCGCGATCTTTTGAGCATTTAAAAGATCGCAAAACAAGCAGTTACCCCTCTTTCTTGGGCACCCAACTGTCGAGTAATGCAGCCAGCTCTTCACGCCGGAAGGGTTTGGCCAAGTAGTCATTCATGCCTGCAGAGCGGCAGCGTTCACGTTCTTCGGGCATAGCGTTCGCCGTCAAGGCGACGATGGGCAAATCAGGCCAGCGTCCGCTTTGGCGGATTTGCCGGCTGGTCTCATAGCCGTCCATCACCGGCATGTTGCAGTCCATCAGCACCAGATCGAAATCGCTCTGTTTTAACTGGCTCAGGGCTACGCCGCCGTGGGCCGCGATCACCACATCGCAGCCCAATTTGGCGAGCATGCCCTTGGCCACCAGTTGGTTGACCGGGTTGTCTTCGACCAGAAGAATGCGCGCTCGATGCTCGACTGGCGCAGTGCTGACAAGAACGCTTGGGTGCACTTCGTCCTCTTTCTGGAGCAAGTGTTGCAAGGTTTGATAAAGCGCCTGCCGTGACAGAGGCCGGGCCTTTTGCTGCAGAGGGGCGAGCGCGTTGACTTGATCGCTAGGCATAAAGTTGCCATAGGCGGTGACCAGCAAAATAGGTGTGTTGATAGCCGGTCGCAGCCCAAACAGGCATTCCGGGCAGTCGGTAATCAGCAGTTGAGGTTCGACACCCACTAGGGACTGGTCGAGGGAGTAGCGTTGATAGTCCAGGCCCCATAGTGGCAGGTAGCTGTTGAGCAACTCACTTAGACCGCTGCTGGCGGCACTCACCGCCACCACTCGGCCCGACAGCGGCGTGGGGATGATCGCGGGGGTATGACAGGGCAAGGGCAGTTCGGCACAGAATTGGCTGCCGAATCCGATCTCCGAGCTGATGGTTAGGCGCCCTTGCATGGCCTCACACAGGCTGCGGGTCAATGCCAACCCCAGGCCGGTGCCGCCAAACTGACGAGTAATGCCGGCCCCGGCCTGGGTGAAAGGCCTGAATATGCGAGCTTGGGCTTCATGCGCGATACCGATTCCGGTGTCACACACTTCAATGCGTACCTGATTATTGTGGGTGCTGAGGCGCACATCGACGCGTCCGAAACGGGTGAATTTCAGGGCGTTGGACAGCAGGTTGCTGACAATTTGGCGCACGCGAGTCGGGTCGCCCAGTATCAGCACCGGGAAGCTCGGGTGGATCAGGCACGTCAGTTCTACGCTTGGGGCGGCATTTTGCGAGAGCAGCTTGGCCGTGTCTTCAATCAAGGTGCCGAGATCGAAGGCGATATGCTCCAGCTCTAATTGCCCGGCATCGAATTTTGACAGGTCGAGAATGTCATTCAGCAACTCGACCAGCACCTTGCCCGAGTCATGGGCAATTGACAGTTGCTGGTGCTGTTCGGCATTCAGCGGACTGTCCAGACACAGTGCGAGCATGCCCAGCAGACCGTTCAGCGGCGTGCGTATTTCATGGCTCATGTTGGCCAGAAAGGCCGCCCGCGCCTGGGCCATTTCTAGGGCGGTGCTGCGAGCGGCTTCGAGTTCATCGTTGGACTGGCTGAGCCGTGTGTTGATCGCCTCAAGTTCTTGCGTGCGAGCCGAGACAATGTTTTCCAACTGAGCCAAATACTCGGTCAGGCGATTTTCTGCTGCGCGTCGTTGTTCGATTTCGCGGGTCACGGCGTCAAACTGCAGATTGGCGGCGTTGACCAGCACACCAATTTCGTCATCTTCATGGCCGGGCGGGCAGTGGATGCGTGAGGGGTTGGGGTCGCCGGGCTTACTGATGCTGAGCTCGCGAATAACCCGCGTCAGGGGGCGGGTCAACATCACGTAAAACAGCCCCAACAGAATGAACGTCAGTAGAAAACTGCGCGCAAAACCCGTGAGCAGCGTGACTTCGGCACGTTGCAGGAACCGGGTCCCAAAGGGGTAGGTGTCCACCTCAAGGTGCAATTCGCCCACGCTTTGTTCAGGCAGGTGATTGAAATAGAGCCGGTCGTCGAAGGTGCGTGTTTCGCCAAACAGATAGTCACTTAATGCACGGTAGCGCCCGCCTTCTGGCGGGTCCCGGACAAAGGCCAGCGTGTTTTTATCGTTATCACTGATTTGCGCGCCGGTGATAGCCGGCGAGTTCAACAGGCCCATCACCAGCTCTTGTGCGAGTTCTGAGTCGAGGTTGTAGGCAATACGCGAGGCCGGGTTGTGACTGATGTCCAGCAGGGATTGGATTTCCCGATTGATGGCGGCGTTTTCACTGGCATAATCGATGCCGATTTGAAGCAGGCTGAGCACCGTCCCCAGAGCAAAACCGACCAACACTGTCAGTCTTGCTTGCTTGAAAGACAGACGATGGGTGAATTTTATATCCATTGGGTGCTACACCTGTTTCCATTCCCTTTCGGCGGCCAAGAATAGTCGATGTATGGGGTAACTTGCTGGCACACGTGCAGTTTTTTCAAAGAGCCCGCATGAATCACAGCCTGGGCGAGCGCTGAGCGTTCGTCATGTTCATGCACGATGGCTGCGAACCAGTCTGAGGAAATGATGTGGATTCTAAACTGAGTGCTTTCCTGGAACGGGCCGAAGCGGTGCTTGCGCGCCTTGAGCCTTTGTTGCCCGCGCCCCGCGAGGCAGTCGAGTGGGGCAGTTGCTTGGCCGCGCGATGGCAGCGAGAAGGTCGTACGGGTTATTTGCTGCCCTTGGACGTCAGTCTTGAGATGCGCCTGACTGACCTGATTGGTGTCGATAACCAGCGCGATCAACTGGGGCGCAATACGAAGCAGTTTCTTGACGGCCTGCCCGCTAACCATGCCTTGCTGTGGGGCTCGCGTGGCACCGGTAAGTCTTCCCTGATTCGGGCATTGCTCGCTGAATACGCGGGCGCAGGTCTGCGGCTGATTGAAATCGAACGTGACCACTTGGCGGATCTTCCGCGGGTGGTCGAGCAACTGCAGGGTTTGCCTCAGCGTTTTGTGCTGTTTTGCGATGACTTGTCATTTGAAGCCGGCGAGAGTGATTACCGGGTGCTGAAAAGCGTACTCGATGGCTCGTTGGAGCAAGCGCCCGATAACGTTTTGCTCTACGCCACGTCTAATCGTCGGCACTTGGTGCCCGAAAAAGAAAGCGATAACGAGAACTGGAAGAACGTCGATGGAGAACTTCATCCCAATGAAGCCGTTGAAGACAAGATTGCGTTGTCCGACCGCTTCGGACTTTGGTTATCGTTTTACCCATTTACTCAGGAGCACTTCCTGAGCGTGGTTGAACACTGGATCAACGTGCTGGCCGGCAAGGCCGGCTTGCAGTGGCAGCGTGATGAGGCGCTGGATATTTTGGCCGTGCGCTGGGCAACCGGGCGCGGCAATCGTAATGGCCGCTGTGCGTATCAGTTCGCGCGCTACTGGGTTGGATTGAAATTGTTGGAGTACACGAATGATTGATTTAAATGCCACGGGCGCAGGCCTGGACGGTTACACCTTGCTGCAAGCGCAACTGGAGTCTTTGCTGGCCGATGAGCGCGACTTTATCGCCAACGCGGCGCAGTTTTCGGCGTTTTTGTTCAGTCAGCTTGATGACTTGAACTGGGCCGGGTTCTACCTCAATCGCAACGAGGAACTGGTGCTAGGGCCGTTTCAGGGCCAGATCGCCTGCGTACGTATTCCTTTTGGGCGGGGTGTGTGCGGTGCCGCAGCGGCCAGCAGGCAGACCCAGCGAGTTGAAGACGTACATGCATTCCCCGGGCACATTGCCTGCGACAGCGCGTCCAACAGTGAGTTGGTGGTGCCCTTGATCAAGGACGGTCGCCTGATCGGCGTGCTGGACCTGGACAGCCCGAGCATCGGCAGATTCACTGAGCAAGACCAGCAAGGTGTTGAAGCGCTGGCGGCGATTTTCCTGCGCTTGAGCGAGTGCTGATCGCCGTTTAGAGGCTCAATCGACCCCGGCCTTGACCAGCAGCGCGTCAACGTTGACCGTATCGATTTGCTGCGGTTCAAGGTACTGCCGAGCGTATTGCATAAAGATGTGCTCGCGCATAAACAGCTCGAACAGCGACGGGTCAATGTGCCCGTCGTGGCACATGCCCGCCATGATGTTCAGCGCCTCATTCAAGGTTTTGCCCCGCTTGTAGGGGCGGTCCGAGGCGGTCAGGGCTTCGAAAATATCGGCAATCGCCATCATTCGCGCTGCGAGGCTCATGTCTTCTCGGCGCAGACGTTTCGGATAACCCTTGCCATCCATTCGCTCGTGATGCCCGCCCGCTATTTCCGCAATGTTGCCTAGGTAGTTGGGGAAGGGCAGACGGTCGAGCATAAGGATGGTTTGCACAATGTGGTTATTGATGATGTAGCGCTCTTCCGAGGTCAATGTGCCGCGGGTGATGCTCAGGTTGTACAGCTCGCCGCGATTGAACTTGTACTGCGGGACATCCAGCTTGAAACCCCAAGGATTGTCGCTTTCGTTCAGTTCGGATTCGGACTCGGCCCGCATGAACAGATGCTCGGGTTTATCCCCCAGCAATAATTCGGTGACTGGAAGGCTTGGGGCTTCACGCCTAGCCTGTCGTGCGTTTTCTTCCCACGACACGCCCAAGCGATCATCCAAGGTACGGGTCCAGGTTTGCCTTGCGATGTTTTTCAAACGCTCCAGGTCCGCCTCTGCCATGGCTTCGCCGCCGACATTGCTGCGTGCCACAAAGGCAAAATCGTCATCGAGCGCTGCCAGGCGGGCATCACGCTGATCAGCCAGCAGCTGATTGCTGCCGCCTTGGGCGAGTGCCTGCCAGTAGCTGATCCAGGCGTCACACTTAAGCACCTCAAATCGCGTGCGAATTTCGTGGATGCGGTCGTAAATGGTTTCAAGTTTGGTCGCCTTGTCGACCACATATTCCGGCGTCGTGACTTTGCCGCAATCGTGTAGCCAGGCGGCTATGTGCAGGGCTTCCCACTCTTCATCCGTTGGGTTGTACAGCGCAAAATTCGGGTCTTGGCTTTGTTCGGCAGCCTTGGCCAGCATAAAGGTCAGTTCGGGAACGCGTTGACAGTGGCCGCCGGTGTACGGACTTTTGGCGTCGATGGCCCCGGCCAGCAGTTGAATAAAGGCTTTCAACAGTTGTTTTTGGCGCTCTTGCAGGCGCTGGCTTTCAATCGACACAGCCGCTGCGCCGGAAACGGCTTTGATAAATGCAATGCGTTCGGCGCTCAGCGGCTCCTGATCACTGCTGGCCTCGCTGTTGTTGAGGATCAGCGCAAGCACGCCAACGGTTTCACTGTGGCGGTTATGCAGCCGGATGCCGATCACATGAATGCTTTGGCTGTCGAGCGCCTGCATCACAGGCAGCAAGTCACCCGCCTGCTCGAGGCTAAGCGCACACACCACGCTGTCCTGGCCCGCACTCAGCGTGCGCAGCCAAGATGGCGTTTGATCGTCCTGCGGGTTGATCAAGCTATGGGCCAGAATGCTCAAACTCTGCGCTTGGCCATCAATGATCAAGCCTTTGAGTTCTAGATCGGTGTTGTCGTTTTCCGTGAGATAGATCAACCCTGCCTGCGCTTGTCCGAGCTTGATCATTTCGACGAGTACCGACTGCAGCAAGGGCTCAAACCGAGTATGTGCCGAGAGGCTGGCGGTGATTTCAAAGAAGCTTGCGAGGGTTTCTTTCATTCGCTGCATCGACGCGGCCAGTTGGTCGATTTCAAGCACTGGTGATTGTTGCTGGATCGGGTAGTTGAAGTCGAAGCGACGAATCGCGTTAGCCTCTTGCACCAACTCTTTCAAGGGTTTGACCAGCAGTCGAGAGGTCAACCAACCCAATGGCAAGCACAAAAGCAACATCGCCAGTGCCACCAGAGTGCCTTCCCAGCGTAGGCGATAAGCGTCGGCCAGTAACTCGTCCTCAGGCACCATCAAGGCCAATTGCAGGCCGTTGGAACCGCCATCGTCTACCTTGGCCAATGAGACGATCCATTGGCGTTGCCCGTCGTCAAGGCGCTGGTTTGCGTCTATCCCTTGTGTGATCAGCAGATTGAGGGCTGGATTGAGTGAGGTTACCTTGGACAGTTGTGTGGAGCCTAACCCGGTTAATAATTTGCTGGCATCCGGGTACGCCACCGCTCGCCCGTCGTTATCGAACAGCACGATTTGTGTGTTAGGCGTAATCAAGTGTTTGCCGAGGGTACTGGACAGCTCTGAAAGGGTCAGGTCTGCGGCAATCATGGTTTTCGCCGAGCTGCGTTTAGACAGCGTTGTACCGATTTCATCCGTCGAGAAAAACAAGTACGGGCTGGTGGTGGATTGGTTGATGGGGCTGTGGGTTGGGATAAACCAGCTGCGATCACGTGGGTCATAGACTTCATGAGGGTTGCTGAGCTGTGACAGCAATGTCAGGGACTCATCAAAAAATAGCCTTTGCGACACGGCCCCTTCGGTTTGGCCTGAGCGTTGAACGGACCAGGCTTCATAAGCAGCGTGCGGCGGGGCGTTTTGACGTGCCCTACTGGCCTCGCTGCGTAAAGGCCTAACTTGGAAAAAATTGCCTTTGTTATCCGCCAAGTACAGCGCTGAGAGCGCGGGGGTGTCATTGAGTGCCTGCACGAAGGGTTGCAGCAATTGGAGGCGGGATTCGAAGCGGTCTGTCGGCACGTTTGGATGCAGGGCCAGCAGATTCAGAGTGTTTCGAATCGGCTGATAGGTATTCAGCAGGTCTAACTGCACATCCTGCTCGATCTGGCTGAACAGCTTCTGGCTGCCGTCAAGGATGATGCGGGTGTTTTGTATATAGTTGAAAACACCCAGTGCTACGCCCATCAGGATCAGCAATAAAGTGAACACCACGCTGATGTGTATGTGCAGCGGAAACTGACGCTTACTGGCGGGCATGTTCAGAGGCATGGGGGATCTCCGCAAGTGTCAGGGTGCCGGTGCCTGTAAGCATAGTAAGTCGTGGCCAACCTGCCCCTTAAATTGGCTCTGCGGTAGGGATAACGATTTAGGTGCCCTCGTTCAGTCGAGCCAGTTCACGCAGTAATGCGCGCTCAAGTGTGCGCATGGCGAGCTGAACCGTATTGCTGCGCACCTGGAGTGTCGTCAACTCTGCGTGTTCGAGCCCCTCACAGTGATTGATCAGGTCGTGAGCGCCGACAATTTTTGCAGCGCCTTTTATTCGGTGAGCAATGCCCTGAAAAGGCTCCAACCCATCTGTGATGTTCAGCGCTAACAGCGCCTTGAGGTCCAGTCGATTACTGCGCACCAGCTCTTCAAGTAGCAATTTTAAATGCGAGCCATTTCTGCCAGCCAGTGAGTAGAGCGTTTCAACATTGAGAATCTCTGCTGAGCTGGGCAGTGACTCAAGTGCGCTCAGGCGCTGGCTCAGCAAGATCAGGCTGATCGGTTTAAACAGGCAGTCGTCCATACCGGCCAGCTTGCACCGCTGGCGCTCTTCAGGTTGCGCATTGGCTGTAAACCCCATAATGGTGCAGCGCGCTTGGTCTGAGTCTTGCTCGTGCTGGCGGATAGCACGCGTCAAGTCATAACCGTTCATGATCGGCATGTTGCAGTCTGCAATAACCAGATCGAACACCTCTTGCTTCCACAGTTCCAGCCCTGCTGCTCCATTGTGAGCGGTGGTGAAATGATGCCCCAAGAAGCCCAGTTGCTGGCACATCAACAAACGATTAGCCGGATGATCATCGACCACTAGCACGTTCAATTGGCGAGCGGCGGGGGTTATTACGGGTTCTTGAATGAGCGCTGCGAGGCAAGGTGCCAAGGCTGACACCTTAAGCCTGATGTGAACCTGGGTGCCGACACTCGGTTGGCTGCTCAGCTTGAGCGTGCCCCCCATCATTTCGCACAGGCTACGGCAGATCACCAGGCCGAGGCCTGCGCCGCTTAAGGCCAGTTGCCCGCTGTTTTCGGCTTGAGAGAAGGGTTCAAACAATCGCGTCTGATCGAGTTCACTAATGCCGATGCCGGTGTCCGTCACGCTTAACTGCAGCTCAACCTGCTCCGATGTGTCGGCAGGCAGCATCGTGAGTTGGAGCGTGACCTGGCCGCGCTCGGTGAATTTGATCGCGTTGCTGACCAGATTGGTCAGGATCTGTTTGAAGCGAAGAGGATCTATCAGTACGTCGGGCTCGTTATCTAGCGGGTTGAATATAAGCGAGAGGCTTAGGTTCTTTTGTCGTGCCAGACCATCGAAGACCCGAATAACCGAGTTGGCCAGTTCACGTAGATTGACGCGCTCCGGGCTCAGGTTAAGTCGCCCGGACTCAATCCTGGCAATGTCGAGAATGTCTCCAATCAGTTCCAGCAGGTCTTTGGCCGAGTTGTAAGCGACTTCGATCGAAGGGCGGTCAAATTGGCCGGTATCGGCCCGCTTTAAGGCCAGTTCAAGCATGCCAATGACCGCGTTCATCGGTGTACGGATTTCATGGCTCATGGTTGCCAGAAAGGTACTTTTAGCCCGGTTGGCATCATCAGCTTGCTCTTTGGCTGCGCGCAGTTCATCCATCAGTTGGCGCCGGTCGCTGATATCGATCCAGCCGCCAATAATGCCCTGCACTTCACCCAGCGAATCCCGGTAAGGCAGTATCCAGTGGTAGATGGTTTGGGTCTTGCCGCCGATCTGCAGCGGGCGATCGACGATAAGCGGGGTGCCTTCGCGCATAACCCTCAAGTAGTCAGCCTGATAGTCATGCGCTTCATGTGCATTGTTGAGGATGCTTTGGGTTTGCATCACGTCTTTGCCGATGACGTCTTCGCGCTTGGCTGAAAAGGCGTTGAGGTAGCTGTCGTTGCAGGTTTGCAGAATGCAGGCACGGTCACGCACATAAATGGGATGCGGCGTGCCATTGACCAGCGCACGCATGAATTCAAATTGATCGCTGAGGGCGCGTTCAGCCATTTTTCGCTGGTTGATCTGGCGCCGCATGTAGGCATTCCAGACCAGTGACAGCAGCAGTAACAAGCTGGTGCCAATAATGATCTGGTAAATCAGGCGATGGTAATTGCGCCAATAACTGTCAGTTGCCGGGACATAACCGCGCCAGCGGCTGTTGATGATCCCCAGTTCATCGGGGGCAATGCTTAGCAGTGCCTTGTTGAGGATAGAGGCGAGTTCGGGGGCATCGCGGGCGGTGGCCAGAGAAAACGTCGCGGGTTGAGTGCCCAATGTGGCGCTGATCTGCAATCGGTCTTGAAATAATTGCGAGGCGAGCAGGTAGTTGGCAATCACCAGCGTATTCACCGCACCTTCTGCTTTGCCTTCGGCCAGCAATTCTGTGGCCTGATAAATATCGTCCGTCTCGACCAGCGTGATCCGTGGGTGCTCTGTGCGCAGGTACTCGGTCAAGGGATTGCCCCGGGTTAAGGCTAGACGTTTACCGGCTAGCTGGTCGAGGCTGGTGGGTTGCTCAGCGCCTTTGGCGCTGAGCAAGACAAAAGAGTTTTCGAGATAAGGGCGGCTGAAGGTCAAGGCGCTTTCTCGTGGAGCAGAGGGGCTGATGGCCGAGATAATGTCGGTGTCGTGCTGCTGGATCATTTGAATCATGGTGTTGAGGCTGCGCTCGCGCTGTATCTCGAAACGCAGCCCGGTACGCAGGCGAATAACCTCCAGCAGATCAGCGGTAATGCCCCTGAAATTACCCTCGGTATCGAAAAAGGTCAGCGGCGCCAGTGTTTCATTGACCACCACGTTGACGACAGGGTGTTTGATCAACCAGCGTTCTTCACGGGCAGTGAGCTGGAGTTTTTGGTCCGTCAGCAACAGGTCACTGCTGGCGTTCCAGCGCTTGGCAATGCTTTCTCGTTCGCTGTTGGGAACAGCGCGCAGCGTGGCGTTGATTATGCCGAGCAGTTGCGGGTTGTCGCGGCGTACGGCAAAGCTGAAACCATAGGCTTCATGCTTGCCAAAATTGGCCATCTTGATGTTTGTCAGGTAGCCCTTGTTGATCATGTAATGGGTGGAGATGGTGTCCCCCAAAAATACATCTGCCTGATCGAACGCCACCGAATTAATGGCGTTCTGATAAGACGGGTAGGACTGGATGATGGCTTTGGGATAGAGCGCCTTGACTTCGTCCAGCGGTAAGTAGTGGTACACCATGCTCAAGCGCAGGCCTTCCAGACCTTGAGAGAGAGACCGCGTCTCTCCCTCGCGAGTGACCAGTACTGGCTGGTCGATGGCATAGGGCGTTGAGAGCAACAGGTTTGGGTGCGCGGCTTCAAAACCATTGGATGTGCCGAGCAAGTCGATGCTGCCGCCTTCAAGCGCCTTGATGGCGGCGTCTCGAGTAGGGAAGCGTTGAACCTTGATCGACACGTTCAAGGCTTTGGCCAGGATGCCGACGTAATCAGCAGTGAAACCTTCGTAGTCTTGACCGCTGACGGTCATGTCAAAGGGCGGATAGTCCGGGTTGGAGGTGCCTACCCGCAGCTCACGTTTTTCTTGTAGCCAGTAACGCTGTTGTTTATCCAGCGGGACTTCCATGTGATAGGTGCCCGAGCGGCTGAGCAAGGCAAAGCTTTCAGTCCGGGGTAACTCTGCGAACACGGGTGTACACAGGATTAACCCTGCGAGTAAAGAGAGGTAATGATTTAACCGCGTGGGCATCCTGTTTCTCACACTAAGGCGTTGCGTTTTGCCAATTCGATAAGGTCGACCAAGGAATTGGCTTTAAGTTTTTGCATGAGCCGCTTTTTATAAGTGCTCACGGTTTTATTACTAAGAAACATACCGGTGGCTATTTCTTTGTTGGTTTTGCCTTGTGCAAATAGCTTCAGAACCATGAGTTCTCGGTCATTGACCGATTTGAATAATTCGAGTTCTGAAGAGTTTTCATCTCCCAGTTTTTCAGGAGTCAATGCTTGGCTAGGAAAGTAATTGTAGCCAGAGAATACAGCTTTTATTGCGCTGACAAGTTCGTTTAGCTCCTCTTGTTTACACACATATCCGGCCGCACCCGACTGCATGCAACGCATGGCGAAAAGAGCCGGCGACTGAGCCGTTAGGACCAAGGTTTTAAGGGTTGAATTCATTGCGTTAAAACGTGCTAGCACTTCCAGGCCGTCGAGTTTCGGAATGCTGATGTCGAGAATAATCAGATCTGGGACACATTCGCGGATCATTTGCATCGCATCTACGCCATTGTCAGTTTCGCCGACTATTTCATAACCCTCATGTTCTAACAACATGCGAATAGCCAGTCGGATTACCGGGTGATCGTCGACAATAAAAATTGTGTTCATATTAGATTCCCTTAAAGAGCTGCATAGAAAGCGCGCACCTTAGCTCAGATATATGGGCGGGAACACGAAGGGGGCGGCCTACAAACGTAGTATGGGAATATTCCTACATTAAATAAGGCGTGAACTCACGATTTGTTTGATGGGTAGAGGCTGTTTAATATCGTGCTGAATCGTTTGTTTGGTGTGGGGTTGCAAGTGGTTTTATGTATTCCTAGTTATATTAGGAATATTCCTACGAGTAGTTTTGTTTTTGCTTTGTGGTATTTACATCAAGAAATAAGTGCGTAATCGCCCTGGCTTTTTGTTTGGGCGAGAGCTACTGGCAGTTAATACAGCATGGTTAAGCGCGTGCTGGTTTTGCTGTGCACCCACCCCCCTGTTCATAAGGGTGGGCACTCTTCAGACAGGACTCGAGCGCCCCGTCATTTCTCTGGCCATCTGCGTGGCATAGCTGTCGGTCATGCCCGCGATAAAGTCGATGATGCGCATAAACGAGCGATGCAGTGGCCAATGAGGGGCAGGAGCGTTGTTGCCCAGCAAATCGAGAATGCGTCGATTCTTGAACGACAGGGGTTTGTGACCATGCTGCTCCAGCGCTGCGCCGCAAAAGGCGTTTAGCAGGATTTCCAGCGTGGTGTAGGCGCCAATCTCATGCAGGGTTTTGCGTTTGTCCTGGAAGATTTTTTTGCGCGCCATGTCTTTGGCGTCCAGCACGCAGCGCTTGGCCGTGCCATGCATGTGTTCGACCAGATCCCCTGGTAATGTGCCGGCCAACAGTGCGTCTTGCTGCTCGACAAAGGCGCGGGCGGCAGCGTTGGTGAGATGTTCAATCGCCTTGCCCCGCAGAATCGCCAGCTTGCGTCGTTGCGATTCTTGGGGGCCGAGTTGGCGATAGGTCTCCGGCAAGTCGTCCCCCACCAGATTGAGCAGCAGGGACTCGACCTCGGCGTACTGCAGCAGATCCATTTCCAGGCCATCTTCAAGGTCGATCAGCGCGTAGCAGATGTCATCAGCCGCTTCCATCAGGTACACCAGAGGATGGCGCGCCCAACGCTCGTCCTCTATCTGTGGCAGACCAAGTTTGTGGGCAATATTTTCAAGCAGGTGAAGCTCGCTTTGATAACACCCGAACTTATGCTTTTTGTACCCCAGAGAGTCGGCATGACGCGCAGTCCACGGGTACTTAAGAAAGGTGCCCAGCGTGGCGTGGGTCAGACGTGTGCCACCATCGAACTGATGATATTCAAGTTGGGTGAGCACCCTGAAACCTTGTGCATTGCCTTCAAAGCTCAAGAAGTCGTTACGCTCGGCCTCACTCATGTCATCCAGCCAACCCTTGCCAGCGGCCTGCTGGAACCAGTTGCGTATGGCGTCCTCGCCGGAGTGGCCAAAGGGCGGGTTGCCAATGTCATGGGCCAGGCAAGCAGATTGCACCACCATCCCCAGATCGGCAGGGTCGCACCATTCGGGTAATGCACTGCGAATGGTTTCACCGACTCGCATGCCCAGTGAGCGGCCTACGCAACTGACCTCAAGCGAATGGGTAAGTCGGGTATGGATATGGTCGTTACTGTTGACCGGATGCACCTGGGTCTTGCGTCCCAGACGGCGAAAGGCACCAGAAAAAATAATCCGGTCATGGTCTTTGTGGAAAGGACTGCGCCCGAGTTCTTCGGGGCTGTGGTGAGGTTTTCCAAGGCGTTCGCGGTTAAGCAGGGTTTGCCAATCCAAGGCGCAGTGCTCCGTCAATGACTGATGACGCAGCTTCGCGCTTCACGCGGGATGGCGCAAGGTGTGCGCGGTTTTCAAATCACGGCGTGAGGGTGTGTTCTGTCACTTCGTAGTAGCGAGCTTGCTCGCGATCTTTTGATCTTAAAAGATCGCGAGCAAGCTCGCTCTTTGGGGGTAACGGACGCTCATGGCTTGCGCGATGATCCCTGGATAACCAGTTTGATCAGCGGCAACAGGCCAGTGGTGAGCCCGATTAAGCGGGACATGCCTCCAGCACCTTTGCTTTTAGCACCTTTTCCGGTCAGAAAACCGAGCAGGGTGACAAGCCCGACACCCCACAGCGGCCCGTGCTTGATTCCCAGGTTTTCTTGCCAGTTGGTGGTCATGCCGCGCATTTTTTGCAGCGGCTCCATAAGTTGCTGCGTTTCATGACGAATCTCCTGGCGATGCATTTCCATGCGCAGGCGAATCAGCATTTTGCGCATTTCGCGGCGCGAGGGGTTTTGCGGCATTTCAGGCAGGCTCATGGCAACAAACGCTCGCGGTCTTTGGCCAGCTCTTCGAGCGTGGCGTTGAAAGGAGAGGACTCATCGAACACCGCAGATTTAAGCCTCAAGCCGCAGAAAACCGCAGCCAGTGCATAAAACACGCAGAGCCCGATAATGCCGGGCAGGCGGTAACTGTCCCAAAGCACAATCAAAATCAGCGCCGATAGGCCGATCAGCAACAACAGCCCGAAGACCAGTGCCAGCCCGGCAAATAACAACAGGCTGACCGTGCGCGCTTTTTGCTCTTGCAGTTCGATGCCCAGCAACTCGACGTGGCTGTGCAGAAGGCCCAGAAACGCAGCACCCAAGCGCCGCGGTGAGGAACGGGAGCTGGATTCTTCGTTACTCATATCAGCGCCGTGTGGCCAGCAGGCCAATCAAAAAGCCGATCCCGGCCGCAATGCCGACGGACTGCCACGGGTTTGCCTGAACATAATCTTCAGTAGCGGTAACGGCGGCTTCACCACGTTCTTGCAACGACTCTTTGGTCTGTTCCAGAGACTCGCGGGCATTGAGCAGGCTCAGCTTGATCTGTGCACGTAACTCGTCAGCCTGTTCGCCAGCCAAAGAGGCACTGTGCTCCAGTAGGCGTTCAGTGTCGTTGACCAGGGCCTGGAAATCGGCCTTGAGGATTTCTTGAGCATTCTTTGCTGTTTTGCGGGCCATGATTAACTCCGTGTGTGGCTTCTAGATGATTCGAGTGTAGGCATTAGCTGAAGGTTCACTGCAATTCTTCACTTCAGGTAACGACTCTGGGCGGTCAGTGCCCTGAAACGCAGAGCCTAGACTGTTTCGGTCTGAAGAGGCGCGAAACCTTACCTTAAATTATTCACCTTCTCGGGGAAAACCCGGGCCGTCACGTGAGTCGGGGTTTTCAAAGCAGCCTTCGAGCAAGTGGTAACGATTATGGCGCACCTCATCCACGCGCTGGCGCACCGTTTTTTCCGGCAGCCCCAGCAATATCAGCGCATGTGAGGCCAACATTAAGCTGGACTCCAGTAACTCGGGCACCACTTCTGTCGCACCGGCAGCCTTGAGTTCGGCGAGTTTGCTGTCATCGCGGGTTCTGACCAATACCGGTACATCAAGGGTGATCAGCCGGGCCTCTTTGAGCACACTCATTGCGACATCGCTGTTGTCTACCGCGATCACCAGCAGACGCGCACGGTCCAGGCCCACAGCACGGAGTAAATCACCCCGTCGGGCATCACCGTAATGCACCGAATTCTCGGTTTTGGTGGATTCTTGAATCCGATCCGGGTCGTAGTCCAAGGCGATAAAGTCCTGGTTTTCTCGGCGTAGAAAGCGTCCGATGGACTGACCGACGCGGCCGTAGCCACAGATCACCACATGCCCGTGCAACTCGGCACTTTGTGCGGCAATTTGCTCCAGTTCTGCTTCTTCATTCGATTTGTGGTGCAGGCTCGCCGCGATTTTTGGCGCGGCGCGCAGCAGCACGGGGGTGAGCAGCATCGAACAGAAGGTAGCAGCCAGCAAATAAGGCGCGTCTTCAGACGGGATTAGCGCGTTGAGTTGCATTTGTGCCATGAGTGCAAAGCAGAACTCACCCCCTTGGGCCAGCGCTAGGCCGCTTCGCCACGCCGTTTCGGCGTCGCTGCCACGCAGTTTGACCAGAATAGCCACCACGCATCCCTTGATCAGCATCAGGGCCAGCGTGATGCCCAGGATCAGGAAACCGTGGTGCAGGAACAATTGCAGGTCGATGAGCATGCCAATGCTGACGAAAAACAGCCCCAGCAGAATGTCGCGAAAGGGCCGAATATCGGCCTCGATTTGGTGCCGGTAATGGCTTTCTCCCAGCAGCATGCCTGCCAAGAATGCTCCGAGCGCTGGCGACAGCCCCAGTAAATGGGTGAGCCATGCCGTGACTAAGACAATCACTAGGGCCAGCAACACAAACAACTCGGCAGAACGCGAAGCCGCCACTTCATGAAACAGTCGCGGCAACAGCCAGCGGCTGGTGATGAGCAGGCCGACAAACAAAATCGCGGTTTTGCCCAATGTGCTGGGCAAGGCCCAATACCAGGCTTGGTCGCTGCTGCCTGCAAACACCGGCACCAGCGTTAGCAACAATACTGCTACGACGTCCTGAAACAGCAACACGCCAATAGCATTTTGGCCGTGACGACTGAAAATCTCCCCTAGGCTGGTCAATTCTTTACTGACGATGGCCGTGGACGACAAGGCAAGTCCTGCACCGAGTAGCAGTGCGCTGTTGGGGCTCATTCCAAAGGCATACAGCAGGCCGCCCAGCACCACAGTCGTGCCTAAGACCTGCAAGCTGCCTAGGCCAAACACCACGCGCCGCAGCTTGAGCATCTTGGGCAGCGAGAACTCAAGCCCCAGCGAAAACAGTAAAAACACCACCCCCAACTCGCCGAGGTCAGGCAGGTCCGGACTGTCATTGACCCAGTTCAGCGCGGTCGGGCCAATGAATAGGCCGACACACAAATAACCCAACACCGGCGGCAGTTGCAGACGTCGAAACAGGGCGATGACCACCAGTGACGAGGCAAGGATGATTAACAAATTGGCAAACACGAAAGTCTTCCTTGTCGGTTCGAATAAAAAAGCCGCGAGCATCCAGCAATCGGGCGCAAGGGACGCTGATATACGTCAGCCAGGCCGGTATTCGTCGGATTAAATCGCAAGATGCTGTGCAAGCGTAGTCGCAAGTGGAGCTGTAAAGCGACTGTATTGTTGAGTGCAATGGGGGGGGAGGTGCCCTACAGAGGCCTGATCGATCGGCATTAGTTTAAAGGGTCATTTTAACGCCATGAATTAGGCTCTATTAAGCGGATCGAATATTGAATTCGCACTATTTTCTGAAAATCCAACTGCGCAACTTGTTGCGCAGTTAAATACGTTTTTTTCTGTGTATAACGTTCTGCAGGTCAACGTAATAAAGGCTCGTAGAGCAGTGCGCAAGAAGTTGCGCAGTGGTGCGCAACTTCTTGCGCACTTTTAACGGTTATTGAGTGTTATTGAAGTTTCGCTACGTTCGCTACAAGCGTGCAGCCCGCGGTTTATAAGGCTTTAACTTAAGTTGGCATAACTCTTGAACTCTTGTTGGCGTGCTGCAGCGTTTTTGCTTGCGGATTTATCACACTTTTTCAAGGAGAGCTTCATGGCTACGCCAGCGTATATGTCCATTACCGGGGAGAAACAAGGCCTGATCACTGCCGGTGCTTTCACTGCAGATTCAATAGGTAACAGCTACCAAGAAGGTCACGAAGACCAAGTCATGGTTCAGGGTTTCAGCCACGAAGTGATCATTCCTCGTGATCCTCAGTCGGGTCAGCCTACTGGTCAGCGCGTTCACAAACCCCTGTGTATCACCAAGGTTTTTGACAAGTCTTCGCCTTTGCTGCTTCAAGCATTGACGAGCGGTGAGCGCATCACCGAAGTCGTTATTCAATGGTTTCGGACGTCAGCTTCTGGCACCCAAGAGCATTACTACACCACCAAACTTGAAGACGCGATCATCGTCGACATAAAGGACTACATGCACAACTGCCAAGATCCGGCAAACAGCCACTTCACACACCTTGAAGACGTGCAATTCACCTACCGAAAAATTACCTGGACGCACGAAGTGTCGGGTACTTCCGGTTCTGACGATTGGCGCACGCCGGTCTCCGCGTAAACCATAGCTGCATAACACTTCATCGGCCCGCTTATGCGGGCTGATGTCGTTCACGGAGGGCATTGTATGGTTGAACGTGAAGGTTCGTTGGCGGCAGGTTTTCCTCCCGAACTCGATTGGCAAGGGGGCAGCGGTTTATTACTGGATGCCGTTCGCCTGATCAAACTGTCTCAGAACCTGGAGCAGTGGACCAATCCCTGGGTGTTTGAGCACCTGTACACGGGTCCACAAATGGCCGGTCTTGAATACGTGACGCCGCGGGTGATGAAAGTCGAAGACCCGCACCATCCGGTGCTGCAACAGTTCTTGGCCAAGGCCGATGAAGAGTGGGGCTATGTGCTGTTCAGTGATGGTCCGTGGCAGTCCTTGGTTGAACATCTGCGCTGGTTGACCGTGGTGCGCATGCCCCACGAGCAGAAAGTTTTTTTGCGTGTGGCCGACCCTTCGGTGATGCATGCATTGCTCAACCTCGCTGTCGAGGCGGGTGATCCCACTCTGTTTGGCCCTTGTCATCAAATTTTGATCGCTGACGGCGCACGTGACAGCTGGCATCTTCTGCAACGACCCGGCCCTGCACCCACTGCGCAACATGCCACGCTTTATCAGCTCTCGACGCAAGAGGCGAGCACGTTGGATGAAGTGAGTTTTCGCAATGTGGTGCTGCGGCTTGACCAGCATCTGCGCCACTACTTTCCCGCGTATCAGGCCAACCTCTCGGCGGCCCAGCGTTGGGCGCATGTGCATGAACTGGCGACCTCTGCGTACGACCGTGGCTTTTACAGCGAACTCGACATCACGCTCTACGCCAACATCCAGGGCTACCTCGGGGAGGAGGCCCTGCAACATCATCCCGATCTTCAGCACCTCCTGACCACAGCCTCATTGCTCACCCCAGCGCAACGCGTAGAGAAAGCGGCCGAAATCGCCCGATGCCGGGCCCTGCACCTGCGAGAGTCCCACTAATGTCGACTGCCTTCAGGCCCCAAAACCCCAACAACGTCAACCTCCCCCGAGACGATGCACGAAACAGCATGGGCACCTGCCCATTGATGAAATCCACTGTGCAACTGATCCCGCTGCGTTACGGGATGGTCGATAACCCAGCGCTGAACCCGGTGGGCGAACTCCCGATGCCGTACAGCCTCGGCGCCCGGCCGCTGGGGATACGGCTGCTGCGCGATGGCTGGTTGTACGTGATTGAAGGCAGCAGCGGGACCTTGTCTGAGTACCGCATAGACGACGGGCTGGTCAGCGCCATGCTGTGGCAAGGCTTGGCTGTTTTCGACGACGACCGCGACGAGCCAATCTACGAACCCAATCTCATTTTCCTCAACACCAGCACGTTGTACGTGGCCTATGCCGAAGTGCCGTGGACCGCGAAAAAGTGCCAGCAAGTGCTGAGTTCGCCTTCGGAACGTAACCACTTTATGCAAGCGGTCGACCTGAGCAAGGCTGAATGCGATACCGGCGGGCCGCACCTGCTGACCCCGGACATGGCCGAGCAGTTGCTGGCTGAGGTGGCGACTGAAAGGGTCGAGGCGCAGCAGCAGGCGCCAGCGACAACCCTGGCCGAACATGCCCAACACACGCAACAACATCTGGACGTCGAACTGCCCGAGCACGAGCGCAAGCCGTATCTGTGGGAAGAACCTGCGCGTTTCAATCAAATCTCTATGAACCGCCTGACCGGCTGCATTCATCCGCAGTACCGCGATGACGTGTTGTACCTGGTGCTGGACGACACGCTGGGCGTGCTGCGTGATCTGGCCAATTATCAGGATGAGGTCGTGGGTTGGATCGACGACTGGAGCAATGGCGGGGCGAAAAAGGGCAATAACGAGCGCGACTATTTACTGGCGTGTTACATCGAATCCCTGAGCCAACTCAATGCGCCGAATGTTCAAACGCTGCTCGGTGACAGCGCTGACCCGGCGCATAAAGCGCTGATGGATGACTTGCTGTGTATGGCTGAGCCGCAACAAGGGGTGACGGATGCGGCGATCATTGAGTACCTCGAAAAGGGCGGCATGATGACCCCGCCTGCGGGCAGCCCGGTGCCGGAAGAGTTGGCGGTGTTGCGCCAGCGGGCGCAGGCTGCAGCCATTGATACTGACTATTCACGTGAGATGAGCAATGGCTCTGATGCGCTGAGTGCGCTTGAGGATGTTGATCGCCGCTTCTTCACACGCGAACACTTTCGAGTAGCGTCACCGGCATTTGTCGATAAGCACTTCGAGGTGTTGATAGCGCTGGGTAGGCAGCAGGGCCAGCAGATCACGGGCCTTTTATACGGGACTAAACTGGGGCAGCGCGGGATTAATGACCTGATCGATCGCGAAGCGATGGACCGTGAGTTGCTTGCTCATCGTGCCGGGCTTGCACGCTGGAACCACCAGCTCGACCTCATCACTGCCGACCGCACAGACTTAATCTGCTCCGGCGCGTTTCACAAAGCCGCTTGGTACTTCGACCCGATGGACATTGGGCAGACAGGACATGCCTTTACCCTTGAATACGCCTGCCTCAAAGACATCTGCCGCAGCGATGACGCCTGCGACCAGTTGCTGGCTTACTGCGAGCGCGAGCCGCAATTCAGTCGCCCGCTGTACCACACCTTGCCCTACAGTGACCAAACCGGGCTTTGGGTGCACTACGCCTTTTTGCTGGCGGCGGGCATGGTGCTGTTCAACAACAGCCCTGAGCTTTTGGCCCGCTTGCGCACGATTGAACAGAGCCGCTTACCGGCGCTGGACGACCTGCCGCAGAGCACCCGCTCAGTGGCCAACGCTGCACTGAATACCCTAACCCCGGCGCTAAATCGCGGGTTGGAAAAAGCACTGCTCAACTTTGATGACCTCTTCAAAAACAACGCCATGCCGGACGTTGAAGAGCTGCTGCGCAAACTGCCAACGGCGTTGAAGTCTCGAATACTGCAGGCGGCTAAAACCGAAGGCGTGACGTTTCACTTTTCTACCCCGCAAGAACAGGCCGCGCTCCGGGAGGCGCTGCAAGAGACGTTGAAGCTGCGTGCCCAAATAGCCCTGCTGAAAAAACAACGTGCTCTATCCAATCGGAGGAACGGGCATAAGTCAGTCACGTCTCGAGAATTGTTGCAGCAGATCGACTACCAGAACGGGATGTTGGACCTGGAACAAAGACGTCTGGCTGCCAGCCTTAGCCCAATCCCGGAACTGCCGGATGAACATGCACGGATTTTTGGCTCTACACAGGGCAAGGCAGGGTTGACAGTGATCTTTCCCAACGAAGGCAAGCGCCAAGTGGCCGGGTTGATGGAGGATTTTCGTCAAGGTGTGAGCCGTGCGCCGGTGTTGAATGTGCCAGGGGATGGGGCGGCGTTGTTGCTGTTTGTGGCGCAGGCGGTGAATTTAAGGCAGGTGTTTAAGGAAACGATGGCAGTTTCGAGTGATAAGAGAGCGTGGATGCCCCTTATTGGCGCGTTTACTGCCACTGGAGCCGCTGGGTTTGCTGCTGCTCAGGGAGTGTTCGATACGGCGCTTAGCGCTCAAGTTAAAAATTTAGGTGATGGTTTAGCTCGTACTGCGCTCAGTCGACTTCAAGTTACGATCGGCAAGTTGCATGTTGGGTTAGGTATTTTTAATTATGCCTTCGGGTTAATTGCTGCGATTTTCAGTCTCTACAGCTATCACCGTAATTGGTTGCAAGCAGTCCGTAGCGGAAATAGAGGCGCTCAAAACGCAGCAATGTTGACGATGATCGCCGCAGGTGGTCTGGCGACCAGTAATGCTTATGGGTTTATTAACACGGTACGAGCAGGACTAGATGTATTGAAGGCTGCCAATGGCGCCGCACGGGAGGTGGCATGGAAGGTTGCTGGCACTCGTTTAAGCAGTGTGTTTTTCCGTTTTAACTTGGCGGGTGCGTTCTTTACGGTACTGGAGTTAGCAGGAACCTGGCTTTACAACCGCTACAACACCAATGCCCATGATTGGTGGCTGCAAAGCACTCCGTGGGGGCTTGATGCAGACAAACGCAAAGAATTAACCCTGCAAGAGTTTCAGTATTACTTGGAGATGCTGCAGCAAACGCCCTTTGTAGAGGTCAAGGGCTCCGGAGAAGAGTCGTTTTGGCAAAGCATGCTGCCCAATACCAAACCGGGTGAGATTTGCGTGATTCTTCCTGGGCGGACTGTGTCCGACTATCAACTCACGCTGGAGGGCAGGGCCAGTCATGCTCTCAAGATCGGTGCTCGGCGCATCACTCGGTCGCTGCGAGGCGATCGAGGCACTCCCATGGAATACCGTGAGGTTGTAACCGAACAGGTGCATGCCGGGTTGTGCCGTGTGGCAAGCAGGCAAGAGAAAGAAGAACAGGGTCCGGCACCCTTGTTGTTAAAGCTCACTTATCCACGCAACCCTGAGCCTGTGTTCGGCAAAGTGTCTGAGGAGTTATTAATTGAGCTTGAGCTGCATTCACTGGATGACAAGGGGCAACTGGTAAAGCGCACTTACCGCATTTGCTTTGATGCTACGGAAGGTGGGCGCTTTATGCCGGCGCAGCAGCACTTCGAATCAAGCGCTGAGATGCCTTTGCTGAAGGTTGATGTCAATGCACTGGATTTGCCGTCATGACTAAAGCCAAAGTGGTATCAACTCAGCAACCGATTAGTGGAGCGCCAAAAAAAGCAGGTGACATTGAGTATTTTCCTTCCGGTCGCCAAACCTACTTGGCCCCCTTGCCGTTGCCCACGGAGGCTGAGCCTTGCTGCCCGTATATCAGTGATTACAACGACACGTATTTGGATTTCGGTGGAGGTAAGCCGAATGTTTATTCGTACCAAATATGGTTAGGAGGGCCATTCAGTACTACATGCTTATTGGCTTTTGGATTCCCGTTATTTTGCTGGGTTATGTTTTTGGCGCTGGGTGGTAGTTCGACCGAGAGTTGGGAGTTTGCGGTAGATTCTTTTTATGCTGTCTGGGGCTACGCATTATTCATGTGGCTATCGGGCTCAGCCATGTGTCTTTACGTCTGGCTCGAAGCCCACAAACTCTTCACCACAGTCATCCCCACCCGTTTCAACCGCCAGCGCCGCGAAGTCTGCTTCATGCCTGACGGCGCCACAGAACCTCTATTCGTCCCATGGGAGTCCCTTTCCGCCTGGATCGTCCAAGGCCAAAGCGCCAGTCAATACGGTGTCACCCGCCACTACGGAATGGGCATGGGTTTTGAGCATGAAGGCGAGTGGGTCCGCGTCGAATTCCAATGCGGAGCCCTGCAACTGGCAATCGCCAATTGGGAGGCGGTGCGCGGTTACATGGAATACGAACTCAACGACTTATCCGCTATTCAAGACCCGCTGGAGCTGCATGAGCCCGGCGACCCGCCCCACGAAGGCTTACACACGTTGCGCAACGCCCGCGCTGGTTTGCATCGGCGTATTCGTGAGAAGGAAGTGGGCTGGATTTACGGCTTCTTTTGGTACGTCTACCACGTGATGACGTTATGGACCTTGCCCAACCACTTGGTGGAGTGGGAGATACAACGCATCGCCAAGGTCGGCCGCAAGGCGCTGCCGCAAGCGATGCGCGAATGGTCTGAGCCCTTGCCTCCAGCGCAATGGGCCAAGCCCAGCGACGAGTTGTTGCGTCTGAGCGCCAAGGTCAAAGCGTTGATCAAACGCTCACCACGCAAGCCGATCACCGAGATATTTGCTGAGGCCTATCGCAGCGACGCCAACTCGCGTAGGCGGGGCTGAGCAGCGATGGCTATTTCAATTGACGAACCACAACCTGTCCTTAAAAAAGCAGGTGACATTGAGTATTTTCCTTCCGGTCGCCAAACCTACTTGGCCCCCTTGCCGTTGCCCACGGAGGCTGAGCCTTGCTGCCCGTATATCAGTGATTACAACGACACGTATTTAGATTTCGGTGGAGGTGAGCCGAATGTTTATTCGTATCAAATATGGGTAGGAGGACCGTTCAGTGCTACATGCTTCTTCGCTTTTGGGTCTCCGCTATTATTCTGGATTATGGGTCTGATGGAGGGTTATAGCTTTGCCGAGAGTTGGGAGTTTGCGGTAGATTTTTTTTATGCTGTCTGGGGCTACGCTTTATTCATGTGGCTATCTGGATCAGCCATGTGCCTTTACGTCTGGCTCGAAGCCCACAAACTCTTCACCACCGTCATCCCCACCCGTTTCAACCGCCAGCGCCGCGAAGTCTGCTTCATGCCTGACGGCGCCACAGAACCTCTATTCGTCCCATGGGAATCCCTCTCTGCCTGGATCGTCCAGGGCCAGAGCGCAAGCCAATATGGCGTCACTCGCCACTACGGCATGGGCATGGGGTTTGAGCATGAAGGCGAGCTGGTTCGTGTCGAATTCCAATGCGGCGCCTTGCAACTGGCAATCGCCAATTGGGAGGCGGTGCGCGGTTACATGGAATACGAGCTCAACGACTTATCAGCCATTCAAGACCCGCTGGAGCTGCATGAGCCCGGCGATCCGTCCCACGAAGGCTTGCACACCTTTCGCAACGCCCGCGCCAGTTTGCATCGGCGTATTCGCGAAAAAGAGGTGGGCTGGATCTATGGCTTTTTTTGGTACGTCTACCACGTGATGACGTTATGGACCTTGCCTAATCATTTGGTGGAGTGGGAGATAAAACGCATCGCCAAAGTCGGCCGCAAGGCGCTGCCGCAAGCGATGCGCGAATGGTCCGAGCCCTTGCCGCCAGCGCAATGGGCCAAGCCCAGCGACGAGTTGTTGCGTCTGAGCGCCAAAGTCAAAGCGTTGATCAAACGCTCACCACGCAAGCCTATTACGGAGGTATGTGCTGAGGCTTATCGCAGCGATAAATGATGCGGTGTCCTTCCTGCTCGCAAACGGGTCGACGTCTTCGGACAAGGCTCCTAAAATGAAGACTCATTTTATTTAAGGTCATTATTGATGCCTCCTGAATGTCAGTTGCTCGGCACCTTGGGTTGCCATTTGTGTGAACTGGCCGAAGACGTGGTGATGCCTTTGGTCTACGACTGCGAATTGATGGTTGAGCTGATAGACATCGCGGACAGTGAGGAGACCGTTGAAGCCTACGGTTTACGTATTCCTGTGTTGCGCCGTGGCGATACAGGCCAAGAGCTCGATTGGCCATTTGATACGGAGCAGGTGGCCAACTTTCTGCTATAGACCGCGACGCTCTGTGCGCGATAATCGCGGGCTGCATTTCTTGTTCAGAGTTTCTTATGTCGACCGAGCTGTTTAACGCCGCCGAGCACCAAGCCAGCACTTTGTATCTGCCGCCGGGCGCCTGGCTGACAGTGCTCGATTGTCTGTGCGAACACTTCCGCGCCATCAGCCGTGAGCAATGGCTTGATCGAATTGCCCGTGGCCGTGTGTTGGACGCCCACGGTGCGCCGATCAGTCCGCAACTGGCTTACAAAGAAGGCCTGCGCATTCACTATTTTCGTGAAGTGCCCAACGAGACACCCATTCCAGTACAAGAAACCATCCTGTATGCCGACGAGCATCTGGTGGTCGCGGACAAACCGCATTTTCTGCCCGTGACCCCGGCGGGCGAATACGTTGAGCAGACGCTGCTGCGTCGCCTGATCCGCACGCTGGACAACCCGCATTTGGTGCCGTTGCACCGCATCGACCGGCATACCGCTGGCCTGGTGTTGTTTTCAGCCAACCCGGCCAGTCGTTCGGCGTATCAGTCGTTATTTCCTACGCGAAAAATTGATAAGCGCTACGAGGCCATTGCCCGCGCCTTGCCAGAACTTGAGTTGCCGCGTGTACATAAAAGCCGTTTGGTGGAGGGCGAGCCATTTTTCCGCATGCAGGAAGGCCCAGGCGCCAGCAATACGGAAACCCGTGTTGAGGTCTGTGAGAAAAATGGTGATTTGTGGCGTTATGCGCTGTACCCGGTGACCGGTAAAAAGCATCAACTGCGGGTGCACATGGCAGCGCTGGGGGCGGGGATTTGCAATGACCCGTTTTATCCTGACGTGATTAAGGACGCGGTCGATGACTACGCTAAACCGCTGAAACTGCTGGCGCAGGGCTTGCGCTTTGCTGACCCGCTGACGGGCGAAGAACGCTTCTTCGAAAGCCGGATTCATTTGGATTGGTAGTGGTTGTAGCTTAATGAAACCGCCTAGTCAGATTAAGGCTCAAGGGTCTTAATGAGTGCCGAAAAACAAGCTAAAGTCGTTGAAAATGTAAGGTTTGGCTGACAAAGGTAAACATTAAAAACTCTTCATAATTAGCCTGCTTGAAGATTGATAGCGTGCTCGGCGCTGCCCAATAATTCGAGTTCTAATAATGAATAAAAATCTCCTCAAGAGCGCTCTGGCGCTGTCTGTTGCCTTTGCCTCCACTCAACTGTTCGCTGGCGGCTTTGCCCTCAACGAACAAAGTGTCAGCAGTATGGGGACCGGCTTTGCCGGTCGATCCTCTTCTGCCGATGATGCCAGTACCGTGTATGGCAACCCCGCCGGTATGTCCCGCTTGAAGCAAAACGAAGTCAGCTTCGGCGCTACCTACCTCGAAGCCACATCGACTATCAAGGACGCGAGTTCAACACAGTTTGGCGCCGATAACCCGGGTACCAACAAGGGCGACATGGTGCCGGGCATTGGCGTGCCATTTGGGTATCTGGTGACCCCGATCGACGAGCATTGGGCGTTCGGTCTGGGTATTTACGCCCCGTTTGGCCTAGTTACTGACTATGAGCACAGCTTCCAAGGCAACGGCTTCGGTAACAAAAGTAAGGTTCAAGTCGTCACGGTCCAGCCGACAGTCAGCTATGCCTTCAACGACAAAGTGTCGGTCGGTGTCGGCCCAACGTTCAACCGCATCAGCGGCGAACTGGACTCCAAAGTGCCAGCGTTTGGCTTGGGTACGGAAAACGTCAAGATCAAGGGTGACGACACCGCGACTGGTTTCAACGCGGGTCTGTTGGTTCAGGCGCTGGACAGCACTCGCATCGGTGTGACCTACCACTCGCAAGTGGTTTATCACCTGAGTGGTAACACTAAGGCTTCGGGGTTTCTCACAGACCTGGTGGACGGTGGGCCGCAGCGTTATGACGCCAAGCTGAACATCACGACACCGTCGTCGGTCGACTTTTCCGTCACCCATCAACTCAATGATGATTGGACTCTCTATGCGGGCAGTACCTACACCCGCTGGAGCCAGTTGAAGAAAATTACAGTCAATAACTCGGGTGTGTCCGATTCTGCCATCGCGCTGGCTGGCCTGGATGCCATCACTGAAGAGCAGCACTGGCATGACACGTGGTCACACGCCATCGGGGCTTCGTACCGGGTCAATAAACAACTGGTGTTGCGTACCGGCTTCTCGGTGGATCAGACCCCGACCAATAACACTGACCGATCGGTTCGTATTCCTACGGGCGACCGCACTGTATTCAGCCTAGGTGCAGGATGGACGCCAGTGGATAACCTGACCTTCGACGTCGCTTATTCCTACCTTAAAGAAGAGCCGATCAAGGTTCGTGATAACCAGCCCGCATTGGGCCTGACTTACAACGCCAAGTATGAAAATAGCGCTAACGGCTTTGGTGGTTCGGTGACGTACCGCTTCTAATCGTATGTCTGAAAAAACAAAACCCGCACGAGGCGGGTTTTGTTTTAAACGCGTAAACGCCAGAGCTTACAGCTCTTTAACGGTACGAACCTGATCCTTGTTGATGCGGGTGGCTTTGCCGTCCAATTGCTTGAACTGGTAGAAGCCCGACGCTTCATCGTACTTAGGGGCATCGACTGTCTGGATTTCGCGGCCGTCGTTCAGCGTGATCACGGACGGCGAAGCACAGCCAGCAAGGGCGGCCAGACCAGCAGTGAGCATAAGAGCGGCGAGAGTCCGATGAGTCATTGTTTATCTCCAACAAATAAAAGTGCTGATGGTAATCACTGTCCTTGAGACGTATACATCGTCAGCAAGTTCCTTGGCTAGTGTCACAAGAGCAGTGCGGGGTGTTATTTAAGAAAGTGCGCGGTGTTGAAGTTACTCAGGCGTGGATCATTTTCGGAGCATTGCAGTGCTTGCGCATTGAGTTGGAGCATAATTTTGCGCGGACTGCGCTCGCCCGCTTGCCAGGCAGCTTCGAATGCTGGGGCCAATGCGGTTGCAATGACGCAAAACAATGGCTCCCAGTGTTCGCCCTGACGCACCATGATCGGCTGGTCTGGTGAGTGAGCGGCGGCATCGAGCAGGGCGCTGAGCAAATCGCTGTCGACCTTGGGTACATCGCATGGCAGCACTAACAGATGCGAGTGCCGGGCAACCGCCAAACCAGCACGAATGCCCGCCAGTGGCCCGTCAAAATCATCGTTGCCATCGCTGACCACTTGATCGGCATAGGCTGCGTACTGCGCATGGTTGCGATTACATGAAATGATCAGGTCATCCGTCAATGGGCGTGCCGCCCTTTGAACATGGGCAATCAACGGCAAATCACCCCAGAGCACCAAGCCTTTATCCTGGCCGCCCATGCGCTGACCGCGGCCACCGGCCAGCAGCAAAATCGAACTGTGAAACGGGTGCATGGGTTGACTCCGCTCAGCCAGGTAAAAGAAGGGCGTGATATAACACCGGACTGTTTTTCCTACAACTGGACCTCGTCTATGAAAGCCAAGGTTGATACGCCTTTCGTCCCTTTAAATATCGCGGTTTTGACCGTCAGCGATACCCGCACCCTAGAGACCGACACCTCTGGGCAGGTCTTTGTCGACCGACTGAACGAGGCCGGGCATCACTTGGCCGCGCGGGTGCTGCTCAAGGATGACCTCTATAAAATTCGCGCGCAGGTCGCCACCTGGATCGCCGATGACGAGGTGCAAGTGGTGCTGATTACCGGCGGCACTGGCTTCACTGCCCGTGACAGCACGCCAGAAGCGGTTGGCTGTTTGCTGGATAAACACGTGGATGGTTTTGGCGAGTTGTTCCGTCAGATATCGGTGGCCGACATAGGCACCTCCACCGTGCAGTCACGGGCGCTGGCCGGTTTGGCCAACGGCACCTTGGTATGCTGCCTACCGGGTTCGACCAATGCCGTACGCACGGGCTGGGACGCAATCTTGGTCGAACAACTGGACGCTCGCCATCGTCCCTGCAACTTTGTCGCGCACTTGAAGCAGGCGCCGGCCTGTGAAACCCGTGGGTAAGCCGGGACGTACGGGCGAGCTGATGCCCGTTGAAGTGGCGCTTGAGCGATTACTGGCGCTGGCCGAAGCCGCGCCGATCCGCGACAGTGAATCAGTGCTCTTGGCCGCCAGTGACGGCCGGGTTTTGGCTGATGACCTGATCGCGACTTTGGACTTGCCGCCTTGGCCCAACAGTGCCATGGACGGTTACGCACTTAACCTGGCCGATTGGACCGGCGAGCCATTACCCGTCAGTCAGCGGATATTTGCCGGCCAAGCACCTGAGCCGTTGACGCCCGGTACCTGTGCGCGAATTTTCACTGGGGCACCGGTCCCGGTGGGTGCCAATTGCGTCGAGATGCAGGAAAACGCTCAGGTTCAGGCCGATGAGCGGGTGCTGTTCACTGAGGCGCTGCGCATTGGGCAGAACATCCGCCCTCAGGGGCAGGAAACCACGGCTGGCGAAATCGTATTACCTGCTGGTACGCGCATGGGGCCTATCGAGCAAGGACTAGCGGCGTCTTTGGGGTGCGCCACCCTGCAAGTGATTCGCCGTACCCAGGTCGCTGTGCTGTCTACTGGTGATGAATTGATCGAGCCGGGCCAGCCATTGGGGCCGGGGCAGATCTACAACAGCAACCGCGTGGTGCTGTGCAGTTGGTTGACGCGCATGGGCTGCGACGTCGTCGATGCGGGCATCTTGCCCGATGACCTGCCCACGACCCGCCAGCGTTTGGCTGAACTGGGCGCGGTTGATCTGATCTTGTCCACGGGCGGTGTGTCGGTGGGCGAAGCGGACTTTTTGGGTATTGCCTTGCGCGAAGAGGGCGAGTTGGACCTATGGAAGCTGGCCATTAAACCCGGAAAACCTCTGACATTCGGTCATTTTCGTGGCGTGCCGGTGATTGGCTTGCCGGGCAATCCGGCCTCGACGCTGGTCACTTTTGCCCTGTTGGCCCGGCCCTACCTGCTGCGCCGTCAGGGCGTACAAGCGGTTGAGCCGCTGAAGTTTCAAGTACCAGCCGGTTTTGTCTGGCCCAAGCCGGGTAATCGCCGCGAATACCTGCGCGGCCGATTGGAACAAGGCAGCGCCATCATCTATAAAAACCAGAGTTCGGGTGTTTTACGCAGCGCCGCTTGGGCCGACGGGCTGGTCGAAGTGCTGGAACAAAGCACGTTGGCCGAAGGTGATTGGGTTGGGTTCATCCCGTTGAGCGAGGTGCTGGGTTAATCCAGCACATCGCATTCCTCGTGGGAGCGGGCTTGCTGGCGATTGAGTCTTTGATTGCGCCTAGATCATCAACAAATCAACGTCTGCCTGATTTACCAGGCGATGTTGACGGCGCTTACTGTCTGCGGCGCATTGATCGACTCCTTGACGCTCGCAAGAGGATATTTGGCAAATAAATCACGAAAGTTGGGTCTTTCTTGACTGGCCGTTGTCCAAAAAAATCAGACTCACCAGGAGAGTACGCATGAGTGCAGGTAAAGCATTTTTGATTTTGCACGGCAAGCAAGCGATGAACGAGGATGTTCGGGCTGCGGTTGAGCAACAACGTTCAATGGGGCGCGAATTGGCGGTGCGCCTGACCTGGGAGGCCGGTGATGCACAGCGGCTGGTTCATGAAGCACTTGCGGCGGGCTACACCCAGTTGATTGCCGGTGGTGGTGACGGCACGTTGCGCGATATTGCCGAAGCCATGGCGCTGGCGGATACCACGGCCAGTCTGGTGCTATTGCCGTTGGGCACGGCCAATGATTTTGCGCGTGCCGCTGGCGTTTCTTTGGAGCCTCGTGAAGCCCTGGCGTTGCTGGATGCGGAGGCTCGGGAAATTGACCTGGGCGAAGTTGACGGGCAGTACTTTTTGAACATGGCCACGGGTGGCTTTGGCAGTCAGGTCACCGCCAATACCTCCGAAGATTTGAAAAAAGTCCTCGGCGGTGCCGCCTATCTGTTTACGGGGCTTTCGCGTTTCAGTGAGTTGCAGGCCGCGTATGCAGAGCTGCAAGGCCCGGATTTTCACTGGCAAGGTGAGTTGCTGGCGCTAGGGATCGGCAATGGGCGTCAAGCGGGCGGTGGCCACGAGTTGTGCCCTCAGGCGCTGGCCGATGACGGGCTGCTGGATGTGAGTATCTTGCCGGCCCCGCAAGAGGTGGTGGGTACCCTTAAAAACCTTATGGCGGGTGGTTGGGGGCTGGATAACCTGTTTGTACGGGCGCGCCTGCCATGGGTTGAAATCAAGACGGCTCAAGGCTTGTCGCTCAATCTGGACGGTGAGCCGTTATCTGGTGAGGCCTTACGCTTTACCGTGCGCAAAGGTGCTCTGCGGGTGCACTTGCCAGAAGCATCGCCGCTGCTGAGCCTTGAGCGTTAAAAGATGACATATGACCTTTGTTTTTTGTGGGCAGGCGTTTTGTGGGGTTAAGAATCGATGCCCGGGGTCGATAGCCTTAGATCTTCAGCATCTACGCCCAGGAATAATCTATGGCCGGCATTCTCGACACGGTAGACCAGCGAACGCAATTGGTGGGTGAAAACCGGCTAGAACTTCTTATGTTTCGCCTCGCGGGACGACAGTTGTTCGCGATCAACGTGTTTAAGGTGCAAGAGGTGTTGCAACTGCCCAAACTGACTTTGATGCCGCACCGGCATCCGCATGTGTGCGGGGTGGTCAATTTGCGAGGCAAGACGCTGCCGGTGATCAATCTTTCTCAGGCTATCGGCATGCGACCGGTGGTGCCGGGGCCAGACAGTACGATTATCGTGACCGAGTACAACCGTTCGATACAGGCGTTTCTGGTCGGCAGCGTGGACCGGATCGTCAACATGAACTGGGAATCCATTTTGCCACCGCCTAGTAGCGCTGGGCGCCAGCATTACTTGACCGCCATCAGCAAGGTTGACGAGCAGTTGGTCGAGATCATTGATGTGGAAAAAGTGCTGGCTGAGATTGTGCCGTACAACGCCAAGGTTTCGCGCGAGAAGCTTGACGATCCGTTGCTGGAGCGCGCCCGTGGGCGTGAAGTGTTGTTGGTCGACGACTCTAGCGTGGCTTTGGCGCAGCTGCGCGAAACACTTTCGCAGTTGGGCATTAACATGCACATCGCCAGTGACGGCCTCAAGGCCTTGAATTTGCTCAAGCACTGGGCCGATTCGGGGCAAGTAATGACCGACAAATTGCTGATGGTGTTCACCGATGCCGAAATGCCTGAGATGGATGGCTACCGTCTGACCACAGAAATTCGTAACGACCCGCGTTTGCGCGATCTCTATGTGGTGCTTCACACCTCGTTGTCGGGCAGCTTTAATGACTCGATGGTGAAGAAAGTCGGGTGTGACAATTTCCTCTCCAAATTCCAGCCGGATAAATTGGTCGATGTCGTGCGTCAGCGTTTGATGCTGGATGAAGTGCCTGCCTGATCCGCCGCAAACAGCGCATATTGGCAGGGACTGGCGGCGCGTATACTGTGGCCTTTTTTACCTTGCAGGGAGCTGTCCCCATGCTTCGCCTAAGCGCGCTTTATCGTTTTCCACTGAAATCCGGCAAGGGTGAAAGTCTGTCTCAAACCCGACTCGACAAGTTGGGCCTGGTCGGCGACCGCCGTTGGATGTTGGTAGACGAAGCGAGCGGGCGATTCCTTACGCAGCGCGCTGACCCCAAAATGAGCCAGCTGTCTGCCCTTTGGAATGCGGGTGGAGGTCTGACTTTAAGCGCCCAAGGTTTTGATTCTTTGGAGGTTGCACTGCCTGATCCTGATCAGGATTTGCGGGGAGTCACCATTTGGCGTGACACCTTGCGTGTGCCGGATGCCGGGGATGAGGCGGCGCAGTGGTTAAGCCGCTTTGTCGAAAAGTCAGTGCGATTGGTGCACGTGCCGCTGCAGCGCGCACGCACGACAGAAGCGGGGTATGGGCACGACGATGACAAAGTGGCGTTCGCCGATGGCTACCCGTTGCTGCTCATTGGGCAGGCATCGCTCGATGACATTTCTAACAAAGTCGGGCGTTCGATGGAGATGCTGCGTTTTCGTCCCAATCTGGTGATTGAGGGCAGCGAAGCATTTGCCGAAGACGGCTGGAAACGCATCCGCATTGGCGATGTCGAGTTTCGTGTGGTCAAGTCCTGCTCGCGTTGCATCCTGACCACCATCGACCCGCAAACCGGCGAGCGGGACGCCGCTCGTGAACCGCTTGCGACCTTGATGACCTATCGCAAACAGGCAGATGGCATCATGTTTGGGCAAAACCTGGTGAATGACAGCGAGGGTGTTCTGGAAGTCGGGATGCCGGTGACAATCCTGGAGTGATCAGCCCCGCCATGACCCTGTAGGAGCAGCCGGTCGACGCTCCTACAGGGGTGAACTGCCCCCAAAAAGTTGGACACCCATCCAACTTTTTGGGT
>NZ_ALJC01000070.1 GCF_000282975.1 Pseudomonas psychrophila HA-4
CGCAACAAGTCTGACGCTTGGGCCAAAGCCGCTTCTAAATTGACGCTGTCCGGGATGGCATACGTGGCCGAATCCACGTGCCGTGGAGGCTTAGAGTCGAGCAGGTAAAAGTCGAGGGCGCGATCAGTGGCGGCGCGGTCCAGCGACAGTGAATCGCACTCAGCAGCGTGCGGGAGAGAAACAGGTGGGTCTGGAACGATTTTTTTCATGGTTACAACTCCATCATTGTTTAAGGAGCTGTCACTTATCGCGACTAAACGAACGGGTGGCAGCCATGCGCAGGTTAGTCGACCGGTAATGACGGAAACCCGGCGCGCCACAAGGGCGCCCTGCGCACGGCCACCATAAAACGCAGGCCGTAAAAAAGCGCCTCGCGGAGGTGGCGCCTTGCGCCGTCATATTGAACCGGGCGACTAAACCCGACCGCTGTTTTACAGCGATGGGCCGAGACTATTCCGCGAACTGGACAGGCGCAAGCGAACGGGATTTTCTCGGAAGCTTCGCCTGATTGAAAGGGAAACGTCGTACGAAATGGCTGATTATTCGCGGAATATCGGGATTCTGTAGTCGCTGCCGAAGGCTGCGATAAAGGCCGCAGGACTTTGACCTCGGATGTTGTTGCATAGACCCTAAACACCTCATGCCTCAACAATGGTTACAGAAACCGACATCGCCGGAATTGAATATGCATGATGGCTTTTAAGTTTCGGATGGTTCAGGGCCCACTCTCAGAATTGTCCTAAATACTTTTAAACAACAAAAGTTAAAGATTCCGCCACCCATGAACCGCAGCAGTTTTGTGGTCGTGAAAATAATAATTGCGTTGACTCATTTTTCGCTGAGTTAGCACATCACGGGCGGAATCCGTATGTCCATAGTGCACCTCAGGATGGGGTCGGTGTTTCTGTTTTTTCTGGGCAGCCTAGTGGGTCTGAATGCTGCTGCGGCACCTAACCCCACGCCGGGTGATCAGGGGCTTATTCGTGATCGACAGGAGCGTTTGCTTGAAGAACAGCGACGCCGACTTGAAGAGCTTCAGGAGTTGCCTGGTCAACAAGCGGCCCCAAATGCACCTCTGGAGGCGGATAAAAGTCGGTGCTTTCCCATCAAAAACATCGAACTTAGGGGGGGCGACAGTCTTTCAGTCAGTGAGCGCGCGCGTTTAATCAAGCCTTACAGCGGCCAGTGCCTAGGTGTGTCGCAGCTAAACGCGCTACTCAAGGCTATTACCCACCGTTATATCGACAAAGGCTTGGTGACGAGTCGCGCTTACCTTCCACCACAAGACTTATCCACAGGCCAATTGCACGTACTGGTTGTTGAGGGCAGGCTCAAAAGCTTTAAGGGCACCGATAACAGCCATTTATCGAGCCGCGAGCTGGCAATGGCCTTTCCCGGTCAAGAGGGTAATCCGCTCAATCTGCGGGAAATTGAACAGGCCATCGACCAACTCAACCGCTTGCCGTCCAATCAGGCGCAAATAGAACTGGCCCCCGGTGGGGAAGTGGGTGAGAGCGTTGTCGTGGTTAAAAATGTTGTGCAAGCACCTTGGCGCGCCAGTCTGTCACGCGATAACGACGGCCAGAAAAGCACCGGCGAACAGCAATGGGGCGCGGGGTTGGAGTGGGACAGCCCGTTGGGCTTTGCAGATCAACTGATTCTGCGCGGGGGGCGCGATGCCATCAGCGATACCCGCAAATCGTCAAACAACACGATGCTCTATTACAACCTGCCATGGGGTTGGTGGAACTTTAGCTACAACTTTAGCCAGAGCGATTACCGCTCTGTGGTTCAAGCCAACGGCTACAACTTTAGTCAAACCGGCGACAGTCAAAATCAGCAATTGCGTGCAGAACGGGTTGTTTATCGCGATGCGATGAGCAAAACCTCACTCAATGTGGGCTTGGCGCATGTGCGCACCAACAATTACATCGAAGGCTCCCGGTTACAAAACAGCAGTCAGCGTCTGAGCGAGTTTCAAGTGGGCATCAACCACGGGCGACGCGTGGCCAATGCCTTCGTTAACCTGGATGTGGGGATGCAAAAGGGTGTCGGTGCCTTTGATGCGCAGCGTAACGCCTTGCCCCAAAAGCAAGGAAGTCCCGACGCTCGCTATCGAAAATACACCGCCACCCTCAGCTATTTGCAGCCCTTCAAACTGTGGGACGAGACCTTCAGTTTTACCAGCCTGGCCACCGGCCAACTCAGTGACGACGTGCTGTTCAGCCCGCAACGTATGAGTTTAGGCGGCTCGGCTTCGGTACGAGGTTACAAGGACCAACAACTCTCCGGCGACAGCGGTGGTTACTGGCGCAATGACTTGCGTTGGTCGCGCCCGGTGACGCTGGACTGGTTGCGCCCGGTATTTGTCGAATACGGCGCAGGCCTTGGTTATGACCAAGGGGTCATTCGTCACGAACGCTACAACCGCGAGGTGCATGGCCGCGTGTCGAGCCATTCGCTGGAGCTTTTTGCGCGTGGCCGCAACGTTAGCGCCAGTGTGACTTGGGCTCACTCTTTAGAACGACCGGACGTACTCACCGAGCGCGAAGCGCCGATGTATGTGCGCCTGACCTTTTTTCTGTAATTCAACGCATTGATGCATCGAGAAGCTGACATGGATGATCGCCACTTAGCCTTTTTAGCTCGCCAGCCTTCTGCTGCCCTCAAACCCCGTGAGTCCTTCTGGGGTATGTCTAAGCGTGGTCTGGCGTTTATCTTAGTGAACGCGATTTTCTGGCAGCCCTTACTGGTGCAGGCAGAAGGCATTGTGGTCAGCGGACCCAGCACCAGCCTTGGTGTGGCAGGCAACGGCGTGCCCATCGTCAATATTGCAGCGCCCAACAACAGCGGTTTGTCGCACAACCAGTTCAGCGACTACAACGTGGGCGCCAATGGCGTGATTCTCAATAACGCCACTGACCGTACCCAGTCGACGCAACTGGGCGGACTTATTCTCGGCAACCCGAATTTGCAGGGCACCGCCGCCAACATCATTCTTAACGAAGTCAACGGCACTAGCCCTAGCCAGTTACGCGGCTATACCGAAGTTGCAGGCCAATCGGCGAAAGTGATTGTCGCCAACCCTTACGGCATTACCTGTAATGGCTGCGGTTTTATCAATACCCCGAATGTCACGTTGACCACCGGAAAACCCATCCTTGATAACGGCCGTCTGGACCGTTACCAAGTCGATGGCGGCGCCGTGACCATCGACGGCCAGGGCCTGAACGCCAGCAACGTCGACCGCTTCGAAATCATCACCCGCTCGGCGAAGATCAACGCGCAGATCAATGCTCGCAACTTGACGGTGATTGCCGGTCGCAACGACGTCAACGCCCAGACCCTGAATGCAACCGCGCGTGCCGATGACGGCAGCGCCAAGCCGGAGCTTGCGATTGACTCGTCAGCGTTGGGCGGGATGTACGCCGGCGCGATCAAACTGGTGGGCACTGAAGCCGGTGTCGGGGTAAAGCTGGACGGCACGTTGGCAGCCAGTGGCGGCGATATTCAACTCGATGCCAATGGCCATTTAAGTCTGGCGCAGGCGGCAGCCAGTGGCGCAGTCAAGGTCAGGGCCGGGAGTATCGATGCTCAGCGTTCGGTCTACGCGGGGACTGCGTTGGAGATGCAGGCCCGAGGTGATCTGAACACCAGAAAAAATCTTGCCGCCCGTGACAGCATCCAACTCTCCAGCGGCGGGTTATTAACTAACCACGGCATCATCGAAGCTGGCGTCAACGCCGATAACACCCGTACTGCCGCGGGCGATGTCAGCCTTAGCGCACAGACGTTCAACAACATGGGTAACAGTGTTGTCGCCAGCCGCAACTTGAACATCAACGCAGCTCATGCCTTGAACAATCAGGGCGGTAACTTGAGCGCTATCCAGGCCGCGAACATCAGTGCTGGCACCCTTAATAACCGGGGCGCAACGCTCACCAGTCTAGGTACTCTGAACCTTAAGGCCGGTGCGGTAGATAACAGCGCCGAAGGCCGCATTGCTAGCAATCAGACGCTGACCGTTCACATTGCCAGTTTGAACAATAACGCGGGGCAACTGACCGGTTTTAACGGCCTGACCCTAGACGTTAACAATGGCCAATTGAGCAATCGAAGCGGCTTGATCCGGGGTGCGACACTGGCACTGAATAACTTGGCCGACGTTGACAACCGGGGCGGTGAAATCGCCAGCGGTCAGGGTTTTACCTTGGCGGCGAATAGCCTGGACAACACCGGCGGCAGACTACTCAGCGATCAGGGCCTGACCCTGCGCTTGGACCAGTCGTTGGTAAACGTTAAAGGTCTGATATCGGCCAGCGGTCTTGACGCACGAGCAGGCAGTTTAAATAACACCGCGGGTACGCTCACCAGTAGCGCCAGCTTGTTGCTGGAACTCGACGGTGCGCTGGACAACAGAGAGGGCGAAGTTTCCAGCGCCAGTGCCACTAGGGTTCAAGCCTCTAGTCTGGATAATCGCCAGAATGGAAAAGTGCTCAGTGACGGTAGCCTGAGCACACGTATATCGGGGTTGCTGGATAACCAGAGCAACGGCTCGCTGACTGCCAAAGGCGCGATGGATGTGCAGGCAGGTAGCCTGGACAATCGTGGTGGTTTACTCAGCGGGGTTGGGCCGGTACGTCTGAATGCTCAAACCGTAGAAAATGCACGCGGTCGTATCGCCAGTAAGAGCGATCTGACTGCTTTTATCACACACCTCAATCAGCAACAGGGAGAGCTGGTTGCTCAAGGTGCGTTAAGCCTGACCGCCAATACCCTTGATAACAGCAATGGCGGTTTGATAGGCGCGAGTAAAACGCTGACCCTCAATGTCGATGACATCAACAACCAGGGCGCAGAAATTTCCAGCGCCGCCGAGCTCAACCTGGCGGGCACCCGCCTTAATAACAGCAACAAGGGCAAGTTGCTGGCAGGCACCGACCTTGGGCTCAAGGTTGCGCACGTTATTAATCAGAGCCAAAGCCTGCTGTTCGGCAAAGACACGCTCAAACTGCAAGGTCGAACTCTGGACAACAGCGGCGGTACGATTTCTGGCGAGCAAGAGCTAAGCCTGACGTTAAGCGACTATCTGAATAACCGCGGTGGCACACTCAACGCCAAGGGCGCAGTGAGCGTGACCACGGGTACTTTTGACAATACCGATGCCGGCAGCCTGATTAGCAACGACACGCTCGCGCTCATGGCCACAAACGTGAGCAATGGTGCGGGCAGCCGTATCGCCAGCGGCAAGGCTATGACCGTCAGCGTCATGGGTTTTGAGCAAAACGGCGGGCAACTCTTCAGCAATACCTCGCTGAGTCTGGACCTTAATAACGGTCAACTGAACAATCAACACGGCCTGATCAATGCGCCGTTGCTGATGCTGAAAAACCTCAATGGGGTCAACAACCAGAGCGGCGAGATATCCAGCGACCGAGCATTCACACTCGTCAGTAAAAGCCTGGACAACAGCAACGGTAGGCTCATCAGCAATCAGGCGCTGACTCTGCGCGTTGAACGCGCTTTGAACAACGTTAAAGGCCAAATTGCTGCGGCGGCGTTGCACGTTTATAGCGCCAGCCTGGACAACAGCGAGGGCCTGCTCAGCAGTGCTAAAGAGCTGGGGGTTACGGTTGAAGGTGATTTCAACAACCACTATGGGCTGCTGATTAGTGACGGTAATGTGCGGCTCGTGGCTACCCGCCTAAATAACAATGACGGGCAGTTGTTCAGCAAAGGCGATTTTGTAGCGAACATTACGCAGGTAACTAATCAAAACGGCACCTTGACTGCTCAAGGTACGCTCGGCCTTTCAGGCGAGAGGCTGGACAACAGTAACGGCAGACTGATTAGCCAGAAGGACCTTGCACTTGACCTCAGCGGCGAGCTGAACAACAACCAGGGTCGGCTGAGCAGTGAAGGCCTTTTGGCCGTTAACGCCGGCAGCTTGAATAACCGCCTGGGTAGCGTGTCCAGTGCCGGTGCGCTGAGTGTCAGCAGCACAGGGGCTGTGGATAACCAGGGTGGGGAACTGGTCACCGATGCCAGCTTTACCTTGAATAGCGCTCGCTTGGACAACAGCCAAAACGGCACTCTCAGCAGCACTTCTGCGTTGAGCATCACCACGGGTGCCTTCGACAACAGCCACGCTGGCAACGTCAGCTCAAGTGACACACTCGACATCAATGCCACACAGTTGATTAACCAGAGCGGTGGCCGCCTGACCAGTGACAAGGCCCTGACAGCCAATATCACTGGTCTGGATCAGCAGGGTGGAAAGCTGTTTAGCAACACCTCTGTCGAGTTGGACCTTAACCACGGTCAATTGAACAATCAGAGCGGCCTGATCAACGGGCCGCGCTTAATGCTCAAAAATCTGAAGGATGTTAATAACCAAGCGGGTGAGATCTCCAGTGCGCAGTCTTTTATCTTGGCCGCTGACCACCTAGATAACAGTGGCGGCAAACTGCTCAGTCACAAGGCGTTGATCCTGCGCATGAACCAAGCGCTGGCCAACGTGAAAGGTCTGATTAGCGCACAGTCCATTGACGGCCGGGCCGCAAGCTTGGACAACAGCGGCGGCACCTTCAGCAGTCGCGGCGACCTTCTGCTTAACCTTGATGGTCAGCTCAGCAACCACAATCAGGGGCTAATTAGCGCCGCAGATACGTTGACTCTCCACAGCAGCGGCCTGAATAACAACAGCGGCTCTGTGCTGGGCAAGTCAATTGCAATCGACCTAGGCCGTGCCACTGGCGACCTTAACAACGCGGCCGGGCTGATCGCCACCGACGGTTTATTGACCTTCGAGCACTTGCGTGACCTAAACAACCAAGGTGGCGAAATATCCACCGCGCAACGCTTAACGCTCAACGGCCGTACGTTGGATAACAGCTCTGGCAAAGTGATCAGCAACAACTGGTTGACCCTGGGCGGCATCCGTTTTATCAATCAGGGAGGTCTGATCTCCGGCTGGCAGGGTCTCAGTGTCAGCGGCTCTGACCTGGACAACCGCAACCAAGGCACCTTGTCGAGCCGTTACGGCGATGTTGACGTCGCGCTAAGTAACAGCCTGCTCAACAGCAGTGCTGGCGCATTGGTCAGTCAAAAAAATCTAAGCGTCAGGGCTGCCAATCTAGACAACAGCGACAAAGGCATCCTTTCCAGTGCTGGCGAGCAAACGCTTAACGTCACGGGCTTGCTCAACAACGTGGGCGGTACGGTCAGTGCGCAGCAGGCACTAAGCCTCATCGGCACCACGTTGGATAACAGCGGCGGTAGCCTGATAGGCAATGGGGATATGACCCTCGACTTGCTGGGTGCTTTGATCAACACCAACGGCAAACTCGCTAGCGCCGGCGGATTGCTGCTCAATCGCGCCAGTGAGATCAACAACCAGGGCGGCCAATTGACCAGCCAAGGCCTGCTGAGTCTGTTCGCAGGCAGTCTGGATAATCGCAATCGAGGCACTGTCGCTGCCAACGATGCATTAGTTGTCTCGACCACCGGCGCTGTGCAAAACAGTAGCGACGGTTTGATCTTCAGCCAGCGCGGCGACCTAAACCTCAAGAGCGCCAGTCTGGACAACCAAGCGGGTCGAATTACGGCACAAACCGGCGATACCGTCATCACCACCGGCGCCTTCGACAACCGTAATGGCAGCCTGTATGTCAAAGGCTCGATCAAGGTCACTGGCACCAGCTTCGACAATAGCGGTGATGCCGGTGGACAGGTCGCAGGCAGGTATATAGACCTCAACTTCAGCCGTGGGCTGAACAACCAGAAAGGCATTATCGAGAGCGATACCACCCTGAGTATCGGCGCGCAACGTGTTGATAACCGTGCAGGTCAACTGAGAGCGTTGGGGACAAGTGGCAAGACTGAATTTCAGATTGGCACAGTGTTTGATAACCGAAACGGCTTGCTAGAAACCGCTAACCACGATCTGACCTTCAACGCGGATGGTTTCCAGAACGCTGGGGGCAACGTCTTGCACGTAGGCAGCGGCAGGTTCGATGTCAGTACCGCCAACCTGACTAACGTCGGTGGCAGCCTCGTCACCCGTGGCGACTTGACCCTTACCGCAGACCACTGGACCAACAGCAGCGTGATTCAGGCGGGGCGGCTGACGGTCAACGTCAACACCCTCAACCAGACTGTAGACGGGCAACTGCTGGCTTCCGACAGCTGGGTGGGTAGCGGCAGCCATTGGAACAATGCCGGACTTATGGCCAGTGATGGCCGCTTCGACTTAGCCCTAGCAGGGACCTTTACGGGCACCGGTCGTATCAGCAGTGTGGGTGATCTGAGCCTGACCGCCGGGCAACTAACCCTGAGTGACACGGGCAGTATCGCCAGTGGTCGTGACGCCGCGTTCAATATTGCTGGGGAGGTGAACAACTACGGGCGCCTGACCTCTGCTGCCGACCTTAATCTGACGGCGGGCACCGTTAATAACTACGGTACCTTTGGCAGTGGTCAAAAGCTTACCGCTACCACTGGCGCGCTACTCAACGACCATGCGCTGATGTTCAGTGGTTCGAACATGAGCCTGCGAGTTGATTCGCTGACTAACCACTACGCGGATATCTACAGCCTAGGCAACCTGAGTATTGATCGTGACGGTAATGGGAAGCTGGCCAACAGCATTATCAACCGTTCTTCGACCCTACAAAGTGACAGCAATCTGAGCCTGGCCGCGAGTACGATTCACAACATCAGGGCTGTCTTGAATACCAGCAACCAAGGCATCTACACCGCCCGGATTGGTGAGATTGCCTGTATCGAAGGGGTCAATGCGGGTGACTGTGGCGGTAAGCGAAATCACGTCTGGGAGATTGTTCAGCGCGACAAGTTTGAAGTCACCGAAGCCAGTGCCGCGTCCAGCATCATCTCGGGGGGTAATCTCTCCATCAGTGGTGTAGATCTGCTGAACCAAAGCAGCACCATTGCCGCAGCAGGCAACCTGTCGGCCACGGTTAATAACTTGGTGAACAGTGGCATTGAGACTGGAGAGACTGAAACCACGCGTGTGTTCTTGTCAGAGCGAACCAAGAACGCAGACAACTTGTCCAGTGCGGCTAGCACTTTCAGCCGTCAATACTGGTTCCAGAGCACCGATTACACCCCCAATGACGTGGGCGGGCTGGAAGCTGCGATGGGCAGTTTTATCGGGATGATGGAAAGAGAATGGCCGCAATTTAAAACGACGCAAAACTTGGCAGTCGGGGATCAGTATTACGCCGCAGTGATTCAGGCAGGTGGAGCTGTCAGCGTGAGCGCTGGCAACAATATTGACAATAGTGTGGTCCGTGCGGGCTACACCTATGTGGGCAGCGGCTCGCGAACCGACACCAACACCCCCGGCGCTGAATCGTCGACCCGTATTACGCTGAACCCACAGCTACCGCCGGACCTTGCCCAGCAACAGGTCAATCCGCTGTCGTTACCCGGTTTTAGCTTGCCTGCGGGCGATAAAGGTTTGTTTCGCCTAAGCGGCCAAGGGGCTGCAACACCGGCCCTCACGGGGTCCGAAAGCTGGACCATGGGCAGCGCAGCCATCGGGACCGCCCAACGCGAACACACCCTACCCGGCGATGGCAGCCGGGAGGTGCAAGCTGCGATGACTGCCCCGGCCGCTGACTTGTCTTCGTCTGTTGCAGGCAACGCCACGGCCCTGAACGTTGACTCTTTCACAGGTGCCTCGATGCCTGCCCGTTCAGACGTCGGCGGTGTAGCCCCGGCGGCTCCGGTTGAAGAACTGGGCGCATCCCCCGGCGGGTTGAGCGTTAACCGCGTCCAAACGTTACCCGACAGCAGCTACGTATCCAGCCCACAAAAGTATTTGATCGAAACCAACCCGGCTCTGACTGACCTCAAGCAGTTTATGAGTTCGGACTACCTACTCTCCAACCTGGGGTACAACCCGGACCAGAGCCAGAAACGTTTAGGTGACGGTCTCTACGAGCAACGACTGATCCAGCAAGCCGTGATCGCTCGTACTGGACAACGTTATATCGACGGCCAGACCAGCGACGCTGGTATGTACCGATACCTGATGGACAATGCCATTGCCAGCAAGCAGCAACTTAATCTGAGCGTGGGCGTCAGCCTCACCTCCGAACAAGTTGCGGCCCTGACCCACGACATCGTCTGGATGGAATCGGCTACCGTCGACGGTCAACACGTGCTAGTGCCAGTGCTTTACCTCGCCCAGGCCAATAACCGTCTTGGCCCTACTGGCGCGTTGATTACCGGTAACGACATCAACCTGATTGCCGGCAAAGACCTAAACAACGTTGGCACCCTGCGCGCTACTAACAACCTGTCGGCCAAGGCTGGTGCTGATCTGGCAAACAGCGGCCTGATCGAAGCGGGTAATCGGCTCGACCTAAGGGTTGGCAATAACCTGACCAACAAGAGCGGCGGCATCATCGCCGGGCGCGACGTGAGCCTCACAGCCGTCAATGGCGATGTGATCAACGAGCGCACGGTCACCCGCCACCAGAGCAGCAGCGGCTATCGCACCGAACAGAGTGACTTTGTAGACAACGCTGCACGCATCGAAGCGGCCAATAACCTGAGCATCCAGGCCGGGCGCGACGTGAGTAGTGTCGGCGGGGTACTCAACAGCGGCGCAGACACCACCCTTAAGGCCGGACGCGACGTCAACCTTATTGCCGCCGAGCAACGCAATGCCAACGCAGTGACCGACCTGTCCCGTAGCAACGACGTTTCGCAACACGGCAGCGTTATCGAAACAGGGCGCGACTTTCGTGTTCAAGCCGGGCGTGACATCAGCGCCATCGCCAGCGAAATCGACGCCAAGCGCAACATCGCCATGTCCGCCACCGGTGACCTGACATTGGCTTCGGGTGCGGATGAGCAACATTCGGCATCCAAGTCGAAAAAAGTCAAAACCCAGGAAGACCACATCAGCCAAGTCTCAACCGTTGTCACCGCGGGTGGCGACGTGACGTTGAGTGCCGAACGAGATCTGACGCTCATCGCCAGCCGGGTAAACGCCGGGGACGAGGCGTATCTGGTGGCAGGCGGCAACCTTGCACTCTTGGCTGCGCAAGACAGC
>NZ_ALJC01000071.1 GCF_000282975.1 Pseudomonas psychrophila HA-4
CCCAGCGCACAGCCTGACGCTGCCCGGCGGCATTCACCAAATAGAAGGCATTGATACCGTTGTACGTTTCGGTAGCGAAACTGGCAGACGGCTTGGCTGTTTTGACCCACTGCAAAAACGGCCCAGCTTCCGGGTGGGCGGCAAAGAACGCGGGCATGGCATCTGGCTTGGGCTTACCGGTGGCCGGGTCCGGTGCACCGGCTTGTAACATGGCATAGAACGCCTCAGGCGTGCCCACCGGAAATACCGGCATGCTGTTCATCCCGGTCCGCCATTGCTGGCCATTGGCCTCGGTGAAACGTAATGCCAGACTGCGAATCGGCACGCTGCTGTCAGGCGCGTAAGGGTTGGCACTGGGCAAGGCAAATCGCCCGACTACCGGCGTGCGCCCGGTTTGAAACACTTGCGCACTGGAGAGTGACTGTGCATTGCCAGTGCTCTCGAAATAGCCGATCACGCACATGCCCTTGGCATGGTTGCGTCGATACCCCGGATGCACACCGTTGTTGTGCTCCAAGGCATTCACCAGGGTTTTAGGCCGCAGTCGCTGAGCGTCCAGAGTGCCATTGACGTAAAAAAACGTGCTGGCGATGGCCACAACCACTGCACCGATACCCGCCAGGCGCAACACCACACTGGCTGAGCTCAACACAGGCTTGACGGGCCGTTCAGGTGGCAATTGATCTACCATGTAAGAACTCCGAGGCCACAGGGCCATCCGTTGAATGGCCTATGAGACGCAGGCCAATCAGGCTTATTCCCGCCAAGCCGCGAATATTTTTATGCGTTTTGTTTTTACGCGCCGGGAATAACCCTTAATCGTAGTCGTCTTCATGGTTCGAATCCGACTAACAGCCCCATGCCGTGCAGGTCCCGATGCCCCCATTTGACGAGCAACTGCGCGAACTCATGCCGCGCCTCAGGCGCTTTGCGCTGTCGTTGACGCGTCACTCCAGCAACGCCGACGATCTGGTGCAAGCCTGCCTAGAGCGGGCGCTCGGCAGTATGGCCAGCAAACGCCCCGAGGGGGATTTGCGGGCGTGGCTGTTTACCATCCTTTATCGACAGTTTGTCGACAACCATCGGCGCGCTCGACGCTACGCCCGCATGCTCGAATTTTTTACCGGCCGCGACGACACTCAACCCTCTACCGAGCGCACGGTCATCGCACAATCGACCCTGCAAGCGTTCGATCAACTAAGCACCGAACAGCGCGCCCTGTTGCTCTGGGTATCGGTGGAGGGTTTGAGCTACCAGCAAGTCGCGGACATTCTTGAGGTGCCGATTGGCACTGTGATGTCACGTCTGTCACGCGCGCGCCAGGCGTTGCGCCTGCTCAGCGAAGGCGAAATCACCCGCCCTATTTTGCGGAGACTTAAATGATCACCACACCACCCAGTGAGCGTGACTTGCATGCGTACGTTGATCACGCGCTCAACGAGTCAGAGCGCCAGCAGGTTGAACTGTATCTAGAGGCGCACCCCGACGTCGCAGCAAAGGTCAGCGACTGGCAACACGATGCTCAAAACCTGCGCACGGCGTTGCAGCAAACTTTGCTGCAACCGGCCAATCCGGCGCTTGATCCAGCAGCCATTCGCCAGCGTCAGCGTAGGCAATCAGTGCGCCACTGGGCAACGGCGGCGGTGTTGTTGATTGCCGTGAGCGCGGGTGGGTTTGGCGGCTGGCAGGCCAGACAAATGACATTGAGCCCCAGCCTATTGCCCATGACCGATGCACTGGCCGCACACCGCATGTTTGCAGAGCAAGGTTTTCTGCCTGCCGACTATATAGTTGAGCAGAGCAACGACCTGCAGACTTGGATGGACCGTTACTTCAGCCAGGCCGAGCGCTTGCCAGACTTGAGCCGTGCAGGGTTTAAGCCGGTCAGTTGCCGGTTGCTCACCACCGATCAGGGCGGCGCAGCCATGGTGTTATATGAAAATACGCAGGGGCAACACATCAGCTTTTACATTCGTCCGCCTGGACCGCACAACACCTTGCTGCCGCGTGGCAGTCGACGCGATGGCGATTTGCAGGCTGATTACTGGTCAGGCCCCGGCTACAACTACGCCATGGTCGGACCAGCACAAGGGCCGACTGCACAGTTGTTGGATACAGTAGGGTTTTAAAAAGGGATTCAGGACTGGGTTTTGTGGTCCAAGGCGGCATAGAAGTTGGCGCTTTGTTGCAGGTATTTTTGTGTGTAAGCCGTGGATTTTTTGTCGCTGACCACGGTGTTGGCGCTGGCTGGCAGGGCCACAGTGGCGGAGATGGCAGAAGCTGCGATGACGGAGAAAAGATTGAAGTTCATTGCGATAACCCTCGACGATTCAGTTAGCTTGCTTGCCTATTCAGGCCGTGGAGCGAATTTAACGCCAAGGGTTATCACACAGAAATTCATTGCAGCACTAACAGGTATCAGCGCGATTGATAGCGCTAGGCTTTGTACGAAATGTATCTGCCATCGGCAGGAGCGTGTGATGCAGCTGAATCAAACCTGTATCAGCTACTTACACACTAAGAGTGATATTAACCTTATAAAGGATTTATTCGAACTACCCTTGTTATAACAACCCATACAACTAACTGTACAAGGACTAGTCATGAACACAAAAAAAGGACAAGGATTGTCCAAATTTGGAATTTCTTTAACATTAAGTGTGGCACTCGCATACAGCCACGTAGCCACCGCTAACACTCTCTTGCATAGTATCGAACCACAACAGCTAGCATTAATGGCGGGCGCAGAATATGCAAGTGTCGCAGAGCTGACAGAGAAAATGGATCGCAATAGTTTTAGCTCCGTATTATTGGTCAAGTACCTGCTCAATCGTATTCATGCGCTGGATAAAAATGGTCCTGCTATTAATGCCATTATTGAACTCAACCCAGAAGCACTGGACATTGCTACTCAAAGAGACCAAGAACGCCGCTTAGGGAAACTTCGCGGGCCTTTGCATGGCATTCCCGTTCTCATAAAGGACAATATTCAAACCTCGGATACCATGCAGACCAGCGCCGGTTCTCTGGCGCTGATCGGTCAGCCCGCCGCTCAAGATGCATTTATCATTCAACAATTACGTGCGGCGGGTGCGGTCATTCTGGGCAAAACCAACCTGACCGAGTTGGCAGGCTTTCGTGACCCTGATATTCCAAGCGGCTGGAGCGCACGAGGTGGGCAAACTAAAAATCCGCATAAGCTATCAGCGGACCCTTGTGGTTCCAGTACGGGTTCAGCAGCCGCAGCCGCAGCGGGCTTCGCCCCATTGACCGTGGGTACGGAAACCAATGGCTCCATTCATTGCCCTTCATTCATGAATGGCGTTGTGGGCCTAAAGCCGAGCCTGGGTCTTTTAAGCAGAACCGGCATGATCGTTGTGTCGAGAAATCAGGACACCCCCGGGCCGATTACACGCACGGTACGTGACGCAGCCCTGCTCCTTAACGCCATGACGGGAAATGATTCGACGGATACCGTACAGCGCACTCACGCAGGCGTACCAACTGACTACACCGCCTTACTCAATACTGCAGAGTTGAGCGGTAAACGAATCGGCTATCCCAGCCGCTACGCACCTGGAAACTCGGAAGCAGATCTTGATCTCAATTTCTCACAGGCATTAGTAATAATGGCTAATGCTGGAGCAACACTTATCCCCGTAGAAGAACCCAGCTATGAGAATTCAAACTACATGGAGCGCTATCAAGAATTTTTGTTCATGGATTTGAACCGTGAAGCGTCAAGCTGGTTTAGTTCCCGACAGGGGATGCCTGTCAACTCTATGGAAGCACTCATAAACTTCAATCAACACACACCTGGCGTACCTGTGTACGGACAAAATTCTGTGTTGTCTTTTATGAACACACCCTACAACGAAACCCAGTACCACGAACTTTGGACAATGCTTAATAGCCGCAGTCGCCAGGCAATTGATAACATGTTGACCGAACATGCCTTGGATGCACTGGTTGATAGTTCTGAAGGTTTTGCCCCAACTATTGTTCCGGTCGCGGGCTATCCGGGCATAACAGTTCCTTCAGGGGTTGATGAGCAAGGCACGTTGAAAGGTCTGTATTTTTATGGGACGCGCTGGAGCGAAGCTAACTTGCTAGGGCTTGCTTACAGTTACGAACAAGCCACCCAAGCACGGATAAATCCTGCTTTTGCACCTTGATCGCCCTGCGCATCCAACAGGTCATGCTATTCAAGCGTATGTTTTAGGATCCAACGCAGGTTAGGCAAGGCGAAAATAGACGAGAAAGCGGCGTTTACGGGTTGTCAATAAGCATGCAAAACCTGTTATCAACGCCGAATAACCGAGCGCAGATACATGTTGTACAGAGCCTAAAGTCTATCGCTCGTATCGATAGACGGCTGCAAGCCAAGAGTTATGGGCGGTTGATGAACTTCACGTCAGACGGTGCATCCATCGGCAACGTTTGCAGGGTCTTGCCCAGCTTGCCGGTTTCACCATCGCGTTCGATCACCACAATAGCGTTGCTCATCTGGTTAGCCACCAGCAGGAACTTGCCATTGGGGCTCAAGGTAAACTCGCGCGGGTGATCGCCCTCGACCGAACGACGCTGAATTTCAGTCAGCTCGCCCGTCACCGGGTCAATGGCAAACACCAACAGTTCGTTGGCCTTGCCACGGTTGCTGACGTACAGAAACTTGCCATCGGCACTGGCGTGCAAAGCACCAGCAGCCCGTTTTTCCTGAGGTTGGCCGTGGGCCAAATCAACAGCTTGACGCTGTTTAAGTTGCCCGTTCGCGAAATCGAACACAAATACCTGAGCACTCATTTCAGCAGTCAGGTAAGCGTGCTTACCCTCCTTGGAGAACAGCAAATGCCGGGGACCGCTGCCTGCTGGCAATTCAACCGCAGGCGGGTTGGCGGCCACCAAAGGATGCTCAGGATTGGCCTGCGGGTCGTACTGATAAACAAAAATCTTGTCTGCACCCAGATCGTTGGCAAACACAAACTTGCCATCCGGGGATGACACCACGGAGTGCACATGGGCCGACATCTGGCGCTCAGGATTGACCAGGCTGGCCTGATGGCTGCTCATTTGGGTCACAGGCTGCAACTGCCCCAAGTCATTGATCGGCAAGACTGCCAAGCTGCCGCCCGGATCTTCATGCGCGCCATAGTTGGCCACGAACAGATAACGCTCATCGGCACTCAGGCTTGAGTGAGTTGGCTCTTCGCCCAAAGACTTAACCTGATTGATCAAGGTCAACTGGTTGGTTTTCGGGTCAATCGCCAGGCTGCTGACACGGCCCACCACATCGGCCTGCCCCTTGCCGTTTTCATTGACCACAAACAGGCGTTGCTGGTCTTTGGACAGGGTCAGCCATGACGGGTTGGCGGTTTTGAACACTTGCAGGGGCTCAGGGGTAATGCGCCCGGTGTCGCTGTTGAATTGCAGGCGGTAGATACCCTGACTTTTACCCTGGGTATAAGAACCGACCAGTAGTTCCACTTCGTTCTCGGACGCAGCTTGCGCCGACATTGCACCGACACTCGATGCAAGCAGCAAGGGCAACCATTTAAGCTTCATCAGCCACCTCGGACTCATCGTCATCATTGTTTGCGCTAAAAGCACTGAAGCAGACTAGACGGTGTTCGCCTGAATCACTGCTTAATGTCCAGCTTTGCAAGCCATCGTTAAAAACGGCCGCGTCTATTTGCGCGGCGGTGAAGTTCCAACGTTTTTGTGCTCGACCATCCATGACGTGAATGAACAGCCCCTTCTCCTCGTCCATGGAGAATTCAAAGGCATGCAAGCCGTCAATTTCCAGCATGTCGCTGGTTTCTAGGGCTGCATGCAAGGTCTGGGTTGATTCGCTCATTAATAATTCACCTGTTGGAAAGGCGCAATGATAGGTCAAATCAGCCCGCTAACCTATGCCGCGCACCAAGGCTCACGGCTCCAAAGGCATAAAACGGGCAGTGATCATGCTTACGCTGATTTTGCCGTAGTACACCTCTGACACCTTTTCACCCGATTTGGCTTTGGCTTCCAGACTTTGCTTGCTCTCCCTGCGCTGTTCCTTGAGCTTGAAGTGCGCAGCCGTTGGCGTATGACTGGCGCAGGTCAGGTCCGGGTAGTGAAAAGTGACCCGCGACGAACGCCGGTCATTTTTTATCCCCGTCAGATCGTGCCTCTAGATTGACCTTTAATGTGCTGGACTGAGGCTGAGCGTTTACTCGCCGCCACTCTGTGCCAATGCTGGCAGTCACAAGGTCGGCATCAATCACACTTTGCTGCGGCGCCTTAACATTCAGGCGGTCGATGTCGAGCTTGGCCTGGCCACTGAGGTCAGGCGCTTTTGCAGCGGGACCCGGCTCAAGTGGATCGAGCGGTGTGATGCGCTCCTCTGTGAGGCCTGTACCCAGAGCCACGCCCCAGTTGTTGTGGCGCTGACTTGATTGCGCAGCGGCTTGTACTACCCCGCCGTTTTCGGCACTCACGTTGACGCTTGGCGCTTGGATGCGCGTCCCCTCCAGATGAATAGCGTCTGCACTGCGCGCGCCACTGGCCAGTGTCACGTTTGCGTTGCTGTAGAGCTGCGAGGCAGTGAGTGTTCGGTCATGCTCCGACACGTTGACCACATTCAGGCTGGCATTCAGGTTGCCTTTGCGGGTGTCGCTTTCGGCGCCGTGAACGATGCTCGCGCCCAGTTCAATGCCGCCACCCACTTCGTTGGAGCGCTTGCTGTGGGTCGCGCTGGCGGCTTGCAGATCGAGTTTGCCGCCCGCGTCGAGACGAATAGCACCGGTCTTGTCTGATCCGTGACCGAGCTGACTGCCTTGCAAGGTCAGGTTGCCGCCGCTGCGCAGGCTGATCGGCCCGCCACCCTGCAGGGTTGCAACGAGAGGCTGGCTGTCATCGGTCTGCAATGTGCGGCCGTGCAACGTGGCCCCCACACTTGCATTGACGTTGGTTTCCCCGGACGTTCCCAGCGTCAGTGATCCGCTGCCCTCCAGAGCCTTGCTTGTCTCGACTTGAAGGTTATTGGCCTGATTCAAGGCAAGATTTTCGCCTGCGCTCAGGGAAATGCCCCCTTCGTGCCCGTTGAACTGGCTGCCTTCATAACGGGCATCCCCCTTGATATCGATGCTGACCCCTTGTGCCCCGCTGAAACTGCCCACCAGCGCCGTTTGTGTCTGCTTGCGTTGATCCTGGCTGCCGCCTGACCCGTTGAGACGTGTATTGAGGTCTTCACCTGTCGACGTGTAAAGCCGCCCACCCACCTTCACCGTCAGCCCCTGCTGATGACTTTGATGAGTATTGAGGGCCGCTGTGGCGTCATGGCTGCCCGCCTTGATCGTCAGTTCACCTTGATTAGCGCTGTAATGAGTACCCTGGTCTTGCAAGGTGCCAGCGACATTGACCTGCACCGCCCCTCCACTAAACCGGCTGGCCGTTGCGGTGCTGTCCTCCCCGGATCGGGTCAAGTTCGAGGAGGCGCCATCCACGTCCAGCCCAAGATTGGCGGCGCCTGAACTTAACGGTTTCAAGGCATCCTTAAATGAACCTTGCGCCAGTTGCTGGAGCTTTTTTTCGATGGGCCGGGTAATGCCTTTGTACTCGACATTAACCCCGCTTTCAGCCTGCCAGTTGCTCTGTGCATGCGTGCTCGACTCGGTGGTGCGGGCCGCCTGGTTATCGACCCGTGCCGCAGTGACCTGCAACGCATCGCCAGCGCTGATTTGCGCGCCTTGGGTGCTGAGTTTGTCTGTTGCCCAAACACTCAATTTGCCAGCGGCGTTTACCCTGCTGACCTGCGCGCGGACTTGATCAAGCGTGCCCTGCTGGCTTTGCTGACCGCCTTCGATGCCGCTGCCCGCCTTGTCCAGCCCTGCGGTGTAGTAGACACCGCCGCCGCTTTTGCTCTGGTCGGTTGTGGTTGTGGTGCTGTCATGCGCGGCCATCAACTCGATCTGTTGGGCGTTCAGGCTCGCATCACCCTGGGTCGCTTTAAGCTCGGCACCCTTCACACTCAGCGTATGCCCGGCATTGACCACCAGCGTGCCACCGCTGAGGGTGGCGCCTTGCTGTACGGTCGAGTCGGTGCCAGCGGCCTGCTTTTGGTCTTCATAGCGCACGCCCGCACGGAACTGATGGCTGCCTTGCGCGGTTTCCAAGGTGTAGCCGGTGAAACCACGGGTGTGGGTCTGACTGACTTCGTGAGTGGTGTTTTGCGCTGAATCGATGTTGATATCGCCTTTGGCGAGCACGTTCAGATCGCCCTGCGCAGTCACTTGCGAACCGCGTAGTGTTAGGTCTTTGGCGCTTTTGAGGGTGAGATTGCTGTCCGAGCGCAATTGGCTGGCGACGTGGGTGTTGCTCTTGAGATCCTTACGCGCTTCATGCTTGGTCAGGCCGAAAAGTTGACTGTCCAAGCGATAGCTACTGTCGTGGGACGTATTGTTCACGCCATCAATCACCAGCGAGCCCTTGTCGCTGATCACACTGGCTTGCTGACCGCCATGCACCTGACTGGCGCTGATCTTCACGTTATCGGCACGCACGATCAATGCGCCGTCGGCATTGATCTTGCTGGCGACGTGCGCAGTTTTACCCTGGTCATCACCGCCCTTATTCCCAAAGAAACTGCCGCCCACCAGGTCGCCGGAGTAGGCCTTGCCGCTGCGTGTGTGCGTGTCCGCCACACTGCTGATGTCCACCGCTCGGGCATTGATCTGGATATTTCCCGGGGTCTGCACATCAGCGCCTTGCAGTTGCACCGTTTGCTGGCTGTTCAGCTCAAGGTGTTGCCCGGCCTTAAGACTGCTGGTGACACTGCGCTGATCGCGGCTGCTCTCGTCCCAATTGGCTTTCCACAAGTGTTTGCGATGCGCTCCGCGGTCGCGAGTGACATGGGTCTCGTCGGCAGCGATCAGGCGCAGGTTATCGGTACTGTTGATGCGCAGGGTATCGCCAGCCTCGACGCTGCTGGCCTGGATTGCGCTGGTGCCGCCGGAGGTCAGCGTAGCCGCGTGCCCCGCAGCGATGCGGTTGCCGTGCTGGCGGGACTGTTCATCGGTGCTGGTGCGGTCAAAGGTTTCATACGTGAAGAGAAAATTATGATGGTCCCACTGCTCGCGTTGCTCCTGCAGCTTGCGACTTTCAAGGCTGCTCAGGGTCAGGTTGCGGCCCGCGTCGAGTACCACGTCGCGCCCGCGGACATCGGTCGCAGACAGTTTCAAATTGTCAGCACTGTGCAGCACCACATCACCCTGGCGACTGCTCAGCGTGGCACGGCTGACATCCAGGCTGTTGGCCTGCGCTTTGCCACTGATGTCGAGATCGCCAGCAGAATTGACCGTCACCCCGTCGCGTCCCTCGACAAGCACGGCCCCCATCTTGACACCTGCGCCTTGGGCGGTACTGACGATGTTGATTCGCCCTGCCTGCATCGCGCCAAACAGACGGGCGTCAATGCGTGAGTCCTGTGCCTGACTGGCGGGATCGACCTCGCGCACCTGGCCGCTGGCAGCCTCGACTGTATTGCGCCCCACTGTCAGGTTCAGGTCGTCATGGGCCTTGATAAGGCCCTGACTGTCGATTTGCGGGGCGATCAGGTGAAGGGAGCCCTCAGGGTTTTGCAGGCCATGTTCGCGCACAGTCAATTGGCCTCGGGCGTCATACGTGTTCAAGGCATCCAACTTGCCATCCAGCAATTGCGGGCGGCCGACGACCAACTGCACATTCGGCGTATTGATGAAGCTAGCGCCGTTGACCGAAATACCATTGGGATTGGCCAGCACATAATCCGCCGCCCGGCCAAAAATCTCCTGAGTTCCGTTGAGGGTCGAGGCATTGCGGCTTATCACTTCATTAAGAATCACGCTCGCCGCCTGCCCGTGAAACTGCTCGTTACCTGCCAATGACCCGGCCAGTTGTGAAATCCCTCCCTGCACTGCGTTGTTGAGCACCAGGCCCTGTCGCTCAACGTTGTAATCAAGAAACTGGTTATGGGACAAACCGCCTGCATCAGGCGCGACAATATCGATGACGGGCACACCGCCCTGCATGTGCACTTGCGGGGCTGCGCCCACTCCCTCGGCCACCGTCAGCCCCTCGGCCAGCAGTGGGGGGGGCACCAGCAACAGGACCGCGATAAGCGTACGCAGTTTGCCTTTTGGGGAGAGGTGAAAGCAGTGGGAGGTGGTTGGCATAGGTCGCTCACTTGTGACGGTGCTTGAAGACAATGGGTTCACATCAGCAGGCTCAGGCGGGCAAGCCAGATCTGTGACTCGGGGGCAAACTGTGTCGGACGGCTCAGGCTGTGTTGATAGTCGAGGTCGAGTTGGACGTGCTTCCATGCCAAGTTAAGGCCCGCGCTGGCAGCACTCATGCGCGCATCGGGGGTGCCTTGCAGCCCCTTGACCCAGCCCGCATCGATTCCCAGATACGGGGTGAGCCGCACGGGCAAACCACTGTTCAAGGGTAAGCGCAGCGTGTTGCGCCACAACGCAGCCGTGGCGCCCGAAGCACTGTTTCGACGAAAGCCGCGTACCGCCGAATCATCGGTGACCAACAGTTGCTCAATGACCGGTAGCGGGTCAGGGCTGTACTGCAACGAGAACTGGCTCTGCCATTGCCACGGCTGCCCCTGATAAAGACCATTGCGCCACCGGCCAACACTGGCGCGGTATCGCTTGAATTGCGCTTTGGGCAGATGGCGCGAAAGCCGGTCCGAGTCGTCGTCCGCACCCAACCCATGCAGGCCCCGGCCGTAATTGAGGTCTAGACTCCACACCCCGCTGTCAAGCCAGAACAGGCTGAGGCCGGACTCGGCCACGGCCAGGGTCGGACTCTGGATAGCGAGGCGCGTCTTGGCCAAGTAGTTGTCGACGTTCTTGTAAGCCAGTTGGCCATAGACGCTCAGCAAAACGTCCTGTTTGCGCCACAGCACGCGGTCACTGCGCAGGCCGAACTGGTCGGCCCGGCCACTTGAATAGAGCGTGGTGCGACTGAGTTTGAGCGGAACGCGGTATTCGACATGGCTGGCGAACAGGCTGTGGGTCCAGTAACCATAAGGCAGGGCGTAAAGCAGACTGAAACTGCGGCTGTAGCGTGGGCCGTCATTGAGCGTGTCGCTGAAGCTGAAACTGACTGAATCGTTAAGCTGCAACGGGCTGTCTAGGCTCAGGCTCAACGTGCTGCGATCGCGGCCTGAGGCAGCGGCCCCCAGAGTGTCCAGGCCCAGCGCCGCCGCCCATGCCGGGCTGCTTGCTTGAGAGCGAAGGATGACCCGCGACGCGCCGGGCCTGCTCCCCGGGGTTATATCGGCAATCAAATCCAGCGAGCGCAACCGGTTGAGCTGGTCCAGCCCCTGCTCCAGATGCCTTAGCTCAAGCGGCTTGCCAAGCATGCCGGGAAATGCCCCGGCCAACCACACAGGCAAACTTTGGTCGGCCAGCTCAATCGCTTCGAGGTAACCTTCGTCGACATGAACTTCCAGCGGCTGCCCGTGCGCCGCAGGCTTGACCAGATAGGCGCGGCTGGCGATGTAGCCGTCGTCAAGGTAGAGCCGGGTGAGTTCGACCAGCAAGTGATTGATGCGGTTCACGCCCATGCACGCCGTGATCAGGGGAGCAAGGTGCTCGCGCAGCCTCGCGGCGTCAAACAGCGTGACACCAGACAAGCGCAAGCCACTCAGCGTCCAGCAACCGTGCTCGGCCAAGCCGCGGGCAGGCGAATCGGTTTTTGGCGCTTGCACCGCTGATTGCTCTCGCTGCAATTGCTGCATGCGCTGCTCTTGCTGAAGACGCTGAAAATCGCGTTGCTGCTGTTGCTGTAGCGGCAAGACCGACTGGCCAGCTTGCAGGTTTTCGACAGCAGGCAATCCCGATGGGTACAGGCTAAGCATCAACAGCATCAATCGATTGCCGGTAGGAAAATGCTTGGAAAGGGGCTGATTGGGCATAAGACATCCTTTACGTAAAAATACGTGGAGTGTCTTGCGGCCACTGAACGGTGCTGACCTTGAAAGGACGAGCGCTGCGAAGATCACTCTGCGGATGATCACATCCACACGCATTAATACATAATGTATTAATACTTGAGGTGTCCAATGAATCTTGGCAGGTCGTTTAAAGGCGAGCGCTGAACGGTGGCCAGAATGCAGGACGCAGACGCCGCGAGGAGGTACCACTGGAGTACAGGGAAATTATTTCAGAATGAGACAGCGAGTGTTTGCAGTCCCGGTCAAGGCACTGCAAACCTCAGCGTTATCCGCTTGGGGGGTAACCTCAGCCGATCGAGCGATTGGTGAACTGACCGTCCACCAAGCGCTGAATACCCAGCGGGTTCGCATTTTTCAAGGCATCGGGCAACAGGCTGTCAGGGTAGTTTTGAAGACACACCGGGCGCAGGAAACGATCGATGGCCAAGGTTCCCACCGAGGTGCCACGGGCATCAGATGTTGCCGGATACGGCCCGCCATGGACCATCGAATCGCACACCTCAACACCCGTCGGGTAGCCGTTGAGCAACACGCGCCCGACTTTTTGCTCCAGCTGCGCGGTCAACTCACTGAACGATTCGAAGTCGGCTGACTCACCGATCAGCGTGGCCGTCAGTTGCCCGCGCAAACCGTTGATGGCGGCACTGAGCTGAGCCTGATCGGCCACTTCAATGATGACCGTGGTCGGGCCAAAAACTTCCTCTTGCAACACCTCATCGCCGTCCAGCAACAAGCTGACATCGGCCTTGAACAGCTGCGGCCGGGCCTGATTGCTCTGCTGTGGCTGCCCCGCCACGTGCTCGATGCGCGCATGGCCAAGCAACGCCTCCACGCCTTTGCCATAACTGCGCAAGGTGCCTGCATTGAGCATGGTCTGCGCAGGCTGCTCGCTGATTTTCCCAGCCAATTGCTCGATGAATGCCGTAAACGCGGGCGATTGGATGCCAATGACCAAACCAGGGTTGGTGCAGAACTGCCCGCAACCTTGCACCACCGACGCGGCCAGCTCTTGGGCGATAGTGGCGCTGCGTACAACCAATGCCTGCGGCAGGATAATCACCGGGTTGATGCTCGACATTTCGGCAAATACTGGAATGGGCTGAGGTCGTGCTGCGGCCATATCGCACAGCGCACGGCCGCCGTGCAGCGACCCGGTAAAGCCCACTGCCTGAATGGCCGGGTGTTTGACCAGTGCTTCGCCGACGCCCGACCCATAAATCATATTGAACACGCCACCTGGCATACCCGTCCGCTCAGCGGCACGAATCAGCGCATCCGCCACCCATTCGGCCGTGGCCATATGCCCGCTGTGGGCCTTGAACACCACCGGGCAACCGGCTGCCAGCGCCGAAGCGGTGTCGCCCCCGGCGGTGGAAAATGCCAAAGGGAAATTGCTCGCACCAAACACCGCCACCGGCCCCAGGCCAATGCGGTACTGGCGTAAATCCGGGCGCGGCAGTGGCGCACGATCCGGTAACGCCTGATCAATCCGCGCGCCATAAAAATCACCGCGGCGCAGTACGTTGGCGAACAGGCGCATTTGCCCGCTGGTGCGGCCTCGCTCGCCCTGAATACGCCCCGCAGGCAATGCCGTTTCGCGGCACACAAGGGCGACAAACTCATCACCTAGGGCCTCCAGTTCATCGGCAATGGCGTCGAGAAATTCGGCGCGCCGTTCAGCACTCAGCGCACGAAAGCTCGAGTAGGCACTGGCAGCCGCCTTGGCGGCGCGATCCACTTCACCCGGCGTGGCTTGATAAAAGTCATAGGCTAGGGTTTCGCCGCTCGTGGCGTCCACACTCTTGACGATAACGCTGCCTTCGGCACTGCGCTGACCGCCGATGTAATTGTGACCGAGGATCTGAGTCATAACGTTATCCCTTTAAAGTGTGCCAATCGCGCCGGGATTGAACACGGCGTCTACAGGTTCAATGCCGTTGATCAGCGGAGCACCGAATTCGGCTTGGCTGATTTCGAAAAGATCCCCTGGCTGCGTGCGGATACCCGCAGCAAACGACAGGGTGGCGGTCCCGAAGAAGTGGATATGCACATCGCCGGGACGCAAGAATTGGCTGTATTTAAAGTGGTGGTATTCGAGGTTTTCCAGGCTGTGACACATGTTTGCTTCGCCGCTGAGGAATTCGTTTTCCCACAGCACATGGCCGTCACGGATGATCCGGCTGCTGCCTGCCAAGTGTTGCGGCAACTCACCGACACGCAGTTCTGGACCAAACGAGCAACTGCGCAGTTTGGAATGAGCTAGGTACAGGTAGTTCTTGCGTTCCATGACATGGTCAGAGAACTCGTTACCCACTGCAAAACCCAGTCGATACGGCTTACGGTCGTGACCAATGACATACAGGCCGCCAATCTCCGGCTCTTCACCAGCATCTTCAGCAAAGGGTGGTAACGGAAACGCTGCACCGGGGCGTACCACTGTGCTGCCATCGCCTTTGTAGAACCATTCTGGCTGTACACCCGCCTGCCCGGTAGCCGGCTTCCCCCCTTCTACACCCCATTTGAAGATACGCATGGTGTCGGTCAACGTGGCTTCGTCACCCGCCTGCTGATGCATTTTATCGCGCGCCGAGGCGCTGCCCAGGTGAGTCAGGCCGGTGCCGCTGATCAGCATGTGCGCCGGATCTGGATGATCCAATGGCGGCAGAATTCGCATTTCGCTCAGTAACGTCTGGTAATCATGAGTCTCGCCCAGCCCCTGCGCTTGCACCTGCTGCGCCAAGTCGATAGCCGCCTCAATTGCCGCCAGTGCGAGATCACGCACGCTGGTTGCGCCCTGCACTTCGCGCACCTGACCCGCCTCCACCACACCGACGCGGCGCTCACCGTTGTTCAATTCAAACTGTACTAAACGCATAATCATTCTCTCTCTTGAAACTCGATTCAGCGTTGGTTGGCCGGACGAGCACTGGCTGAAAATTCGCTGGGTTTGAGGGCGTGTTTACGCTCAAGCAGGCGGTACACCACCCCAGTGAGGAGCAACCCGAACACCATGACCCCCGATAGGAAATACAGACCCGAGGCCAGGTTGCCGGTGTATTCCTTGAGCGCGCCGATCACGAATGGGCCGATATAGCCGCCCAGGTTGCCGACCGAGTTGATCAAGGCAATCCCGGCAGCAGCACTGGCACCGGCGAAGAAACGACCCGGCAACGTCCAGAAGATCGCAGTGCAGGAGAACAGCGAGAATGCCACTAGGCACAACGCCGCCAATTGCAGCACTGGAACCGTCGACCACGCACTGCAGAACAAGCCAATTGCGCCCAGCACATAGAGCATCGCCAAGTGACCGTAGCGGTCATTCAAGCGGTCGGAACTGCGCGGGATAATCAACAGGCCGATGATGCCGAAGATGTACGGCACCGAAGACACAAACCCGGTGGTGAGGTCGCTGCCGCCAAACTGCTTAATCAGCGTCGGCAACCACAAACCCAGGCCGTAAATGCTCAGGGTTACGGGCAGATAGAACAATGCGAGCAGCAACACGCGCTTGTCTTTAAGCGCATGCAGCGGGTTGCCGTGGCGGGTCTGACCATATTCTTGTAAGTCTTTTTCAAGCTCACCGACCAGCCAGTCTTTCTCGCGCTGATCCATCCATTTGACCTGTTGCGGGCCATCTGGCAAGTACCGCAGCACGGGCCAGGTCAACAGAATGGCGGGCATCCCGATCACGATAAACAGCCATTGCCAGCCGTGTAGACCGAGCACACCGTCCATACCAAGCAACCCGCCAGACACAGGGCCGGTAATCATCATGGCGATGGGTTGCGAGAGGATAAACAGCCCCAGAATCTTGCCGCGGTGGCGTACCGGAAACCATTGGGTGATGTAGTACAGAACCCCAGGGAAGAAGCCCGCTTCAGCCACACCCAGCAAAAAGCGCATCACATAAAAGCTGTGCGCGCCTTGTACAAAGGCCATGCCAATGGTGATGGCGCCCCACGTCAGCATGATCCTGGCGAACCAGCGCCGTGCGCCGAAACGCTCAAGCATCAGGTTGCTGGGGATCTCCATCAGAAAATAACCGATAAAAAACAGCCCTGCGCCCAGACCGTAAGCCGCATCGCCAATGCCGATGTCAGCGCCCATGTGCAGCTTGGCAAAGCCCACAGCAGAGCGGTCTACGTAAGCAATCAGGTAGAGCAGGATCAGAAACGGAATGAGTTTGAGCGTAATACGACGAATAAGCCGGAGTTCTTGGCTCATGAGATGGGTCTCCCATTGTTTTTGTTATGGCACCTCTGGAGTGGCCTCAGGTGCAAAAGCACCCGGATCAGCTCTCAGTCGATCGGACTATATAGTAATACTATTTAACCAACAACTCTTCCAATAAGGCTTTATTAAGGCTAATTTAGGCTCATAAAAACACATTAGTCATACAATAAGAGAGCCTGCCATGTCTGATAAAACCCCTCCCCTGCGTTCCGCCCAATGGTTTGGCAGCGCGGATAAAAACGGCTTTATGTACCGCAGTTGGATGAAGAACCAAGGCATTGCCGACCATCAGTTCCAAGGCAAGCCAATCATTGGTATCTGCAACACCTGGTCGGAGCTGACCCCGTGCAACGCGCATTTCCGGACCATTGCCGAACACGTCAAACGCGGTGTGATTGAGGCTGGGGGGTTCCCAGTGGAGTTCCCGGTGTTCTCCAATGGCGAATCCAACTTGCGCCCGACCGCCATGCTCACGCGCAACTTGGCGAGCATGGACGTGGAAGAAGCCATTCGTGGTAACCCGATTGACGGCGTGGTGCTGTTGACCGGCTGCGATAAAACCACCCCGGCCCTGTTGATGGGTGCTGCGAGTTGCGACGTCCCGGCTATCGTGGTCACTGGCGGACCAATGCTCAACGGCAAGCACAAAGGCAAAGACATCGGCGCCGGAACTATCGTTTGGCAAATGCACGAATCGTACAAGGCTGGCAATATCAGCCTCGACGAATTCCTCTCGGCCGAAGCCGGCATGTCGCGCTCGGCGGGCACTTGTAACACCATGGGTACCGCCTCGACCATGGCCTGCATGGCCGAGGCGCTGGGCACGTCACTGCCACACAACGCTGCCATTCCGGCCGTCGATTCTCGCCGCTATGTACTGGCCCACATGTCAGGCATGCGTGCCGTGCAGATGGTGCGTGAAGATTTGCGACTGTCTAAAGTGCTGACCAAAGAAGCCTTTGAAAACGCGATCCGGGTCAATGCGGCCATCGGCGGCTCCACCAACGCGGTGATCCACCTTAAAGCTATTGCTGGGCGCATCGGCGTCGATCTTGAGCTGGACGACTGGACCCGCATCGGCCGTGGTACACCGACCCTCGTTGACTTGCAGCCTTCAGGGCGCTTCCTGATGGAAGAGTTTTACTACGCGGGCGGGCTGCCTGCGGTGCTGCGTCGCTTGGGCGAAAACAACCTGATCCCGCACCCGAACGCCCTCACCGTCAATGGCCAAAGCCTGTGGGACAACGTCAAAAACTCGCCCATCTATGGCGACGACGAAGTGATCCGGGCAATCGACAATCCACTGGTGGCCGATGGAGGTATCTGCGTATTGCGCGGCAACCTGGCGCCACTGGGCGCGGTGCTCAAACCTTCAGCTGCCACTCCAGCGCTGATGAAGCATCGCGGGCAAGCGGTCGTGTTTGAAAACTTCGACATGTACAAGGCACGCATCAACGACCCGGCGCTGGACGTCACAGCCGACTCGATTTTGGTGATGAAAAACTGCGGACCCAAGGGTTATCCGGGCATGGCCGAGGTCGGCAACATGGGCTTGCCCGCCAAACTGCTGGCCCAAGGCGTGACCGACATGGTGCGCATCTCGGATGCGCGCATGAGTGGTACCGCCTACGGCACCGTGGTTTTACACGTTGCCCCAGAGGCCGCCGCGGGTGGGCCGCTGGCTGCGGTACAAGAAGGTGACTGGATTGAACTCGACTGCGCGAGCGGGCGTTTGCATCTGGACATTTCAGACGCCGAACTGATCTCGCGCTTGGCGGATATTGAGCCCCCACAAAAACTGCTGCTTGGCGGCTATCGCCAGTTGTACATCGACCATGTGATGCAAGCCGACCAGGGCTGTGACTTCGACTTCCTAGTCGGTTGCCGGGGCTCAGAAGTACCGCGCCATTCGCACTGATAGCGCTATTAACGGGGCTGCGTCGATGGACGCAGTCTCGTTGCTTGATCAGGGTTATTTCAGCGTGATCACAACCTGTGCGCCCTTTGCCGAAGCGGGCAAATGCGTAAACCCCAGTGCATCGATCTTGCGCAGTTCACTGGTGCCGTCTATGACCGCGGTGTACCGCCGATTGACCAGTGGCTCAAGTGTTTCGCTGGCCAGCACCTGCAATACCTGCACTTCAGGCTTGGGCTGAGGGACAGGATGCTGCATGGCATCCATCACCCGCTGCTCACGTGCCGCGCCCTCGAATTGGCCCCAGTTGAAACAATTTGCCTCGGGCTTAATCAACAACCACTCGCCGCTTTCGATTTGCTGCAGCACCTGCGAGTCAAAATTGATCATCAGCGTTGTGCGCAGTTGTTGTAAGCCTGCAATTTCTTGCCCACCTGCCATAGGGTGTTGCATCAGATTAAGGGCTTCTTCGACGCTAAAAGCGTGTTCCAAATCCCATGACGATGCGTGCCGTGAACTGATCAACTTCATACTTAGCGTCCACCTTCCCACGTACCCCAACCTGACGTTCCGGCCACTTCATGGCGCCAGATAATGTCTTGATAAGCAAATTGCACGCTTTCCAATTGAGTGAAATGCGCACCCTCCTTGGACTGGCAATGTGGCATAAGCAGATCGACCGCCGTGATGACCGCGTCGCGTAGCTCCATGGTGTAAAAATCCTCAAGCCCAACGCTGCTTGAAGGGCGATACCATTTAACTTCGCACACACTCAGTGGTTCGCCATTGCATAACGCGTTATTGATCAAGGGCGACGACTTATCGATCACCTTCGTAATAATCAATGGCTTATGAATGCGTTGCCCTTGTTTTGCACCGTTGGGCACATAAATCCCGTGGCTGTGTTGATATCACGCAATTGGGCGCGCCATTGCGGAGTATCTGCTAATGCGGGGTCACTCTCTGGGTCACTGACAAACCAACCCTGTCTACGCCATTGATCTTGTAAGTCCAATACGACCTCGAGGGCGTCATCTAACAGCAAAGGCTCGATTTGTGGTGACATGCGGATATTTGCTACTCGCTCATTATCAAAAATGATGGTGAAGAAGCGGGCAAGCAGCGTAATGAATCCATACTGTGGATCAATAAAGCGTAATCGAGCGTCCGACTTAGGTATGTGAAACGCATAGTGGCCAGGTATTGCAGCAGGAATTACAGCACTTGAGCGCTGCCGCATGTCCTCCCATGGTTCGCCATAGATAAGAGCAATCTCTGGCTCGCCAACTACACTTTGCGCAATCCAGTACATAATTGCTGCGAGTAAAACAGCAAGAAGCGTAATACTCACTTCCCGACGCGATGAACCAAGATTAAGTTGCACCGTCATGGCGCTACAACAACAGCAATTTTGTTAATTGATTGAACCAGAGCATTACGATTGGAATTATGCAGCATCTTGTCAAATCGATTTGCCGCCTCGATAACGAATGCCATGCGTTGCTCAACATCAGCTAAGTTTGCAATGGGGCTATCGTCAAAACCGATAGTGCGGTCATCATCGACGCGTTGACATTGGCTGGTAAGCGTTAACTCAATGGCTTGAGCGACACCAGAAGGAAAGCCTGTGACATACGAAGCATGATTACCTCTTAGCAGAAGGACCAACTGTGAGTCTTCATAAATGCTCGACTGTAGAATATTTTTCTGTTCGTGAAATGCAAAAAACCCTACACTTTTGGCACTATTTCCAGCTTCAACCTCACTGAAAGCCAGCAGTATTTCCTCATATTGCCAACCAAACCTGAGTTTTCCTGGCCCACTGGCCAAAGCTCCGGAAACTTCGGATGCCCAAAAATATTCGTCCGTTTGCTCCAACACGTCTTCAGTTCTTCAAGTCCACGCTTTTTATAAAACGCATGCAGCGGAAAAATATCTAAAAATAACGTGGTATTACCCAGAGTCATCATGCCGTAGACATACTGGAACTGTTTCTGGGCCATGGTTTGTGGCTCTCCCAAACGAAGATCCACAGGTATTAAGTTTTTGTCTGACACCTCATCATAGTCAGCGCGTCGTTGGTTTTCTTCATCACCCGGAAGCTCGAAATAAGATCCTTTGCTCCTGATATCCAACCACTGTTTTCTTGCCGTGAACTCATCTTCGATTCTTTCAATCGACTCTGACGCATGCAGCAACCCGCACACCACTTGCTTGGACGCAAACGCTGCCAGCCCGGCCCATTGAAAACGCTCATCGTGCAGCCACAGGCGTGCGTAAGCAGCATTGATCGCGCGGTTTCGGGCTATGGGGTCTGCAATAAGGACGCCGCCAGGGGCGACTATTTCTTCGGCTTCGCGCTGGAATATCCGCCAGATGCACTCACACGTCAGGATCGGTACGTCGGTGACTTCAGTCATGCAGCCATAGACTTCAACAAAACGCTTCTAGCATTCAGAAAGAGGCACAGTGCTCTGGTTCAAGTGTTGGCTGTCGCACGTTTGGTCTTTAAAACATTGGGTCATTGGCTGGCTCCGACAAGGGAGCCGCGACCCTATCAGCCCACGCACCTAGCGGATCACCGCCGAAAAAAAACGAGACGTTTCCTACGCCACAAGCTCCACAGTCAATCTATACCCAGTAATCCTTCCCTTATTAAGGATGGCATTTTCAACACGCGTCGCCAGGCGCGGGTTTAATCGGCGCCTGTTATGATCGAAGCTTTTCACCGACAGGATCGACCCGCGCCCAATGGATTATCGTCAGCCCTCCGAGCGCAAAAGCATGCATGCGCGCATCGTTCAGGAACTCGGCATGCAGATTGTTTCCGGGCGTTTTAAACCCGATGACAAATTGCCCGCCGAAGCCTTGCTCTGCGAAGAATATGCGGTCAGTCGCCCGGTGCTGCGCGAGGCGACACGCGTGTTAGTGGCCAAGGGCTTGGTGTACTCAAAACCCCGCGTTGGCACGGTGGTCAAGGCTCGACGCGAATGGCACATGCTCGACCCCGATGTGTTGCACTGGCTGATGCAAAGCTCACCGCAAAATGAGTTTTTTGCCTTGCTGACCAGTGTGCGCAGCATTATCGAGCCAGCGGTCGCCGCCCTCGCCGCCCAACATGCGACTGATGAAGAAGTTGCCTCGATCCGCGAAGCCTATGAGCGCATGGAAAAGGCGCAGAGCCCCGAGGCGCTGTTGCAGCCAGATCTGGATTTTCATAGCCGGATTGCTGATGCGACACACAATGATTTGCTGGCCAATTTGTGCAACATGCTGTCGTTAGCATTGCGTGAAGCGCTCAAGCACTCCAATCAACGGCCCAACTTGCATGAGCTAGCGTTGCCGCGGCATAAAGCGATTTTGACGGCGATTGAGAACCACGACGCACTGGGCGCCCGGCATGCCACGCTGGTGCAACTGGATGATGCGCGCACAGCGCTGGATGTGGTGTTGGGGCGGGATATTGAGATAACGCACTAGCCCTGCTGGAGCAGCCGGTCGACGCTCGATTGTCTCGCGCTCTTTTAAACATCAAAAGAGCGCGAGACAAGCCGGTACAGGACTACCGGTTCTTACGCCAAGCTTTTGCTCACGACTTCAAACACGTCACTCGACAATTCGCCTGAGTTACGAATGCGTTCCAGCTCGGCCTTCATCAGTGCCTGACGGGCGCTGTCGTATTTGCGCCAGCGGGTCAACGGCGCCAACTGACGCGAGGCAATTTGCGGGTTAAAGCCGTTGAGCTGAATCACCAGGTCCGCCAGGAAGCGGTAGCCCGAACCATCAGCCGCATGGAAGTTGATCAGGTTCTGCCCAGCAAATGCCCCCACCAACGCCCGGACTTTGTTCGGGTTTTTGATGTTGAACGCAGGGTGCTCCATCAGCTGCTGAACGCGCTGCAAACCACCCGGCAACGGGCTGCCCGCCTGCACGCTAAACCATTGGTCCATGACCAGTGGGTTGTCTTTGAAGTGCTCAGCAAAACTGGCCAGCGCGGCGGCTTTTTCAGTCTCGAACGGCGAGTTGACCAATACCGCCAACGCGGTCAGGCGCTCGGTCATGTTATCGCTGTGTTCGAACTGTTCCAGAGTTGCGGCCACTATTTCTGGCTTGGCGCTGAGGCTCAGGTACGACAGGGCAATGTTTTGCAGGCTGCGACGGGCGAAATGTTCCGCTTCGGCCACGTACGGTGTGGCTTTAGACACTTCGCGGTTGGCTTGGTAACGTGCCCAAAAGTCGTCAAACAGGCTGTCAGCCAATTGCTTGCGGGCAAACTCACGGGCGACGTGAATGGCTTCCACGTCAGCCACTTCGCTGATTTCAGTGAGGTAAGCTTCACCCGGCAGCGACAGCATTTCGGCAACCATCGCCTGATCCAGTTGCTGATTGTTCAGCACGCTGCGCAGCGCTTCAACCAGTCGCGGGTCCATGACCAGTGCTTCGCCACGCTGGTGTTGAGCAATCAGTGCTTGCAGCACTTGCACAGACAGTTGCTGGCCCGCATCCCAACGGTTGAAACCATCGGTGTCGTGTTGCATCAGGAACACCAGTTGGTCACTGCTGTACGCAAACTGCAATTTGACCGGCGCCGAGAAGCCACGCAGCAAGGACGGCACCGGCTGCTCATTGATGCCCACAAACGTGAAGGTCTGCTCAGCTTCGGTCACCGACAACACGCGGCGGGTACCGTCCGCCGTCGACTCGCCCGCCAATTGCAGCGCCAGTTCAGCGCCTTCGGCGTTTAGCAGGCCCAGTTCAACTGGAATCACAAACGGCAGTTTTTCGACCTTATCCGGGGTCTGTGGGCAGCTTTGGGCGAAGGTCAGGCTGTAGGTGTTGTGCTCGGCATCGTAATGCTCGCTGACGGCTAAGCGCGGGGTGCCTGCTTGGCTGTACCAGCGCTTGAACTGGGTCAGGTCGGCGCCATTGGCGTCTTCCATGGCCTTGATGAAGTCATCGCAGGTCACCGCCTGGCCATCGTGGCGCTCAAAGTACAGGTCGCTGCCTTTGCGAAAGCCTTCTGCGCCGAGCAAGGTGTGGAGCATGCGTACCACTTCTGAGCCTTTCTCATAAACAGTCAGGGTGTAGAAGTTGGAGATTTCGATAAAGCTCTCAGGGCGCACCGCGTGGGCCATCGGGCCTGCGTCCTCAGCGAACTGGTGAGTACGCAGGAAGGCCACGTCCTGGATGCGCTTGACCACGCGCGAGTTCATGTCGGCCGAAAATTCAGAGTCGCGGAAGACTGTGAAGCCTTCCTTAAGCGATAGCTGGAACCAGTCGCGGCAGGTCACACGGTTACCTGACCAGTTGTGGAAGTATTCGTGGGCAACGATCGCTTCGACCCGCTGGTGAGCGGCGTCGGTCGCGGTTTCGGCGCGGGCCAGCACGGCGCTGGAGTTGAAGATATTGAGGCCCTTGTTCTCCATCGCGCCCATATTGAAGTCGTTCACGGCCACGATCATGAAGATATCCAGATCGTATTCACGCCCGTAGGTTTCTTCGTCCCAGCGCATCGACTTTTTGAGGCTGTTCATCGCGTGCTGGCACTTGTCGATGTTTTCCGGCTCGACGTAAATGCGCAGCGCCACAGTACGTTCAGTCATGGTGGTGAAGGTGTCTTCAACGCACCACAGATCGCCAGCGACCAACGCAAAAAGATACGCCGGTTTCATAAACGGGTCTTCCCAGGTTGCCCAGTGTCGGCCGTCTTCGTCGGGGCCACTGGCAATCGGGTTGCCGTTGGATAACAGGATCGGGTAACGATGCTGTTCGGCCACCACGGTGGTGGTGAAGGTACTCATCACGTCCGGGCGGTCGAGGTAGTAGGTGATCTTGCGAAAGCCTTCGGCTTCGCACTGGGTGCAGAACATAGAGCCGGATTTGTACAAGCCTTCCAGCGCGGTATTGGATTCGGGGTGGATCTTGACGCTGGTGTCGACCACAAAGTGCTCGGTGGTCGGGTGCAGGGTCAGATGACTGTCAGTCAGTTCATAGTCGCCTAGGGCTAGGTCGGCGTCGTCGAGCTTGACCGACAGCAGTTCCAGCTGCTGTCCGTCCAGCGCCAATGCCGGGAAGCCCTCACCGCGTGCTGGATTACGGCGCATCACCAGTTGCGCATGGACCAGCGTGTGGTCCTCGAACAACTCGAAGGTCAGGTGCGTCTCGTCGATCAGGTACTCGGGCGCCTGGTAGTCCTTCAGATAGATCATTTGCGGTTGTTCGGTGCGCATGCTGGAGTCCTTCTTACTGATGCACGGCCAACTGGTAGGCCGTGTATTTGCGAATATTGATAACGCCGGTATCGAAGATAAGGTATTGACCCTTGATCCCCATCAACGTGCCTTCAGCGATAGGGTCTTTGTCCAGATTGAAACTGACGATCTTGCTCGGGTACTGCTCAACCGGGTAGTTAATCTCGATGGCCTCGACGCTGTGCAAAGGTTGTACCGCTTGCAAACCAAAGCGTTCCTGCAATATATGCAAGCCTTCGGCGCAACTGCCAAATAACTGATCACGCACTGCTGCCAGGTCTACCGGCTCTGCGTCGCCCTTTAACAGTGCGCGCCAATTGGTACGGTCAGCCACTTGCGAGCGGAACAGGTCTTCAACAAACCCCGACTGCTGACGCGTCGCCACCCGCACGATAGGCAAGGCCTGGCTAGCGCCCTGATCCAGCCAGCGGGTCGGCAATTGCGTTGCACGGGTAATGCCGACTTTAACCCCCGACGAGTTGGCCAGGTACACCACATGATCGGTCATGCAAAATTGCTCGCCCCACGACGGATCACGGCACGTGCCTGCGTCGTAATGGCAGCGCTCGGGACTCATGATGCACACATCGCATTGCGCAAGCTTAGTCATGCACGGGTAGCAATACCCTTGACTAAAGCTTTTTTTGGTTTTGCGTCCACAGTGAGTGCAGTTGATCTGCCCCAGAAATTCCAGACGCAGTTTTGTCCCGATTAATGGATTGACCGCAACCTCGGTATCGCCCAACCGAAACGCATACTGAACTGTCGGTGCTTGAAGACTTGCCGACATTTTGCTGATTGCACCGCGACCAATCTCAATCAATGGATAGCATCCGACTTGAACAGGATGTTGGGCACGGGCTCCGATTTGGAGCTGCACTCTTGCGGCCCCATGTAACCGGTGCGCTCTTCTTCGGGCAGGTTTTGCACTTCCCAGGCAATCATCGCCTGCAACGACAGTTCGCGCTGCTCGGCTGTCAGTTTGTTGCCATCGGCCCACTTGCCGATTTCAACGGCCAATTTCAGGCTCTGATAGATATCAGGGGTGATGTTGTTAATCATTTCATTGAAAGAGGACATGGTTCTGTTTCCGCTCAGTAAAATTTGTATGACATTTACATAATTCCAGTAAGAGCGAGCTTACCTACAGATTGTCTATACCTGTTTGCGACGGGCCCAAAGCCCGCCCAACAAACCGGTCAGGCAACCAATCAGCAAGCCGCCCACGTGCGCCGCGTTGGCGATCTGGCCAAAGCCGATCATCGACACCAGCCCGGACATGCACAACGCCAGCCACACCAACATCATGACCAACACGCCACGCGGCAAGTAATACATAGGGTTGGGCGCCATCAACTGGTAAATCCAGACATGCCCCAACAGGCCATACAGCACCCCGGACAACCCGCCAAACAGGCTCGGGCCGCCAAATAGGTATTGGGCAAAGTTGGACACCACGCTGAACAGCAAGCTCAAGCCGATTAGGTTGATGCTGCCTTGACGCATTTCAATCCGTCGCCCCAGCTCCCAGAACCACATGCCGTTCATGGCGATGTGCAGGAAACCAAAGTGGATCAGCATCGGAGTGACTAATCGCCACCACTGCCCTGCCGCGAGGCTATCCGCCAACGGGGTGAATTCGATGTACTGCCCATGAATGTTGAAGTCCACAAAGGTCAGCGCGCTTAGCGTAGACAGGTTGTCACCCAGTTGCGTGACGGCCGCCACGACGATGCACAGCAGCAGGATAATCGCCGTCGCGGGGCTATCGCGCAATTGCTGGGCAAAACTGGGCCGCGTCATAGCCGCCGGGCGCTCGACAATCGGCAACTCGTGATCTGGGTCGCCCGCCGGGAAACGCTGAAACAAACTGCGCACATCATCAGCAATGGTCTCGGGAGCCCACAGCACTTGCTCGCCCGCCTCTTCACTCACCCGATGCGGCACTTGCATGCGCTTGAGCAAGGCCACAAACCCGCCAAGATCAACCGACAGCGGTAAACGTAAAACTGCCACCACACTCATTGCACAGCCTCCGGGCGCTCTACATCTACCCACACGAACTTGTTGGGGTCGAGCCGGGTTTCTTGATCAAGGCGATAAGCCACTAATTTGCCGTAAAGCACAGCGCTGTAATCCAGGCAGGCCAGGTTCGGTCGGATGGGCGCAGGCTTGCCGCTGCGCCAATAGTGCCCGACAAACAGCAGTGGCTCATGGCTGCCATAGCGCAGCAATGCACCTTTTTCAGTCGAGGACAGCGGCTGTTGCGCCACGCGTTCAGGCAGTGCGTCAGGTTGAAACACAATATCTCCGTAAGTCTTTGGGTCGTCTTCCCAGAATTTGGTACGGAAGAACGCCCGCGTCAGACCGTCGCCCCCGGTCAGGGTCATGCCATCCGGCAGGCGCATGTCCGTCCCACGCAGCAGACGATTGAAGGTCAAATTGGCGAAGCTTTCGGTCTGCGCGGCTGCCTGCAAAAAATGCTCATCAATACAGCCGTTCGGGTATTGCGCACGCAGCGGGGCAATCACATCGGCGTCCCAGCAGGCGTGAACCACCCGGAAACGCCCGGCGTCGACAAACAGTGGCATGTCATAAAACCACTGCACAAAGTCATGCCATTCGCCAGGGTACTGGGCAAATTGCTCAAGGGTTTCATGAATCAAACGGGCATGGCGCGGGTTGTGCTCACGCACAAACTGCTTGCCGCTTCCCGCAGGCGCCGGTGTGCACCAGCCCAATGCGTTGAACTCATGGTTGCCCATCAAGCACAGTGCCTGACCGGCTTGAACCATGTCGTAAACGATATGCAGCGACTCGCGAATACGCGGGCCGCGGTCAATGATGTCACCGAGAAACACCGCTATCCGTTGCGGGTGTCGCCAGATACCGGCGAGTTTGCGATAGCCCAGACGCTCCAGCAGGTGCTCAAGGGTATGAGCACAGCCATGCACGTCACCGATCAAATCGTAACTGCGCGCAGGATCGAGCATCAGTCGCTCCTACCGCCCAGTCGGCTACCCCAGCCGAGCTTGGTCCGACACACTTCATAGTAGTTGTGGTCCAAGGGGTGAATCAGGCGCAGTTTTTGTGCTTTTTTGCTGACGGTAATGGTGTCGCCGGGGGCGCAGGTGAAATGATTTTGGCCATCGCACGAGACTTGCGGGTAGATCTGCATGTCTTTGGCCACGACGATTTTCAGCTCGCTGTTGCCATCGACCACGATCGGTCGGCTGCTAAGGGTGTGCGGGTACATCGGGACAATGACGATGGCATCCAGTTTGGGGTGCATGATCGGGCCGCCTGCCGACATCGCATAGGCCGTGGAGCCGGTGGGGGTGGCAACGATCAGGCCATCGGCCTTTTGGCTGCACACAAACTGGCCATCGATGTGCAGTTCAAACTCGATCATCCGGGTCGATTTACCGGGGTGCAGCACCACGTCATTCAAGGCGTCGCCCTGACCGATGGCTTCACCGTGACGGCGAACTTCGGCTTGCAATAAAAAGCGGTTTTCGACCTTGTAGTGCCCATCGAGCACTTCGGCGACTTTGACTTCGAGTTCATCCGGGCGGATGTCCGTCAAAAAGCCCAGGCTGCCACGGTTGATACCCAGCACAGGGACATTGTGACGCGCCAGTGCGCGGGCCGCGCCAAGCAAACTGCCATCGCCGCCGACCACAATCACCATGTCACACACTTCACCGAGCATCTTGCGTGAAGACGTCTGCAAGCCATGGCCGGGCAACACCTCGGCGATGGTGTCTTCAAGGATCACGTGCATGTGCCGCTCAAGCAGGAATTTTTTCAGTCGGCGAACCGTGTCGAGCACCTGTGAACTGCCCAAACGACCAATGATGCCGATATTACGAAACTGCTCCATGAGGCTCCTGCAAGGTTTTAGGCGTGCGAAAACAGCGATTATGGTCGAAACACGAGAATAGACAAAACCCTTTCAGCCCGCGGGAGCTATGCTCGCACAATGATCCTCTTTCCCGACTTGCTCAACCTGCCCCGCCAATTACGTCACCCCGAGGTGCGTGATTTGGCGTGGGTGATCCTCGCCCCGCCCATGCTCAGCCAAACCCCATGGCCACAGCGTCATCCACTGGCGGGCAGCGACTGGGTGCAAGCCCCCGATCAACTGGAACGCTGGCTGCGTGAACTGGATGAGCACAGCGAGCCGCTCCTGCATTGGCTGGCGTTGGCCACGACTCGCCGCCTGGGCCGTTATTACGAGCGACTCTGGCAATTCGCTATCGACCATGCGCCGGGGGTTGAACTGATCGCCGCCAACCTGCCCATCCGCTTGAGCGGCCACACCTTGGGTGAACTGGACCTGCTGCTGCGCGACCGTGACGGCGTGCATCACCTGGAATTGGCAATTAAGTTATATCTGGGTCCGCAAGCGGGCGACGGCAGCGACCCTGCTAACTGGCTCGGCCCTGGTAGCAATGACCGGCTAGACCGAAAGCTCAGGCACTTCTGCCAGCATCAACTGCCGATGTCCAGCCGCGCTGAAAGCCGCGAGGTCCTTAGTGCGCTGGACATCCAGAGTTTTAAAGCCAGCATGTGGCTGGGCGGCTACCTGTTGTACCCGTGGCCCGGCCTCTCGTTGCCGCCCGAAGGCGCTCACCCGCAACATTTGCGCGGGCGCTGGTTGCATCAGAGTGACTGGCCAGCCTTTACCCGCCAAAGCGCCGCAGGTTGCTGGCAACCGTTGCCCCGCCACGCCTGGCTCGCACCGGCGCACTATGACGCACAAGGGTTATGGAGCGAACAACAGCTCGGCGTTTGGCTGGCAGAACTGCACCCACAGGCACCGGCGCAATTAATGGTCCGCTTGGCTGAAAACGGCAACGGCGAGTGGCAAGAAGCCGAGCGCCTGTTTTTAGTGTCCGACCTGTGGCCAAGGGTGCCGGGCACTCCTGAAAACTGATCTGCCTCAGCGTAATCACTGTCAGACGTATTACAGTTAACGCACTCCGTCGAGCAAGAACGGAGGCTTGGGTCTGTACGACATGTTTTCGAGCGAAGGTTAGGAACGCAGATACATGCCGTACAGAGCTTGAAAATACAACCCGTGAGGAAAGCCCATGTCCTGGAAAAGCACCGCCGATCAATACAGCCGAATGTCCATCGCCCTGCACTGGCTAATGGTGCTGCTGTTTGTACTGATCTACGCCTCGATTGAATTTCGCGGAATCTTCCCGAAAGACAGCGACGGCCGCAACCTGATGAAAGACGCACACTTCATGTTTGGCCTCACCGTCTTCGTGCTGGTCTGGCTGCGTTTGTTGGCCCGAACCTTGGGCGCAGCGCCGAAAATCACGCCCACCCCGCCTGCCTGGCAGACCGCCCTGGCGACCTTGATGCACTGGGCCTTGTACGCGTTCATGATCGGCATGCCGGTGTTTGGTTACCTGATCCTTAGCCACCTCGACAAGCCGGTGTTCTTCTATGGCTTCGAGATACCACCCCTGACGGCCAAAGACACCGACCTCGCCAAGCAAATCAAAAGCTGGCACGAATTGGGCGGCACGATCGGTTACTGGTTGATTGGCTTGCACGCACTGGCCGGGCTGGGGCATCACTACGTGATCAAAGACAACACCTTGCTGCGTATGCTGCCAAGACGCTGACGCAAACACGCTGGGAATGGGCTTGCTCGCAATAAGCGCTACCGCGTCTAACTAACAGACCGCACAGCCCGAATCGCGAGCAAGCCCTCTTCCACTAATGCAATTTATGCCTGGGCAAAACCACGGCGGCCTTGCAAGCCGCCGGTGTGTACAAAGACCACCCGCCGGCCTCTGCTTATATGCCCCTGCTCAACCGCGTGTTTGAGCGCCATTAATGCCTTGCCGGTGTAAAGCGGCTCCAGCGGCACACCACTGGCGGCTTCGCTGTGCTGAATAAACCCCAGCAACGCCTCGTCCACCTTGGCAAAACCGCCTCGGCTGGCATCAATCAGTTCAAAATTGCGCCTGATACACCCTGCCGCTTGCAAGATCGCTTCGACCTGCGGCGCAACACCGTGATCGTCCGGTACGGCCATCGCGCCATACACCGTGCGTTCACAGGCCTCGCCCAGCACCAACCCGGCCAGCGTCGTCCCCGTGCCTGCGGCCAGCCACCAGGCGTCGTAGTCTTTCCAGCCCAACGCACTCAGTTGCTCACGCACTTGGGCAACCAACGGCACGCAGCCTAACGCACCCGCAAGCCCGCCACCGCCTTCTGGAACGTTGTGCAGCGTGGGGTACTGTGCCTGCCACGGCGTCCAGAACTCTGGGGTGTGTCGTGCCCGATAACCAGCAAAGCCCAACCAGTGCACTTGCATGCCATAACGCTCTAGGTCCCGCGTGGTGGGCGTTTGCTGAGGATGACCGCGCAGCAGACCGACCGTCGCAAAACCAAAACGCTTGCCCGCGGCCGCCAGCGCATGCAAATGGTTGGAGTGGGCCCCGCCAAGGCTGATCAAGCCCTCTGCACCCGCGGCATGCGCAGCCAACAGATGCTCGCAGAGCTTGAACCATTTGTTGCCGCTGATCAGCGGGTCTATCTGGTCCAGGCGCAGCACGGCCACCTCAACCCCGGCCCGTTGCAGCCAATCAAGGTGTAAGCTCTGCAACAGCGCGCGCGGCCGCCAGTTAATAAAAGGCAACATCAACACCGAGCCTCTATAAAAAGAAGCGAGTTTACATCAGCCCGCCGCCACAACAGCCTGTCGGCTTGCGCTTGCCAACCGACCAATTAAGCAACTCGATTGCCTGCTTCTTGGTAAGGTGTGCGCCGACTTTCGTAGCCCGCTAACGATCTGCGCGCTGCTGCACTTCTGTTTACTGACGTGAGACACCCGGAACATGCCCGAGCCGATCCCTCTTAAAGATCACGAAACCGAGAAGCGGCTGGTCAACAAAAGACTGATTGCCTGCGCCCTGCTGGTGTTGGCGGTCAGTTGCACGCTCATCGGCCGGTTGTATTTTCTGCAGGTCACCGAGTTTGACTACAACTCGACCGTGTCCGAGAACAACCGTGTTCACGTGTTGCCTATCCCGCCGGAACGCGGCTTTATCTATGACCGCAATGGTGTGCTGCTAGCGGATAACCAACCCAGTTTCAACATGACCATCACCCGCGAACGTGCCGGTGACACCGCCAAAGTGCTCGACACCGTGATGAGCGTCCTGCATTTGCCGGATGAAGACCGTGCCGTGTTCACCAAGGCCATGAAGCAAGCCCGCCACCCATTCGATCCTTCAACCCTGTTGTATGAGCTGACGGAAGATCAGATCGCGCTGCTGGCGGTCAATCAGTTCCGTCTGCCGGGTATTGATGTCGAAGCCCAGTTTGTACGCCATTACCCTCAGGGCGACCACTTTGCGCATTCGGTCGGCTATGTCGGCCGGATCAACGAAAAAGAAGCTAAGCAGCTTGACCCAACCGAATACCGCGGCACCCAGTCAATTGGCAAAACCGGCATCGAGCGTTTTTACGAGAACGCGTTGCACGGCAAAGTCGGCTTTGAAGAAGTCGAGACCAATGCACAGGGCCGAGTCATGCGCGTGCTGCGCCACCACGATGCCGTGGCGGGAAAAAATATTGTCCTGAGTCTGGACATCAAACTGCAAGAAGCCGCCGAGGACGCCTTGGGCGACCGTCGCGGCTCAATCATTGCCATCGACCCAAAAACTGGCGAAGTGCTGGCAATGGTCAGCAAACCCAGTTTTGACCCCAATCTGTTTGTGACCGGCATCAGCTCTAAGGACTACTCGGCACTGCGTGACTCACAGGACAAACCCTTGTTTAACCGGGCCTTGCGCGGCCTGTATGCACCCGGTTCAACCATCAAGCCCGAGGTGGCGATTGCTGGCCTTGACAGCGGCGTGATTTCAGCCTCGACCCGCGTATTTGACCCCGGCTACTTCCAACTGCCGAACGTGGACCACAAATACCGCAACTGGAACCACAGCGGCGACGGCTGGGTGGACTTGAACGCAGCCATCATGCGCTCCAACGACACCTACTTTTATGACCTAGCGTCCAAACTGGGCATTGATCGCATGCACGATTACATGTCGATGTTTGGCCTTGGGCAAAAAGTCTCGCTGGACATGTTTGAAGAGTCGCCGGGCCTGATGCCATCCCGCGAATGGAAGCGCAGCACACGCCGCCAAGCGTGGTTCCCAGGTGAAACGGTGATTTTGGGTATCGGCCAAGGCTACATGCAGGTCACGCCTTTGCAGTTGGCACAAGCCACGGCGCTGATCGCCAACAAAGGCGTCTGGAACCGTCCGCACCTGGCCAAGACCATCGACGGCACACCGCCGGCAGATGAAAACCCGATGCCCAATATCGTGCTGCACGACCCCAAGGAGTGGGAACAGGTCAATCACGCGATGCAACTCGTGATGCACGACCCACGCGGTATCGCCCGAGCGGCGGCACTGGGTGCGCAGTATCGAATTGCCGGCAAAAGTGGTACAGCCCAAGTGGTCGCGATCAAGCAAGGCGAGCGTTACAACCGCCTGAAAACTGCCGAGCGCAACCGCGACAACGCCTTATTCGTCGGCTTTGCCCCGGCCGAAGACCCACAAATTGTGATCTCGGTAATGATTGAAAACGGCGAGGCCGGTGGCCGCGTAGCAGGGCCGGTGGTGCGCAAAGTGATGGACGCTTGGCTGCTGGACAACCAGGGAGTGCTCAAACCGCAGTACGCCAGCCCACAGATAAAACCGCATAGCAATCCGCATGTTTAATCACCCAGCCCTCTCCCAGCTCATGCTTGCGTAGGGAAAAAGGGGCTAATCGAGGGGGCTCATTGGCATAACAAATGCTTCTTAAGGTTTCAAAGACACTGCACGTTGCGCTCGCTCGCGGGTCTGGTGATACAACGGACTGCGCGAGCCCTGACGCTAGACGCGTCCTGGCACGAGAAAAGGAACCTGAGCATGTCAGCACCTGTGGCAGGGGCAACGCTTAATGTGCCCACCTTCAAAACCGTGGGCTTTGTGGTGATACCGAACTTCACCACCATCGGCTTTGCCTCTGCGATTGAAACCCTGCGCATGGCCAATATGGCGGCACGCCGCGAGATGTTTCGCAGCGTCATCATCGCCCCCAGCATGAACCCGGTGACTGCCAGCAATGGCATGCGCATCCTGCCGGACTACGCTGTGGGCGACACGCCAAAACTGGACCTCTTGTTGGTCGTCGGCTCAAACCCAATCGTCTCGCACTTCAGCAGCCGACCGTTACTCAACTGGCTGCGCAAGCTGGCGCATCAACAGGTGACACTCGGGGGTATTTGCACCGGCAGTTACTGGCTTGCGCGCGCAGGACTGCTCAAGGGCTATCGCTGCACCATCCATTGGGAAGACATCGAAACCCTCAAGGAGCACTTCCCCGGCATCATTATTTCCAACCAGTTGTTCGAGATGGACCGCGACCGCTACACCTGCTCAGGGGGCGTAGCGTCCATGGACATGACCTTGCAATTAATTGCCCGAGAACCGGGCGGAAGGGAAATCGCCGCGCAGGCTGCCGAGTTGCTGCTGTGTGATCGCGCGCGCGGTGCGCAAGAGCAACAACGCGTGCCATTACGACAAAAGCTGGGTACGTCGCAGCCCAAGCTAAGTCAAGTGGTGGCCATTATGGAAGCTAACCTTGAAGAGCCCGTTAGCCTTGCAGACCTGGCGCGCTTTAACCACGTGTCAGTGCGCCAGCTTGAACGGCTGTTTCACAAGCACCTGCAACGCACGCCGAGTCAGTATTACCTGGAGTTGCGGCTGGCGCGCGCCCGGGCTTTGTTGCTGAGCAGTGAATCGCAAGTGCGTGATATTGCCCTCGCCTGCGGCTTTGTGTCGGCGGCGCATTTCTCCAAGTGCTACAGCCGATTGTTCGGTATCTCGCCTATCGTCGAACGCAAGCAAGTGGCGCTGCACTGAAACTGAGGCCGGTTGCCCGGCGGCCCTTATGGCAGCCTGCGGCAGCGGCGACAGCTCAGGTTATTTGTTAATGATGTTGTGCTGCGGGCCATACGGGAAATGCGTGATGTTTTCACCGCCTTGCTCATTGACGATCAAAATATCGTGCTCGCGATAACCGCCCGCACCGGGCCGCCCCTCAGGGATCATGATCATCGGTTCAATCGACACCACCATGCCTGGCTCCAGCACGGTATCAATGTCTTCGCGCAGTTCCAGTCCGGCTTCTCGGCCGTAGTAGTGGCTTAACGTGCCGAATGAGTGGCCATAACCAAAGGTGCGGTATTTCAGCAGGTCGTGTTCAAGGAAGATTTCGTTCAATTGCAGGGCGATGTCCGAGCAGCGCATGCCCGGCTTGATCAGTTTTAACCCGGCCTCGTGCACGCTCACGTTGACTTCCCACAAACGCAGGTGCTCGTCTGAGCAATGGCCGAGGAACAGGGTACGCTCCAGCGCGGTGTAGTAACCGGCAATCATCGGGAAGCAGTTAAGGCTCAGAATGTCGCCCTCGTTGACCTTGCGGGTGGTCACCGGGTTGTGCGCGCCATCGGTGTTAATGCCCGACTGGAACAAGGTCCAGGTGTCCATCAGTTCGGCGCTTGGAAAGGTGCGGGCAATTTCGCGCACCATGGCCTGGGTTGCGTGCAGCGCTACTTCGTATTCCGGCACTTGGTCGCGCAGGGCCTCGACAATGGCCGCGCCGCCAATGTCGGCAATGCGCGCGCCATGACGAATGATGGCGTGCTCTTCGGCAGACTTTATCAAGCGCATCTGCATGCAGGGCGCAGCGATGTCGACGAACTCAGCCTGCGGGTAACGACTGCCCAGCTTGTCGCGATTGAGCAGGTTCATGTGGTCGAATTCGATGCCTATACGCCCGGCCTTAGGCAGCGCTTGCTGGATCGCGACGAAATAGTTGTCGCGCTGCCAGTCGGTGTACACGATGTTGTCGGTGCCCATGCTCCGGCGCCATGGCTGGCCACCGTCGATGTTGGCGCTAATGGTCACCGCACTGTCCTGCGTGACCACCAGTGCGTAGTTACGTCCGAACGAGCAGTACAGGAAATCACTGTAATAGTTGAGGGTGTGGTAAGAGGTGAACACCGCCGCATCGATGTTGTTCTGCGCCATATAAGCGCGCAGCGTGGCCTGGCGATTGGCGTACTCCTGGGCCGAGAACGTAGGCGTGACTTTTTCGCCGTTCTTAATCTGGGTGGTTTTAGGCATTGGCATGTCATTTACCCTTGTCTGTGATCGCACTTCAGAAGCCGCCTTCGGGGCGGGCCGTTGAGGAGCATTCGAACAGATGCAACGCCGCCTTTTTTGTGTGAATCCGACCTGTAGTTGATCAGATCCGCCTTGCGAGCTACTTCGTTGCGTTATGGGTTGCACACGCAAGACTTGTGATTACAGGTCAAGCCTGCGATAAGGCTTGCGGCCTTCGCGCACTTCAGTTAACCCTCCCATGCAGGCACTTGAGTGTTCCAACTCACCAGCTACCTTGGCCTGTTTTTCGCGGCATTCGGCGCCGCGTCAATACTGCCCATGCAATCTGAAGCCGTGCTGGTGGCCATGTTGCTGTCCGGCAGCTATGTCACCGCGACCCTGCTATGTGTCGCGACGCTGGGCAATGTGCTCGGCTCTGTCTTGAACTGGGTGCTGGGGCGCTCGATTGAACGCTTTCGCCATCACCGTTGGTTCCCGGTCAGTGAGCACAAGCTCGACAAGGCACAACGCTTCTACCTGCGCTACGGGCGCTGGTCCTTGCTGTTGAGTTGGGTGCCGATTATTGGCGATCCACTGACAGTCATCGCCGGTGTCATGCGCGAGCCGTTATGGCGTTTCGTGCTGATCGTGACGCTGGCTAAGGGCACGCGTTATCTAGTGCTGACAGCCGTCACAGTGGGCTTGGCCTAGATAGCCTACAAAACCGCCTTACCCAATCTTCGCTTCCCCCTTAAGCGCTAAAAGGATTCGTACTACAGCTAGTCTCAACAACGGCTTGCACACTTGCGCAACGACCCAACAGTTTTTCCTGACGTCTTGTTACATCCGGGCGCCCGCAGTGCAAGGAGATGCAAACATGTCACGCTTACGCCCTCATCCTCGTTTCAGCCTCTGGATCGAATGCGTTAACCACGCCTTTCATGTCGTGTCCTTCAACGGCAACGAAGCCATTGATGTGCCTTATACCTTCGATGTCGAGATTGTCAGCGAACACCCCAATCTGGACCTCGTTGAACTGCTGCATCAGCCTGCTTTTCTGGCCTACGGTGCCGATGGCCAGGGCGTTCATGGGCAAATCTATGCCATCGCCATAGGCCGCCCCCACCTCAACTTCACGCTTTATACCCTGACCCTGGTACCGAAACTGACGTACCTTGAACACCGCACCAATCAGCGCATTTTTGAGCAGAAAACCACCGAGCAAATCATTGCGCAACTCCTCACAGAGCACAGCATCTTTAGTCACGCCTATGCGTTTAAGCTCGAACACGCGTATCACGCGCATGATTACTGCGTGCAACATCATGAAACTGACCTGCACTTTGTCCAGCGCCTGTGCGAAGAAGAAGGCATTCACTATCACTTCCAGCATTCCCAGCAGGGTCATCTGCTGGTGTTTGGCGATAATCAGAATGCGTTCTCGGCACTCGAGCCCCCGACGCCGTTTCTCTTCGATAAAAACCACCCGCCCGTGTTGAACAGCGGCCATTTCAACGCAATGTGGCTGCTGACCGAGATTCATCACCAAGGCCAACAACCGCAACCACTGGAGCAACATCCCATAGACGGTTTTGTTCAGGAGTACCGCAACTACTTTGCCGTCACGCTGCTGGGCGAGACCTATCACCCGGCACGCAAACACACCAAGCCCTGTGTACTGGAGACGCACATCGCGCGCGTAATCAAAAATGACCCTGCCCATTGCACCCCGCCTGATCGGGTGAAGGTGCAGTTTGACTGGCACCGCGAAAAGCAAAAAGCCCACTACAGCCGCTGCTGGCTAGCGGCGTGCCCCAGCTGGAAAACCGCCCCACACATCGGCACTCAGGTGCGGGTGGCATTCATTGACGGCGACCCCAACCAGCCAATTATCACGGGCTGCCTGCCAGAAGGTCGCGACCCAGTAGAGCCCCAGCCTAGTAAAAGCAGCGTGCTGCGCAGCCGCAGCACACTAAGCGGCACGGGCTATAACGAGGTACAGATTGAAGCCCCTAAAGACCCGAGCGTCTCACCTGCAAAAAGCACCGAAAAGAGTGGGGATCACGGCAACTGAGCACCCGCAACCGCCACATGGATCATGTACAGCGATGTATTGGCAGTGATAAACAAGCGATTACGCCGTGGCCCGCCAAACGTCAGGTTGGCCACTTTTTCGGGCAATAGAATCTTGCCCAGCAGCACACCGTTAGCATCGAAACACTGGACCCCGTCACCGGCGCTGGTCCAGATGTTGCCCTGAACATCGACCCGCAAACCGTCTGGAATACCCGGCTCGATTTGCGCCAGCACGCGAGACTGGCCCAGCCGGGAGTTATCAATAACCTGCAGGGCGCGGATATGGTGCGCGGCATCCGGGTCGTGAGAACGAGCCGAATCGGCGACGTACAGGGTTTTACCGTCTGGCGAAAATGCGAGGCCGTTAGGCTGTTCGAAGTCATCGGCAACACAGGTAATTTCAAAAGTGTTCGGGTCGACACGAAACACATTGCGCCCACTCTGTTCCGGCTCGGCCTGATAGCCTTCGTAGTCGCTGAGAATGCCGTAGGTCGGGTCCGTGAACCAAATACCACCATCACTGTGTACCACCACGTCATTGGGCGAGTTGAGACGTTTGCCTTCGAACTGATCGGCAAGCACGGTGATGCGCCCATCCGGCTCGGTGCGGGTGACGCTTCGGGTACCATGCTGGCAGGTCACCAGACGCCCTTGTAGATCACGGGTGTTGCCGTTGGCAAAGTCAGATGCCGAGCGAAACACCGAAACACCCTGTTCCGGAGTCCAGCGCAGAATGCGCTGGTTAGGGATGTCGCTCCATAGCAAGTAACCGCCATCGTTGAACCACACCGGGCCTTCTGCCCAGCGGCACCCATCATAGAGGCGCTCCAGTTGGGTATTGGGTAGGGTCAGGCTGCGAAAGCGCTTGTCGTTGTATTGGTAAATCTCGTCGTTCATTTCTCGGTCCTGACTCAAAGACTACGCAGGCTTTTGCGCCCGCTAACGGCGGCGATCACCGCAATAATGATGACCCCGGTGAGGATCAGTCGCACACCTGCGCTGGCCCCAAAGGTGTTAAGCATGCTGACCAGCAAATACAGAAACAGCGCCGCACCCCACAGCCCCGGCACGTTGGAAAACCCACCCGCCACCGACGTGCCGCCAATCACCACCACGGCAATCGAAGCCAGCAGGTATTCATCGCCCATGCTCAGCGACGCGCCGCCAGAAAACCCCGCCAGCAACACCCCGCACAGACTGGCAAACACTGCGCTCAGCACATAGGTCGCCCAGCGCACGCGCTCGACCCGTACCCCGGCCAACTCGGCCGCCCGAATGTTCTGGCCCACAGCCAATGCCCAGCGGCCATAGAGCGTGCGGCTCAGCAGGTAGCCTGCAAATACTGTTAGCAACACCACCGCCACCGCCAGATAAGGCACGCCCATCACATTGCCGGTCGAGAACTGATAAAACAGTTCCGGCGGTGCAATCCGCACACTGCGCCCGTAAGCGATGGCCACCGATTGCAACAAAAAGCTGGCCGACAGGGTGGCAATGATCGGCGGGATACGCAGCACGCGAATCAGTGCGTAGTTCGCGCACCCGACCAGCACTCCGACGCCCAGCACGCCAGCCACGCCCAAGACGATCAGATCGTTCTGGCTGTCCATCAGCTTCATCCCAACTGCACCGCTCAGGGCGATATTGGCTGGGATCGACAAGTCGATATTGCCGGGGCCGGTGGTGATGACGAACATCTGCCCCACACCAACGATCACAAAAAAGGCCGAAAAAGACAGCGCGCTGGAGGTCAATGCCCCCGCGCCTTCGCCTCGGGTAAACACCAACGTCGCGAGCCACACCAGCAAGGCCGCCAGAAACGACCACAACCAAGGTTTGCTGCGCACACGGTCAAAATGAAGGTTCAGGTTCATGTTGGACGAGCCTCTAGACGGTTGACGGCAGTGCGCAGTGCCAGCACCAAAATCAGAATCGCGCCTTGGGCGCCGATCTGCCAATCCGGCGAAATGCGGATAAACGACAACAGCGACCCGGCCAGCACCAAGGTCAAAGCCCCCAGCACCGCCCCCACGGGCGAAACCCGCCCGCCGGTGAATTCACCGCCGCCCAAAATCACCCCGGCAATCGACAGCAAGGTGTAACGCAGGGCCATATTGGCATCAGCAGAGGTGGTCAAGCCCACCAAGAACAAGCCTGAGAGCACGCCAAAAGTGCCCGCCATTGCGTACAACGTGACCTTGATCTTCAGTAGCGACCACCCAGCCTTGGCAATCGCCAACGGGTTACCACCCGCACCGCGCAGCACCACGCCCCAGGTTGAGCGCATCAGAAACAGATGCACCGCCACGGCCAGCACCACACACATCACCACCGCGAACGGCAACAATGGCGTCTTAATTTTGACCAGTGCCTGCAACCACTGCGGCGCACTGCCTCCGGGCGCGGGTAACAACAGCACCGCGCCGCCCACCCAGATAAACGACATGCCTAAAGTGACCACAATCGCCGGCAACTGGCGGATGTGGATCAAGGCACCGAGCAAGGCATACACCGCCACGCACCCCACTAATGCCAGGCAGCCAAGTAGCGGATGATCGTTGAGCAAGGTGGCGGCCACGCAGGCGACAAAGCTGATAAAACTGCCCAGCGACAGATCAAGGTCGTTGACCGTGATAATCAGCATCTGCGCAATAGTGGCCAAGGCGATGGGTACCGCCAGGTTGAGCATCAGGTTCATGCCCATGTAGCTCATGGCCCGAGGCTGCATGATGAAAATGGTTGCCAACAGCACGATCAACGACACGGCGGGCAACGCGTTGCGCAACAAACGTGCGCGATTGACCGCTCTCGCGGCCGCAGGTGTTACAGCGCCACTGGCTTGGGGTTGGGGTTTTAAGGTCATGGGTTGAGGCGCGTTCATGCCACCTCCTCCTGAAAGGAACTGCGCAGCACTTGCGCTTCACTTAATTGATCACGCGCCATATCGGCAACTGTCTGGCCATCGCGAAACACGTAGATGTGATCACAGTGATCCAGTTCTTCCAGCTCAGTGGTGTACCAGATAAAGGTGCGCCCCCGGCTCGCTTCGTCCTTGATGATGGCGTAGACCTCGCGCTTGGTGCCGACATCGACCCCGCGCATCGGGTCGTCCATCAAAATCAAGTCACTGTCGCTGGCCAGCGCCCTGGCAAACAGGGCTTTTTGCTGGTTGCCGCCCGACAACGACAAAATCGGGCTGTTCATGTCCGGCGTGCGAATGCCCATGCGTTGCTGCCACTGCGCTGCCATGGACTGTTCCGCGGCCGGATCGATCAATGCCCCGCGTTTAAGTGCAGCCAGCGAGCTGATGGTGATGTTCTCGGCAATCGACCACAGGTTGAATATGCCGTCGGTTTGCCGGTCACCTGCGACCAACGCCACCGGCAGGCCTTTGGCCACCCGCTCACGCAACAGGTGTACCAGCCATTGGCTCTGTCCCTGGCCTGCGAGCCCGGCTAGGCCGACAATTTCACCAGCCCAGGCGGCCACGGTTTGCTGGTTGCGTTGACGCGCCGGGCGCTGGTTGACGACCGGGGTCTGGCTGTCGCGCTTGGACACAAACACTTGGCTGGCGGCCTGTGCCTTGGCCATGGAGCCCATTGATTCGACCAGTGACGCATGGGTAAAGGCATTGGCGGCGCGGACTTCAACCACACAACCATCGCTCATGACCGCGATGCGATCACAGGTGGCGAGCATTTCACCGAGGATGTGGCTGATCAGCACCACGCAGCCACCCCCTTCAACGTAACGCCGTACATGCCGCAGCAATTGCTCGGCGACCCGTGCGTCGAGTGACGAGGTGGGTTCGTCGAGGATCACCAGGGCCAAGTGTTCGTCGACACACGTAAAGGCCCGCGCAATTTCAACCATCTGCCGCTGCCCGATCGGCAAGTCCGCGATCACAGCGCTAGGGCTGATCCCGTGACCCGGAAAAATGCTGTCCAGACTGGCCACAATCAACGCCCCGGCCCTGCGCCGCCAGCCAAAGCCACGCAGCGCCGGGCACATGAGCCGAGTGTTTTCAGCCACGGTCAGGTTGGGGCACAGCGACAACTCCTGAAACACGCAGCGAATCCCATGTTGACGGGCAACCTGCACCGAATAGCCACTGCGCACATCTGCACCGGCCATTAACAGCGCGCCACTGTCGGCGCGCAGGGTGCCAGCCAAAATATGCATCAACGTCGATTTGCCTGCGCCGTTGTGACCGATCAGGCCCAGGCACTCGCCGGCCTGAAACATCAGGTCAACGCTATCTAATGCGCGCACGGCGCCAAAACGCTTGCCGACCCCCTTGAGGTCAACCAGCGGTGCTTGAGTCGTACTCATCACACTCTCCTCGGCTGCTCGCGCTTAGTGCGCAACGGGGCTCTTGAGCTGGGCTACGTCGTCCACGCTGTACACGTGGCTAACAATCCCGCCTTTCTCCAGGCCTTTGAGCGAGCTTTCGAGGGTGTCCTGACTCACGCTGATGGCAGGTGACAACAGGTCATGGGGCATTTGCTTGCCATCCAGCAGTTGCTGGGCCACCCAAAACGCCAAGCTGGCGATACTCGGGGCGCTGGAGATAGAGAACGACTCATAGCCAGTGGCGTCTTTTTGCTTTTTCCACCACGCCAACTCTTCTTCACGGTTGCCGAAGATGATCACTGGCAGTGGACGACCAGCGGCGATAAACGCCTGCGCTACGCCAAAACCGTCATCACCTTGGGTCACCACCGCGTCGACTTTGGGCAGGCTCGGCAAAATTCCGGCCACAGCTTTCTGCGCCACGGTCTGCGACCAGTTGCCGTTGACCGCACCGACGATTTTCAACTGCGGATGCTTTTGGGCGCCGGCGACGATCCCGGAGTGAATCGTGTCGTCCACCGAGACCCCGGCCAGACCGCGTACTTCCAGCACATTGGCGCCCTGTGGGAAGCGCTTGGCCAGATAATCCATGACATCAATGCTGCTTTGCTTGAAGTCCATCGAAACCCGATAAGCGCAGGGCTCGGTGACGATGCCGTCGAACGACACCACAATGATGCCCGCATCACAGGCCTGCTTGACCGCGCCATTCAGTGCTGTCGGCGAGGCGGCGTTGATCACGATGGCGTTGTAACCCTGCAAAATCAGGTTTTGGATTTGTGCGGCCTGTTCGGTGGCCTGATTTTCGCCGGTGGTAAAGGAGTCAGCCCCGGAAATAATCCCGGTTTTAACGGCCTGGTCTGTGGTTTGCTGCCAACTGGTAAGCATGCTTTGACGCCACGAGTTACCGGCGTAGTTGTTGGACAGCGCGATGGTTTTGTCGGCCGTATCAGCCTGAGCGGACGTAAAGGGGGCAAGCAGCAATGCAGTGGACAATAAAGCGCAACGCAGCGTGAAACGTTCCATGGCAAGACCCTTTTTATTATTGTGGGCTTCGGCCGCCGATTAATTCGGTCGTACCTGATAACGCCGCCAGTCTGATACGGCCACAGGGCCTGTGTCTGGAGCGTTACTGCACACTTGATACCCTTTGCGCGCAAATAACCTGCGGGATCCCGCAAAAGAATCACGTATCCGTGCAGCATTTTTGACCATTGCGATGCACCGCTTTGAGCCATAATTGCGGCTCGGGTCGCCAGCGGGCGAACCTCCTGACAGGTCGTACGCCATGGTGCAAAGAACCCCCATCGCAGCCGAAAGTGTGTTGCACCATTTTCTCGGGATTTCCCGTGCGCTGGCCGGGCGCTTGGACTTTCAGTCAATGATCGAGGCGGTGTCCGAAGAGATCCGCTTTATCCTGCCCCACGACCATCTCGACGTCAGCCTGCTGCTCGATGACGACAATCACCTATCCGCTTACGAAACGGGTCTGCACACCTCGTGGAGCGACTTTGCGATTAATCCGCTGGAAATAGCACGCAGCCCGATTCGCTCGCTGCTGATGGGTGACACACCATACATTCTCAGCGATGACGCCATGATCGATGAGCGCTTTCAGTTCCCCGGCGCACTCAACCACCCGATCTTCGACGCACACCTTCGCAGCCGCTTGCACGTGCCCCTGCGTGCTCGGGGCGAAGTCATCGGCGCGCTGAGTTGCTCGACCCACGTGGCCAACTTTTACACCCTCGACGACGTACACCACACCCAGCACGTGGCCGACCTGCTGGCCTCATACCTCTACGCCCTGCACCAGACCGAACAGGCCAAACAATTGGCGATTGTCGAAGCGCAAATCCGCGCCCGTGAAGAGGGCCTGCGGCTGGGGGTGTTGCGCCTGACCGAAGAACTGGAAAACGAGCGCCAGCGCATCGGCATGGACCTGCATGACCAGACCTTGGCGGACATGACCCGCCTGCACCGACGCATCGCGCGCCTGCAACTGCAAGACAACGTGACGCCGTCAGAACTCTCCCCCATCGGCCAAGCCCTGCACGAAAGCATGCAAGAGTTGCGGCTGATCATCGACGCGGTCAAACCGACCATCCTGCAACTGTTCGGCTTCGTCGAAGGCCTCGAAGACCTGCTGCTGCGCAGCGTGCGCAACAGCGGCTTGCCGATTGTCACTCAATTGCGCGACAACACAGACGGCCTGGCCAACGCCTTGGCCGAGCCGCAAAAAATCGCCCTGTTCCGAATCATTCAAGAAGCGGTGAATAACGCAATCAAACACGCAGCACCGAGCGTGATCATCGTCGAAATCACCGCTTCCACCACCCATCTGCAACTAACCATACTCGACGACGGACGTGGGCTGGACCCTGTCAGCCGCCTGGAAACCGGCGGCATCAAAAACATGCAGGTCCGCGCGCAGTTGCTCAGCGCGCACGTTCAGATCGACAAAGGTCCGAGCGGCAAAGGCACTTGCGTGCAAATCAGCCTGCCGCTGCCGACGCACGACTAAGGAACCATCATGGACATCCTGTTAATCGAAGACGACCCGGTGCACCGGGCCTTCTTTAAAGAAGTGATAGAAAGCGCGCTGCCCGAGTGCGAGCGTTTGCTCGAAGCCGAGGACGGCCTGGTCGGCGAGCGCTTGGCCCATGAGTTTGCCATCACCTCCGTGGTCATGGACTTGCAGATGCCACGCCGCACAGGGGTTGAAGCAGCACGGGCCATTTGGCGCGAGCGCCCGCAGACCTCAATCATGTTTTGGTCCAACTACGCCGATGAAGCCTACGTGCGCGGCATATCACGCATCGTTCCCGAGGGTGCGGCCTACGGCTACATTCTCAAGACCGCCTCCGAAGATCGCCTGCGCCTAGCGCTGCGTAGCCTGTTTATCGAACAGCAATGCGTGATTGACCGTGAAGTGCGCGGGGTTCAGCAAAAAAGCCAGAACCTGCTGTTGGGCTTGACCGACACCGAATACGAAGTGCTGCAAGACATCGCGCTGGGCCTGACTGACCGCATCATCGCTCAGCGCCGCAATCTGTCGCTGCGCAGCGTGCAAAACCGCCTGCAACAGCTCTACGAAAAACTCGGCGTGCGCCAACCCACGGAAGACAGCGACAGCGGCCCAGCCTTTAACCTACGCGCCCGCGCGGTCAACGTGGCGCTGCTGCGCAAACTGCTGAACCGCACTGCGCTGGAACAAGCCGAAATCGAGTTGCAGGAATGGCTCAAAGACCCGCGTTTCAACCACCTTTGGCACTGAACAAAAAAAGCCACAAACGGGCGCGGGTGCGCACATTCACATTTTTTTCACCCACGGCTGTTACTCTCCACTCCTTCTTTGGGGAGTAGCGGGCTGTCACTTGCGTGACGGCGCTCTGGTCAACATTCTCGGCAACCTGCCGTGGCCATGGCATCCAACCGGATTTGCGAGACCAACGACATACCTGTGCTGAAGTCGGGCGCGCAGGGTCATGTCGTTGTTTTCAAGCCCGGCTGGACTGTAATCGTGAACGCCATTGCCCTGATTTTCCTAGCCTTTGCCATGTCAACGGATGCCTTTGCGGCGGCCATTGGGAAAGGTTCAAGCCTGCACAAACCGCGTTTTTGCGAAGCCCTGCGTACCGGCCTTATTTTTGGTGTGATTGAAGCCATCACCCCTGTCATCGGCTGGGCCATCGGTCAGGCCGCCAGCAGTTATGTGACCCAATGGGATCACTGGATCGCCTTCATCCTGCTGCTCGGGCTTGGGCTTTACATGATCTACAACGGCATTAAGCCCGAGGAAGAAGAACCCGAAGAAAAACCTGCGCAGCATTCCTTCTGGATTCTGGTGATCACTGCGATTGCGACCAGCATCGACGCGCTGGCGGTGGGGGTTGGCCTAGCGTTTGTCGACGTCAATATCTGGCTCGCGGCAGCGGCCATAGGCTTGGCAACCATGACCATGGTGATTATCGGCACCATGCTGGGCCGCGCCTTAGGCAGTCTGGTTGGCAAACGTGCGGAAATTATCGGAGGGGTGGTGCTGATGCTCGTCGGGGCGACGATCTTGTATGAGCATTTAAGCGCGGCGTAAAAACCAAAGAGGAATCTGACAGTGCGTCAGATTCCTCTTTTCGTTAACTCAACGTGCTGTGCCAGCGCGCGCCAGCCGGTACATCGTCCAACTGTAGAAAACCAGAGCCAGCGTGGCCAATGTGCCGCCTGCGAGGCCCACATAAGCAAACCCCAACTGGCCACCCACCCAACTGCCCAGCAGCGCACCACCGCCGATGCCGATGTTGTAGATCCCTGAAAACATCGCCATCGCAACGTCGGTCGCGTCGGGTGCCAAGGTCAATACTTTCGACTGCAGGGCCAGGCCAAAGCTCATAATCGCAATGCCCCAAAGAATGCTCAGAACGCTCAGCGATTCGACCCAGCCACTGGCTGGCAACAGCAACAACAAGCACAGCGCTAGCAACCCCACCGCAGTCAACAGAAAGCCCTGAGGGTTGTATTTGTGAAACCAACTGAAGCACAGGGAGCCGATAATCCCAGCTCCTCCGAACAACAGCAGAATCAAGGTCACGGTATTGCTGGTCATGCCTGCGGTCCCTTCGACAAAGGGTTCGACATAGCTGTACGCGGTAAATTGGGCGGTAACGACTACGGCAGTCAGTACATAAATCGCCACCAGTGCAGGACGCTTGAACAGCACCGGCAAACTTCTCAACGAGCCCGAGTTCTGGCTAGGCAGCAGCGGCAAGGTGCGGGTGAGCCACAACACCAATAATCCGGCCAGTGCTGCAATGACCAAGAACGTGGTGCGCCAACCCATGGCCTCGCCCAGCAAACGCCCTAGCGGCACCCCCAATACCATCGCCAGCGACGTACCGGTGGCCAGCAAACCCAGTGCTTGCACCTGCTTGCCTTCCGGGGCGAGGCGCACGGCCAGAGATGCGGTAATGGACCAAAACAGTGCATGGGACAGCGCCACGCCAATCCGGCTCAGCAGCAAAATACCGAAATTGGTCGCGACGCTGGACAGCAGATGGCTGACGATAAACAGAGCGAATAGCACCAGCAACAGCTTGCGGCGCTCGACGTTGCGCGTCACCAGCATGATTGGCAGCGAAGTCAGGGACACCACCCACGCGTATATCGTCAGCATTAACCCGACGTTGGCAGTGGTCATGTCAAAACTGGCACCAATGGCGCTCAGCAGGCCTACAGGGACAAATTCAGTGGTATTGAACACAAACGCGGCCAGCGCCAGTGCGATGACTGGTTGCCAATTTGTGCTTGGTGTCGCGGGGGAATTGCTCATTTAAAGGCTGCACTACTCGCTATCGATGATCAGACAGGCTCGTGATTTGGCTGCCTTTGCAAACAGCTTAGTCAGAACCCCACTGGGCAGCATTCTATAGCGTTCGCAAAGGTCTGTAAGTGAACAGTGAGGGCGCTTGGCAATTGTTTAGAACATCGCAACCTCAGGATTCAAACGTTTGAATCCTGACCTCCACAAACAACCTGCTATTAAGGAGGACGACAACAATAACCGACCCGCAAGGACTCACCCAATGCCCTCCTCTGCACCTGCCGCTCCTCGCACCTCCAATGGGGTGTTTGGCCTCTTCTGCCTGGGCAGCTACTTCTTATCCGTGTCGTATGGCACCACGTTTTTATTGGCCATGATGCTCAGCGCCCATGGCGGCAGCGAATCCGACGCAGGCACGATTATTTCTGTGGCCATGTTCAGTACCTTCGCCGCCGTGATCTTCTCCGGGCATTTGACTGACCTGTTTGGTGCCCCCAAAGCCATCGCCGCCGGGGCCGTGCTACTGGCTGGCGCGTGCCTGGGTTTTGCCAGCGTCCAGACCTTTGGCAGCGCAATGTTGCTATTTGGCTTGCTGCTGGGGTTGGGCTGGGGCGTGTTCTACACCTTGGGGCCGATCATCGTGGCGATGATTATCGAACCTGCACGTCGCGTTAAGTATTTTGCTTTGCTCTCGGGCAGCATGCTAACCGGCATCGGCACAGGTCCCCTGATCGGACGTGCCAGCGAGGCGCTGGGCTACCCCGTGGAATCAGCGTTTGTGATGGCCGCAATTGCGAGCCTGCTGGGCGGCCTTGCTTTTCTCTTTATTGGCCCGAAAATCAAGCGCCAAAGTAGCCTAATCGGGCCAGTAAGCGTGTGCAAAATAACCCCGCGCGCTGCCGTGGCCGTGTTGGGCTCAAAAGCGCTATTCGCCATCATCATGGTCGGTCTGGGTGGCGCTATTTTCGGCGGATTGTCGAGTTTTCAAACCTCTTACGCGACGCTTAATCACCTGGACTATTCGCTGTTCTTTCTAGGCTTCATGGGCGCAGCTATTTCCTGCCGCCTATTGATCGCAGGTTTCATCATCAAGCGTGATCCTTACGTAATGGCCTGCGTATTGACCGCCTTGATTGTGGTGTCGGTGCTGATGTTCATGTTCTCCGTGCACACCAGCGCGACGTATGTAATGGCGGCCATCACCCTTGGCGTGGGTTACGGCCTGACCTACTCGGTGATTAACGGGCTGGCCGCCAACGAGGCGCCGGCCGGGTACACCTCACAATCGCTGCTGTTGTTCAGCCTGGCGTATTTTGTGGGTGTGTTCGGCTTTCCGTGGCTGGCGGGGCACGTGATCGTTACATACGGCATCCCTGCCCTGCTTTCGATCATTCTGGTCATCGCACTGTGTAACTGGGCAATCACGGTTAGCCGTCTATTGTGGCGGCGCCTGTGTCAGTCGAAACCAACCAGCCATCAGGTATCTGCGCGGGATTGATCGACCTCGCTTAACGGAATGATTTGCGCGCTGCCATGCCGTACCCCGCGTTCGGCCATGATGTGGCGCGCCAGCTCCGACACGTCACCGACGGTGCCCTTGAGCACCGAGACTTCCATGCATTTGCCCTGATCAAGGTGGACATGCAGGGTCGATAAGGTCAGGTCATGGTGCTCATGAAATGCGCTGTTCAGGCGTTTGGACAGTTCCCGGGTACCGTGGTCATAAACGTAACTCAAGGTGGCCACACAGGCGGCTTGCGGGTCGCCGCCTTCCTCACCCAGTAACCCGGCACGCAATAAATCGCGTATGGCCTCGGATCGACCCTGATAGCCGTGGGCGTCCACACGCTCGTCAATAGCTGTCAGCAAGGCTTCGTCCAGCGAAATGGTGATCCTTTGCATGTAATTAGCCTCGCAGTTATGAACTTTTGACATAGACTTCATACCCAACACGTGAAAAGGCTAAAGGCCATCAACTTTTGGGAGACGCAGTGTGAAGCAGTCACGGACGAAAAAACAGCTTGCCCTATTGATCCTTGGTGCCTGTCTGAGCGCCGCTGTCACACCCGCCTTTAGTGCCGACCCGGCCCCCACTCTGACCTATTCGTGGCCAACCAATGCCGGGCCGCTGGACCCCAGAGGCTATTCCCCAAACCAGATGTACGCGCAGGCAATGGTGTACGAACCCTTGGTGCGCTATACCGCGCAAGGCACGCTCGAACCTTGGCTCGCCACACACTGGACAGTGTCGCCCGATGGCAAGACGTACACCTTCACCTTGCGTGACGGTGTGAAGTTCAGCGATGGCAGCCCGTTCAATGCGGCGGCGGCCAAAGCCAATTTGGATGCGGTGCTGGCCAACAGCAAGCGCCATCAGTGGATGGAACTGGTCTCAACCCTGGAGCGCGTGGAAGCCCCGGACGAACACACGCTGGTGCTGCAACTCAAGCACCCGTATTACCCAACCTTGATGGAACTGGCGCAAGTACGCCCATTGCGTTTTGCCGCCCCCGACGCCAAGCCCGGTACACCGGTGGGTACCGGCCCTTGGGTGTTGACGCAAACCCGGCGCGGCGAATACGACCGTTTCGACCGCAACGAACACTACTGGGGCGCACAACCGGCTTATGGCTCGGTGGTTGTCAAGGTCATTTCCGATCCGGACAGCCGCGCCATCGCCTTGCAGACCGGCGAGCTGGACCTGATTCAGGGCGCCGAGGGCGAAATATCCCCTGGCACGTTTGTGCGGCTGCGCGACTCGGGCTTCAAGGCCGCCATTTCAGCGCCCTTGGCCACCCGCACAGTAGCGATGAACACCGGTCTGGCACCGACCAATGAGTTGGCAGTGCGTCAGGCCATCAATCAGGCCGTGGACAAAGACACCATCATCGCCAAGGTGCTGCACGGCTTGGAACCGCGCGCCGATGCGCTGTTTGCCAGCAACATGCCGTACGCCAATCTGGGCCTCAAGGCCTTGCCTTACGACCCGCAGCACGCTCGGCAACGGCTCGATGAGGCGGGCTGGAAACTCCCACCCGGTAAAACCATCCGCGTCAAAGACGGCGAGCCACTGAGCATTGAGCTGGTCTTTCTGGGCACCAGCGCGTTGCAAAAGAGCTTGGCTGAAATTATTCAGGGCCAACTGGCCAACGTCGGTATTGCGGTCAAATTGCGCGCCGAAGAAGACGGCGCTCTGGTGCAGCGTCAGCGCGAAGGCCGCTTCGGCATGATCTTCGCTGACACCTGGGGTGCGCCTTACGACCCGCACTCGTTCGTCAGTTCCATGCGCTATGCCGGCCATGCCGATTACATGGCGCAGCGCGGGCTGCCAATGAAAGACGCGATCGACCACAAAATCGCCGAAGTCTTTGCCCAGACCGACGAGACCCAACGCGCTGAGGGTTACCGCGAGATCCTCAGCACGCTGCATGATCAGGCGGTGTACCTGCCGATCTCGCACCTCACAGCCATCAGTGTCAGCGGTAAAAATGTCGACAACGTGCAGTTCGGCAGCACGCTGTTTGACGTGCCGTTTGAAGTCATGCGCCCTGCCACCGGGAAGCCCTAAATCATGCTGCGCTATATTGTTTTGCGGCTGGTGCTGCTGATCCCGGTGCTGCTGGGGGTGTCATTGATCGTCTTTGTGCTGCTGCATCTGGGCAATGGCGACCCCGCGCTGGACTATCTGCGTTTGTCGCAGATTCCGCCCACCGATGCGGCACTCGCCGAAGCCCGGCATGCCCTGGGCCTGGACCGACCACTGCCGGAGCAGTACTTCACTTGGCTGTGGAACGCCGTACACCTAGACTTCGGGGTCTCATACATCACCGGGCGACCCGTGCTGGAGGACCTGCTCTATTACCTGCCCGCCACCTTGCAACTGGGCGGACTGGCGCTGCTTGTGACGCTGCTGATGAGTATTCCGCTCGGCCTCGCGGCGGCACGCTGGAAAGGTCGTTGGCCGGATCAGGTGGTGCGCTTTATCACGTTTATCGGGGTGTCGATGCCCAACTTCTGGCTGGCATTCCTGCTGATTGCCCTGCTCTCGCTGTGGCTGGGTTGGTTGCCGCCCATGGGCCGTGGCGGGCCGGAGCATCTGATCATGCCGGTGCTGGCCATCGCCCTGATGTCGATGTCAATCAATGCCCGCCTGTTGCGGGCCAGCCTGCTGGATGTACGCCAGCACCGGCATGTGTTCTATGCCCGGGCTCGCGGCCTGAATGAACGGCAAGTGTGGCGCGACCATATTCTGCGTAACGCGTGGATGCCGCTGGTGACCGCCACCGGCATGCACATTGGCGAGTTGCTAGGCGGCGCACTCGTCATCGAAACCATCTTTGCTTGGCCCGGGGTCGGGCGCTTCGCGGTCAGCGCAGTGCTCAATCGTGACTTCCCGGTGATGCAGTGCTTCACGCTGTTGCTGACCACCCTGCTGGTGTTGTGCAACCTGGTGGTCGACATTTGCTACGCCTGGCTTGACCCGCGTACGCGCCTATCGGGGGTGATGGCATGAATGCATTAAGTACAGTGTTATCCGGCAAAAAAGGCGGGTTGCGGGTCGGTTATGTGCTGGTTGGCGTGCTACTGCTACTCGCGTTGTTCGGCGCTTGGGTCGCGCCGTATGACGCCACGCTGGTGAACCTCGACGATCGCTTGCTCCCCGCCAGCACAAGCCATTGGCTGGGCACTGATCATCTGGGGCGAGACGTACTTTCACGACTCATTGTCGGTACGCAATTGTCACTGGGCAGCGTAGTGCTGGTGCTTGCCTTGGTGTTGATTCTTGGGGTGACGATTGGCGGCGTTGCCGGAATCGTCGGCGGTAAGGTCGACATGTTTCTGATGCGCCTGTGTGACATGTTTCTGACCTTCCCCACTCTGGTGCTGGCGTTCTTTCTGATTGCCCTGCTGGGTACCGGGCTGACCAACGTGATCATTGCCATCGCGCTGTCGCACTGGGCCTGGTATGCGCGGATGGTGCGCGGCATGGTGCTGGCCCAGCGCAATCGTGACTACGTGCTGGCGTCGCGTCTGGCCGGGGCTTCACGCCTGACCCGCCTGCGCCAGCATGTGATGCCCAACGTTGTGGGCCAATTGCTGGTGCTGGCCTCAATGGACATTGGTCACATGATGCTGCATGTCTCGGGGCTGTCCTTTCTGGGGCTGGGCGTGAGCCCACCCACGCCGGAATGGGGAGTGATGATCAATGATTCCAAGGAATTTATCTGGACCCACCCACAACTGTTGCTGTGGCCAGGCTTGATGATCTTTATCTCAGTGATGGCTTTCAACCTGCTCGGTGACGCCTTGCGTGATCGGCTCGACCCCAGCGTCCTGGCGGAGATCAAAGAATGACCCGAACCCTGAGTATTCAAGGCCTGAGCCTCAAACACCAACAACGCACACTGGTCGATCAACTGGACCTCACACTCAAGGCGGGTCAGGTGCATGCTCTGGTGGGTGCCAGCGGTTCGGGCAAATCACTGACGTGTCTGGGCATCCTCGACTTGCTGCCACCGGGCGTACACGGCAGCGGCGCCATCTTGCGCCTGGATGGGCACGTGGTGCAGCCCGCCCACCTGCGTGGGCGCGAGGTGGCGCTGGTGCTGCAAAACCCGCGCAGTGCCTTTAACCCGGTGCGCTCGCTGCGCCAGCATGCACTGGAAACGTTACACACCCGCAACGTGCGCGGGGCGCAGGCCGATCAATTGATCCTCGACACCTTGCATGAAGTCGGGCTTTTCGATGGGCAGCGAATTCTCGATTCGTTTGCCTTTCAACTCAGCGGCGGCATGTTGCAACGGGTCATGATTGCCCTCGCCTTGCTGGCCGACAGCCATTTCTTACTGGCTGACGAGCCCACCAGCGACCTTGACGTGGTGGCGCAAGCGCGTTTTCTCGACTTGCTGGAGCGGTTGGTGGCGCAACGTAACCTCGGCGTGTTGTTGATCACCCATGACATGGGCGTCGTGGCACGCTGCGCCGATCAGGTGTCGGTGATGGCCCACGGACGAATCGTCGAACAGGCCGATGTACACACCCTGTTCCACGCCCCCCAAAGTGAAGAAGCGCGCACGCTGCTGGCGGCGCACCACGCATTAACCATGGAAGCCTGTACGCCATGAGCCTTATCCAAGTACGCAACGTGAGCCACGGTTACACCGCTGGTGGACTGTTCAGCAAACGGCATCGGATTCAGGTACTGAGCACGCTTGATCTTGACCTGCACGAAGGCCAGAGCCTTGGCCTGCTGGGCGGCAGCGGCAGTGGTAAAAGCACCCTCGCCCGCTTGCTGATGGGCCTTGAAACCCCCGACAAAGGCCGCATTACATTCAATGGCCAGACCTTGCAGGGGCTCGACCCGCAGTTCTTGCAACGGGTGCAAATGGTCTTTCAGGATGCCCTCAGCGCCTTCAACCCCCAGCGCACAATTGGCTGGAGCATTGCCGAACCGTTGCGCCATCTATCGAACATGCCTAGCGATGCCTGCAAGGCACGGGTTGAGCAATTGCTGGTAAACGTCAAACTGCTGGCCAGTGACCACGACAAATTGCCTTCGCAACTCAGCGGCGGCCAGTTGCAACGGGCTGGAATTGCCCGGGCCATGGCTGTAAATCCGCAGTTGATTATTCTCGATGAAGCCCTGTCCAACCTTGACCGCGTGCTGCAAGTACAGATTTTGGACCTGCTGACTGACGTGCGCCGTGAGTCCGGCACCGGTTTTCTACTGATCACCCATGACCTGAGCTTGGTGCAGCGCTTTTGCCAACGGGTTGTGGTGCTGGCAGAAGGCAGCCTAGTAGAAGACCGTGAGGTGACCCCGCGCATGCGCTTCGAGCATCCGGCAGCGCGCACCCTGCAAGAAGCGGTCTTGCCAGCCATGCCAAAGGCCCGGCAATTGCAAAAGGCGGTGTTATCCGTGTGAGGGCGCAACCCGCTCGGCAATGCGTTCGGCATGGGTCTCCACCCCTAGCCCATGTGCTAGGGGTTTACTTAGCCCTTGGCCGCAGCAGGCACCATGCGAAAGGCCACGCCAAAACGGTTGTAGGCATTCATCAACCCGATGGCATAAGTCAGCTCTGCGAGTTCCTTGTCATTGAAGTGGGCGGTGACCGCGTCATAGTCAGCCTGCGGAACCCCTGTTTCAGCGACGCGAGTCACGCTTTCAGCCCATGCCAGTGCCGCTTGTTCGCGCGGCGTAAACAGCGTTTGAGCTTCGTGCCACACAGGCACCAGCACCAGCTTGTCCACGCTCATGCCCAGCGTGAGCAGGTCCCGCGAATGCAGGTCAATGCAGTAAGCACAGCCATTGATCTGCGACACCCGCAGGTACACCAGATCAATCAGTTGCTTAGACAGATCGCTGTTTTGCAATGCCACGTGCACGCCACCAAACGCTTTGAACGCTTCAGGGGAGGCCTTGGAATAGTCGATACGCTTGCTCATGTTTTACCCTTGCATTGGTGAGTTAAGTGGCGCCATAGTGCGGTTTCTTGGCCCTGTCAAAAAGGTCCATGATTTCCTTTTTTAGCTAGACCAAGATTATGGCTACCCACACCCAGGCCTAACCATGAAAAGCTCAATCCCACATTTCTCCCCGCTGGACCCAGCGTCCAGCGAGCCCATTTACCGCCAACTCTATTGGCGTTTCCGCGAGGCGATCAACGACGGTTTGCTTAAGCCAGGAGACCGAGTTCCGGCCGCCCGCGCACTGGCCAAAGAACTGGGACTGGCCCGCGGCACTATCGACACGGCCTACTCGCTCCTGACCTCCGAAGGTTACCTGCTGTCACGCGGCCAAGCGGGTACCATCGTCGCTCAAGGGATTACCGGCACCGCAATCTCAGACGCCGCTCCGGCAGCTCGGCGCACGACAGCACAGGTGGCGATCCGTGAACAGTCGGCCATTCTGCCCTTTCAAATGGGCCTGCCAGCGCTGGACGTTTTCCCCCGCAAGATATGGGCACAAATTGGCGCTCGCTGCGTTCGCAGCACGCAGCCCCCCAACATGGCAAACCCATCGGTTTATGGCTTGCACTCCTTGCGCACAGCCATTGCCACTTATTTGCAGGTTTCTCGCGGTATTGCCTGTTCACCTGAGCAGGTGTTTGTCACAGGCGGCTATCGGGATACGCTGTCGCTAATCACCCATGCCTTGCTAAAACACGCCGACAGGGTGCTGATTGAGGACCCTTGCTACCCGCCCACCCGACGCCTGCTAGAACAACTGCACCTAGTCCCTGTCCCGGTGCCGGTTGATCAGGACGGCCTATGCGTATCCAAAGCCATTAATGCACGACACGCGGCTCGCGCAGTCATCGTCACGCCCGCGCATCAAAGCCCGTTGTGCGTGTCTTTGTCGTTGCCGCGCAGATTGGCCTTGCTGGAGTGGGCACGCCAACAACAGGCCTGGATTGTGGAGGACGATTACGACGGCGAGTACCGCTACGTCAGCCGTCCGCTGCCTGCACTCAAGAGTTTGGACCGCGATGGCCGGGTGCTTTACAGCGGCACGTTCAGCAAGGTGTTGTTTCCAGGAATGCGCCTTGCCTACTTGGTAGTCCCCGCCTCGCAGGTGAACTGCTTTGAACGCACGTGCCAGACCTTTCAGGGCGGTTGCGCAGAGCTAAATCAGGCCATCGCCGCGACGTTTATGACCGAAGGGCATTTTGCCCGCCATATCCAGCGCATGCGCAAACTCTACAGCGAACGCCGGACCATGGCCGTTAACGGGCTGAACAGCGTGCTCGGCGAGCACATCCAGATTGATGCCAACCCCGGCGGCATGCACCTGATCCTGCGGCTCAATAAGCCTCAGTCAGACACCCTGTTGGTACAACGCATGCGTGAGGCGGGTCTGTTTGCCGAAGCGCTGAGCGAATGGAGCCAATTGGGTGATAAGGCTTCAGCGCTGCTACTGGGCTTCGCCAATATTGAATCGCAGGCCAGCGCGCAGGCGCTAGGCAAACGCATATTGGCGTTGATGTAAGCGGCACACGGCT
>NZ_ALJC01000072.1 GCF_000282975.1 Pseudomonas psychrophila HA-4
ACTTAAATGGCCGACGTTAAGGGTCAACCACACAACTTCGCCACTGCGACTGTCGCGCAGCCCTATCATCAGCGAGTAGTTGTGCATAACGGCGTATTGGTTAACTACGGTGCCTGCCGTGACACAGGCAATGACTTCTTCCCAAGGGACAATTAGCGGAGGTTCACCTTTTTGTCGAACATAGGCCACTTCGCGACGTTGGCGGTTGAAGCGGACGGGCGGGACGGAGGTTATTTGGTGGATGCTTTTGTATAGGGGTATTCCTGCGATGAGTATATGTACGGCCGTAAAACCCCACATTATGGGATTTTGTACATTCTCAATTAAGTTACTCCAAAATGGCCAACCATGATAAAAAGACGAACCGGCCAAAAGTACATTCACTAAGAAAAAGAAAATCGCCATGCAAAGAATAGATCCTACCGAGGCTCGTACAGCGAATTCCAAACCGCTAACACCATGGGCAAAATCCAAGAACACATCATTTACCTCGCGATGCATACGTTGTCCACTAAACGCCGCTGCCCCAGTCGGTAAAGGTCTGGGTGCAAAATAGAATGCCTCCGTGCCGCTTTCGATCTCAAAATCCCCGGCATGAGGCAATCGGTTGTATTTAGGGTCAGGCATTTAAATGCTCCACTCTCAATTCATACCCATCCATACTTCCGACATGAGCAATATCTTCCACGCCTTTGATTGGAGGATTAATACTTCCAAGATCCAGAGGAATACGATAATGCAAAAATAACGCCTCGGATTTGAGTGGACGAACTGCCAGTTCGGGCTGCACCGAGATACGCATCAGCATTAATGACTGTGTACCACACCAGTCATAGGGTAAATTTAGCTGCAGGGCAAGAGGGTTATCTCCAACAAGACGATAACTATTAAGTACCTTCTCGCCAACATCGATAATAGCGGCGGCGCTATCATGCTTAAGTTGTGCTGTGAATCGAATCGAATGTTCAGCTAAACGCTGCATATTCATACCTGGAAAACTCAACACAAAAGTCCGGAACCTATCCAACCCATCAGAAGGTTGAGTGATACCTTCGTCAGTGATTACAGGACGCAGCGTTGCCTCTGCCAAGTATTGAGCATGCAGTGGCCAATCCCATCCTTGCTCATCATTCCCCCAGCAGCACTTCATTAACCAGCGCTGGTGATCATCGAGATTGTTGTAGTTATAAATGGCCTCACCGCCTAAGCTCAGGGCCATAAAACCCAAGCCCCACGGTGTCAATTTTGCGGAGTAATTTAGAAATCGAGTCCCCCCCCAAAGCCCAGGCTGTATTTAACGCTCGGGCACCTTTATCAAGTGACTCATAAACTATACGCAACTCCGAAAACATATTAACCCAAGCTACTCCTGCCATTGCGGCATTACCTGTATCACCTGCCAGAGCTATAAATGCACCTGCTTTCTCCCCTGCATTATCCGTACGAATGGCTTTTACCCACTTATTGAAGTTACCCAGCGACACACCCAACGCCCCAAAAAAAGCAAAAGACGCAATGATACCCCCAAGCCCCAGCCCTAACTTCCCAAGCTTTACAGCCAGCAGCATTCCATTGGCATTATCACTACTCAGCTGAACAACCTTAAATGCTTTATCAACGATAGAAATATGCACGCTCTGATAAACAGATAATGCAGATGAGGCTGCACCCGATATGGCTCCACCAATAATTATTCGCTCTTTAATCGATCCCGTCCCAGCTACTGAGTGTTTCTCCCACTCCCTCCAAGCCTCTCCCAATGTCTGCGCTTGCCACAGCATTAACGCTAACGGCAACAACCCTCCCTTAAAAGCGGTTACACCCGCACGCCCTTCGCCATACCCGCCTTTAACACCAGAGCGCAACCGGTCTATCTCTTCGTTTAAATAAGCGTGCTGCTGCGGAGCAAGTTTAAGTTTTACCCCAATAAAGCCTGCCGACTCACTGACAGTCACAGTAAGACTGCTTTGAATTTTCTTAACCAACGCCCAACGCTCTTTTTTGGCATCCATGTGCAATTGGTGATAGCGATCTGCGTTATAGCGAGCAGTCTGCCGCTGTTCGTCACTGAGCATGCGGCGCTTGCTGTCTTTAATAGATACTTTGGCGTTGTACTTATACGTGTCTTCGTTCTTAAGCAGTACATTCAGATTCGCAACGCGGGTGCTGAATTGCTGAACCTCCTGCGCACTGGCCACGCGTAAAGTGGCGCCCTCATGCTCAAGCGCTATCAAACTCGCCAAGCGATGCGCCCGGTTGCTGTAGGTGTTGAGTTCATTCAAGTGAGCTTTGAGGGCCGGGCTATTCAAATTGCTTTGCAGTTTGACCAGCCATTGCTCTGTGCGCAGGGCCGCCGCCGGTGAGTAAGCGGCTTGTACCAATTGGCTGTTGATCATCGCTTGCGGGCTCAGCGCCAGGCTGTTTGCCCAATGCCGCCCCAGCAGTTTTTGTACTTCAACCAAACGTCCTTGCGCAGTGGCAATGTTTTCTTGGGCATTACGGTGGTCATCCAGCCACTTGACCACATCGCCCGCTTTGCTGTTGATAAACGTCCAGTCCAGACGGCTGCCAAACGCCGGCAGGATGTAATACGGGTGTGCGTGAAAGTATTCACCGACCGCTTGCAGGCTTTCATCGGTTCGGCACAGGTCGCGTACGCAGTTGTGCTCAGCCACCAGCGCGGCGTGCAGTTGCTCTTCACGTTGCGGGTCGAAGCACCACAGGCTGCGGTGGAGTTCACCCTGGATAAATAACTGCGTGCGATCGGTTGTGATGCGATCCAGGCGCGCAGTCCAGCGTTTGATGTGTACCCGCTCAGCTTCAAGGTAGGCGGTCATTTCCTGATGCCGCACCAGGTCATGAATACCCCGCGCGCCTATACCTCGACCTTGCAGCGCTGCGTCGCCGTGGTCTTGCAGGGCTTCGATGTCGTCTTCCAGTTCGTCATACAGCGGCTCGCCAAGCGCTTCGTGCATGGCGTGTTTTTTATCGTTCATTGATTGTCGTGCAAGCCGGTTACTGGCGTCGAAGCCGTGCCCTGGGTAGGAGGCTTTTTCCGGGCTGGCGCTGCTTGGCATGCCTTTAAGCGCATTGCGCGCATTCAAATAATCGTAGATCGACTCACGTTGCTGCTCTGTGGTTTTCTCAAACAGCTTGGCGCTGACACCTGCACTAGGCGCGCTTTGGTCGTTAAGCACCATCAGGGTTTCGATGTAGCTGCCCACCAGGTATTTAAGTTCCTGCTTCTCCTTGGCCACCCATTCATCGATCCATCCCACGACCGTGTCTTGTTCCTGGGCCAAATCTCGCATCACACCCAGCGTGTCGTTAAACACCAGATACAAATGGTCGTGTTCGTAGGCTGGGAGCAGGTTGCGTTTGACCGCCGCCATGTGGGTATTCAGGAACTGCGGCTGGTCTTCCCACACGTAATCCTGGGTTTCTTGTGAGTGCATGCCTTCGATGGATACTTCGCTTGGAGGCGGCTCGGCGACTTCGGCCAGCCACTGTTTGGCTTGTACCTCGGTCAGCAGATGAGGTCCGCCTTTAACGCAATCAGCCTTGCTCAGGTCGACGACTTGCATGAAGTAATCACGCTCAGCGCGGCTGCCGATCATGTGTGAGCATTTGTAGGCCGTCCATTGCACTTCGCTGTAGGCAATGTGCAAGGTGGTCAAGCGCGAGAACAGCAAGGTTTTTTGCGCGCTCACGCCTTGACGCTGGTCCTGACTGGCCTCGTTGCCCTCCCATAAAAGCTGAGAAACCTCGCCTTTCTGGACGCGGTATTCGTGCAAGTAGCTGCTGGTGTTGTCGATCACATACAGCCAGCCGTCCCGCAACAGCCGAATACCCAGCGGGCGTGAAGTCGGTTGATAAGGCATGGCCAACGCGGCTGATGGATCAAGCCGCTCGACCAACCCATAACGCAGCGGCAGCAGTTGCACCTTTGCGTTGCGTAACGGACAAACGCCTAGAGCTGTTTTAGCGTCACTGCGACTATAGTCAATGTGGTTTGGGGTGCTCATGCGCGATTCCCCTTGAGCGCAACACTGCGTGAGAACGCCAGTTCGGAGGCTTTTTCGATGCGCTGCGAAGGCGTAAGCGCTGACGACTGATTGATCAGCGTGGCAATGTTGGGGTGTTGCACTAGCACGTCGTCGCCCAACAACAGGAACACATTGGTGTAGAGGCAAATGTCCTGATTGCTGGTGAAACCGCAGGTGTAAGCCCTGTCAGCGTTCTCACGCATCCACTGCCAGCGCGTCTCGGATGACCATTGCGCGCCATACGTTGGGAAGTACTTGCGCACATGATTTTCTAGCACCTTGAGGGTGCTGCGAAAACGCACTGCGTCGAGAATGGCTTGCTGGGTTTCGCACAAGGCATACGCCTGTTTGGGCAATGGCTGCAGCACGTCACCTGGGCGAATGTGATGTTGCCAGGTGTTGTTAACCACATCAGGCAGTACTACCTGGTCAATGGGGCCAAACACCTCGGGCTTTTGCGCACTGGTCGCATGGTTCAGAACGGCGTGCATGACCGCCGGATCCGCCACCCGCAGCCACACTTTTTGACCCTGCGGCTGATACTGAGCGTTGAGCAACGAGCGCAAGTGAGCCATGACCTCAAATGAACTCGCCTCGCTGAAAATCAAATAACCCCACTCCTCAGCCGCATGGGCCATGTAATGGCTAAGCCCTGGGGTATTTCGCCCATTGAGGGTAATCAGACAAGGCGATACTTCGCTGCACGCTGCCAGCGGGGTGTTGGCGTACAGCAGTTGCACATCCGTGGTACCAAACCATTCGAAGGTCTTGGCTAACAGGTTGTTCACACTGACACCGTCGAGCAGCAAATAGGCGTGTCCCTTCCAAGGCAGGTCATTGGGCAGTGTTTCAAACGTCAGCATGAGCACTCTCCTGATCATGGCTTTGCGCAAGCGCTTCGCACTGCGGGCACGAGGGGTTGCCTCTAATCAAAGCCAGCATTTGGGTTGAAGGTTGCATCGGTAAGCTCTGCATTGCCGCAACATCCCCCGGCAACAACGGCACCGCAGGCAGCCCCGGCAACGGCACGCCTCCCAGCAGAATCGGGCAACTGGCGTAGATCCCCGCAGCGCCAATCAGCAGGTGTTGCCCGCCCGCCATCAGGGTGATGTTGGCCCCGGCTTGCAGGTTCACGCGCGCACCTGCCTTGATGTGGACTTGCATCCCCGCTTCGGCCACCAAGGCTGTGCCGACCAGGGTGTGGCTGCTGAAGGCGACGGCCAGGTGGTCGTTAGCGTTGAGTTGCACTTTGCGGTCCAGGCTGACGGTGCGTTGTTCTTCGGCTTTGAGCACCGAGACGCTGTTACCCGTGATGGTTTCTTCGCGCGTGCCATCAACCTGCAAGTGGCTGTCGTTTTTGATGTGCTGCTGCAAGTCGCGCTGGGCGTGTAGGTAGATCTGCTCCTGACCTTTGCGGTCTTCGATGCGCAGTTCGTTATAGCCGCTGCCTCCGGGGGTGCTGCGGCTGCGCAGTACGCTTTGGGTTTTGTTGGCCGGCAATGTAAGCGGGGTCGGGTTGAGGCTGTTGGCCAAGCAACCACAGATGACCGGTTGGTCCGGGTCGCCATTGAGGTAGGCCACCAGCACTTCCATGCCCACGCGGGGGATGGTCACGCCGCCATGGCTGTCGCCCGCCCAACTCGATGACACGCGCAGCCAGCAACTGCTCTGGTCATCATTAATGGCGCTGCGGTCCCAATGAAATTTAACCCGGACCCGGCCGTACTCATCGCAATGGATGTCTTCACCCTCTGGCCCGGTGACGCGAGCGGTTTGGCTGCCGAGGATCCGCGGTTTGGCGAAGACCTCTTGCGGGCGGTAGGTCACATCCTCAGGGATTGCATGAAACGTGTTGCGATAGCCTTGGGTGAAGCCATCTGCTGCGGCCGATTGCGTACCGCCACCCTGCTCTTCCAATACCTGGGGCTGTTTGCCTGTGTGGGTGACTTCAGTCAGTAGCCAGCCCGTGTTGAACGCCGCGTTGGCATGCCGGGTCATTGGCAAAAAGAGACCACTGCTCAGGGTCGGCTGATCGCTGCTACCGCGGGCCTGGCGATAGCCGGTTTGGTGATGTTCCAGCGCGCGCTGGCTTTGTTGCTGGCCTTGAGCGGTCTCGGTAAAGAAGCCGGGGTAAATGTAGCTTTCGAGTGCGCGCTCATTGAGGTCTGAGCGGCTATCGACCTGCAGCGTGCGGCTGGCTTTTTGAAAGTCATAATCGCGGCGAGCCGTGCGATTGGTCCGGGCTTGCAGGCGCAGTTCAAAGCGGTTGATCGATGGTTCTTCGGCCACCATACCTGCACCCTGCACGTACGGCGTCGGAAGCTTGAGCGAGGTAAATGCTTGCTGTTTGTCGCCGAACACCAACTGGTGGCCGTCAGGTGAATGTCGAAAGCAGAAGTGCAAACCTTCCTCAAAACACAGACGCTGAATAAAACGTAAATCAGATTCACCGTACTGCACGCAGTATTCCCGTGGCGCGTAGGGCGAGAGCGAATTGAAGGTGTAGGCATTGCTGAGGATGCCGTGCTCTTCCAGTATTTCTTCAATGATTTGCTGCACCGTCAGGTGCTGGAAAATGCGCTGGTTGGTGCGATGGGCCAAATAGGCCAACTGCGGCTCCAGCGTCAGACGGTAGTGAGTCAGGCGCGTGCCAGGGCTGCTGAGACCAATGCTCGAAATCTGCCCATGGACGCCATTGCCCTGTGCATCGAATGCTAGGAAAGCGGACTGGTGCAGCAGCGTCTCTAGGTCGAGATCAGAGCGATCGCTGACCAGTTCAAGGTCAAAGGAAAAAGGCCTGTTGATGGCTTCGCTGCCGGTAAACGCCAGCACCCGAAGGTCTTGATTGGCACCGTTGATCGAGAGGCTAAAGTGGTTGTGACGGGCCAATATGGACATCCGTGAATCCTCCCTGAAGTAAAGGGAGGAACGCTAACGGATGAACAGGAATTGATGCTGTAGGAGGCTTCTGAAAGAGGCCGAAGAAATGTATCAGTTTGTGCTTTATCGGTTAAAAATTGGGTCGCTTCGCAACCCATCACAGCCTACGGCAGCGGCTACAGGGGGACTCGTTAGGCCCAACGGTCTGCCGCTGCCTCATCGCTGGACCGCCCTTCCACCCAACGCGGGCCATCGGCGGTCTGTTCTTTCTTCCAAAACGGGGCGCGGGTTTTCAAGTAGTCCATCACAAAGGCACAGGCATCAAATGCCGCCTGACGATGAGCGCTGGCCACGCCGACAAACACAATCGGTTCGCCCGGTTCCAACGCACCCACCCGGTGCAGCACTTCAAGGTTCAGTAACGGCCAGCGCTGCTGCGCTTCGACCACGATTTTTGCCAAGGCTTTTTCGGTCATGCCCGCAGCGTGCTCCAGAAACATACCTGCCACTTCGCGTCCGTCATTAAAGTCGCGCACATAACCCACAAAACTCACCACCGCGCCCACGCCCAAATTGGCCGCGTGCAGCGCATTGACTTCAGCGCCCGGATCAAAGGCTGCTACTTGCACCCGAATCGCCATGGTTCAGCCCCCGGTCACCGGTGGGAAAAACGCCACCTCGTCGCCGTCGTTCAGCGGCTCGTCGAGTTTGCACAGTTCTTGATTGCGCGCACACATCAGGTTGGGCTCGGCCAGCACCTGCCACTCCTCGCCACCTCGCAACAAGTCCTGACGCAACTGCTCGACGGAGGTGAACGGCCCTTCCACCAAAAGGCTGTCCAAGTCCAACGCTTCACGATAACGGGCAAAGAAGTGCACGGTGATTTTCATGATGCGTCAGCCTGAAAGTGCCCACTCTTGCCACCGAGCTTTTCCAGCACGCGCACGCTTTCGATGGTCATACCACGGTCGACGGCCTTGCACATGTCGTAAATAGTCAGGGCCGCAACGCTGGCGGCCGTCAGGGCTTCCATCTCGACCCCGGTCTGTCCGGAAAGCTTGCAGCGGGCGACGATCAACACTGCGTCGGTGCCTTGGGCGCTGAGTTCCAGTTTGACGCTGGTGAGCATCAGCGGATGGCACAACGGAATCAGGTCCGAGGTTTTTTTCGCCGCCTGAATCCCGGCGATGCGCGCCACAGCGAACACGTCGCCCTTGGGGTGGCCGCCATTAACGATCATGTCCAGGGTTTCAGCGCGCATGCGTACCACAGCTTGTGCCACCGCCTCACGGGATGTGACCGCTTTATCGGTGACATCGACCATGTTGGCGCGGCCTTGGGAATCTAAATGAGTCAGCACAGGGAGTTCTCCAGACAAGAGCCGCCAGTGTAAGCCCGAGGGTCGATTTTGCCCACGTGCGCGAAGGTCATCGACACCGCGAATACCGTGCATCAGAACATCGAATTGGCCGCCCACACGCATTAGACGTACAACGTCAACCACTTAGGAGGCCATTCTCATGCCACTTTTTATTGCTGTTGCCTTGAGTCTGTTAGCGGGTGTCGCAGTGCCCCTGCAAGCGGGAAGTAACGCCCGACTCGGCGTAGTACTCGGGCACCCTTTTTGGGCCACGGTCATCTCATTACTGGTCAGCGGTCTGGCGATTGCGCTGGTGATGCTAATCATCAAAGTGCCACGCCCCAACCTCGCGGCGCTGATGAACGGCCCTTGGTGGATGTGGCTCGGCGGCCTAGCTGGGGTGTTTTACATCACCGTGGCGCTGATCACCGTACCGCGCCTGGGCGCGCTGAATTTCATCATGGCGGTGGTGGTAGGCCAGTTGGTTATTTCACTGGCGATTGATTACTTCGGCTTGCTCGGACTGCCAAAAAACACCCCGAGCCTGCAAAAACTATTGGGCGTGAGCGTGGTACTGGCGGGGTTTTTAATCGCCTCGCGGGGCTGATAAACACTCCTAGGCGCGAGCTAGCCTCGCGATCTTGTGATCGTTTAAACGACCGCGAGAGGCTTTGCGCTGACCTGTTTGACCCACTCACGCAACCACCGATGCGCCGGGTCTTCGTTAAAGCGTTGATGCCAGACCTGTACATAGTTAAACGGCGCAACGTTCAGCGGTGGTGCCAGTGTGACCAATGAATCGCCCAACGCTAGGTTATCCAGAGTACGGCTGGCCACGGTAAGGATCAGGTCCGTGTCGCCAATCATGCCTGGGGCCGTGCCCCAGTGCGGCACGTTGACGGCGACTCGACGCTGTAAACCTTGGCTGCGCAACACGTTGTCGACCTCACCCTGGGTGTTGCCATCCATCGACACCAACAGGTGCGGGCGCTGCAGGTAAGTGTCCAGGTCCAATACGCCACTGTCTGGCAGGGCGTTGCGATTCAGCAAGCAGGTAAAGGTTTCTACAAACAGTACATCGCTGCAGACATCGGCGGGCAGCATGGGAAACACGCCAACGGCCAGATCGATTTTGCCCTGCTCAATTTGCTCAATCATGCCCAAGCGACTGTCTTGAATGACCACCAACGAGATGTCCGGCGCCTGTTCGCGCAGTTGCGTCACCAATTTGGGCAGCACGATAGCGGCCCCGTAATCGGACATCGCCACGCGAAAGGTGCGCTGCGAATCGGCGGGCACAAAGTCGATGGACTGGCCAAGCAAGGTTTCGACCTGCCCGAGGATGGCCTTGAGCGGCGCCTGAAGGTTTTGCGCCAGTGCACTCAGCACCACCTCGTTGCCCTGACGAATCAGTAACGGGTCGTCGAGCAACACCCGAAGTTTGTTCAGCGAATGGCTGATTGCCGGCTGACTCAAGTGCAAACGAACACCGGTGCGGGTCACGTGTTTCTCCGTGAGCAACGCATCGAGCACCACCAGCAAATTCAAATCGATATTGCGCAGTAACACCCCGACTCTCCTGTCATAGCCAACCGTGGACGACTGTCCCTAAGGGAGCGCTGCATGTTTAACCCAACACACTCAACTGAAACAGCGCGTAACACCCGCAAGCTTACCTCACGCCGCGCCCTACACGTGCTGGTAGGCGCACTGCTGATACTGATCGCCTGGGGGCTGTGGCGCTGGCAACAGCCTGTGCCCGCTGAGTATGTGGCCGCGCCGGTTAAGGTGGCCGTGGCCGCTGTCAGTAATCAACCGTTCATCCGTTACCTGGAAGCGATTGGCGAACTGGAAGCGGTGCAGGAAGTCAGTGTCCCGGCCGAAATTGGCGGGCGAATAGTTGAGTTGCCGATTGAGTCAGGGCAATACGTGGCGCGCGGGCAAGTGCTGGTGCGGCTTAACGACGCCCCTGAGCGCGGCCAGTTAGTGCGCTTGCAGGGGCAACTCGACAACACCCGGATTCGCCTTGAGCGCTTTAAAAAGCTGATCACCGCCAATGCCATTTCCCGCGAAACGCTGGACGATGCCCAAGCTGAATACACCACCGCCCGTGGCGCGTTGCAGGGCCTGATGGCGCAGATCGAGCAGCGCACCATTCGCGCGCCGTTTGCCGGAACACTGGGCATTCGCAAAGTCCATGTGGGCCAATACGTGAACCCAGGCCAGACGCTGATCAATCTGGTGGGCAACAACGGCGTGTACGTCAATTTCAGTATTCCTGAACAGGCCGTGTCGCATTTCAAGCCCGACAGCCTGTTGCAGGTCGAACTCGACGCCCTGCCCCACCTGCCGTTGACGGCGGTGGTCAGCAGCATTGATCCGTTTCTCGAACGCTCACGCACCGTGAACATTCAAGCCCGCCTGCACAACCCACCGAGCGCCGCGCTGCCACGCATGTTTGCCAAGGTGCGTTTGCCTCAGTCTCTGCCCGAAAACACCTTAAGCGTCCCAGAGACCGCAGTCACTTACAGCGCGTATGGCGAAGCGGTATTTGTGGTGCAGGCCCCCGGCGAGGCCGCCAGCGCGCCAACAGTACGCCGCGTCGCCGTTAAGACCGGCGAGCGCCGCGATGGCTGGGTGGTGATCAGCCAAGGCGTAGCCACAGGCGATCAAGTGGTGATCTCCGGTCAGATCAAACTCAGTGATGGCGCCCGCATTGAACCCATCACGAACAGCGTGCTGACGGTCGAGGCAGGGGCTGGGGGGGCGGAAAAATGAAGTTCACCGATATTTTCGTCCGCCGCCCGGTGCTCGCTCTGGTGGTCAGCTTGATGATTCTGCTGACCGGGCTCAATGCGTATAGGGGCTTGCCGGTGCGCCAGTACCCTCTACTGGAAAGCTCGGTGATTACCGTCAGCACCGACTACCCCGGTGCCCCGGCCGAACTGATGCAAGGTTTTGTCACCCAACCGCTCAACCAGTCGCTGGCCTCGGTCGAAGGCGTTGAGTACGTCAGTTCGTCTTCGGTGCAAGGTCACAGCGTAATCACTTTGCGCATGGCGCTGAACCAGGACTCCGCCAAAGCCTTGAGCGAGGTGATCGCCAAGGTCAATCACGTCAAATACCGCTTGCCGGAACAGGCTTACGACCCCGTCATCGAGCGTTCAGCAGGCGAAGCCAGCGCTGTCGCCTATGTCGGTTTTACTAGTGACACGCTCTCGGCTGCGGCCTTGAGCGACTACCTGAGCCGCGTGGTGCAACCCTTGCTGTCGACCATTGAAGGCGTGGCCAACGTCGAGACCTTTGGCGGCCAGCAGTTGGCGATGCGGCTGTGGCTTGACCCGCAACGCATGGCGGGCCACGGGATCAGCGCCGATCAGGTCGAACAGGCGATCCGCGCCAATAACGTCCAAGCGGCACCGGGGCAAATCAAGGGCCAGTACGTGGTTTCATCGATTGCGGTGAACAGCGACCTCACAACCCTCGATGAATTTCGTCAATTGGTGATCAGCAATCGCGGTGATCATTTGTTGCGACTAGGAGACATTGCCGAGATTGAACTGGGCTCGGCCGCCTACCAGACCAGCGCGCTCATGGATGGTAAACCCGCTGTGCATGTTGGCCTGTACGCCACGCCTAAGGGCAATCCGCTGGTCATCGTCGACGGCATCAAAACGCTGCTGCCTGACATCCAGAAAACCTTGCCGCCAGGGGTTAACGTCGCACTGGCATTCGAAACTGCACACTTTATTCACGCCTCGATTCTGGAAGTGCTCACCACCCTGATTGAAGCCATGTTGATCGTGGTGGCGATTATTTTTCTGTGCTTGGGGTCGTGGCGCACGGTGCTGATTCCGATCCTCAGTATTCCACTGTCGCTGCTGGGCGCGCTGGCGCTGATGGCGATGTTCGGGTTCAGCATCAACCTGCTGACACTGCTGGCCATGGTGCTAGCCATCGGCCTGGTGGTGGACGACGCGATTGTGGTCACCGAGAACATCCATCGCCATATCAAGGACGGCCTCCCGCCCTTGTCCGCGGCTTTGATCGGCTCCCGAGAAATCGCCGCGCCGGTGATTGCGATGACCATCACCCTAGCTGCGGTGTATATGCCCATCGGCCTGATGAACGGCCTGACCGGCGCCTTGTTCAAGGAGTTCGCCCTGACCCTGGCAGGTGCGGTGCTGGTGTCGGGGGTGATAGCGCTGACCTTGACTCCAGTGATGTGCGCCAAGTTGCTGCCCGCAGGTGAAAACGAAGGCCGCATGGGCCAGTTGGCCGAAGGTTTTTTTCACCGCTTGTCGCGCCGCTATTTGGGTGCAGTCGTGCGCTCATTACGTTGGCGCAATGCGGTGCTGGGGTTTGGCGTGCTGGTTTTGCTGAGCCTGCCACTGCTCTACGGCCAGGCCGACAAGGAACTGGCGCCCAGCGAAGATCAGGGCAATCTGTTGCTGGCAATTAAATCGCCACAACACGCTAACCTCGATTTTGTTGAGCGTTATGCCCGGCAACTGAGCCACGTACTCGGCGCAATCCCCGAAGCAACCGGCACTTGGATCATCAATGGCACTGACGGGGTGGCCGCCAGTTATGCGGGCATCAATCTGAGCGAATGGAATCAACGGGGCCGCAGTGCAGCGCACATCCAGAGCGAATTGCAGCAACAGGTCGATGCAGTAGAAGGTAACTCGATTTTCGTGTTCCAAATGCCGCCGCTGCCCGCCTCTACAGGGGGCTTGCCGGTGCAACTGGTAATACGCAGCACCGACGATTACCGCGCGCTGTATCAGGCGATGGAAGGCATTAAGCAGGCAGCCCGAGCCAGCGGCCTGTTCGCCGTGGTCGACAGTGATCTGGACTTCAACAACCCGATCACCGAAGTACGGATCGACCGCAGCAAGGCCAACAGTCTGGGAGTTCGCCTGCAAGACATCGCCAACACCCTGGCGGTGCTGGTCGGCGAAAACTACACCAACCGTTTCGGCTTACAAGGCCGCTCGTATGACGTAATCGCCCAAAGCCAGGCCAGCGGGCGTTTGACCCCGGATGCCTTGAACGGCCTCTACCTGCGCACCGACAACGGCGCTCAAGTGCCGCTGGCGACCGTGGTCAGCCTGCATCACGACATCCAGCCCAACCGTCTGAAACAATTCAACCAGCAAAATGCAGCGACGTTTCAGGGCATTGCGGCGCCGGGCGTTAGCCTGGGTGAAGCGGTGGCATTTTTGGCCGCACAAGCCGATCAACTGCCCGCCAGTTTCAGCCACGACTGGCAGTCTGATTCGCGGCAATTCATTCACGAAGGCAATGCGTTGCTGCTGACCTTTGTGTTCGCCCTCATCGTGATTTACATGGTGCTGGCGGCGCAGTACGAAAGCCTGCGCGACCCGCTGATCATCCTGATTACCGTGCCGCTGTCGATTTGCGGCGCCTTGATTCCGCTGGCACTGGGCTGGGCCACGCTCAACATTTACACCCAGATCGGTTTGGTAACACTCATCGGACTGATCAGCAAACACGGGATTTTGATGGTTGAGTTTGCCAACGATCTGCAAGCTCGCGGTTACTCCCCAACTCACGCGATCATCCATTCAGCGCGAATTCGCCTGCGCCCGATAGTGATGACCACCGCGGCAATGGTGGTGGGTTTGGTGCCTTTGTTGTTCGCCAGCGGCGCAGGCGCCAGTAGCCGCTTCGGGCTGGGCATCGTGATTGTGGTGGGAATGGTCGTGGGTACGTTGTTTACGCTGTTTGTGCTGCCGTCGATCTACACGTTGATCTCAAAGAGGCCTGCGAGGTAGGAGGCTTTGCGTATGCCGTAAAACTGTAAGAGCGAGCTTGCATCGCGATCTTTTAAAGATCAAAAGATCGCGAGCAAGCTCGCTCCTACAGAGATAGCAGGTCTAGCTAGAGATGCGACTCCGCGTACTCGGCCAAGATCGAACGAGGCACGCCTTGCAGGGCGATGTGAACGCCGTTAGGGAAATCTTTGAAACGCTCCGTCAGGTAGGTCAGCCCCGAACTGGTGGCCGACAGATATGGCGTATCAATTTGTGCCAGGTTGCCCAAGCACACCACTTTAGAGCCCGCGCCCGCACGGGTGATGATGGTTTTCATCTGGTGCGGGGTGAGGTTCTGACACTCGTCAATCAAGATCAGGCTTTGCTGGAAACTACGCCCTCGGATGTAGTTCAGCGACTTGAACTGCAAGGGCACTTTGCTAAGGATGTAATCGACGCTGCCGTGGGTGTTTTCATCCTCCATGTGCAGGGCTTCGAGGTTGTCGGTGATGGCCCCCAGCCAAGGCTCCATCTTCTCGGCTTCGGTGCCCGGCAAAAAGCCGATTTCCTGGTCCAGCCCTTGCACACTGCGGGTACAGATGATCCGCCGATAGCGCTTGCTGACCATGGTTTGTTCAATCGCCGCCGCCAGCGCCAAAATGGTTTTACCCGAACCCGCCGCACCCGACAGGTTAACCAGATGAATATCCGGATCGAGTAAGGCAAACAACGCCAGCCCTTGATAAATATCCCGCGGTTTTAACCCCCACGCCTCCTGATGCAGCAACGGCTCCTGGTGCATGTCGAGAATCAGCAGGTGGTCCTTGCGCACCTCTTTGACCCAGCCGACAAATCCCTGCTCATCGATGATGAATTCGTTGATGTGTACAGCTGGCAGGTTTTCGTTCGTTTGCACCTGATGCCACGTGCGGCCATGACCCTGCCGGGTTTCGACTTTACTAACGCGGTCCCAGAACGAACCGGTCATGGTGTGGTAGCCGCGTGACAGCATCGACACGTCATCTACCAGTTGGTCAGTGCTGTAGTCCTCGGACTCAACGCCGCAGGCCCGTGCTTTGAGCCGCATGTTGATGTCTTTGGTCACGAGCACAACATGCAAACTCGGGTCGCGGGCGTGCAGGTCAATCAGTTGATTGATGATGATGTTGTCGTTTAGGTTTTCGGGCAGCAGCGCATTAGGCTCTCTGCGCTTGTTCATCAGGATTGAAAGAAAGCCCTTCGGCCCACTCTTGCCACGCTGGATCGGCACACCCTTTTCAACGTCTTCTGGCGATGCCGCGCCCAATGTTTGGTCGATTAAACGAATGGCCTGACGGCACTCCGCTGCCACCAGTAGCTTGCCGGTTTTGAGCTTGTCGAGCTCTTCGAGCACCGTCATCGGGATGGTGACGTGGTGTTCCTCGAAGTTAAGCAAAGCGTTTGGATCGTGAATCAGAACATTGGTATCGAGTACATAAAGGATTGGCTGGTTGGAAGAAGGAGTGCGTCCGTGATCATCCATACTCGGTCACCTTTGTGGGAGCCATTCGACGCAATACCGCAACAGTGCTGCGCCTCGAAGTGACTGCCGAACTCATCTTTTTCTATCAGATGAATGCCCTGCCCGATGGGTCTTGGAAGACGCCACCTGTGTCGCAGGTTTCGGCCGTCTGTCTTCGTAATACTCCTAATCGTGTGACAAAAATAAGTATTTTTGTACTTTGGCTGATTTATTTTTCTGACTGACGAATAGCCTTGGCGACACGCTCAATTGCTACTAGGCTCAGAAGTTACCTGACTCAATGTCATGGCTTTTACTGCCACCAACTCAACGTCTAGGCGCAAAAGAAACGCCTCGAAATCTTCCCCCTCAAGGTCGGACCTGTCTCACATTCAGAAGGGACAGCACCTACCCTCCATTCTTTTTGGCAGCACTAAGCTTCGGTACGCACTGGCCAATACGACCTGCGTCCACTTAATGCCTACGCCAAAGGAAGCTGTATGACCCCTATCTCCAAAACCCTGGAACAGATGCTGCTCGATATTTACAAGGATGGCAGCGTTTCGGTGACTGAATACCGGCAGCTTCGCGACAACGCTGACGAGCGTATGGAGGCGGTCATTCGAGAGTTTGGCCAGCACAACAACATCACCGCGTTTCAAAAAGCGATGGATGTCGCCATGCAACTTCTACAGCTATCGGTTATAGATGCGAAAAAGGCCAAGTTGACTGACACCGGTGAAGCCATCGTCAAAGATGCTGTCGTCTCTCAAGTTGAGTACCTGCGCGCTGGCTCCGAACTGGCCTTACGCTTGCTGTAAGCACCACGTTCCAAGCGTCCGTCCGCATCGGGCGGGCGCTCTGCTTATCGAGTGCCCAGCGCCGCACAATCTTCCCATCCCAAACCACTTTGCGCCGTAGCCTTTAGCAGCCACGGGAGCGCCGTACGTACTTTGTCTTGAGTGTCGTGAAACGCAATCACGCCATGGCGCCACAGCAGCATCAGGGTTAATACCCGGTGCGCCGACTGTTCGGCGCTCAGGCTGGCGACTAGGTCTTGCGAATCAATGTTCCACAATGCCACCTGCAAACCCTGAGATTTGAAAAACGCCCCGCTGTCTACCCGACGCTGCCCATAGGGTGGTCGGAATAAAGGCACGTAGTTGTCAGGCAATACCTGTTTGACCAAGGCAGTGCTGCGCAGCACCGAGTCTTGCCAGTTTTGCCAATGGCTGTGGGCTCGGTACTCCCACCCCTGCACGCCCACGCATTGCCCCTTGTACAACGCCTTGACCGCCTGTTCGGAGCTTTTATCGAGCCGCGCTTGGAAGCTGTTACCCAACACAAAAAAAGTCCCATTCATGGACTGCTTGCGCAAGTAGTCGGTGACCCAATCGGTAGTGCCGCCTATAGCCGTCGGGCCGCTGTCAAACGTCAGCATAAACAGCCGATCTTTCATGTCATCACCGTTGAATTCCTGATCGCCCAGCAACGCGATTTCACTGCTGATTTGCGGCGAAAGTGCCGCCAAGCGCAATTGTTCATCTAGGTAGCGACGATGAAACGCAGCGCTCGGTTCAGCCCATTTCACATAGAAAGAATCGTCCGCGATCTCGAACTTGCCCGCTTGTTCACGCAAGCTGCTCATGTCATCGACGTAATAGCAGAACGAGGCGTCTTGGTCGCAGCTTTGCTGGGCAAGGTTGTAATTGGCCAACAGACGCATCCACATGCGCTGACGAACGGTATCTATGGCGTCCATGTTGATGATCTTGAGGCCAAGACGCTGCTTGAAGGCGTATTCATCCAGCCCCTCAGTGGCCAGCAGTGCATGGGCAAACGTGAGGATTTCGGCGCGCGAGGCGACATCGAAAAGAGCCGGGCTGATCAATTGCTCGGGCCAGGTGCTGCGGTCCAGCGTCGCCGGGTCGTTGGGCGCCGCCACGACTCCCAGACACACCAGCCAGGCCGACAGAAAAAGAGCAATGCGCACAGATCCTTCTCCTTGTAATAACTGACGGCACTATAACCCGGCCCTCGCAAGCTAGCGCCTACAGATACGCAGCCCTATCACCACCATAGGTGGAGTCAAATCGCGACAGCGCCTAGAATCCCCTAACGCTTAAAGGAGACGACCTCATGCTGATGGTGATTTCACCTGCTAAAACCCTCGACTACGAGACGCCACCGGCCACTGCGCGTTTCACACTGCCGCAATACTTAGACCACTCACAAGAGTTGATCGAGCAATTGCGCGAGTTAAGCCCGCAACAGATAGGCGAGCTAATGCATCTGTCCGACAAACTCTCGGGCCTCAATGCCGCCCGCTTTGGCAGTTGGACACCTGCTTTCACTCCCGACAATGCCAAGCAGGCACTGCTGGCATTCAAAGGCGATGTGTACACAGGCCTGAATGCCGTGGATTTCAGCGAAGCAGATTTTGACTACGCCCAAACGCATCTGCGCATGCTCTCCGGTTTGTATGGTCTGTTGCGCCCGCTGGACTTAATGCAGCCGTATCGCCTGGAGATGGGGACCAAGCTGACCAATGCCCGCGGCAAAGATTTGTACGCATTCTGGGGCACGCGCATCAGCGAATGGCTGAATGAAGCACTGGCTGAGCAAGGCGATGACGTATTGCTAAATCTGGCGTCCAATGAGTATTTTTCGGCGGTAAAAAAGTCCGCCTTGAACGCCCGCATCATCAATACTGAATTCAAGGACATGAAAAACGGTCAGCACAAAATCATCAGCTTCTACGCCAAAAAAGCACGCGGCATGATGAGCCGTTTTGTAATCAAGGAACGCATCAACAACCCCGCAGATCTCAAGCACTTTGACGCCCAGGGCTACCGCTACAGCGCCGAACAGTCCAAGCCAGAGCTGCTGGTTTTCTTGCGTGATGAGGCTTGCGAGTAGAGGCATGTCCATGTTTATCGGCGTTTTACTGATCATCGCTTGGCTCGTGCTGTTGCTGCGCTACCCGGGCAAGGCGTTGCCGGTGTCGTTAGCGGCCGTGACCGGGCTGGCGATAGTGGCCGCATCGGTGGCCTGGCTGGACAATCGCGAGGCCGAGCAGTTGGAGCGTCTGGAGTTGCGGATCGTGTATGACCCCGCACACTGCCCCACAGACCGTCCGCTGCAGCTAACCCTGACAAACAACAATAAAGTGCCATTGACCGAACTCGGTTGGCGGATCGCGGCCTATGCACCGGGTGACACGGTTAACCTGGCCGATAACCAATACACCGCTCCCCGCTATCGTGGGCCCGGCGAGCTTCAAGCTGGCGCTGCGTGGCAAGACTGTTTGCCGATGCCGCCACTGCGCGCGGGTTATCGCCCGCAAACCCTAGAGTTTCGCGCTGAGCGCCTGCAAGGCAGTTTTTCAAACTGACAGATGTTTATCGCGCGTAGGTGTAACTGCCCTTCAGGGCATTTAACGTTTCTAACGAAGGGTGTTGCCCCAGCGCGGCGGGATACAGCAATTGAAATGCAATTGAGAGGGTTGACCCGGCCTCATTTGGCTGTTTGGCAGCAGGTTTAAACATTTTAAACAAACCGCTTGTTTGATCGAACGTCGTTTCTGCCCAAGGTTTTTTATACAATTGAGTCCCCTTAGGAAGCACACATGAAACCTCCCATGTCTCAATCGGCTCATGTTCGAGTGCAATGTCAAAATCAACCTCATAACTGTACACCCACCCTGTAGTTGTTAAATCTTGCCACGCTGCCACCACCTTGCTGTTTACTAGGACGGCCACTTCGCAAGTTGTTATCACGTTGGCAACAACCGGAATACTTACGCCTTTTATTCCTTGCCATGTGTAATAAGTAAATTCGCCAATAGTCCTAAGCCCTGCGTCTTTCAAGTCTTCGTCGGCAATCAGTCTTACATAGGTGATGGGCTTCCAGGAGTCTTCTCTGTGTTGGCCATAAAAGTACGTGTACCCATCGCGCTGATTCTCGAGCAATCTAAAACCGTAGCGAAGATAGGGCGTGACAATATTTTCAACTCGGGTACCCGGTGCCAAAATAATCTCAAGCCTGGCCTCTTCTGTTTCATAGTCCCCCGTTGTTTCGATACCCATACGCACTTCAAAATTTTCTCCAGCCTTTATATCTGGCACATTAATTTGATACATCCGTTTAATAACATGACTCATCTCAACACTCCTTTTTAATAATTAAAACCAACAATAGCTGAAACAAAAACACGACACGGAGCGAGTTATTTTCAAATGTAACCCGTGTCTTGTAGAGTGCGTAACGAAGACGTACTTTCATTTTTTAGAATCGCTTAAGGATCTGTTATGCCCATCGCTCTCATTACCGGATGTTCCAGTGGCATTGGCCGTGCGCTGGCCAATGCCTTCAAACAAGCTGGTTACGAGGTGTGGGCAACAGCCCGTCAGCCGGCTGATGTGGCCCTGCTTAAGGCCGCTGGTTTTGTCGCTGTTCAACTGGACGTTAATGACAGCCTTGGCGTGGATCAGTTGAGTGCTCGTCTCAAGCAGCATGGCAAAGGGTTGGATGTACTGATTAATAATGCCGGTTATGGCGCGATGGGGCCGCTGCTCGACGGCGGCGTTGTAGGTATCGCACGGCAATTTTCAACCAATGTTTTTTCAGTGGTCGGCGTCACCCAAGCGCTGTTTGATCTTCTGCGCAGTAATCGCGGGCTGGTGGTGAATATCGGCAGCGTATCCGGGGTATTGGTAACGCCCTTTGCAGGCGCCTACTGCGCATCGAAAGCGGCGGTTCATGCGCTGACCGAAGCGATGCGCATGGAACTGGCACCCTTTGCGATTCGCGTCATGGAGGTTCAGCCCGGCGCCATCGACACCTCATTTGCTAAACATGCCAGCGCTCAGGCAGAACAGTTGATTGGCGAAGACTCTGCTTGGTGGCCGATGCGAGAAGGTATTCGTGCACGCGCCAAGGCCTCGCAAGACAACCCCACGCCCGCCACCGCATTTGCCGCCGCGGTGCTCAAAGCAGTAGAACGCCGCAACACGCCACGGCTGTTGAGATACGGTAACGGCAGCCGCGCTATGCCGCTGCTGGCCGCCTTACTGCCAAGAGCCCTGCTGCAAAAAATCCTGATGAAGCGATTTGGCTTGGATCGCCCCGCCCTGCCCGGTTAACGCAAAAGCTTGCAGCACGCAGGCGTTATCGGCCCTGATCCGAGCTTTAGCCGGGTTGGGCTGATAGGACCCGCGAGACGCAGGGCCACATCAAAGCGCTCGAAGATCAGCGTTGGCGCGTCAATCACCTCGACGCAACGCGCCTTTGCCCTATGCTTTGCCATCAGTTGTGCATTGACGCTTGTGCCGCTTGTCCTCGTATTACGCCTAGAGACCCCAACGCGTGCTGGCTTTGCTGGCACCCTGATATGGAAATAGTGATGACTGATTATTCGAGCTACTTTGATCTTGTAACGGAAACGCTTGCCGAGATTGAGGATTGGTTTTCCGGGGAGAATCCGGGGGTTTTGCCAACATTGTTGGCACGTTTTTCGGCGCAGTTTTCGATGATTACGCCCAGTGGTTCCGTGCTGGATCTGGAGGGTTTGGAGGGGTTATTTGAGCCGCTACGGGGGATGCGTCCGGAGCTGAAAATTACGCTCAGCGAGTTCAAGGGGCTTGCCTTGTATGAACAAGGTGCGGTGGTCAGTTATCGCGAGTTGCAGGAGTGGCCTAACGCTCCCAGTAATGATCGCCGGGCTACGGTGGTATTTGAGCGTGATGGCCACGGGAAGGTGGTGTGGCGTCATTTGCATGAGACGTTTTGCTGACGTGGCCTACCGAAGTCGCGGGGTAGATCAAGGTCAATAGCCTGGATTGCGCCGTACACAAAATGGGTAGCCTCTGAAGTACGCCTGCGCTTTCGATCTAAAAATTGCATCTGTCGCCACGCGTTTGTGTGGACGACTCAAAGGGCCGTCACAGCAGGACTTGTTGTGAGCGAAACGGATATGTACTAGGTGTTCCTGTTTTGAAACACGGCGTGTAGATCCATTCGATGCGCAACGGCTTTTTA
>NZ_ALJC01000073.1 GCF_000282975.1 Pseudomonas psychrophila HA-4
GAAGCGGCTTTGGCCCAAGCGTCAGACTTGTTGCGCTGCGCGGGGGCTTCGGCCTGTGAGGCGGGGAATGGGTTGAGCGGGCATGCGCGCCATCTTGTGTTGTCGGCCATGCACCTCGTGGAGCTGGCCAAGGCGTATGTCGATAAATCGCTGGATGGTTTAACGACGCACTAAGCAGCACGCACATGCCCGCGTAGCAGTTGCCGAGCCTTGCGAGGCTGCGTCCGGCGGCGCAGACGTCGTCAATGGGCTATCGCGGTGCACCCGTTAAATCCGGTACGCAGGATTTACGATCGCTTCGCAATCGGACGTAGCCTCGCAAGGCTCGGCAACTGCTACAGGGTGTATATGTCAGCGGAACACCAAGCCACCATCAATCAGCGGCGCTTGGCCGGTCATGTAGTCGGCGTCCGGGCTGGCTAGGTAGGCGACGAATGCCGCGACGTCTTCTGGGGTTTCAGCCCGGCCCAAGGCAATCCCATTAACGAATTTTTCGTAGGTTGCACCAATCGGTGCGCCGGTGATTTCGGACATGCGTTTGTCGATGTCGACCCACATGTCAGTCCCCACAACGCCCGGGCAGTAAGCGTTGACGGTGATGCCGTGCACCGCCAGTTCTTTGGCCGCCGCTTGGGTTAAGGCACGTACCGCGAATTTGGTGGAGGAATAAACCCCCAGCAAGGCATAGCCTTCATGGCCAGCGATGGAGCTGGCATTGATGATTTTGCCCTTGCGCTTAAGTGCCTGGAACTTGGCTGCCGCCGCCTGAATGCCCCACAGGGTGCCTTGGACGTTGATGCGGTAGATCCGCTCGACTTCTTGCGCGGTGACGTCAGCCAGCGGTTTAACCTGCGAAATGCCCGCGTTGTTGACCATGATGTCCAACCCGCCCAGCGTGCTATGTGCATGCTCTACGGCCTGGAACACTTGTTCGCGGTCACCGACGTCGGCCACAAAAGTGCTGGCTTTACGGCCCAGTGCTTGGACTTCTTCGGCCACTTGGCGCAGTTTGTCTTGGTTAAGATCGACCAGCGCGATGTCGGCGCCGTCTTTTGCGAGTCGCAATGCGATGCCGCGGCCAATACCCTGCGCCGCGCCTGTGATCAATGCCACCTTTCCAGTGAGTTTCATTCGTTGGGCTCCTTTCAACCGTTAGCAATCATTGCAGGCTTGAACCATAGACCAAGCCTGCTTCGGGGCTATTGATGCAGCGCACGATCTCGGGCCGCCAGCACCGCTTCGTGCATGGCCTCGCTGAGGGTTGGGTGCGCAAAAATCACGTCACTCAACTCAACGTCCGTGGCCTCCAGCGCTTGGGCGATGCCAAACCCCTGGATCTGTTCGGTCACATGCGGCCCAACCATGTGGGCACCGAGCAGTTCGCCGGTGTCCGCATCAAAAACCGTTTTTACGAAGCCTTTGCTTTCGCCCATGGCCAACGCTTTGCCGTTGGCTTGGTAGTCGAAGCGCCCCACGGCAATGTTGTGTCCGTTGCTGCGCGCAGCCGCTTCGGTGAGCCCCAGACTGGCGACTTCCGGTCGGGCATAGGTGCAGCCGGGAATGCGGTTTTTATTCAGCGGGTGTACGCCGTCGACCCCTGCGAGTTTTTCGACACACACCACGCCTTCATGGCTGGCCTTGTGGGCTAGGCACGGGGCGCCCGCCACGTCGCCAATCGCATACAGCCCGGCTACGCTGGTTCGGCACCATGGGTCGGTTTTGATAAAGCCTTTTTCAAACTCGACGCCCAACGCTTCAAGCCCCATGTCTTCAGTATTGGGTTGGATGCCCGCCGCCAGCAGCACTTGAGCCACCTGCACGGTCTGCTCGCTACCATCGCTGAGCGAGAGCGTGCAGTGCAGCGCGCCCACCTCGCCTTGTACCGCGCTGACGCGGGTCTGGGTCAGCACACGAATCGCGCGTTGCTCGAACTCGCGTTGCACCAGGTTCGCGACCTCGTGGTCTTCGACCGGCATGATGTGCTTGGCCACTTCGACCAGCGTGACCTGGCTGCCCAGGTCGCTGTATAAGCTGGCGAACTCCACACCAATGGCACCAGAGCCAATGACCAGCAAAGACGGCGGCACGCTGGTGGGCACCAGCGCGTCGAAGTAGCTCCAGATTTTTTGCCCGTCGGCCGCAAGCCCTGGCAACGGCCTCGGCCTCGCCCCGGTGGCCAAAATGATATGCCGCGCCTGATACACCGCCTCGCCCTGCTCACCACTGACGGTGACCACGCCTTTGGCGCTGACACGGCCACGCCCGTCGATGACAGTAACCGCGTTTTTCTTCAGCAAATAAGCAATGCCCGTGGTCAATTTGCGCGACACGCCACGGCTGTGGGCGACCAGTTGCGCAATATCAAACTGGATGTTGTCGGCGCTGAAACCAAAGGTGTCGAGGTGCTTCAAGGTATGCCCGACTTCAGCGCCCTTGAGCATGGCTTTGGTGGGGATGCAGCCCCAGTTCAGGCAAATGCCGCCCAAGTGCTGTTGTTCGACCAGCGCCGTGCTCAGCCCCAATTGGGCCGCGCGGATGGCGGCCACGTAGCCGCCAGGGCCGCCGCCGATGACGAGTACATCAAATTTATCGGTCATGGCGGCTCCTAAAGCATCATCAGGCTTGGGGTCTGCACCAGACGCTTGAGTTCCTTGAGGAACGTCGCCCCCAGCGCGCCATCAATCACCCGGTGATCACACGACAAGGTCACGGTCATTTGCGTGCGTACAGCGGCTTGACCGTTGTGCGCAACCACCCGTTGCTCGCCCGCGCCAATGGCCAGAATTGCACCTTGGGGTGGGTTGATGATGGCGTCGAATTGGCTGACGCCGAGCATGCCCAGATTGGAAATACTGAACGTGCCGCCCTGAAACTCCTCAGGCTTGAGGTTGCCCGCTTTGGCTTTGGTCACCAGGCTGAGCATTTCTTGGGAGATGCTCGACAGGCTTTTGCGATTGGCCTGACGCACGATGGGCGTAATCAAGCCTCCGGGCAGGGCCACGGCCACCGAAATATCGGCGTCGGCAAAGCGCAATACGGCCTGACTCGCTTCGTCGAACTGCACGTTGACGTCAGGCACTTTGATCAGCGCCAGCGCACAGGCTTTGATCAGCAAGTCATTGACCGACAGTTTGATCGCCGGGGCCGAGGCGTTGATTTCACTGCGCAGCGCCAGCAGCGCTTCAAGGTCTAGATCGGCCTGCAAGCGAAAGTGCGGAGCCGTACGCTTCGACTCTTGCAGACGGGCCGCAATCGCTTTGCGCATGCCGTTCATGGGCAGCACTTCGGCGTGCGGTGCTTGCGGGGTTGCTTGAACAGGCGCGGCCACCACCGGGTTTTGCACCGCGCTGACTTCCAGCACATCGGTCTTGCTGACGCGGCCACGGCTGCCGGTGACGCGGCAATCGTTGAGGTTGACGCCCAGTTTGGCGGCCAAACGACGCGCCACCGGCGTGGCCACAATGTGACTGTCATCCGCCCGCGAGCGCGCAGGGCCATCGGCTTTGAGCGCCGGTTGAAGCGTCGCGACCTTACCGCCGTTGTCCTTAACGGCGTGCTCAATGTCACTCACGCTGATTCGCCCTTGAGGGCCTGAGCCGCTGACACGGTTTAAGTCGATGCCCAGTTCTTTGGCCAAACGTGTGGCGTGCGGCGTCGCAAACACTGCCTCGGCACTTGCGCCGAGTAAGGCCTGCGGCACGTGCCAGCCGTGAGTGGTTTTTGCCGCCTGAACCGGTGCCGACTCTGGCGCTTTCGCTGCGACCGCGGGTGCGCCAGATGCTACCGGAGCAACCTCTGGCAGCGGGGCCGCAGCGGCAGGTGCTGCACCACGCTGAGCAATAAAGGCGTCAATCTCGGCATCGCTGACCGACGCATCGGCCACCACACCCAACAACCCGCCGACCGGCAAGGTTTGCCCTGGCTGCGCCACTTTGCGGCGCAGCACGCCATCAAACGGTGCTTCCAGCACGTTGGAGATTTTGCTGGTCTCGATGTCGCACAGTTCCTGATGCTGTTTGAAGCTGTCGCCTTCTTCAATCAGCCAATTATTGAGGGTGCCCTCTTCCATCGACAGGCCCCATTTAGGCACCTCGATGATTTTGATCTCGCTCATGTTCAGGCCTCCATCACTTTACGTACGGCGGCCTCGATGCGGTCGGCGCTGGGGATCCAGGCTTGTTCCAGCACGGGCGAGAACGGCACCGGGGTGTGTGGCGGGGTGACCATGATGATCGGGGCTTTGAGCTGATAAAAAGCTTTGGTGGCGATCAAGGCGGCGAGGTCGTGGGCAAAGCCCAAGCGCGCAGCCGACTCGTCGACAATCACCACACGGCCGGTGGAGGTCACGGATTCGAGAATGCCGTCTTCGTCCAGCGGCGATACGGTGCGCGGGTCGACCACTTCAACCGAGATGCCTTCGGCGGCCAACTTGTCGGCCACTTGGTTGGCTTTGTGCACCATGGCCGCGAGGGCGATGATGGTCACGTCGGTGCCTTCGCGGGTGTAGTTGGCCACGCCAAAAGGAATGGTGTAGGGCTCTTCGGGCACTTCGCCCTTGATGTCGTAGAGCGCTTTGTGTTCGCAGAACACCACAGGGTCGTCGTCGCGTATGGCTTGAATCAACAAGCCTTTGACGTCATACGGGGTCGACGGCACCACGACCTTAAGGCCCGGCGTGGTGGCGAAAATATGGTACGGCGACTGCGAGTGCTGAGCCGCTGCCGAGAAGCCCGCGCCAATCATGCCGCGCACCACCATCGGTGCCTTGGCCTTGCCGCCGAACATGTAGCGAAACTTGGCCGCCTGGTTGTAAAGCATGTCGTGGCAGACGCCAAAAAAGTCCATGAACATCAGCTCAGCCACAGGCCGTAAGCCAGTCATGGCCGCACCGGCCGCCATGCCGATAATGGCCGACTCGGTGATCGGCGTGTCGATGACCCGCGCCGAACCGAACTCGGTCCACAAGCCTTTGGTCACGCCCAACACGCCGCCGAACGCTTCGCCTTTGCTGCCCACTTCTGCGGTACCGGCCTGCCCGCCGCACACGTCTTCGCCGATCAAGACCACGCGATCGTCGAGTGCCATTTCCTGAGCCAGGGCTTCTTTGACCGCTTCACGATAAGTACGAATTGCCATGGTTTGAATCCTCAGTAAGACACGTAAACGTCAGTCAGCAAGCTTTCTACCGCAGGGAAATCTGCCGCGCGGGCCTTGGCCACGGCGTCGTCGACCAAGGCCTCAACCTCGGCGTCGATGGCGAGCAGTTCTTCTGCGGAAATTTGACCGCTAACGTGTTCACTGAAGATTTTCAACGGGTCGCTTTCTTGGCGCAGACGCTCAACTTCGCCATCGGCGCGATACAGCATCGGGTCGCCTTCAAAGTGGCCGTACCAGCGATGAGCCACCGCCTCGATTGCAGTCGGTCCGCCACCGTTGCGCGCCCGCTCGACGGCCACTGCGACAGCTTCATAGACGGCGAAGAAGTCCGTGCCGTCAACCTTGACCGCAGGCATGCCGAAGCCTGCCGCACGCTGGGTAATGTTGCGCCCACCCACCGCATAGTCGTGGCCGGTGGCTTCGCCGAAACCATTATTTTCGAACATGAAGATGACCGGCAATTGCAGCACCACGGCCATGTTCATGGCTTCGAATACCAGCCCCTGGTTCGAGCCGCCATCACCGGTAAACGATACAGCCACCCCGCCATTGCCTAAGGTTTTGGCGGTCAGGGCCGCACCAATGGCCAAGGGTGGAGCGCCGCCAACAATGGCGTTGGCACCGAGCATGCCTTTGCTCAAATCAGCGATGTGCATGGACCCGCCCTTGCCTCGGCAGAGCCCTGAATCCTTGCCAAAGATTTCCGCCATCATCCCGTGAATGTCACAACCTTTAGCGATGCAGTGGCCGTGACCACGGTGGGTCGAACCGATGTAGTCGGTGTCTTTAAGGTGCTCGCAAACCCCGACGGCAATCGCCTCTTCACCGCAATAAAGGTGAATGAATCCGGGGATATCGCCGGTGGTGTTCTCTTGGTGGAGGCGCTCTTCGAACACGCGAATTTCGCGCATTTTGCGATAGGCCTTAAGCAGTTCTGACTTGCTAAGCGACATGGGTTCGCCCTCTTGTCTTGGCTTTTTTATTGGGGTTATCGAACACCTGACGGCGTACGACGATGGCGTTCCCTTACGGTAAGAGTCTAAAGTCGCAGCCATAACTACCCGGATGGGGGGGCGCAACACCTGCTTGCGGGGGGGTACTCTTTACACACCCCAAGGGCAGCGTCAGCCAAACGCTAGAGGGATACATAACAACAATGACCCAGGCTAAATTTTCCACTCCGTTTAAGCGTCAGACTGCCTTTGGTCTTGACCACGGCTTACCGCTGATAGGCACCAAACTGGTACCGCCCCGCTCGGCCGGAACGGTCTTGGCGCGCACACGTCTATTGGAAAAAATCAATCTGGTGGAAGAACGCTGCATGGCGCTGGTCTGCGGCCCTGCCGGGTTTGGCAAAACCACATTGCTGGGGCAATGGCGCCAGCGCTTGCTCGAACAGGGGCACAGCGTAGCCTGGCTCAGCTTGGATGATCAGGACGACAACCCGCAGGTCTTTCGCCGCTATTTGCTGGCAGCTTTGAGCCAAGCCAGTGGCCAGCCGCTGGAGCAGGTCGATGGCTTGGCAGACAGCGTGGCGCAGGCGGACAGCCGCTTTGTCCGCGAGCTGATCAACCTGATGCAACACCGGCAAAACGCTCTGTATCTGGTATTGGACGACCTGCACCTGATCAACCACCCCGCCATCATCAGCGACCTCGAACAATTGCTTCAACATGCCCCGGACTGCTTTCACGTGCTGGTGGGCAGCCGCAGTGTTCCAGCACTGCCGTTGAGCCGCTTGCAGGCGCGCAATCAGTTGCTCGAAATCGACACTAACGCCTTGCGTTTCAACGTTGAAGAAACCCAAGACTACCTGGCAAGCGCCAACCCCCAGCGTTTTCCCGCGTCCGAGTTGCAACGGGTGCTGAACCTGACCGAAGGCTGGATCACCGGCATCCAGATGGCAGCGCTGGCGCCCAACGATCCGTTACGCAACCTCAACCGCCTGCACTTGGGCAACCGGCAGATCGGTCGTTACTTGTATGACGTGGTGTTGGCTCCATTGCCGGTGCCCTTGCAAGAGTTTCTGTTGAAAACGTCAATTCTCGGACGTCTGACGCCGTCGCTGTGTAACGCGGTCACCGGGCACGAAGACGCCCACGAGCGGCTGGCCGAGATCGAGCGGCACAACTTGTTTCTATTTTCGTTGGACAGCCAAGGGCACTGGTTTCGCTACCACACCTTGTTTGTCGAAACACTCAATGAGCGGTTGCAGCACAGCGATATTGCCGTGGTACACCTGCACGAGCGCGCCAGCAACTGGCTGGCCAAGCACCAGTACTGGGCCGAGGCGATCCGGCACGCACTGGCGGCGGGCAAGCTTGGCAGTCGCGACGACTGTGCCAATCAGGGCGCGCAATCGCTGGCCGAAGAAGGCGATGTCGGCACGCTGGTGCGCTGGTTGCAGCAACTGCCTGACATCGCCAGCCAACCGCTGGATGAACAGCGAATCGACCTGCAACTCAATCTGGCCTGGGCCTTGGGGCATCACTTTCATTTCTCGGCGTCTAGGGGGTTGCTTGATAGCCTGCGGCCCTTGTTCAACACCTCGCAGCCAAGCACTAGGCTGAGCATCAAATACCACGTCATTGGCGCCATTACCGAGGCCTTTGCGGAAAATATCAGCCAGAGCATCGAGCGCGTTGAGCCGTTGCTGGCGTACGTGCCGTGCGGTGATACGTGGGTCGACGGGTTGATCTGCAACATCCTCAGTTATGACTACATGACCCAAGGCCATTACCCACAGGCGCAAGCCGTGCAGCGCCACATGCCTTGCCCGACCACGCCGTCACACAACCTCTTTGTCACGGTTTACCGCGCTTTCGTCCTAGGTCTGAGCCACTTTCGGCAGGCAGACCTGCACAGCGCCGAGCAGTATTACCGCCAGGCACTCACCCCCGCCGAAGACCTGACAGGCCCGCAATCGAGTGGCAGCGCCACACTCGCAGCGCTCTTGGCCGAGTTGCTGTATGAACGCGGCGACTGGCCGGCCCTGCAAACACTCGTGGCGCAGCGCCTGAACCAGATCGACGTCATCGCCCCACTGGATGCGCTGTTTGGGGCGTACGCCAGCCTGGCACGTCGCGCCCTGCTGATGAACGACCCGACCCAGGCACGCTACCTGCTGGAGCACGCACAACAACTGGCAACGCTACGCCGCTGGCCACGGCTACAAGCTTGGTTGCTGGTCGAGGAAATACGCATTCACTTGGCCTGCGAGCAACTGCCACAAGCGCTGGAGTTGCAGGCGCAATTTGAAACCCTGGACCCGCTCACCGCTCATGCCGACATCAGCCGTGCTCGTACCGAGGCGCACTGCCATATTGCCGCCGCGCAAGAGCAATGGTCTGTGGCGGCCACATTGTGGCAAGGCTTGCTGGATAACGATGAACGCAAAGGCCAATTGCTGCGCGCTGCCCGCAGCCGTGCGGCATTGGCCTGTGCGTTATGGCCGGATGATCAGGCGAGCGCCGTAAAGACCTTGCAGCCTCTGCTTAATTTGGCGTGTCGGCAGAACCTGCGACGCAGCCTGCTGGATGCCGGTGCGGCCATCCCCGCGCTGCTCGAAGCGCTCTTGAAAAGCGCGCGTGGCGAGACCGCCGATTATGTGCGCAGCCTGCTCGAAGACACCGCCCCGCACATGCGTAGCGACAACAGCGCCAACCCTGAGCCGAGTTTGAGTGAGCGCGAGCGGCAAATCCTGCAATTGATTGCCCAAGGCCAGGCCAACAAAGAAATAGCCCGCAGCCTGGATATTTCAGCAGAAACAGTGAAATGGCATCTCAAAAACCTGTTTTGCAAACTGCATGTGACCAGCCGTATTCAGGCGATCACTCGGGCACAGAAACTTAAGGTATTGGATTAGAAGCCTCTGTAGGCGCGAACTTGCCTCGCGGCCTTTTGATCTTTAAACCCTCACGACGAGGCAATGAATTAACACATTTCTCTGTTAGTCAGTGGCTGTCTCTCTTCTACGCTGACGTCTATCAAGACAGGAGGTCTTGACTATAAAAAAGGATAAAAACATGAGTCGCCCATTCATATGCAAGCTGCATGACGCGTACAACATCAACACGGTAACTACGATGAGCTTCGCAGTGACTAGAAGGCTCTGGGACAACGGCAGCACACTGACTATTGCCTTTGTCAGCGACCCTTCAGACACGTTGAGACGCGCCATTATCTCGGCAGCCAGCCAATGGCTGCCTCACATCAATCTAACCTTTGACTTCGTTGAAGGTCATGAAGGCGATATCAGAATCGCAACCAACACGTTGGGTATTCATAAGTCAGTGCTGGGCAACTATGCGCTACAGATTGATCCGTCAGAACCAACCATGACTATCGGTGAAGATGAAAACCAACCGAGTTTCAATGCGACCGTATTGCATGAGTTCGGGCATGCTTTAGCGGCTGCCCATGAGCACTTGCACCCCGATTCCGATATACCGTGGGACAAGCCAAAAGTGTATGCCTATTACAGAACTCACGGATTAACTGACGAAGAAACCGACCGTATGGTGTTAAACAAACGGCCTCATTCAAGTGTGACCTACACCCCTTACGACCCAAAATCGATCATGCATTACTCGGTCCTCAATGAATTAACCCTCGGTGATTTTGAAATAGCCGAAAACACCGAAATCAGCCAACAAGACATTGCCCTGATGAAGCTTCTTTATCCCAAAAACGTTACCGAGACGCAGTGAAAACCGCGTTGAACGGTCGAGCATCTTGCACCATCGATGCCGTGATCCAGCCAAAGAATCACCGTATCCGCCAGGCCTGCTGCCAGATACGGATTGCCATCATCGACTGCCAGTACGTAGCGCTCCAGTATTTGCACCCAACTTTAACGTCCGTCGGTGCCACTTGGCTCAATCGCTTGCAGCTCGAGATCAAGGTCATCGCCAAACTGCGCGAAGCACCTGATGCCTAACCCCAGAACCCTGGTTTAACCGTCAGTGCCTCACGCAGTTGCGCAATGCTGACGCTGCGGTGTTCAGGGTCGAAACTCAGTGCCTTGCGCACGTACGGCCAAGCGTGCCGCGACAATCGCTTGGGCCGTTTTAGTTTTATTTTAGGCCGCATATCGCGGGCGGCGGTGGCTTGCATCCGGTTGAATGGATGCTTGCCACTGGCCAGTTCGTACAGCAAACAGCCCAGCGCATACAGGTCTGCTACGCGGGTCAGCGGCCCCCCTTCAAGGATTTCGGGTGCCGCGTAGCCTGGGGTCCAGGCGTTGACGCGGCTACGGCTCACAGACGCCAAGCCGCTTAATGTGCCCTCCTCCGCTTGCCCCAAGCCAAAGTCGAACAACCGGATACCGTCTTCACTGAGCAAAACATTGCTCGGTTTGATGTCGCCGTGCAGCACGCCTCGTTCATGGGCATGGCCCAAGGCATCCAGCAGCGGCAAAGCAATGTCGCGCAACTCATGCCACGCCATCCCCAAAGGTCGTTCACACAACAAACGGTCTAGGGTCGGGCCGCGCAACAGTTCCATCACCACAAACACCCGTTCATGCTCCGTGTCGACCTCAAAGCTGTACACGCGCAGCACGTTGGGATGACGCAAGTGCCGTATCAGCGCGAACTCATTGAACAGCAACGCGCTGGCGTCCGTTGAGTGTTCGTACGCTTCGCTGAGCACTTTGAGCGCGACGCAAGGCTGTGGGTCTGCGAATTGCTCATGCAGCAGGTCGCGCGCCCGATACACCGCGCCCATGCCACCCGCGCCCAGCAACCGTTCGATTCGGTAACGCTTGCCAAGCACGGTGGGCATTGCGCGAAAAACGGGAGTTGCCTGCGGCGTGTCCTCAGACCTTTCAAGGTCGCTCATTGACGAATTACCACCGCGCTCACGTTGTCACAGGCAGCACCGCGCAACACGCCATCAAACAAACGCGCCAGCGCAACCTGCGGTGAAATCAGGCTCAAGGCATTACTTAATTCGCTGTGACTAAGGCCTTGGTATAGACCATCGCTGCACAGCAAAAACACGTCATCGGGCAACACCTCAAGCTCGACCACACTCAGGTTCAAATGCTCGCTCGCCCCAATTGCACGGGTCAGAGCACGCGAACCCGGATGGGCACGCGCCTGCTCAAGACTCATGTTGTGCTCATCCATGAGTTGCTGTTGCAACGAATGATCGCGCGACAGTTGGTACAACTGCTGCCCACGCCATAAATAACAACGGCTATCCCCGGCCCAGACACACGCAGCACGCTTGCCCTCGAGCAGCAGCGCCACCACGGTGCTGCCCATGAGGCTGTCGACCTGCTGATCACTGACGGTCAGTTCCTGGCCCATCCGGCGGTTGAGCCAGTGCAGGCATTGACGCACCGCCTCAAGCCGCTGATCAAAGGTCTGTGGGTGTGTCAGTTCGCCCAAGCTGTCGACAATCAACTGGCTGGCAATATCGCCAGCCCGATGACCGCCCATGCCATCTGCCACCGCCCAGAGTCCGTGCTCCGGGCAGTCGAGAATGGCATCTTCATTACGTGCCCGAACCTTGCCTTGGTCGGTACCCGCCGCGCTGCGCCACTGTGGGGCTGCGTGCATCACAGTTGCTCAGGCAGACGGAAGCTGCGCAGCACGTCCATATCGAACGGGTTGGGGGTGCGTTGGCTCATCAACAGGTAATTGGCACGCAGCCCGCCGACTTCTGCTTTAAGGACCATCACATCGCGACCGCTCAGGTAATCCATCTGCATCAGGTCCAGTACCCGGAACAACGACCAAGGCCCGGTGCTTTTTTCTATGCCAACTGGGCGGCCGACCATTTTTTCCATGACCAGACTGGTGCGGCCGTTTTCAGCTTCGGTGGGCCACTGCAAGGTGACTGGCACAATCGGACCATGGCGGTACTCAATTGATTGGTTGCCGAAACGAAACTCGGAACGGCTGACACTGGAGTCCAGGCTGTAAGGCTCAAGGGTGAACTGGACCTGCGGCTCTGCCGGATTTTGCGCAAAGAAGCTTTGGCGAATCACCTGCACGGCGGCCATTTGCTCAAAGTAGGTTTTGGCCATCGGCAAGCCTTGGCCGTCTATGCTGCGCAGCCGGTAATTACCCGCCTCACCGCTGACGAAAGGCCGCATGTACCCATCAAAGAAGCGCTCGCTGATGCCTTGTGCCCGAAAGAACTCGCGAAAGTCATTCAGCGCCACGTCGCTGCTGCTGTGGGCGCTAAACGGGTAACGCTTTTTGATCGCCCGCACATAGAAGCTGTACAGCTCGCGCTGATAACGCTGATTGACGAATTGATACGAATCGTTAAGCACCAAGCGCCACGTGTCATCAGCCAGGCCGTTGAACCAGCCGTTAAGCGGACTCGGCAAACGCTGCGACGCCTGACGCAGTTGGCTCAAGGCATCACGTTGGCCGCTCATGCGCAGCTTGGCCATTTCAAACGCGGCTTGATCCGGGGCACTGGCGCGAGCCAGGCCCGCCAGTTGCAGTTGGACTTCATTGAGCCCTTGCAGGGCCGGTGTGAGGTCGGCGGTCGGACCATCGTTTTCATCCAGCAAGCGGTGCAAAGGTTCGAACCGACGCTGCAAGGCTTTTTTCGCGGTGTCCGGCAGGTTGGCTGCCACTGCATCCGAGACTTTCGCCGCCGCGACAGTCGCGACCTTGCCAAGCGCCCCCAGTTTAGGCGCAGCACTGTCATCCGCCGCCGGCAGGGCTTGCAGGTCTTCAATAAGGCTCGGGAAGCGGGTGTTGGCGCGCACTTCGAGTAACAGTTGCACCACTGCAGAATTGGCCGATGTCAGGCCTGCAAACTGTTCTGCGCCTTCACCGGCCGTGTCGAACGGTTGCAAGGCCAACTGGCCGACTGCTTCGCTCCAGTAGGTGGCGTAATCGCGAAAGTACAGTTGCTCAAGCTCAACCATCAGCTTGCGCATGTCCATCGGGCTGATGCTGTTGCCCTCGCCCAGCACCCAGTTGTCACGCAGGATTTCGCTGACCAGAGTGGCGCCCTGAACCGAGAAATACTGTTTGTAACCTTGCTCGGTATAGAACCCAGGGATCGCATAGTCGGCCCCGCTGAACACGCCGCCTTGCGGGCCAAGATGCTGGTCGAAACTATAAGGCGACAACGTGTGGGCCTGGTCCCGCAGCATGCGGTACACCACAGACGCCAACGTCTCATTGCGCAATGCCTGACGCGCCTGGGCTATCAGCGTGTCATTGAGTGGGTACTGAAAAGTCTGACCCAGCAAGCGGGCGAAGTGTTGATTCAGCCCATTCTGCACAGCGGTGTTGCCCGGATAACGTGCCGACCAGTCGGTGGCCACCCATGCCCGCAACCAGGCGTTGTCCCGTCGCTCGGGCATGCCGAGCATCAGGTACGCACGCACACTGTTGAGCAGCCGATCGCGATTATTCAGGTTGGCGCGGATCTGGCTTTCTAGTTGCTGTGCAACACGCGGCAGTAACAGCACATCAAGTTCACGTTCGTAGGCCTGCAAGACCACCGGATGACTCGCGCCGCCCTGATACAGGCCGGTACGTTCATGCAGTGCAGTATTGGTCAACGACGGGTAAACACGCGTGGCGGCGTATTGGGTGTCGAGGGTATTGAGCACCGCTCGGGCATCATCACGCGGGCTCAGTAACGAACGCTGTTTGGCCCCTTGCTGGGCCAATTCGCGCAGTGTGTCCAGACGATCAAGGTTGGATGAAAAGCTGGAGGTCCACACCAGCCCCAACCCGCTCAGCACCGCCAAAGCCCCGCCGTACATGGCCCGCTGACCCCAGCTGATTCGCCGACGCTCACGTTTATCCAGACCCGCCAGTTGCGCCTCGGGGAAAATCACCCGGCTTAGCAGGTGATTAATAAAGTGCGAGCGCCCACTGTGCAGGGTCGGCAGCACCTGGGATTTCACCCCAAATTCTGAGCCAACTTCGGCGGTGGAAGAGTCCAACTGTTGTTTCAGGTGCGGTGCGCTGGTCAGGTAAAAGCCCCGCAGCGGACTGGCACGCTGGTAACGATTACCGGTAAAGGCCATGTCGACAAACAGGCACAGACGCTCACCAATGCTGCCCAACTGGTGAGGAAAATCGAGAATCCGCCCACGACGCTGGCTGTCACGCTCTTGGTGCATACGCGTGATGACCTGACTGTTGAGACGCCCCAACAACGCTTCAAATTCCGTGCGCAGCAGCGACACATCTGAACCGCTCTGGCCTTTGGCAAAGCTGGCGCCGAAGACCTGATCGCTTTCTTCGCGGCTCAGTTGCTCGAAAAACTCGGTGAAGCCCAGCAGTTTGTCAGCCTTGCTTAGCACCAAATAAACCGGCACCTCGATGTGCAAGGTTTGATGGATGTCTTGCAGTCGCACACGAATCTGTTCAGCTAGGTCAGACAGTTTTTTTTCATCGCCTGAAAACAGGGTATCCACGGGCAAAGTGACCAGCACGCCATTCAGTGGCCGTTCGCGTCGGCGCTTGCGCAGCAAACCGAGCAACGTGCTCCAGCCAGTGGCGTCGGCATGGGTTTCATTCTGCGTCAGGTAACGCCCGGCAGTGTCTATCAGCACGCCGTGTTCAGCGAAATACCAGTCGCAGTGACGGGTCCCGCTGGTGTCGCGCGTCAGTTTGCGGTCAATTTTGTTCAGGGGGAAATCTAACCCTGAGAAGTCCAGCAGGCTGGTCTTGCCGCTGCCAGTGGGGCCGATCAACAAATACCAGGGCAACTCGTCGCGCCAGCGTTCACTGCGTCCGCGGTACACGCTGGACGTTTTGAGCGTGCGTAACGCTTCTTTGAAACGTGTACGCAGCTCTTTATGCGACGCATCAATCAGTGCTTCGCGGCGCAAGCGTTCCTTGCCGGTTTCACTGTCTTCGGCTTCTTTTTTACGCACCCCGGCGCGCCAACTGACGAACACCATGCTCAGGCCCCACAGCAGACACAGCCCACTGATGGTGAGGAGTCGAGCACTGGCATCGGCCCAAAATTTATAGTCATCAACCGCCAGCAACGGCCCAACCCACCAGATCAGCAGCGCACTCGACAGCAACAGTAGCAATGTCCAGACCCAGGTCTGGCACAGAAAGGCGCCAACCTTTTTAAAAGCGTTTTTCATCAGTTATTCCTTTTTACAACTGCGGCCGGACAGCCGGTGCGTCAAGCTGTTGATACGGTTGCAACACCGCCTCGCGCTGCTCGCCCAAGACCCAGGCAAAGCCCGAAAACATGACAGCCAGACACCCAGCCGTGATCAGTCCCATTAACCAACCCGGCACGATGCGGGTCAGGCTGCTGCGACGGGACTTGAGCCCTTGCCAGTGAGGGGACAGTTCACGCGGAACATCGCCGCGCAAGTGGCGGATCTGTCGGTACAGCGCATCGCGAATGCTGTCGAGTTCCAGAATGCCGCGCTCCACGATCCGGAACTTGCCCTCAAATCCAAGGGCCAAGCACAGGTACAGCAGTTCCAGAAGCGACAAGTTGTGAACCGGGTCTTTGCACAGTTGATCGAGCACTTGAAAAACCTTTTCACCACCAAAGGTTTCATTGTGGAAACCGCTGAGTAGGCTGTTCTGTGACCATTCGCTTTCCTTGCCCCAGCGCGTTGTCACCACCGCCTCGTCGACCACCGTGCACAGCACGTAGCGCGCTTTCATCATCTGCTGACTGTCGACGCCGTTGCGCAGGGCGTTGACTTCGAACGCTTGGAGCGCGGCTTTAAGATCCGCGTGCAGTCCGATCAAGGTGTCTGCACTGGTGCTGTGCTTAATACGCACCACGTGTGACAGCACTTCGCTGGCGGCGGCTACCAGCGGATTAACGCTCACCCTGAACGTGTCAGCCGTGCCTACTCGGGCCGAAAAAACCATGCGTTCTTCGAGCTGCTCGATTTTTGGCGGCGCCTGTCCATCGGTCAGTGCATCCGTTTCAGATGCCTTGCCCTCACGGAATGCCATCACCGTGAGGTCATCGGTTGGATGTTGTGTATCCGTACTCATGGCGGTCAGTTCCTGATGGCCCAAAATTGCAGTTCAAGCGCTGAAAACTCGCCCGACACGTGGAAGGCAAAACCACCGGAACGCTCCAGTTGTGCCAGATCTTCGTTGCCGAGTTCGAGGATGAAATAGGTTTTGTTGGAGTGAAACGGGATCTGCCGCGGCGCCACTGGCAAGGGTTTGACCTTGAAGCCCGGCAAGTGCAGGTTGACCAGTTGGCGAATGTTTTCGACCGGTCCGATCTTTAGATGCGCCGGTAAGCGATGACGCAACTCCTCGCTGTCGCACTGCGCATGTGCGGCCAATACAAATGAGGTGGTGGAGAGCAATGTGTGGTCGGTCAGCGGCGACACCAGAATCCCGTATTGACGGCTTTCTAGCACCAGCTCAATGGCGTGTTGTTCAAGTACCATCGACAGCACCTGGCGAATCGAGTCCATCAGGGCGCGAAAGCTTTCACCCTGGTTGCTGTGCTGATAGGTGCTCTGTAACTGAGGGCGCTTGCTCTCGCTGCCGAAGGTCGCCAGATCGCCCAACATCGCCAGCAACGAGCAGTACAACTCTTCGGGGTGCAGTTGTTCTAGGCTCAAATAGTGGCGCAACACCAGCTCTGTGCGGTTGACCAGTTGGAGCATCATGAAATCACCGACTTCAGCACCGCCAACCTTGCCATTTGAGCGAATGCGATCTGCGAGTGCATCACCCCGGTTGCTGATCATGCTGATGACTTCTTTGAGGCACGACAGCACATAGCCCGAAGCATGGGCGTGGATGAAGGTCGGTATGAATTGCTCATCGAGCCGAATCACGCCATCTGAGGTAGTGTCGAGGATGTGACACAACTGCAACTTGACGCAGGCTTGGTCGCTCTGTTGTTCGCCCAGCAATAGGCGAAAATCCGGGCGCGCACAGCTGACCTGGCTGCTGGAGTCATCACCGGCGTTGACGTCGGACACTTCTATGTCGTGCGCGGTGTAACGCGCCAGCACATCGGTCTGGTCGCTACGCCGGGTTTCAATGTGGTTGCCGGTGACCAACGGTAACGCGAGGTACACCGCCGTGCTCGCCGTGTTGCGCGGCACATCCAGAACCAACGGCGAGGTGCTGCCCCCCAACTCAAACAGGCTGCCATCGGGCAAGACACCCGACGCCTGGCTGATCACCAGTTTGCCCATGTTGAGAAATTGCACGTCGATTTCTAAGCGCAGAAACCCCCACGTGTAACGCCCCAGCAGTTGAGTGCGGGTTTTCATTTGATGGTCGTAATAACGGTCACTTTGTTGAAAGTGCTGCGGGCGCAACAGCATGCCCTCGCGCCAGATGACTTTGTGTGCATTCATGCTCAATCACCCGCCTGTACTAGTGCCCGGCTCGCGTTATGAATCCCGGCCTGATCGAAAATCAGACGGGCCTCGGTCCGTTCGCCTGCCGCCACCGGGACCACGTAGCGCCATTGCGTTTGCGGCAGATCGCGGTAAGCCGCGAGCACGCCTACATAGCGGCTACCCGGCTCGACGCTAAGCTTGAGTTCGACGGTTTCACCGGGGCGTATTTCCAGTTCTTCGCTGGTGACAAGGTCCGGTGAAAGAGAGGCTTTGGGTCGCTCATATAGGCTGAAAAAATCGGCGTTCTCGAAGGCAACCGGATGTTTGAGTTCCATCAAGCGGATCACCAGAGGCGACGGGCGGCCGTTCAGGTCGAGGTTGACCTGATCGCTTGCGCTCAAGCCGAGGTCGAGCTTGGTGACGCTGGAGTACGGCGACAAGGCCGAACATCCGCTCAACAGCAGCACCGTCAGAGCCAGCAAAGCGCGAAGGTAAAGGGGCGTATAACGCAACATGCGCTTCATCCTTGGGGGTCAGTGTGAAGGGTGGAAATCAACCGGACCTGCTCTTCGTAGGCTTGGGCAAAATCCCGGGCCAGCAAGCGTTCACACCAGTCATCGTCTTGTTGCAACGTCTGGTGATAACGACTGAATGCTCGCCAGCGACTGGCTGACGTCGCGATCCACGGTCGGTAGCCATCGCGCTCAAAGCGCAAGGTCAGTTGTTGCGGGGAGAAGTGTTCAAGGCTGCTGCGAACGGCCACGCGGCTGGCGCTCAGCAGCGCTACCTGATGCGCTTGTACGTCGCGAAACGCTCGCCAGACCACCTGCTCTGCCGGCAGTTGGTGAGGCTTTTGTGGCGCCAGTAACAGGCCTAAGGCTTCAACCGCGTCATGGGTTGATTTGAGCGGGTTTTGGCGTGCGTCCGGGGCCACCGTACGGGCCAGTCGCAGCTGGTTTTTGAGTTCACTGCGGGTCCACAGGCTTTGCTGCAAACCGGCAATGCTTTGCTTAAGCAGGCGGGCAGCCTTTAACGCCAGCGCTTCTCGGTCTGCCTGCGCCAAGGCCTGCACGTCGATGCCGAGCACTGCTCCGAACTGCCCCCAAAACGCTTCGTTACGCGGTGCTTCAACGGCTGCTGCCTGTACTGGTAATGGCGCCTGAGTGACTTCAATCAGGTTCGGCACCAGAAGGTTTTCATAGTCAATCTGAGCGAAATCTACCCGTTGCTCCCACGTGTCGGGTTGCCGGTGCTGCACCTCGGGCTGATCCAACACCGAAAACAGAATCTCGGGTAACTCAACCCGGTCGAGCGGGTCCAGCGTCAGAAAGGCGTCATCCGGAATGATGCTGCCCGCGGGCTGAGGACGACCCGCCTGATCCAGCAGCGCGTGCAGTTCGTGCTCCAGATGAGCGCGGATCTGAAAGTCGCCGAGAAAGAACACATGGCCGTGCTCAATACGTTGCACCTGGCCTTTGGTCAGGCAGGTTTTGCCGTGATCGAAGCCGGTGCCGTTGAAGCTTCTATCCGTGAAAAAAAACGCCCCGTCCCGGTAGCTTATTTCAGCGTGGTACTTGGATACTTTTTTCGACTCATCGATCAGCGCCCAGTCGCAATCTGCATTGCGTCCAATCATGCCGCCCTGCTCGGTGAAGATCTTGCGCATCACCTGCTTAGCGTCCTGCGACTTAGGATTGAGCAGGTCAAATACTAATTCCATATTGAGGCTCCTTGCGGTCACTTGCCGCGATTGACCGCTTGCGGATCACCCAATGGGCGATAGCTGTTGTCGTTAAATTTGTAATTGCCGCTACAGCCAGCTACGCCACCTGCAAGGGCGAAAGTCAGCAACACGGCGCACCAGAGACGAGCAGTCATCAAGGGAGTCTCCACGGGTTGGCCTGGTGCTCGTTGCGGTCCGTTGAGGGGCGCGCTGACACAGGCAAAAAGAATTGAAAAGGCATTACGACGCCCACCTTTTTATGTCGTCCACATTGATGTTCAGGCGGTCAAGGCGGTAGAGGAGCGTGCGGCGGGCCACGCCCAGTTCGTGGGCGGCCCGGGTTTGGTTACCCGCGTTTTTGCGTAAACAGTCGAGCAGTAGCCCCCGTTCAACCTGCTCCATGCGTTCACGCAAATTGAGATTGACGGGGTCGGGACGGGGATCGCAGGGCAATGCAAAATGCTCTGCGTGCAGCTCATCGCCGTCGCAAAGCAACACCGCACGCTCAACCAGCCCCTTTAACTCACGCACGTTGCCGGGGAAGGCATAGTTCGCCAGTTGGCTCAGCGCGCCGTCGGACAACAGCACCGGCTTACGCTGCAAAAACGCGCAGGCGTGGGTCGCAAAATGTCGGGCCAGATCAAGGATGTCGCCCTCGCGCTGACGCAATGCAGGCAGGGCGATGGGGAACTGTGCAAGCCGGTAATACAGGTCTTCGCGAAACAGCCCCTGCCCCACCAGTACGGTCAGATCTCGGTGGGTGGCGGCGATGATTCGCACGTCAATCTTGTGGGTGTCGTTGGAGCCCAGCGGACGAATCTCGCCCTCTTGCAACACCCGCAGCAACTTGGCTTGCAGCGCCAGCGGCATGTCACCGATCTCGTCCAGTAACAGGGTTCCGCCGTTAGCCGAATCAAACAGCCCGATCCGGTCACGGTCAGCACCGGTAAAGGCGCCCTTGCGGTAGCCGAACAGCTCGCTTTCGAGCAGGTCGGCGGGAAACGCCGCGCAGTTCTGCACAATAAAAGGCTGAGCACGACGAGGACCGCCGTCATGAATCGCCCGGGCCACGACTTCCTTACCGGTGCCGGTTTCACCCAACAGCAGTACCGTGTAAGCGCTGTACACAACCTTGTTGATTAGGTAGCTGGTCTGGCGCATGGCGGTACTGTTACCGATCAGCCCGGCGGAGCTGGCCTTTGGGCCAGACGGCATCACCGCCGGCACACGCTGTTGGCGCAAGCGAATTTGCCCCCACACAAAAGCGCCCAACGCCCCCAACGAAGGGGCATGCCCCGACAGTTCAATGGGCTCGCGACTGGCCACCAGTAGCACGCCTTCAACGGCCTGTTGCGCGTTCAACAACGGCGCGCACAACAGCGCACGCCACGGAACGCCCTGACTGGGTAAAAAACGGGTGTCGTGCAGGCCATCTTTGAGGTCATCAATACTGACCACTCGGTTTTGACACACGGAAAACTGCAGCAATTGATCGCCCGTGTAATCGACTGCAAGCCCCTTCGCGTGCACCGGCTGCACCTGCCCCTGAAACCACTCGGCCGCGAGCTCAAGGCGTTTGCGGGTTGCATCGAGCACATACAATTGGCTCAACTCGCAACCGCTCAGTTGCGCCGCCGCACGCGCGCAAAGCCCGGCAACGGCAGTGCCGTCGACAGCACGGGCCACGCTGGCAAAATGTTGCAGCAACGACTCGGCATAGGCCAAAGGGTCGGCTACGTGGGCGAACATGTGCCCCACCTTAGGCAAACTCACAGAGCACGCTGGCCTGCGAATCAAGCGTTGCATGAACGCGGGTGAGGGTTTGTGCGCTGGCCATCGCTTCAAGCAAGCGGTCAGCGATCAAGGGCAATACGTGCGCGTCGAGCAAGTAGTCGATAAGCCGCGCGCCACTGTCGCTTTGGCTACAGCGTTCGGCCAAGTGATCGACCAAGCGCTGGCAATAGCTGAACGCCAAGTGTCGGCGTTGCAGACGCTCACCCAGACGTTGCAGCTTGATTTCGATCAGTTCGCGCAATACCGAGCCGCTGACCGGGTAGTACGGCACCACGCGCATACGCGCCAGCAGTGCGGGTTTGAAGTGGTTGCTCAGGACCGGGCGGATGCTCTGTTCGAGCACCTCGGCACTCGGTCGCGCACCGTTCTCGCACAACGCATTGATGCGATCACTGGCAAGGTTGGAGGTCATCAGGATCAACGTGTTGCGAAAGTCTATTTCGCGACCTTCGCCATCGTTGGCCACGCCTTTATCGAAGATTTGATAGAACAGGTTGAGCACATCAGGGTCGGCTTTTTCGACCTCATCCAGCAGCACCACAGAGTACGGCTTTTGCCGTACCGCTTCGGTCAGCATGCCGCCTTCGCCGTAACCGACGTAGCCGGGTGGCGCACCGATCAGGCGCGAGACGGTGTGTTTTTCTTGGAACTCGGACATGTTGATGGTGGTGATAAAACGCTCACCGCCGTAAAGCAGGTCAGCCAGGGCCAGGGCAGTTTCGGTCTTGCCGACGCCGCTCGGCCCGACCAGCAGGAATACCCCCACCGGGGCATCCGGCTTGTTAAGGCCCGCGGCCGTGGCGCGCATTGAGCGATCCAAGGCGTGAATGGCCTGTTCCTGGCCACGAATACGGGTGCGCAAATCGCCAGCAAAACGTGTGACTTTGGCACTGTGCTCACGAGCCAGCTGCGACACCGGCACACCTGTCCAAGCACTGATGACCTCGGCCACCAGACGCGGGCACACTTCAAAACTGACCAGTCGCTCTTGGCTGTGAGCGTCGTTCAGAGCGCGCTGGGTTTGATTGAGGGCAGTTTCCAGAGCGGGAACGCTTCGACTGTTTTCTGCGTCAGTTTCTGGCGTGCTGGCTTCACGTGCTTTGGCCAGTTGTTGACGCAATGCCAGCAGGCGCTCGGCCAATATTCGTTGCTCAACCCAGCGTGCTTCTAGCGCCACCTGCTCGCGTTGGGCCTCAAGCAGACGCTCTTCCAGCGCGGTCAATTGCGCCTGGTCAATCCGCAGCCCCGCGTCGGCATCACGGCGCATGGCTTGGCATTGACGCCCGCCTTCGGCCAGCTCGCCGCGCAGCTTCTCAAGCTTTTCCGGGGCGGCGGCCAAACTGATGCGTACCCGGGCGCACGCGGTGTCGAGCACATCAACCGCTTTATCTGGCAATTGGCGCCCCGCCAGATAGCGGGCCGACAATTGTGCGGCGGCCACCACCGCGTCGTCGCGCAGGTAAATGCCATGGCTCTTTTCGTAGATGTGCGCCAACCCGCGCAGTATGGTGACGGCTTCATTGACGGTCGGCTCATGCAGTTGTACTGGCTGGAAGCGTCGGGCCAGCGCCGGGTCTTTCTCAAAGTATTTTTTGTACTCACCCCAGGTGGTCGCAGCAATGGTGCGCAACTCACCACGGGCCAGCGCAGGCTTGAGCAGGTTGGCCGCATCTGAGCCACCGGCATTGCCGCCCGCCCCAATCAGGGTGTGGGCTTCATCGATAAACAAAATGATGGGGTTGGGAGACGCTTTGACTTCGTCGATCACGCCTTTTAGGCGACGTTCAAACTCGCCTTTGACGCTAGCACCCGCCTGCAACAGGCCCATGTCCAGCGAGAGCAATTCAACCCCGAGCAGCACCGGCGGCACTTCACCGGCAGCGATGCGCAATGCCAGGCCTTCAACGATGGCGGTTTTACCCACCCCGGCCTCACCCACTACGATCGGGTTGTTTTTGCGCCTGCGGGCCAGAATGTCGATTATCTGGCGAATCGCGTCGTCGCGGCACAGCACCGGGTCAAGCTTTGAGGCCCGCGCCTGCTCGGTCAGGTTATGGGTGAAGCGATGTAGCAGGGACTCACCCTGCGCCGCAGGTTTGCCATTGATGGGCTGTTCTTGCTGCGACAACGCAAAGCCTTTGAGACGTTCGATGTCGAGTTTAGCCAACAGCGTTTGGTAAGCACTCCCGGCATAACGTAACGGGTTGCGCAGCAAAGCGAGAATCAGCGCGGCTTGCTCGATTTGGCTCTGCCCCAATTCAAGTGTAGAAACCAGCAAAGCATCCTGTAACCACTGCACCAGTTGCGGTGCAAACACCGGGTTGCGCGATGAGCTGTTTTCGCTGCGCGGCTGTAAGGCGGCGCTCAAGTGGCCCGCGTCGATTTGCGCATCCAGCAGCGCGCGCGCCAGCAACCCCTGCGGCCGTTCGAGCAATTGCAGCAACAGGTCTTCAACCAACACCTGCTCAGCTCCGCGTGCCACACAGCGCTCGGCACTGCCCTCCAAGTCACGCCGGGTATCGGCATCGAGTGCCTGTATCAGTTGTTGCAGGTCTACGTTGATCATGGCCATTGGTCCTTAATGTATTTTGCTGCCTAGGGTCACTACGCCGTCCGCGTGTTCGCGGCCCAACCAACTGGTCCACCCAAGGCGGCAGGGGTTGTGCTCGGCAATGCGCAGCTCACGGATTTCTTCGTGCCGCAACACCAGCCGAATGTCGTACTCAAGCGGGTCACGCAGGGTGAATCGCACCAGCGCGCACAGCGGCTGATAACCCGTGCCAATCGGCAGAAGCTCATGAAATCGGTCCCAGCTCAGTTGCCGGATATGGATGCGAAACTTTCCGCTGCGGTCGCGTACTCGTGTGCCCAACACCAAGCTTTCGCTCAGTTGATGATTGGCACTCCCCAGGCAGTTGCGCTGCTCTTGAAGTACCTCGACGCGCCGCTCAATGCATTGCTCAATCGTCAGTTCGGCGTGCTTGAAGTAGTAACGCAGCACGGACTCGATCAGAGCCGCCGAATGTGCACGCAGGCTCAACAAACCGAGGTAGGGCAGCAGGCGCTTCCAATTCAGTTCTTGGGCATTACGGATGGTCTCGCCACCCAGACCGATCAAAGCAAATAGATGGCTGGAAAATGGGTCGATGGCGCCAGTCTCAAAGCGCACGTGGTAGCGATATTTACGCCAGATCGGCAGCATCAGTCGCTGCAAGCGATGGTTGAACAGGTCCAGAAACTGGCGCGTCGGGTTGTTGCTGTCACTGTCGCCAAGCGCCTGTTCGCCATAGAACGCAGGTAACGGCGAAGCCGAGCCCATCAGCCCAATGAGGTTGAAACGCAGACGCGCGCGGTCTTGGCCGTGCTCGACAAAGAATTCCACCGTGTCGACATCGCTGCCCGGAAACCCGAGGCTCGGGTTAGCCGCAAACTCCACGCGGTCGTAGAGTTCATCTTGCGAGAGATGTGTGTTGCCGACACGCAGCCGGTCAATGACCAGCAATACGGCCTGAAACAGCGAGTACTCACGTATGCTCCTGGCCAACCCGCTTAAAGCAGGGGCTGCAACCCCATGCGAGGTGTCCATTGGTAGGTTTCTCCCTGTGTGCTGTTGACCCGCAGTTCGTGGTACGAATTGAGGCTGGCGTAAAGTGCGAAGAACTCGTTGAGCACCGAGGCAAACACGAACAGATCGCCCTCTCCGATGTAACCTTGCGGATCTATCGTCAGCTCAGTGCGCAGGCCTCTAAGCGGCAAGCCCCGCTGGAGCCGGTCAACGTGCTCGTGGCGAATCGACTTGAGGCCGTCTAGCAGTTTTTTGCTGACCCGCTCGGCGTGTTCGTCGTAGTAGCGCGGCAAGTCGTAGGTTTCGAGGATGACTTTCAGGGCATCCACGTTGGCCAGCGACAGATAGTTGAGCGACATATTGCTGATCAACTTCCAGAGGAAGTCGCGGGTGAGCGGCGGCGCATAGCTGGGGGTCACTGGTCCGATGTTGCGAAACACCAGAAACTCGGGCGTCCCTTCGCTGGGCAGGCAGATATCCCCCTGGTTAAGGCGCAGGGGAAGGTTCTGGTTGGTGCAGGTCAGCTCAATCGACAGGGTTTCACTGGCATCGGGCTGGCAGGTGCCAAAGCTGAGGTAGGTGTCGAGCCCCTCATGCAGAAGGGCTGAACGCTGGCGGACGCTGTAATGCGCCTGTTTATTGAGCACATCAAAACTGGGATCGTGTTCGAATGACTCGAACGGCACATAGATCTGCGAGCCCTTGCCGTCAGCACGCCAACCGGTCACACCGTCAACCGAAAACACGCCGCAGTGCTCAAGCCCGAGCTTGGAGGGCATCAGCAGATATTCGTCCTGTTTACCGTCCAGGCGCACCGGCATTGCATCATGCGCGAACAGGTTGACGATGGGCGTGCAGTAAAGCTTGACGTTATCCAGGGTCGGGCGCAGGCGCTGTGCGCTGCTTTTGCGAATGTCGAAGCGCAACTCCAGCCCGCGAACCTGTTTGAGGGTGTCTTCGGGCAGCGTGTTAATTCGCTCAAGGCCATTGAGGTCAACAAATAGAAACTTGTCCTGAAAGGCGAAGTACTCCTGCAAATAGCGATACCCGCGAAAGGTATTCAGCGGGTATGGGATTAGCGCTTCTTCTTCAGCAAAACCCACTGGCTGAACGCAGTTAGGGGCTAGGGTGAACGCGAGGCTTTCGTCGCTTTTCAGGACGTTGCCTTCGCCATCCAAAGGGACCACCACGACGTCGTGCAAGTGGCGCAACAATCCGAGATAAAGCATTTGGCTGATGTAGCGCTCACCCGACAGATGCAAGCGCAGGCGACTCATTGCCAGTTCGCCAAGATGACCGTCGCAGGTCATGTTCAGGCGCAGGCTCAGCATGGAGCCCTCACCGTTCAACGAGTGTTTCAGCTCAACCAGTTGCAGCGGCAAGACGTCGGTCGGGTAACAGGTTCTGAACTGGCAACTCACGCCCTCAATGGGCTTACTCGCCACACGGGTTTCGCGCTCAACCTGAAGAGCAGGCCCGGGACGGTCCAGAGGGTCAAATTGCAGCATGCTGAATGCAGGCAGCGGGCGCATGTAGTTGGGCCACAGCAAATGCATCAACGAGTGCGTGAGCTCCGGCAGTTCGTCATCGAGCTTTTGACGCAGACGCCCCGTCAAGAAGGCGAACCCTTCCAGCAGCCGTTCGACATCCGGATCACGCCCAGCCTGGCCCAAAAACGGTGCCAACGCGGGGTTACGCTCGGCGAAACGACTTCCCAACTGACGCAATGCAGTGAGTTCGCTTTGGTAAAAATGATTAAAGAACACAGTGCTACCTGTTAATTGTCGACGGCATCAAATGCGGGACAGCAGATCGAGGTTGAGCGCAGCCACCGCGCGGTCTAGCGCACCTTGACTTGGCCACTGCCATCTAGGTGCGCGGTGAAGCTGACCTGACGCTTGATCCCTTCCACTTCCAACCACCCTTGCAGACTAAAAGCGAGCCGCAACGAATCGCCGTCATTGGGTAAGGTGGTGACCTGTACCTGACTCATGCGCGGTTCATAGCGCTCTATAAATTCTTCGATGGCCTCGCGCGCCTGCGTCAGCGCGTCATGCAGGCTCAAACGCATGTCGTTGAGGTCTGGGAGCCCATAGTCGGGCAGCGTTTGCACGCTGCCCGCTCGGGTACTGAGCATTTTGGCCAAGTGAGCAGCCACGGATGCTTGGGCGCTGGCTTCTCGACTCCAGCCCCGGCGTTGATCCGCCTCCCCACCCAAGCGCTCAAAAAGGCTGCCATATGCCGTCATGCCCAGCTCCCGTTACTCTTTGTCCAGCTTGCCAACCAGCGACAAGGTGAAGTCAGCACCCATGTACTTGAAGTGAGGGCGTACGTTGAGGCTGACGCGGTACCAGCCAGGCTCGCCTTCGACGTCACTGACGGCGATTTGCGCCGCGCGCAGAGGGCGACGGCCACGGACTTCGGCACTAGGGTTTTCTTGGTCAGCTACGTACTGGCGAATCCACTTGTTGAGCTCAAGCTCGAGGTCGGAACGCTCTTTCCACGAGCCCAACTGCTCGCGCTGCAAAACCTTCAGGTAATGAGCAAGGCGGTTGATGATCATCATGTAAGGCAGTTGTGTGCCGAGTTTGTAGTTCAGCTCTGCGTTTTTGCCTTCAGCGCTAATGCCAAAGAACTTCGGCTTTTGCACGGAGTTAGCCGAGAAGAACGCGGCGTTGTCACTGCCTTTGCGCATGGTCAGGGAGATGAAACCTTCCTCAGCCAATTCGTATTCGCGGCGGTCGGAAACCAGCACTTCGGTCGGAATCTTGGTTTCGATTTCGCCCATGCTTTCGAAGTGGTGCAGCGGCAAATCTTCAACCGCACCGCCGCTTTGAGGGCCGATGATGTTCGGGCACCAGCGAAACTTGGCAAAGCTGTCGGTCAGTTTTGAGGCGAAGGTGTAGGCGGTGTTGCCCCACAAATAGTGCTCGTGGCTGTTGGCGACGGTTTCTTTGTACACGAAAGATTTGACCGGGTTTTCTTCCGGGTCGTACGGGTTGCGCAGCAGGAAACGCGGAACGGTCAACGCCATGTAGCGCGAGTCTTCGGACTCTCGAAAGCTCTGCCACTTGGCAAATTGCGGACCGGAGAAATGGTCTTTCAGGTCTTTCAGATTGGGCATGCCGGTGAAGCTGTCGAGCCCGAAGAACTTAGGGCCGGCCGCCGCAACGAACGGGGCATGGGACATGCACGCAACGCTCGACACGTATTGCATAAGCTTCACGTCAGGCGAGCTTGGGGTCATGAAGTAGTTGGCGATAATCGCGCCGACCGGCTCACCACCGAACTGGCCGTACTCAGCGGTGTAGATGTGTTTGTAGAGGCCGGACTGCATGACCTCTGGCGAATCTTCAAAATCTTCAAGCAGGTCTTCTTTCGAGACGTTGAGGATTTCGATCTTGATGTTTTCGCGGAAATTGGTGCGCTCAACCAACAAGTGCAAACCACGCCATGCCGATTCCAAGGATTGGAACGCCGGGTGGTGAAGGATTTCGTCCATCTGGTGGCTGAGCTTGGCATCGATCTCGGCGATCATGCGATCGACCATGGCCTTCTTGACCGGCTCACCCTGGTTTTGTGGTTTCAGCAGCTCTTCGATAAACGCCGCCACACCACGCTTGGCAATGCCATAGGCGTCGTCGTCGGGGGTCAGTCGGGTTTGCGCAATGATGTCGTCAAGAACGCTATACGTGGTGCTTTTATCGTCTTTTTGCTGTGCGGCACTGGTGCTCATTGTGTGAATTCCTTTACTGATGGGGGGCTCAAACGTCCAATGCCGGAAGCAAATCCAGCTCGCTCAGGATTCGGGCGCGTGAGACGTCGTCGGCCAGTACGCCTTCAATCGCCTTGCGAAAGCTCGGCGCGTTGCCCAGCGGGCCTTTAAGCGCAACCAAGGCATCACGCAGCTCCATCAGTTTTTTTAGTTCAGGGATTTGCTCAACCAGGCTTGCCGGGTTGAAGTCCTTCATCGCGCTGACGCGCAACGCAATTGCCAGCTCATCGGTGCTGTCTTCGCCCTGCAAACGGTTGGGCACGCTGAGGGTCAGTTCCAGGCCTTGCTTGGAAAGCACCTCATCAAAGGTCATTTTGTCGATGGCAATTGGCTTGCGGTCCTCAAGCTTGCGCTCGTCAAAACGATGGATGTAGTCACCCAGCACCAACAGCTTCAACGGCAGTTCGATTTCTTCTTGAGCGCCGCCAGTAGCGGGTTTGAACGTAATGTTGATCCGTTCCTTGGGGGCTACCGAGCTTTCTTTGGCCATGACGTTTTTTCCTTGCGTGTGTGTGGCCCTGAGGCCTATTCGAGTACCACTTCAAGATCGAGGTGGCACAACCTGCGATACATCTCTTCCTTGCGTTCTCGCACTTCGTGGTTTTGCGGTAGCAGCTCGCAGCAGCGATGCAAAAGACGCAAAACTTGCAGTACCAGATCTGGTTCCCAGGTCTGTAACCCGGAGCGATGAAGCACTTCGTCGAGCATTTCGAGCTGGGTCTTGGCGAGCTCGTATTTCTTGGCTTGGAAGCACAATCGGGCGAGGGTCAGTTGCCAGAAAAAACGCGTACGTTCCCCGTGGGCACTGGTTAATCCACGCTTGATCAACTGCACGGCCGGCTTGAAACCACTGATACGAAACACCTCTTGCGCCTCTTCTAGGGCAAGGTCCCAGGCGGGTAATGCGGTGTCCGATTCGGCCGTGTCCGGCTCGCTTCTGGTGAGATGAGGCATGACCTGGGCGGTGATCCAGGCACGGGTCTGAAGGTCGGCAAACGGCACGCTGTCGCTAAAACGAAGGTCCACAAGGTTTGGTAAACGCTGAAGCAGCAAGGCGAAATGAAGCTCCACCTCACGCATGGCCAACTCGGCCTTCAAGCCGTTCAGGCACTCCCAGACCATGCGCTGCCCGTCGAACCAAAACGGGGCCTTGGCCAGACTGGCTTCAAGGTCCACCACCAGATCGGCAAATTGCCCCTGCTCGAATCGCTCTCTGTAGCGTTTAAGCATGTCGACCGATAGCCCACGCAGGGGGGTGATCTGTTCGGCATTTCGCTCTGGAGCGACGTCGATTGGCAGCCAGGTCAGGGTACGATTCAGGCGCAATGCACGCAGGTCTGTCGCCTTTTGTTTCAACCACCAGACGCACAGTGCCCGCGCGCTGTCTTGCTGCTGACGCAACGCTTTGAGGGCATCTTTTTCGTTGTCGATGACCGCATTGGGCTCCATCAACTGTGTGGCAACGTGCCTGACCTGCGCCACCGCAGCCGCAATCACACCTGTTTCGGGCTGGCTGTCTATTGCACGCTGGACCATTCGGGTTAGGCGACGACAGATCGGTAGCAACAACGGCACGTCATCGCCCAGATGCCTGGACAGCGTGCTCTCCAGTTCAATCAGTAATTGGACCATGTGTCGAAAGAGCGGCAATTGCTCTTTGATCGGGATGTTTTCGTTGAGTGCGCGATCAAGACGCCCCACCAGCCAACTAATAGCGGCAGCACGGGTGCGCAATTTGAGCGGGTGAATGTGTGCCCATTGCTCGGTACACAGGTGATGCAACAACCCCAAACCTGCCAGCAATCCCGCAAAGGATTCGCGCTGGTAAAGCGCCCATGTCAGCCAGACAGCGGCGCGCAGATCCTTGGACTGATCCCGCAGCAGAGACTCGCTTTGCTCATGAACGACGAACCAGTCGATCTGGTTGTTCTCGGACATGGAGTGCGCTTTGCCCATCTCGCGTTCAAGGGCTTCGAACTCATTCGAGAAACGCACGTCGTTACCGGCAAAGCTGTCTTTGAAAACAGGGGCTTTGGCCAAAGCAACAAGGCGGGCAAATAACTGGCTGGAATACGTCATTGCTGCCAGCACCACAATGCGCAAGGCAGTACAAGCGCGTCAGAGGGATAAAAAAAACGTGTCACTGCGTGCTACCGAGTCCATTCAAGTGGCGAGACCATAAGTGATCGAAAAAAGGAAAAATGTCAGACGCATCCTCAATCCCCAGAGAAAATTCCTCACTTTAAGAAATCAGAAAAAAACCACTTCAATTGGCTATAAAAAATAGAAGACATGCACTCGTTTGAACCATGCCGATGAGGCAGGCATCGAATCAGATGCAATAGGCTGAACAATCGTTAAAACGTGTCGACAAAAGCCAGGCACTAAACAGATTTGTCGCACGCGGCACTGGCTTAAACAGACCCTCGATTTGCCCCGAAACCCGCTGTCTGCTAGTGTCAGCCGGTTTTAACGCCTACCGAGAACGCTGCCATGGCCCGCAAAAAAGCTTCCCTGGATTTCGAGCAGTCCCTTGCTGACCTGCAAACGCTGGTTGAGCGCCTGGAAAACGGCGAACTGTCACTGGAAGACTCACTGACCGCCTTTGAACAAGGCATTCGCCTGACCCGTGAGTGCCAGGGAGCACTGGCTCAAGCGGAACAGAAAGTTCAGATACTGCTTGAGCGTGATGGAGAGATCGCGCAAGAGCCCTTTGATGCGGAACAGCCAGAATGATTGATGCCTACCAGACCAGCAGCCAGGCTCGCGTCAATGCGGCTCTTGAGCACTTGTTTGCTGCTCCGGCGCCGCAATTGGCCCGTCTTTACGAGGCCATGCGCTATAGCGTGATGAATGGTGGCAAACGCGTTCGACCGTTGTTGGCCTATGCTGCCTGCGAGGCTTTGGGCAGTGCGCCAGAGCAGGCCAACGGCGCGGCCTGTGCAGTGGAACTGATCCACGCCTATTCGCTGGTGCATGATGATTTGCCAGCAATGGACGATGATGATCTGCGACGCGGCCAGCCAACGACCCATAAGGCGTTCGATGAAGCGTGTGCGATTTTGGCCGGCGACGGACTGCAAAGCTTGGCCTTCAGCGCCCTGCTTGACCCCACACTCAATACCCTGGACGCCGAAACGCGCTTGCGCATGGTGTCGGCCCTGGCCTTAGCAGCAGGCCCGGCGGGGATGGTGGGTGGACAAGCGATTGATCTGGGTTCCGTCGGGCTCAAGCTGGATCAGACCGCACTGGAATACATGCACCGGCACAAAACCGGCGCCCTAATAGAAGCCAGCGTACAACTGGGGGCTCTGGCCAGTGGTCGTGCACAACCGGCTGATTTACAGGCGCTGAGTGTCTATGCGCGGGCCATTGGTCTGGCGTTCCAAGTTCAGGACGACATTCTGGATGTTGAAAGTGACACCGCCACTCTGGGCAAACGCCAAGGTGCTGATGTTGCGCGCGATAAACCCACGTACCCGGCACTGATGGGCCTAGAGCAAGCCAAACACTATGCCCTTGAGCTGCGCGATCAGGCACTCGCTGCCCTGCGACCTTTTGATGCAGCCGCAGAACCTTTGCGAGAATTGGCACGCTATATCGTGGAACGCCGCCACTAAGACTGTCGCAAGCGATTATTTCGCACAGCATGTAATGCCAAGGTCTGACTAAGGAATACCAGACTGCGTGGGCAGCTTACGTTCGTTAAGGTAAACTGCCGCCTCTTTCTATACCTATAACGATTCGCCTGATGCCAACGACGTTTCAAGAGATTCCCCGCACGCGCCCAACTACGCCCCTGCTCGACCGAGCGGGCACGCCTGTTGGCCTGCGCAGATTAGCGGAAGCCGAGCTGGAAACCCTGGCCGATGAATTGCGCCTGGAATTGCTCTATACCGTTGGCCAGACAGGCGGGCATTTTGGTGCCGGTCTTGGGGTCATTGAGCTGACCATCGCGTTGCACTACGTGTTTGACACCCCGGATGACCGTCTGGTGTGGGACGTGGGTCATCAGGCGTATCCGCACAAGATCCTCACGGGTCGTCGCGACCAGATGGCAACACTGCGCCAGAAGGACGGCATTGCGGCATTCCCGCGCCGCGCCGAGAGCGAGTACGACACCTTTGGCGTCGGCCATTCCAGCACCTCCATCAGCGCAGCCTTGGGCATGGCCATTGCGGCCCGCCTGCAAAACAGCGAGCGCAAGGCCATCGCGGTGATTGGCGACGGCGCACTGACCGCTGGCATGGCCTTTGAGGCACTGAACCATGCGCCCGAAGTGAATGCCAACATGCTGGTGATCCTTAACGACAACGACATGTCGATTTCGCGCAATGTCGGTGGATTGTCCAATTACCTGGCCAAAATCCTGTCGAGCCGCACCTACGCCAGCATGCGTGAAGGCAGTAAAAAAGTGCTGTCGCGCCTGCCCGGCGCCTGGGAAATTGCCCGGCGCACCGAAGAGTACGCCAAAGGCATGCTGGTGCCCGGCACCCTGTTCGAAGAGCTGGGCTGGAACTACATCGGGCCAATTGATGGCCACGACCTGCCGACCCTGATTGCGACGCTGCGCAACATGCGTGACCTCAAAGGCCCGCAGTTCCTGCATATCGTCACCAAAAAGGGCAAAGGCTTTGCTCCTGCCGAAGCCGACCCGATTGGCTACCACGCCATCACCAAACTTGAACCACTGGATGCGCCAAAAGTCGCGCCAAAAGTCTCGAGCGGGCCGAAGTACTCCGCGGTGTTTGGCGACTGGCTGTGTGACATGGCCGAAAAAGATCAACGCTTGGTAGGCATTACGCCAGCCATGAAAGAAGGCTCGGATCTGATCAAGTTCAGTGAGCGCTTCCCGTCGCGTTACTTCGATGTTGCGATTGCCGAGCAGCACGCCGTCACCTTTGCTGCGGGCATGGCCTGCGAAGGCTCCAAGCCGGTTGTCGCGATTTATTCGACGTTCTTGCAACGTGGTTACGACCAACTGGTGCATGACGTTGCGGTGCAAAACCTGGACGTGCTGTTTGCCATCGACCGCGCCGGCTTGGTGGGCGAAGACGGCCCGACCCACGCTGGCAGCTTCGACCTGTCTTTTCTGCGTTGCATCCCGGGCATGGTCATCATGACCCCGAGCGATGAGAACGAACTGCGCAAAATGCTCACCACCGGCCATCTGTACAACGGCCCGGCGGCGGTGCGCTACCCGCGTGGTACAGGCCCTAATGCGCCAATCGAAAAAAACCTTGAGCCGCTGGAAATCGGCAAAGGGGTGATTCGTCGTCAAGGCCGAAACGTGGCGATGCTGGTGTTTGGCGTGCAGTTGGCCGAAGCCCTGCACGTTGCGGAAAAAATCGACGCCACCGTGGTCGACATGCGCTTTGTGAAACCGATGGACGAAGCTCTGGTACGCGAAATGGCTGACAGCCATCAGTTGCTGGTGACCCTTGAAGAGAACGCCATCATGGGCGGCGCAGGCGCGGCGGTCAGTGAGTTCTTGGCCCGTGAGAACGTGCTCAAGTCGGTGCTGCATCTGGGCTTGCCGGACGTGTACGTCGAACACGCCAAGCCGAGCCAGATGCTGGCTGAGTGTGGTCTGGATGCGGCCGGCATTGAAGCGTCGGTACGCCAGCGCATGCAATTGCTGGGGTTGTAAAAAAACACTGTTGTCGCTGCCGCAGGCTGCGAAGGGTTGCGTAATAACCCGTTTCTCGAAGACCCTGCGGTTCTTATCGCAGCCTGCGGCAGCGACTACAGAGTTCGGACTCCATGAAACATCTACGTTTAGCTTTATTCCTCGGTTTTATCCCTGCCAGCTCTTTATTGGCCGACACCCTTGAGCGCGAAGATGCGCTCAAACTCCCGCAAACATTGATCACCGGCAGCCGCCAGGTTGAAGCACGCTCTGACAGCAGCAGCGCCAACACGGTATTCACCCGTGACGACATCGACCGCCTACAACCCTCCAGCCTCACCGACCTGCTAAGCCGGGTGCCGGGTGTGCAAGTGGCCAGCAGTGGCGGGCGCGGTTCATTGCCGGGCATCTATATTCGCGGGACCAAATCGGCACAAAGCTTGGTACTGATCGACGGCCAGCGCATGGCCAATGCCACGTCGGCCGACAGCAACCTGCAATACCTGAACATCGATCAGATTGAGCGTGTGGAAGTGCTGCGCGGCTCTCGTTCGGTGATCTACGGCAGTGATGCGATAGGAGGGGTGATTCAGATTTTTACCCGCCGGGGCGCCGATCAGCCGCCGCAGTTACGTTTACACAGCGCGGTGGGCAGTTATGGCAGCACAGAAAACAGCCTTGGCGTGTCAGGTGGCGACGCACAAACCCGCTACAACCTGAGCGGCAGCCTAGAAAACACGGCGGGCGTCAATCGGACCCACGAATCCTTCCCCAGCGACAACGACCATGACGCGTACCGCAACAGGTCCTTAAACCTGAACCTCAGTCACTTCCTGAACGAGGATCTTGAAGTCGGCCTGACGGCAATCAAGAACACCGGCAAAACCGAGTTCGACAATCCGTTTGGGCGCTGGGACCCAGACACCATGACCGTCAGTGGTCAGCAACCGTACAGCGACTTCGATATCAGCAGTCTCGGCAGCTTTATCGACGCGCAACTGACGGATCGCTGGAGTTCACGCGTGGAGTTGGGCCACAGCGAAAACCGCGAAAAGACCCGCGACAAACTCAGTGATGACATTTATAGCTTCAACACCTATCGCGACTCAGTGAACTGGCAAAACAACCTGACATTGGATGAGCAGAACAGCCTGACTCTCGGCGTTGATGCCTATCAAGACAGAGTACGCAGCAGCACGGTGTTCGACGAAGACAGCCGTTGGAACCGTGCCGCGCTTATCCAACACCGTTTTCATGGCGACCGCTTTTCGACCGAGATCGGCCTGCGCCACGATCAAAACCAGCAGTTCGGCAGCCACAACACGTGGAGCGCCAGCCTGACGCTGCCCTTAAACATGAACAACGACGTGTTGCTGTCTTACAGCGAGGGGTTCCGGGCGCCAACCTTTAACGATTTGTACTACCCGAACTACAGCAACCCGAACCTTAAACCTGAGTCTTCCAAGACCTACGAAGTGCAATGGCGCAGTCAGTTGAGCGATACCAGCCGACTGGAAACGTCGCTTTATCGCACCGATATTCACGACGCGATTGTGGCCGATGCTGACTTTATCCCGCAGAACATCGGTGCGGTGCGGATTACAGGAGTTGAAAGTGCTTTGCGCCAAGAATGGTTCGGCTGGCAAAGCAGCCTGGGCGTTGCGTTGATCGACCCCCGAGACCGTGACACCGGCCATACCTTGAGCCGCCGCGCACGCCGCACATTGAGCGTGGATCTGGATCGCCAGTTCGACCGATTCGGTGTTGGCGCCACGTGGCAAGCGGTGAGCAGCAGTTTTAATGACGAAGACAACAAACAGCCGATTGGCGGTTACGGATTACTGGGGCTGCGCGGCAACTGGAAAGCCAGCTCAGAAGTCCGGCTCGACTTGAAAGTCGACAACCTGCTGAACAAGACCTTCACCCGCGCACTGTACAGCTATGACGGTACCTATTACGGCTATCGCGAAGAGCAGCGCAGCGTGCAGTTGGCTGTTACTTGGACGCCTACTTTTTAAGCCCAAGACTCAAAAACGGGGCCGCTGCGCAGCTCATCGCAGCCTGCGGCAGCGACTACGGGGTTTCGGCGTTTTTCAGTTGCTCGCACAACTTGCCTGTGGCTTCTAGCATTTGCCCGCTAGGGCGCTCCAGACCTTTGTCGTTCAGTAGCAACAAGCGCCCATGCTTGACCGCATCAATCTGCGGCCAGGCTTTCCACACGTCCAGTTGGGCCTGAGTTCCGGCAATAATCACTTCTGGATTACGCTGCAACACGGACTCGATGCTGACTTGTGGCGCTGGCAGTTTTAAATCAGCGAATACATTGCTCGCTCCGCACACGGCCAGTGCGTCACTGATGATTTGCCCGCCGCCAATGGTGTACAACGGCTGATCCCAAACCTGATAAAACACCCGCAACGGCTTATCGCGCTGGTACTGCTCACGCAGTTGGGCCAAGCGTTGACGCAGTTGTCCAGCCAGTTCATGCCCACGCTCCGGGCGCCCCAAGGCATCCGCCAACGTTTGGACTTGGTCAGCCAGTTGATCGAGGTTTTTCGGTTCTGCGCTGTAAGTCGGGATGTTGAGGCGGCGCAATGGTTCGCGCTGTGCAACGCCAATGCTGCCGGGCCACAGCAAGATCAAGTCGGGTTGCAGGCTGAGCAAACGCTCCATGTCGATCTGGCCATAACGCCCTACAGAAGGTACTGCGGCGAGTTCAGGGGAAGACTCGCCAGCCTCGAGACGCCCGACCAACAGATCGGTAGCACCCAGCTCGACCACTATTTCAGACAAGGACGGCGCCAAGCTGATAACACGGGTGGCGGCCATGCAGGGCAGGCCCACGGCCAGTAGCACGAGCGCCAGCCAGAGGCGCATCAGCCCACCTGACGCGGGACGCGGTACAGGTAAAACAGCACCAGCGTGGAGAGGGTCAGCAGAAACAACGGCACACCTTCGAGCCCGACAAATACCGCCAGCGCAGCGATCCAGCTCGGCAAGCCTGCCACCAGCAAAGCCGTGCGGCGAACACGCGCCAGCTCAGCCCAAGCGGCGGGTTCTTGCGGGGTATCGAGGGCTTTTTGCAGGGCGATCAGGCCGTGTTTGTACGGCCCGAAAAAGCGCAGGGTGACAAACATCGAGGCCACGCCAGCGATAAACAACGGCATGGCCAGTGTCGGCTGCAACGGTTCAGATTTGCCAAACACAAGGATGACCAGCAACAAGGGCAGCAGCGTAAGGAGTAACTGCTGCCACCAACTGAAGCTAAGACGGCGGCGGATTTGGCCCCGGGTCACGCCGGATCAGCCTCGCTTTGGTGCTGATTGCCCATCATGTGCCCGAGTTTGTTGGCCTTGGTCGCCAGGTACAGTTTGTTGTGCGGGTTGTGCCCCGTGTGCAGCGGCACGCGCTCAGCGACATTGATGCCCATGTCGGTCAAGGCGTTGACCTTGCGCGGGTTGTTGGTCATCAGACGTAGCGACTTCACGCCGAGGTGTTCAAGCATCGGCAGGCAGATCGCGTAATCACGCTGATCGGCCGCAAAGCCCAATCGCTCGTTGGCTTCAACCGTGTCAGCGCCACCATCTTGCAGCTCGTAAGCGCGGACTTTGTTTAGCAAGCCAATGCCGCGTCCTTCCTGGCGCAGGTACAGCAGCACGCCACGGCCTTCACGGGCGATGGCCTGCAAGGCGGCTTCAAGTTGCGAGCCGCAGTCACAGCGCTGGCTGAACAAGGCATCGCCGGTCAGGCACTCAGAATGCACTCGCCCCAATACGGGAGCGCCGTCCGCCACGTCGCCCAAACTGAGCACAACGTGTTCACGACCCGTGGCAGTCTCGAGGAAGCCATGCATGGTGAATTCGGCAAAGGGGGTGGGTAACTTGCAAGCGGCAACGAAAACGACGGGCACCGTGTGCTCCTGATCAGTGTAAGGACTGGGGATTCGCAGAGGCGGCATTGTAACAGGAGGTTCCTGGGGACGCTTAGGCTGAATTATCGGAGATAAAGATCAAAAAGTTTGATGGTTGTCCTGTGGAAGCGGGCTTGCTCGCGAAGGTATCAACGCGACCTGCCTGCCGGACCGCGTTGTCTGAATCGCGAGCAAGTCCGCTCCCACAGGGGACAATTCACACTGCGTGAAAGTGCTGGTAACCGCGAATGGCCGGGGTGATGTCGTGGCCGTGTTTGTCGATCAGGCTGACGCCCTGCCCTTCAGTCACGCGGCCTATCACGTGGATCGGCCAACCATCGGCAAGCAGGGTCGGCAACTCCACGGCTGGCAAGGTGAAAGCCAGTACATAATCGTCGCCGCCACTCAACGCTGCCTGCTGTGCACCCGCGTCGCCCAAAAACGCTTGCAGGGCTAACGAGGTGGGTACGCGATCGTTGTCGATCTGTAAGCCCACCTGTGAGGCCAGTGCAATATGCCCACAGTCGGCGAGCAGGCCATCCGAGATGTCCAGTGCCGAAGTGGCTTTGTTGCGCAAGGTCTGGCCCAGCGCAAATTGCGGCTGTGGCGACCAGTAATGCGCCAGCAACGCTTCGGCGATGGCCGGTGTGGCGCTGCGCTGGCCCAAGACCAGCGGCAGAGCGCCAGCGGCATCGCCCAGTTCACCGCCCACACACAGTAAGTCACCTGGGCGCGCACCGCTGCGACTCAAGGCCTGGCCTTTAGGCACACGCCCAAACACCGTCACGGTCAGGCACAGCGGCCCACGCGTGGTGTCGCCCCCGATCAGGCGCAGGTCGCATGCCTGAGCCATGAGGTTTAAGCCGCGCGTAAACGCCTCCAGCCAAGCGGCTTCAACCGTCGGCAATGTGAGGGCAAGGGTAAACGCGAGGGGTGTAGCGCCCATGGCCGCCAAATCACTGGCCGCCACTGCCAGCGAACGCTGACCGAGCAAGAAAGGGTCGCAAGGATCTGCGAAGTGCACCCCGGCTACCAGGGTGTCGGTGGAAATCGCCAGTTGTTCCCCGAAGGGAACATCCAGCAGGGCGCAGTCATCGCCGATGCCCAAGGCAACGCCAGCGCCGCCTTGCGCGCAAGGCGCGGCGGCGAAGAAGTTGCGGATCAGCTCAAACTCGCCCATGGCCAACAGCGCAGGTTAGCGCTTGAACGCCTTGACTTCAGCTTCACGCAGGCGTGGCGCCAGTTTGTCCAGCACACCGTTGACGAACTTGTGGCCGTCAGTGGAGCCGTAGACTTTAGCCAGCTCGATGCCTTCGTTGATCACAACGCGGTAAGGCACGTCGACACGCTTGATCAGCTCCCAGGTGGACAGGCGCAAAACGGCCAGTTCAACCGGGTCCAGCTCTTCGATGGTGATGTCCAGGCACGGGGTCAGGGCCGCATCAATTTCGCCACGGTGTGCAGGTACGCCGTGCAGGATTTCACGGAAGTAAGCCGCATCAACGTCAGTGAAGTCGTTATCTACGCGAAACTGCGCTTCAATCTCGTTCAGCGAGTGCTTGGCCATGTGCCACTGATACAGCGCTTGAGTCGCGAGTTGACGCGCTTCGCGACGTTTGGCGCTTTTGGAAGGCTTGCCAGCATCCGCAGGTTTTGGATCGCGCGGGTTGAAACGATCGCTTTCGTCGGAAATCACTTGGCCTCCAACTGTGCCAACAGGCTGACCATTTCGAGGGCGGACAGCGCAGCTTCAGCGCCTTTGTTGCCCGCTTTGGTGCCGGAACGCTCGATGGCTTGCTCGATCGAGTCTACGGTCAGCACACCGAATGCAACCGGTACGCCGAACTCCATGGACACCTGAGCCAAACCTTTGGTGCACTCGCCTGCAACGTATTCGAAGTGCGGAGTACCGCCACGAATCACAGCGCCCAGGGCGATGATGGCGGCGAATTCGTTGCGTTGAGCAACTTTTTGCGCAACCAGCGGAATTTCGAACGCACCCGGTGCACGGATGATGGTGATGTCGCTTTCGCTCACACCGTGGCGAACCAGGGCATCAACAGCACCACTCACCAGGCTTTCGACGACGAAGCTGTTGAAACGGCCAACGACTAATGCGTAGCGACCTTTGGGGGCGATGAAGGTACCTTCGATGGTCTTCAGGGTCATTCGGTATGTCTCGTATTAAAGAGCCAGAACGCACTCACGCGCGTTCTTTAAGGGTATAGGGCCACGAATTGGGGACTGGAAATGTCCGGTCATTATTCGGAGGGCACGTATTCTACAACTTCCAGATCGAAACCGGATATGGCATTGAACTTCATTGGTGAACTCATCAGGCGCAATTTGCGCACACCGAGGTCACGCAAGATCTGCGAGCCCGCACCGACGATGCTGTAAGTGGTCTGCTTTTTAACCGGCAAGGCATCGGCGGTTTCACGAATCTGCGCCAGCAATACATCGCCGTCCAGCGGGTGACCCAACAACAGCACCACGCCACTGCCCGCCTCTGCCACGGCGGTCATAGCAGCGCGCAAGCTCCAGCGGCCGGGCTGCTTGACCATCAGCAGGTCGCGCAGCGGGTCCATGTTATGCACCCGTACCAGCGTTGGCTCTTCGGCGCAGATTTTGCCCAGGGTCAGTGCCATGTGCACGTCGCCTTCGACTGAATCACGATAGGTCACCAAATTGAATTGGCCCAGTTCGCTGTCCAGTGGCTGCTCGGCAATCCGCTGAACGGTACGTTCATGGATCATCCGATAGTGAATCAGGTCGGCGATGGTGCCGATTTTGATGCCGTGTTCGGCCGCAAAGGTTTCCAGCTCCGGGCGGCGTGCCATGGTGCCGTCATCGTTCATCACTTCGCAGATCACGCCGCTTGGCTCGAAACCGGCCATGCGCGCTAGGTCGCACGCCGCTTCGGTATGGCCTGCACGGGCCAAGGTGCCACCGGCTTGTGCCATCAGCGGAAAGATGTGGCCGGGGCTGACGATGTCTTCAGCCTTGGCGTCTTTGGCAGCAGCGGCTTGCACAGTACGGGCACGATCAGCCGCCGAAATGCCGGTGGTCACACCGGTGGCGGCTTCAATCGAGACTGTGAATTTGGTGCCAAAGCCGGAACCATTGCGCGGCGCCATCAACGGCAACTTGAGCAACTCGCAGCGCTCACGGCTCATGGGCATGCAGATCAAGCCACGGGCAAAGCGCGCCATGAAGTTGATGTGCTCGGCCTTGCAGCACTCGGCGGCCATGATCAGGTCGCCTTCGTTTTCGCGGTCTTCGTCATCCATGAGGATGACCATCTTGCCTTGGCGGATGTCTTCAACCAGTTCTTCGATGCTGTTGAGCGCCACGCGGCACCCCCTTAATTCAGGATTTTAGGTAGCCGTTGGCGGCCAGAAAACTTTCGCTGATGCCACCCGAGGTTGGCTCGGCAGCCTTGTCGCCCAGCAGCAGACGTTCGAGGTAGCGCGCCAGCAAGTCAACTTCGAGGTTTACCCGGCGGCCCGGACGGTAGTCGTCCATGATGGTTTCGCTCAGGGTGTGCGGAATGATGGTCAACGAGAACTCGGCGCCATTGACCGAGTTGACCGTCAGGCTGGTGCCGTCCACGGTGATCGAGCCTTTATGAGCGATGTACTTGGCCAGCTCTTTGGGGGCACGGATACGGAACTCGATGGCTCGGGCGTTTTCCTCGCGGGAAATCACTTCGCCCACACCGTCAACGTGACCGCTAACCAGATGACCGCCCAGACGCGTGGTCGGGGTCAGGGCCTTTTCCAGGTTGACCCGGCTGCCGCTTTTCAAGTCGTTGAACGCGGTGCAATCGAGGGTCTCGCGGCTGACGTCAGCCATGAAACCATTGCCAGGCAGTTCAACCGCAGTCAGGCACACGCCATTGATGGCGATGCTGTCACCGAGTTTGACATCGCTCAGGTCGAGCTTGCCGGTGTCTACGTAAACCCGCACATCGCCACCCTTGGGGGTCAGTGCACGGATGCTGCCGATGGATTCGATGATGCCGGTAAACATGGACGCTCCCCTTGAAAACAAAACCTGCGTAAAACGATGGCTGAGAATTATACGCTCGCTGAAGGCACTGGTATGGCGGTGACTCGCCAGTCATCCCCCACGGCGCGCATTTCAGTAATTTTGAGCAATGGCGCTTCGCTCATGTGGGTCAGCGGCAGCTCAAGCAATGGCCGTGCAGTCGACCCCAAGAACTTGGCGGCAATAAAAATCTGGTATTCGTCGACCAAGCCTTGTTCGGCAAAGGCCCCGGCCAGACGCGGCCCAGCTTCAACCAGTACTTCGTTGACGCCCCGGGCGGCCAGCGCCACCAGCAGTTTGCGGATATCAACTTGGCCGTTGGCGCCATGAATCACTAGGCATTCTGGGCCGGTACGGTATTGCTCGGCCGGGGGCACGCAGGTCGCAACCAGTGCCGGGCCGGCCTTGAAAAACGGTGCATCCAGCGGCACGCGCAGACGCCCGTCGATCAGCACTCGTAGCGGCGGGCGACTGAGCGCCAGCGCCGTCATTTCAGGGTTCAAGCCCAGCTCAGGCCCGCGCACGGTGAGCCGGGCGCCATCGGCCAGCACGGTGTCAGCGCCGGTCAGCACGACGCTGGCCTCGGCGCGCAAGCGTTGAACCGCAGAACGCGCAGCCGGGCCGGTGATCCATTGGCTTTCGCCGTTGGCCATCGCGGTGCGGCCATCTAGGCTCATCGCGAGTTTGACCCGCACAAACGGCAGGCCGTGTTCCATACGCTTCAGAAAGCCTGGGTTCAGCGCGCGGGCTTCTTGTTCGAGTACGCCGCTGCGCACGTCAACACCCGCGTCGGCGAGACGCTTGAGACCACGCCCCGCGACCTCCGGGTTGGGGTCTTGCATGGCCGCAACCACGCGAGCAATGCCCGCGTGGAGCAAGCCATCGGCACACGGCGGCGTGTGGCCGTGGTGGCTGCAAGGCTCTAGCGTGACGTAGGCCGTCGCGCCACGCGCCAATTCGCCTGCTGCGCGCAAGGCATGAACTTCAGCATGGGGTTCACCCGTTCGCACATGCCAGCCTTCACCGACAATCTGCCCGTCGCGCACGATGACGCAGCCAACACGCGGGTTGGGATGAGTGGTGTACAGCCCATTGCGCGCAAGTTCGATGGCGCGCGCCATGTAATGGGCATCGAGGATGATTTGCTCAGTGGACACAGTCATTCTTTGGAGGGCTCACGGGCGAGTCGGTCGATCTCTTCACGGAACTCGTTGAGGTCCTGGAAGCGCCGATAGACAGAGGCAAAACGGATATAGGCCACTTCGTCGAGCTTTTGCAGCTCGCCCATGACCAGTTCACCCACGACCAGCGATTTGACTTCGCGTTCGCCGGTGGCGCGCAGCTTGCTTTTGATATGGGCCAGCGCCGCTTCAAGACGCTCGACACTCACTGGACGTTTTTCCAGCGCGCGTTGCATGCCGGCGCGCAGCTTTTCTTCATCGAAAGGCTGACGACTGCCGTCTTGCTTGATCAGTCGCGGTAACACCAACTCGGCTGTTTCAAAGGTGGTGAAACGCTCACCACAGGCCAGGCATTCACGCCGACGGCGCACCTGATCGCCCTCGGCAACCAAACGCGAGTCGATGACTTTAGTGTCGTTGGCACCGCAGAAGGGACAGTGCATGGTGGCAGCCAACAAAAATGGGGAGCGCCATGGTAGCGCATCCCACTGGCAAGACAAGCCATAGGCTTTACGGTATACAGTCCGCCTACTACCTTTTTATACAATTTGATACGTCGACTGACCTGCCGCTGGAGCTATCCATGTCACTACGAACGTTTGTGTTGCTGTGTTTGGCCAGCGTGCTGGTCGCCTGCAGCAGTGGCCCCTCTAAAACGCAACAAACCCAAGTCTTGGTCCAGCCAAAAACTGACGCCCCGGTCGACCAAGGCCCGTTGCCGGCCTATCAGCGTGAGTTGAGCGGTGTGCTGACGGGTGCTCCGGCGGGGGCCGAGGTTGAACTGGCGATGCTGATCGTCGACGAGCGAGGACGCCCGCAAGGGCTGATGGCCAGCAGCAAGATCACTGGCAACAACCAGCCATTGCCCTTTACGTTGCGCTTTAACCCTGACGCCTTCCCGGCTGGGGCGCGCGTTGAATTGCGCGGTCGTGCCAGCCAGTCCGGGCAATTAATTCTGCATCTGCCTTCGCGAATCATCGGTCAGCCGACCACGCAGGCCTTGGGCACCTTGGCCTTTGTCAGCGCACCATGAACACACCGCTCGGCCTGCAAGAGTCGTTGGCGGCGTTACTCGGTGATGCGCGGCTGGTGATCACCGACTTACCTGAGACCTCACTCAAGTTGTGGCTGATTGATGCGCGCAACATGGACCGGGCGTTCACCCCGGACGAAACCCGGCGCATTCTTTACGAACCTCCGTACTGGGCCTTTTGTTGGGCCAGCGGGCTGGCATTAGCGCGTTATCTCGCCGCGCAACCGGACTGGGTACAAGGCAAGCGGGTGCTGGATTTTGGCGCAGGTTCGGGTATCGCGGCGATTGCTGCGGCCAAGGCGGGCGCGCTGGAGGTGGTGGCGTGCGACCTTGATCCCTTGGCGCTGGCTGCCTGCCGGGCCAATGCTGAACTCAATGAGGTGCATCTCAGCTACTCCAGCGATTTCTTCGCAGAGGCCGATCGCTTCGACTTAGTCCTAGTGGCAGACGTTCTGTACGACCGTGAAAACTTACCGCTGCTGGATCAGTTTTTAACCCGCGGCCAGCAGACACTGGTAGCCGATTCTAGGGTGCGGGACTTCAGGCATCCCGGTTACCGGCAGTTGGATAGCCTCAAGGCGCTAACCTTGCCCGACCTGGCCGAACCCCATGAATTTCGTAACGTGAGCCTGTATCACGCGCAACGTACTCACGCCGCTTTCAGCCAGACTGCACAGCCTTTATAGTTGCCCTCATTTACCTGTTTCGAGACGCACGATGACTCAAACTACGCCTTCTTATAGCTTCGACGTGACTTCCGCTGACTTCGACAAGCTGGTCGTTGAGGCCTCTTTCGAGCAACCAGTGCTGGTGGATTTTTGGGCTGATTGGTGTGCACCGTGCAAGGTGATGCTGCCGATTCTGGAACAGATCGCCGTGGACTATCAGGGCGAACTGCTGCTGGCCAAGGTCAACTGCGACGTTGAGCAGGATGTGGTGGGCCGTATTGGCATTCGTACATTGCCGACAGTGGTGTTGTTCAAAGACGGCAAAGTGGTCGATGGCTTCCAGGAAGCACAACCCGAATCAGCGATTCGCGCCATGCTTGAGCCGCACGTTGAAATGCCTGCGCCAGCGGTGGCAGATCCATTGGTTCAGGCTCAGGCATTGTTTACTGAAAGCCGTTTTGCCGATGCCGAAGCGCTGCTAAAAAGTATCCTGACTGAAGACAATACCAACGCCAAGGCGCTGATTCTGTATGGCCGCTGCCTGGCCGAGCGTAACGAACTGGCCGAAGCCCAAGCGGTATTGGACGCGGTTAAAAGCGACGAGCACAAAGCCGAACTGGCGGGTGCAAAGGCGCAATTGACGTTCCTGCGCCAAGCGGCAGATTTGCCGGATGTGGCCGATTTGAAAACCCGCGTTGCGCAAAATCCGCAGGATGATGAAGCCGCGTATCAATTGGCGATTCAACAATTGGCGCGCCAGCAGTACGAAGGTGCTCTGGATGGGCTATTGAAGCTGTTTACACGCAACCGCAGCTACAACGAAGGCATTGCCCACAAGACCTTGCTGCAAGTGTTCGACTTGCTGGGCAATGACCACCCGCTGGTGACGACTTACCGTCGCAAGCTGTTTGCGGCGTTGTACTAAAACCTCAACCAAAAACGCTGTAGGTGCGAGCCTGCCTCGCGATTTTTTGATCATCAAAAGCAAAATATCGCGCCTACAGAGGGCGGTTTTGCGGTCTTATTCAATCCAGCTGTAGAGCGGTGAATCTGCGCCGCTCTCGACTTTGACCTGGCTGCAATGGCGCAGGCGCACTAACAGCCGTTTGCCCGCGCCGGTGCTGCCGGTCAACGCTTCCAGTTGCGCCAGCAGTTCAGGCCCGCTGATCTGTCCGGCTTTACGCAACACGTCTTTGGTCGTTTCCCACACGGCATCGTCCGGATTCTGCGGCTTAATCGGCGCAGGGCTGCTCGGCGCGTCACTGATGGGTAATTGCGCGCCCAGTTTCGCCCAGTCACTCTCATCCAGCTCTACGGTCAAATCCACCGGCCAGTCACCAATCGTTCCGCGAATACGCACCATCGTCCTGCTCCTTAAGTTTCATGAACGCATGCTCCCATGCAGCTTGCGGAACGCCAAGCACACGGGCAAACTCTCGCAACCCTTGTTATAAGATTACATAACAACTCTTTATCTCTATTGCTGGAGTCGTGCTATGCGCCGTTTGCTTCTTGCTTTGCCGTTTGCTCTGTTGCCGCTGGCCATGGCTCACGCCGCCGACGAGCACGACCATGAACACGGCAGCCTTGGCGCCCATGAGCATGGTGTAGGAACGTTGAATGTGGCGCTCGATGGTCCGACGCTTGAGTTGGATCTCGATGGCCCCTCGGTAAACTTGGTGGGTTTTGAACACATCGCCACCACCGATGCCGACAAGGCTAAAGTCGCGTCTGCCCGCGCTCAATTGGAAAACCCGCTGGTGCTGTTCAGCTTGCCCAAGGCGGCTGAGTGCGTAGTGGAAGCGCAAGACCTGGAAAGCCCATTGTTCGAGGCCACACCCGAAGAAGCTGCCGGGACGAAGACAGAACACCATCACAGCGATATTGAAGCCCACTATGCGTTCACCTGTGCCAAACCCGATGCGTTGAAAGCCCTGGACTTGGCTCAGTTCTTCAAGACCTTCCCCGGCACTCAGAAAATCAAGGTGCAAGTGATCGGTTCCAGTGGCCAACAGGGCTCAGAGCTGACGCCGAAATCGTCAAGCCTGAAGTTCTAAACGCCCCCTACTTTTGTAGCCGTTGCCGAAGGCTGCGGCTACAAAGTCCACCTTCTCATTTGCAGGCGATAGCTCTTCTCCATGACCCAAGCACTCATCGAACTCTGCGACCTGAGTTTCAGTTGGCCCGGGCAGCCGGTACTGCTGGATATTCCTGCATTCCGTCTTGAACCCGGCGAAACCCTGTTTCTGAAAGGACCCAGCGGCAGCGGCAAAACTACGTTGTTGGGTTTGCTGGGCGGTGTACAAAAAGCCAACCGCGGGACTATTCGTTTGTTGGGCCAGGAACTGAGTGAACTGAGCTCGGGAGCGCGGGATCGTTTTCGGGTTGATCACACAGGCTATATTTTCCAGCAGTTCAATTTGCTGCCGTTTTTATCCGTACGCGAGAACGTTGAGCTCCCGTGTCACTTTTCCAAACTGCGCGCCAGCCGCGCCGCACAACGCCACGGCAGTGTCGATAAAGCCGCGCAAACCCTGCTCGCGCATTTGGGGCTTAAAGACCCGACGTTGCTGGAGCGGCGGGCCGATTCTCTGTCGATCGGCCAGCAGCAACGTGTCGCCGCCGCTCGCGCACTAATCGGTCAACCCGAACTGGTGATCGCTGACGAGCCAACTTCCGCCCTCGACGCCGACGCACGCGAAGCCTTTATCCAATTGCTGTTTGCCGAGTGCCGCGAGGCCGGCGCCAGCTTGCTGTTTGTGAGTCATGACCAAAGCTTGGCCCCGCTCTTCGACCGCAATCTGTCGTTGTCTGAACTTAATCGTGCCGCCACCCCGGCAGAGGTCTGAGATGTATTTGTTTCGTCTAGCGCTGGCCAGTCTGGCCAACCGGCGTTTCACCGCACTACTCACCGCGTTCGCCATCGCCCTGTCGGTGTGCTTGTTGCTGGCGGTCGAACGGGTGCGTACTGAAGCCCGCGCCAGCTTTGCCAGTACCATCAGCGGCACCGACCTGATCGTCGGCGCACGCTCGGGCTCAGTCAATTTGCTGCTGTATTCGGTGTTTCGCATCGGCAATGCCACCAACAATATTCGCTGGGACAGCTTTGAGCATTTCGCCAACAACCCGAAAGTGAAATGGGCAATACCGATGTCGCTGGGCGACTCCCACCGCGGCTACCGAGTGATGGGCACGAGCGAGGCGTACTTCGAACACTATCAATATGGTCATCGGCAAAATCTTGAGTTGGCCACTGGCCGTGCATTCCAGACCGATCCTTTCGAGGTAGTGCTAGGCGCCGAAGTGGCGCAGGCGCTGCATTACACGCTAGGCGACAAGTTGGTGCTGGCCCATGGCGTGGCCGCGATCAGTCTGGTGAAACATGACGACAAGCCCTTCACCGTGGTCGGCATTCTTAAGCGCACCGGTACGCCGGTCGATCGCACGCTGCATATCAGCCTCGGCGGCATGGAGGCGATTCACATCGACTGGCACAACGGCGTGCCCGCCCATGGCGCAGCACGCATCAGCGCCGATCAAGCCCGTAACATGGACTTAACCCCGCAAGCGATCACCGCCTTTATGCTGGGCCTGAACAGCAAGATCTCAACCTTTGCCTTACAGCGCGAGATCAATGAGTTCCGTGGCGAACCGATGATGGCGATTTTGCCCGGCGTTGCCCTGCAAGAACTCTGGAGCTTGATGAGCACCGCCGAAAAAGCCCTGTTTGTGGTGTCGCTGTTTGTGGTGCTGACCGGCCTGATCGGCATGCTGACCGCCATTTTGACCAGTCTCAATGAACGGCGCCGCGAGATGGCGATTCTGCGTTCGGTCGGCGCGCGGCCTTGGCATATCGCAACCTTGCTGGTAGTTGAAGCCTTGGCGTTGGCCTTGGCTGGCGTGGTGGCAGGTGTCGGGTTGCTGTACCTATGTATCGCTCTGGCTCAAGGCTATGTGCAATCGAACTACGGGATCTATTTGCCGCTGGCGTGGCCAAGCGAATATGAATGGACGCTGCTCGGCGGTATTCTGGCTGCCGCCCTGCTGATGGGCTGCGTGCCGGCATGGCGTGCCTACCGACAATCGCTGGCCGATGGTCTGTCCATTCGTTTATGAGCTTAGGTTGATGAAAAGAGCTGCGATGTCCCGCGCGCTGTTTGCGCTATTACTGCTGGTGAGCGCGCCGCTGTGGGCGGCCGAGCCGAAAGAACTGACATGGTCAGAGATGATCCCGGCTGGCGCGCCGCCTGAAGTCCCAGACATGGCGCCGCTACATGACTTGTCACAAATGGGCGACATGGAGGCCGCTCCGGCAGCCAAACAGGATTTGCCCAATGCGCCTGTCGTCCCGCAGTTAAACGGCCAACTGATTCGTTTGCCGGGGTACATCGTGCCGCTGGAGGTCAATGAAGATGGGCGTACCACCGACTTTCTGCTAGTGCCGTACTATGGCGCATGCATCCATGTGCCGCCTCCGCCCTCGAATCAGATCGTGCACGTGACCAGTAAAGTCGGGGTTCAACTCGATGAGTTGTATCAGCCGTACTGGATCGTCGGCGAAATGCAGGTCAAGCCCAGCACCACCGAGATGGCAGACGCGGGCTATCAGATGGATGCGCAAAAGATTGTGGTGTACGAATTGCCGGATTGATCCCGTCGGCATCCGACTGGCAGCTCCTACGCAATTAGTTCACGAATTTTTCACAAATTTACCGGACTTCACATTTTCATTGAGCTGGGTCAACTGAGCAGGCCCGGCGGCTCATTACCATTGGTCATATAAATTTTAAATATCCCAATGGAGCTCCCATGCACAAGTCTCTGCTCAGCGCTGCCGCCCTCGCGCTCGCCGTTGTAGCCCCGCTCGCCCAAGCACACACCGAGGGTGACATCATCCTCCGTGCCGGCGCCATTACGGTAAACCCGAAAGCCGACAGCTCCAGCGTCAAAGTGGATCGCGGCTCGTTGTCGGGTACCGACCTGGGTGGCAAGGCGACCATGAGCAGCGACACGCAACTGGGTCTCAACTTTGCCTACATGATCACCGATCACGTGGGTATCGAACTGTTGGCCGCCACGCCGTTCGAGCATGACGTCAAACTCAAAAACACCGGTCTGCCTCAAGCCAACGGCAAACTGGGTACCCTCAAGCACTTGCCGCCAACCTTGAGCGTTGTTTACTACCCGCTGGACCCAAAATCGGTGTTCCAACCTTACGTTGGCGCCGGTATTAACTACACCTGGATCTACGACGAACACGTTGGCAGCCGTGCCACCGCTGAAGGCTTTGATAACTTCCGGGCGTCCAACTCGTGGGGCGTGGCCTGGCAGATCGGCGCGGACTACATGCTGACTGACAACATCATGATCAACGCCCAAGCGCGTTACATCGATATTGATACCCATGCCTACGTGAATAACTCGGCCGTGGGCGATGGCACCCGTGCCAAAGTGAACGTTGACGTGGATCCATTCGTTTACATGGTCGGCTTGGGTTATAAGTTTTAAGCGCGGAGCGCTCAGCTGAAGGCTATAAGCCTCAAGCGGCAAGAAAAAGGCGCCTTTTTAGGCGCCTTTTTTGTTTTACATGTCTAGTCCTGAAATAGGTTTACACCTGTTTCAGTCTAAAAA
>NZ_ALJC01000074.1 GCF_000282975.1 Pseudomonas psychrophila HA-4
GGGCTGTTGAAGCGCATCAATACCGGATTAAATGCCCGATACCCTTGGCCCAGTAAATAGTGCCCGGTGGTGGAGTCGGCTCGCTCGCCATTAAATCCCTGCACAATCTGTTGGTTCATCGATATGGGCCGATGCCCGTACACGGTGTAGGAATACGGTTGTGGCCCTTCGGTATTGAGACTTAACAGAACGCAAGAATGCTGGTCAGCCATCAGCAGTGTCGAGGGCGTGTCATCATCCGGTTTGCGCTGAGCCAATGGCTGAGTCAATGACTCAAAAAAACAACGGTGAGCCGGGCCCTCTATCTCAGTCGCGATACGTTGCTGGATATAAAAGCGGCGTATCCCATCGACCCCGGACAGTCTGTCTAGCGGATCGTAGTAATAAGTCATTGGTCACCATGCCTAGGAGGCCTAGATGTTTAAACAGCTTACGGTGCATTGGTGCCGAAATAACGGTCCCAGTAATGTCGATTTTGTTCTGGCAACAATGACTTCCGACCTTCTCTGATCAGTCGAAAAGAAATGAGTTGGTGCCTGATTTGATGGGTTTCCTGAAAGTACCTGAGCCCTTCTCGTATCGCATCAAGATTGCCGATCGCTTCGATACTTTTCTGATTTGCGTGTTGAATGTTGAACATTTCGATTCCCAGATCATTGCTGATCAAAGTTGTTTTTTGAACAGTCTGTGAGTTGAGTGAGCTTTGGGCTTTTAGCATTTCATTTAATACAGCCTGTTGACGCTTCCTTAGATTGGCGTGTCTGCCTATTAACATGTGTTCATTGCCTTTTTTCAAAAAAATACTGACGTCTTCGGCGGCGACTTGATAGTGCTTCAGGAGAGGGCCATAAGTTTGAGTTTGCGAGGTATGAACTTTAATCAGTTTTTCTGTTTTTATCTCGGAAGGCGCTATCAACTTTAAACGTCGTAAAAACTCTTTTATAACGTGCCCTGACGGATCGCCGAAGTTAACAGGATCTTTGCAATAGGCGTACGCATTAGTGCCACCTTTGCCAAACGGG
>NZ_ALJC01000075.1 GCF_000282975.1 Pseudomonas psychrophila HA-4
GGGTGTGGTACCTGAAGGTCAGGACGCTCCTGGTGCGAGTGCGCCCAACGAAGCGGATTATCTGGAAAAAGATCTGGCGCAACGCTTGTCGGTCGGGCCATTGAAATGGCAGTTCAACCTGACATTGGCCGAGTCGGGCGACCCCGTTAATGATGCGAGCAAACCCTGGCCAGCCGAGCGTAAGGTGGTCAATGCCGGGACCTTGGTTCTGCAACGCGCAGAGCCGCAGAACAATGGCGAGTGCCGCGACATCAATTATGACCCGCTGATTTTGCCCAGTGGCATTGAAGGCTCGGCAGACCCCTTGCTCGCTGCGCGCTCAGCCGCGTATGCCAGTTCCTATCTGCGCAGAACCAGTGAAGTTGACCAACTCTCCCTGGAGAAACGTCCATGAGCACACCCACCTCGCATTTTGCGCCCTTGGCACGCCTGCTGCACTGGTTGATGGCGCTGATGGTCATTGCCATGCTGTTTATTGGCGCGGGCATGGCGGCGTCAGTTTCCGAGCGCCATGAATGGCTGCTCAATCTGCACAAGCCTTTGGGCATCGCCATTTTGCTGTTGGTGGTGGTGCGGCTGTTTGTGCGGTTCTCAACCCGGCAACCGCCGCTACCTGCCGACTTGCCTGCTGTGCAAGTGCTGGCGGCTAAGTTCTCCCATGTGTTGCTCTACGCGTTGATGTTCATCTTGCCGATTGTTGGCTGGGCGATGATCTCGGCGGCGGGCGACCCGGTGATGCTAAGCAGCTCTTTGCAACTGCCATCGATTTTGCCAGCTAACCCCACCACCTTTGCCTTTCTGCGCAAGGCTCACACGTACTTAGCGTATTTACTGTTTTTTACTGTGCTGTTGCATCTGGCGGCGGCGCTTTTTCATGGCTGGGTGAGGCGCGATGGAGTACTGGAAAGCATGCTTCGGGGCAAGGATTAATCAGTAACTCCCCTGTAGGAACAGCCGGTCGACGCTCGATTGCCTCGCGATCTTTTAAGGATCAACAGATCGCGAGGCAAGCTCGCTCCCACGGGATTTGCGTCAGGTTTTGGTCATGACAGAGGTGAACAAGGGCGAGGCCAAAAATCGTTCCAGCCAGGCGTTCAAGCGCGGGTAGGGCGCTCGCTCGAACCACTCATGATCCACGTGAGCGAACTGGCGTACAAACGGCGCTAGCGCCACGTCCGCCAAGCCCAGGGTGTGGCCTGCAAGGTATGGCGTCTGTTTGAGCAACGCTTCCAAACGCTGCAAAAATTGCTCTCCTTGCGCCCGGTAGTGCTCCATCGGTTGCTCGGGGTAGCGAATCGCATATTTGTAACGATCCAGATTAGCCTTGAACACCTGGTCATTTTCTTCAATCAGCGCTGTGCTGTTTGCTCCAAGCCAGTTGTCTGGGTCGTGCTGAGCCAAGGCCCAGTGCATGATTTCCAGGCTCTGTTCGATCACCCGGCCATCTGCACAGGCCAGTACCGGCACCGTGCCTTTAGGCGACAGGGCCAGCATGTCGGCGGGCTTGGCCTTGAGGCTGACTTCTATAACCGACAACGGCACGCCGCTGTAGCGTAATGCCATACGCGCGCGCATGGCGTACGGGCAGCGGCGGAAGGAATACAGCACGTGTGGAGTCATTTGACCTCCACGGTGCTCAAGCCATTGCCCTGACGGCGGACCTGGATTTGCACGGGAATGCGCTCGTGCATTTCCTGCACGTGGGAAATCACCCCAACTTTGCGGCCTTGGGCTTGTAGACCGTCAAGGGCATCCATCGCCAATTGCAGCGACTCAGGGTCGAGGCTGCCGAAGCCTTCGTCGATAAACAACGACTCGATTTTCAGCGTGCTGGACGCCATGGAGGCTAGACCCAGCGCCAATGCCAGCGACACAAGGAAGGTTTCGCCGCCGGACAATGAATGCACCGAGCGCAGTTCGTCGCCCATTTCGGTGTCCATCACCAATAACCCGAGCATGCTGCCGCCGCGTTTGAGGCGGTAGCGTTTTACCAGTTGCCGTAACTGGGCGTTGGCGTGATGCACCAGCAAATCGAGGTTGTAGGCCTGAGCGATTTTGCGGAAGGTGTCGCCCGTAGCTGAGCCGATCAAGGCGTTGAGACGTGCCCAGCGCTGCCATTCGCCATAAGCTTGAGCGATGTGTTGAGCCAAGGCCTGATTAGCCTCTTGGCGTCGCTGGTCCTCGGACTGTTGGGCACGCAATTCAGCCAGTTGCTGATCGCTGTCCGCAAGCAATGCATTGAGCTCATTGAGTGCGTTAGTGAGCGCTTCGGCATCGAGGTTGCCATTAGCGTGGGCCTGATGCTGGCTTAAACGTTGCTCGCGCTCTTGCAGCAAGACGCGTGCTTGCTCCACGGCCTTTTCACTGGCTTGCAGTTGCTGGCGCAGGTCACGCATGTGCGTGTCGTCGAAGGCCAGCAACTGTTGCAGGCGGGTATTGTCGAGTGCCGTGTGCTGCGCACGCCATTGCGCAACCTGTGCGCTTAAAGTGTCGTGTTCTTGTTGTTGCGCGTGCAGTCGCTCCTGATGGGCCTTGAGCTCGGCCGCCAGTTGCACCAACTGTTTGGCGGTGGTTTGCAAGGCCTCGCTGGCGTGGGTCAGGGAGATGCGGGCCAGTTCAACGGCCTGTTCAAGGTGTTGCTGCCATTGCTCGACACTGCTGTGTTTGCCCAACAGATCCTTGAGATTCTGTTCGCTGGCGTGTTGCTGCTCGAGCAACTCGGCCACGCTGCGTTGCAGGGTCTCCCGTTCTTTGGCGTGGCTGGCGTGTTGGTACTGTTCGCGCTCGATGCGACTGGTCCGCTCTGCCTGTTCGGACAGTTCGTCACGTTGCTGATCGAGTTGTTCCAGGCGTTGCGTCACCTGCTGATCAAGGGCCATGAAGCAGGCCGCCGCGTTCTCACGCAAGGCAGCCACTGTGGCATCGGGCAGCACGCGGACAAACCCGGCCAGCTCTTCCTCAAAACGCGCGCTGTCGGTTTTTAGGTGCTGTTGCTGATCGCTCAACTGCTGTTTGGCGAGTTGGCTGGCTTCGTTGCAACGCTGAAGTTGCTGCTGCACCTTCGCGGCTTCTTTGTGCAGGGTGAGCAGGGCGTTTTGACGCTGCTCGTCTTGGGTGATGCTGTGTTGCAGTTGGCTCAGACGCAGCGTCAGCCAGGCTTCGCGCTTGGCTGGGTCTTGTGCCTCCCATTGTGTGTACAACGGGTGCGCTTCCAAGCTTGGAGCCAGGGTTTGCTGTTCTTCGATGATCTGCTGGTGCTGTTGCAGAAATTCGCGATGTTGCGCGTTGACACCACCGACTTTCTCGCGCAACTGAATCAATGTTTCCTTGAGTGCATCCACCGCCTCGCGGGCATTGGCTTCTTCTTGCTCATCAAAACGCGACAGGCTTTGCAACAGCGCTTCTGGCTGGTGATACGGGTGTTCATGGCTGCCGCAAACCGGGCAGGGCTGGTCGTCTTGCAGTTGGGCGCGCAACTCTTCGACACTGGCACTGCGGGCTAAACGCTGGCGCTCAAGCAGTTGCTGCGTCACCTGGAGTGCCTGCTCAGCGGCCTCAAACTGTTTTTTGGTCTGGGTGCCTTGCTCGATCAGGTGTTCGCGTTCGGTTTGCAGGGTTTGCAACTTGAGCTGCACTGCCTGCAAGCGTGCTTCAAGGGCTAACTGGCCGCTGCACAGGCGCTGCAAGTCTTCAAAGGCACGCTGTTGCTGGCGGTTCTCAGCCAGCAGGTTGCCCAAGGTCTGGATTTGCTCGTTGACGGCATGCGGTTCGGCTTTGGCTTCCTGAAACAGTATTTCCAGGGTGCTGTTCAGCTCGTTGACGTGTTGCACAGCTTCGCCGGCACGTTGCTCAAGCGCCGGTAGTTCTTCGCGGCCTTTATTGAGCGTATTGCTCAGGCGCACCAACTGCTGCAGCCCGCGACGATGTCCGTCCCAAGCACTGGCCAGCGGGGCAAGCGCAGTGCTTTGCTCCAGTTGCGCGGCAATCAGCGCCAGGCGTTCGGTGCTGTGCTGCTGGCGTTCAAGCAACGCGTCCAGGGCTTTTTGCCCCTCGGAGCAGGCTTCTTCGGCCTGCTGCTTAAGCGTCTGTTGCGCGTTAAGTGTTTGCGTTAGGCGGCTGAGGTTAGCGTGTTCTAAATGCGCTTTTTGCAAATGCGGCGCGGCATCACGTTGTTCGGCCTGTGCGCGGCTGGCGGCCTGTTGCGCATCCTGGAGTGTTTGCTCAAGCCGGGTTTGATCTTGGCCACATTCAACTTGCTGTTGCAGATGCGCAGCGATTTGCTCGGCCAGCGGGCTCAGGTGTACGTCCAGCTCGGCTAAACGGGCGAATTGATGACGTTGAGGGGCGAGTTGCTCCAGCAACTCCAAGGTCTGGCGTTGCTCGGCTTGGCCGTTCCACAAGGTTTGCGCCTGCTGCAATTGTTCGGCGGCGCTGTGTTGCTGCTCTTGCAGTTCGCCTAGGGTTTTGAGCCATGTGTGTTGCAGTTCGAGCTGCTTGAGTTGGCTTTGCCGGGTTTTGAGTTGCTGTTGGGCGTCGCTGAAACGTTGGTCCAGTTCGGCGCGGGCTTCTGGCTCCATCGGGGTAACGCCGACCGCCTGATCCTGCAATTGCTTGTGTACGTCGCGGGCCTCTTTGGCTTTGTCGAACGCACGCTTGCCGAGGCGGGTGTACAGCGCGGTGTCAGTGAGTTTCTCGAGCAGCTCGCTGCGTTCGTTGTCGTCGGCTTTGAGGAAGGCGCTGAACTCGCTTTGGGCCAGCATGACAGCGCGGGTGAACTGTTCGAAGTTCAGCCCCAACCGTGACTCCAACTGCACTTTGTAATCGCTTTTCTGGCTGGCCAGCAGTTGGTCGCTGTCTAGATCGCGCAGGCTTTGGCGGCTGGCTTGCAGCTTGCCATTAGCCTTTTCACGGGCCCGATTGGCTTCCCAGCGCGCACGATAACGACGGCCATCGATGCCCATAAAATCGACTTCGGCATAGCCTTCGCCGGTGCCACGGCGCAACAGGGTTCGCGGGTCACCGGTGGCAATCTCGCCGTCGGCATCCGGGACTTTGGCATCCCGGCCCGTGTTGTTGAGACGCGGCACGGCACCAAACAAGGCCAGGCACAGGGCGTCGAGCAAGGTGCTTTTGCCAGCACCAGTGGGGCCCGTGATCGCAAACAAGCCGGCACTGGCCAAGGGTTCGGCGGTAAAGTCCAACTCAAACGGCCCCGCTAGAGAGGCTAGGTTTTTCAGGCGGATGGCGAGAATTTTCATGGTTGGTCACCTTCCAACTGTACGTCGTGCAGCAGCACTGCAAAGTCCTTTAGGGTCTGCTCGTCTGCTTCACTGCCATAGCTGTCTTGCCAAGCCCGGCTGAACAGTTCCTGCGGGGTCAGTTGGTCGAGTTCGATCAGTTGTGTGGAGTCGTCATCCCCCGAGCGACTGCCGCTGCCCGCGTATTCAGCGCCAATGCGTACTAAACGCACGGCCTTGCCTTGCAGGATGGTTTCGATTTGCTGGCGCAGGTCGGGTTGCGGCTCGTCAAGCTTGACCCGCACTTCGAGCCAGGGCTGGCGTTGGGTATCGGCGAGTAAGTCAATGTCGGGCAGTTCGGCCAGTTGGCTGAGAATCTCGGCCAGCGGCGCCGGGCCGATGCGTTGTAGGTTGACGGCCCGTGGGATCAGGCGCGTGTCGACCTTGACCAGGGTTTCTCCGTCCAGTGTGACGTCGAGGATCTGGTGCTGATAGCCGATTTCTGAAAACGACAACGGAATAGGCGAGCCGCAATAGCGGATTCGGTCTTCGCTATTCACCCGTTGTGGCTTGTGCAGATGGCCCAGCGCGACATAGCTGATGCTGGGGCCAAAGAGGCTGGCGGGCAGGGCTTCGGCGTTACCGATAATCAGGCTGCGTTCTGAGTCTTCCGACACCGAGCCGCCTGCCATGTGTGCATGGCTGATGGCAATTAGCGCCTGTCCTGGCTTGCGCTTAGCGTTGGCGGCCTCGATCAGCCATTCGTGAACCTGTCCAATGCCGCGCAGGTAGTCATCCCCCAAGTGCGCGCCGGTGACTTCGGCAGGCCGCAGGAAGGGCAGCGCCAAGCACCATGCAGCGATTTCGCCGGACGCATCGGGCAGGGGGATTAGCAGGCGTTCGGCATCCAGTTGGCCATCATCCAGCCACATGACCCGGCCCAGTGCGTGAGTGTGCAAACGGCGCATCAGCGGTGCGGGCAACTCGATGCGTGAGCCGGAGTCGTGGTTGCCCGCGATCATCACGATGGTCAGCGTGGGTTGCTGCTCGTGAGCGCTGACGATGAAGTCGTAGAGCCGTTCCTGGGCTTTGACTGGCGGATTGACCGTGTCGAATATATCGCCGGCAATCAGCAGCACATCGGGTTGTTCGGTGGCCAGTTGGGCTAGCAACCAGCTCAGGAAGCAAGCGTGTTCGAAGTCGCGTTCCTGGCCGTGGAGGTTTTGCCCCAGGTGCCAGTCGGAGGTGTGAAACAGGCGCATAACAGAATCCGTTAAAAAGGGTAATGCCTGACCTACAGGATCGTTACCCGTGATTATTTTGGGTAGAGCGGCGGCAAGCTGCTCGGTTCGCCTGTTGCATCGTGTTCGCGCTCGGCGGCCGGGATGCTGCGAATGGCTTTCCACAATTCTTCACCTTGCCAGTATTGGCCGGTTTCGCTGTAGAGGGCGCCGTTGAGACCGTCCAGTGCATCGGACAACAGCACAAAACGTGCGGCCATTTCGGCCAGGTTTTCCGGTTGTTGCCGGGCCCAGGCATCGAGGGCCTGGCGTGTGGCTTGCGGGTCGTTGGCCAGGCTTGCGCGCTTGATATCGTCGAGCAGCGTGCGCGGGCTCGGGCCCGTTTGCGTAGCGCGTAAAATCGCCGGTTGCCAGCGTGCGCGCCACCACAGGCCGAAGCCAATCAGGGTGGTGAAGGCCAGCAGTAAGGTGCTGAGTTGCCACCACCACAGGTTTGAGTCATCACTTAAGGGAGGGGCGATCGTGTTGCCAGGGTTTTCAGCCGCTAGGTTGGGATTGACCGCGACCTGCAAAGTGCGCGCGGGCAGGTAGCTGCGCTCCAGTCGGTCTTCATGGGTGTTCCACCACACTACTTCGACCGCAGGCAGTTCCACTTGGCCGACGCGGGTCGGCACCAGCGCTTCGCGTTCTTCACGGCTGCCGATTAGACCGTTTTCGGTGATTTGATTGCTCAACTGCGGCAAGTCTGGGTAGCGCCGTAAACCGTTGACGTCGGTCGCGGGCAACGGTGGAAGCTGCGCACTGGACAAACCTTCGGCTTTGAGGGTGAGGGTGCGGGTCAACGAGTCGCCGACCTTGCAGTGATCCGGCTCGGGGTTCCAGGTTTCACTCATGCTCAGGCTGCGGGCCGGTAACCAGGCGGCATTGGCCGGGTAATCCTCGGGCTTAGGCTTAACGCTCAACGAGATGTCCGCAGAGGTCACGTGGACCATCTTTCCGGGTTTAGGCCCCAGCGGTGCAGGGGCATTGGCTTGCTGGCTGTCGACCTGGGTGGCACTGAAGGTGAGCGCCGGTATGAGCAAATCGCCGCTGTGCTGGGGGTAAATCCCGTAACGGACTTCGATCACGCCATGGCGCACACCGTTGATCATCTTCTCGTAGGTGCGCGACTCGCCCAGTTGCTCAACGATGGCGTCGGTCAGGTGCAACGGGGTCAGGTTACTGTCGTCGTACAGTGCGACGGAATGGTAAACACGCAGGGTCAATATCGCTTGAGCTTGTACGTAGACGCTGGATTGGTCGAGGCTGGCTTCGATAAATACCGGTGCCAGCTCGGCTTCACTGGCGCTGCTTTGGGTCACAGTCAGGTTGATCGGCAGGCTATGGTAATCACCCACTTGCAGCGACGGGACGACCACCGTACCGGTTTGCTTGGGTTGCAGTGTGATGATCCAGCGGGTGGTGGCTTTGTTGTCATCACTGAGTGTGGTCAGTTGGTTGACCTGACGCGTACCGCGTACCTCAAACAGGTTGTCCAGTGGGGTGAGGTCGGGCTTGCCGAACAAGGTGGCGTCGTTGCTCTCCAGCGTCAGTTCGACGGTTTCGCCGGAACTGAGCTGGTCGCGGTCAACGCTGGCGACCAGCCCGAGCGCATGGGCGGGCAAGGTCCAGCAACAGAGCAAAAGTAGCAAAACGCAGAAGCGATTCATTGAGGCGTGTCCTGATGTTGCTGCTGTTCATACCAAAATTTTCGTCGCAACAACTCGCTGGGGTTGTCGGGGATCTGTCTGAGCCATTGTTCTAGCGCCTGATGGTGTTCGTCATCCATCGGGGTGGTTGATGTGGTAGGTCGGCGCGTGGTCGATTCATCATCGGGTTCGCTGGTGGGCTCTGCATTGGGTACCGGCGCAGGCTCAAGCGAGTCGTTGGTGTTGGCGTGCGCGGCAGGGTCGGTTGCCGAGCTGCTTTGCTGATGCGGGCCAGTATCGCCTGCGGCGGTGGAGCTACTGCTGCTGATCGAGGGGTCAGTGGCTTCGGGTTCGGTCGCGGTATCGGGGGCCTTGTTCGGCGGCGTGAGGCTTTGTTCACGCTTTTGCTCAAGTATCTGCTCGATCAAGGCTTTGTTTTGCGCCGCGACCTGCATGTCCGGTTGCAATTCGAGGGCTTGTTCGTAGGCGTCGATGGCGGCTTCGAGTTCGCCACTCATGGCCAGTGCGTTGCCGCGATTGTAATGGGCGGGGGCGCTGTTGACTTCGGCGAAGCGCTGCACCGCGCCGGTGTAGTCGCCGGCTTGGTACAGCGCCAACCCTTGCCATAGTGGGTCTTTGAAATGCTCTACGGCTTGCAGTGGCTTTTTCTGTTCCAGCAGGCGCAGGCCTTGTTGATCGGGGCGCAGCCACAGGTCGGTGAAGCTAAAGGCATAGCTGGGTTGCGGCAGCATAAGCAGCAAGGGTAGGCAAAACAGCCAGCCACGGCGGCCCGCGCAGGCCGCCAGCAACAGCAGTGGCAGCAGTAACCAGTAGCCTTGGTCGGCCCAGGTGTCGAGGCGCAAGGTCTGGCCGTCATCGCGCACGTGCTGCGGCCCGTCGAGCAAGCCCAGGCCGCGCAGATCGATGTCATCCAGCCGTGCCTGTCGATAGCGCCCGCCCACGTCTAGGGCAAAGGCTTTAAGGCTCGGGCTGTCAAGACGCGGTAAAAGAATTGCACCCTGGGCATCCTTGAGGAACTCGCCGTTTTCTTCGACCACCGGCGAGCCTTCTCGCGTCCCGATGCCGAGTATTAGCAGGGGCGGGGTGTGGCCATCCAGTGCCTGACGAATACCTGCACGTTCTTGCTCGCTGAGCGAGGAGGTGACCAACAGCAGCCGACCCTGGCCCAGCGCACCCTGGTCCAGCAGTTGCAGGGCTTTGCTGACGGCTAGGTCAGCGCGATTGCCCGGTTGCGGCATGATCGAAGGCTTCACGGCTTCAAGCAGGTTGCGACTTGTCGCCAGATCGTCAGACAACGGCACCAGTGTGTGGGCGCTACCGGCATACACAATCACGGCGGTTTGCGCATCACTGCGACTTTGCAGCAGGTCGTAGAGTTTACGTCGCGCTTGTTCCAGCCGATTGGGCGAGCTGTCAGTGGCGAGCATTTCTGGGGTCAATTCCAGCATCACCACCAGTGGGTCGGCAGGTTTTTGCGCCGATTGCTCCACGCGCTCCCAGCTAGGACCGAGCAAGGCGAACAGCGCCAGCAGCCAGGCCAGCCCCAGAGCAATCCACGGCAGTTTGCTGTCGCGACCCTTGCCGCCACTGAGCAAAACTCGATGAAAGGCTTCAGGCAGGATCATCTGCCAGCGGCCAGCGCGTTTTTTTCGATGCCAGAGCTTCCATAGCAGCCAGCTCAACAGGGGCAATGCCAGCAGCCACTCGGGGCGAAACCAGTGAGGCCAGAGCGCGCTCATCGGCGTCTCCGCAGGCGCAGACGTTTGAGCCGAGAGCGCCAGTCGGGGTGTTGTTGCAGAAAATGCCGCTTGCTGAGCAAGCGTTGCAGTGGATTGTTGGGCCACAGTTCGCGGATCACCAGCAGCACGCTCAGCAGCAGGGCGCCTGCCAAGGGCCAGCTATAAAGTGCGTTCGCAGGGCGCGCTTGGGTTGGCTGCTGGGCGACAGGTTCGAGCTGATCGAGTGTGTCTTTGATGGCTGACAGTTCCTGTCCATCGCGCGCCCGGAAATACCGGCCTCCGGTGATTTTAGCGATTTCTTCCATGGCGGGTTCGTCTAGGTCTACGCCCGGATTAATGCTGAACATGCCTTTGGCGCTGCTTTCTTCGGGGGCGGCGCCCACCCCGATCGGGTAGATCTTGACCCCTTCTTCAGCCGCTAGGCGCGCCGCAGTCAGTGGGTCGACCTGGCCGCCGTTGTTGGCGCCGTCGGTAACCAAAATGAGCACTCGGCTTTCTGCCGGACGCTGGCGCAGGCGTTTGAGGGCCAGGCCAATCGCGTCGCCAATGGCGGTGTTTTTACCTGCGATGCCGATGCGGGCTTCGTCGAGCCAGGTGCGCACGGTGTGGCGGTCGAAGGTCAGAGGTGCTTGCAGATAAGCCTGACTGCCGAACAGGATAAGACCCACTCGGTCGCCTTCGCGGTGTTCGAGAAAGTCGCCCAGCAAGTTTTTAACCGAATCTAGCCGGGTGATGTCTTCGTTATTCCAGCGCATGTCGGGGTAGTCCATCGAGCCCGACACATCCACGGCCACTAATAGGTCACGGCCGCTGGCGGCGATGGGCAACGGCTCGCCGAGCCATTGTGGGCGGGCCGCCGCCGTCAACAGCAGTAGCCACAGCAGCAGATAGGGCGTTTGCTGACGCACAGAGGGCATGGTCGCCCGTGCCTTGCGTCGTGTCAGTTCTTCCAGATCAGTCAGGAAGCTGACCTTGAGCGCGGCCTCGCCGCTGTCGGCAGCCGGTAGCACTAGGCGCATCAACCAAGGTAATGGCAGTAAGGCGAAGAGCCATGGCCAGGCAAATTCAAACATGTTTGCGAATCCAGGTTTCAACCGCTTGATTGAGCCCGGCAATGGCCTTGTCATCGAGCTTGCATTCGGGTTTGTAGGCGCCTTCCACCAGCACCATCCAGCGCGTCAAGCCTGCCGCAGGGCAGCGGTTGTCGAGAAACGCCAGCCACTTTCGGCCATTGAGCGTGTGGCTCTGGCTGTAGGGGTAATGACTGCGGCACAGGCGTTTGAGCAGGCCGTTGAGTTGTTGTAGCCACGCCCCGGCGGGCGCACCATCGTAGGGTTTGTTAAAACGTGCCAGTTCTTCGAGCGCTGCCAGCCGCACGGGGTCAAGGGGTTGCTCTACTCGCTGGGGTTGGCGTTTGGCAGGTAGGTAGCGGCGCAACCACCACAAAGCCCAAGCCAGTGCGGGAATCAGGATCAGCAGCAACCACCAGCCCGGCGCCGGTGGCCACAGGCCAATAGCGGGCGGGGGGATCAGCGGTTGCAACTGTTCAAGGTCTTTCATAGCGGTTTGCCGGGACGTTTGGCGTTCAGGTATTCACGCAGTTGCTCGATCATTTCGCTCTGCGTGCTGAGTGGCATCAACAGCACCCGCAGTTTTTGTGCGAGCAACTCCCAGCGTGCGATGCGCGCTTCTGCCTGCGCGCGGTAGGCTTGACGCAAATCATAGTTGAGCGTGTCGAGTTCCAGTTGCGCGCCACGCTCGGCAAAACGCAGCAGCCCGGCGGCGGGCAGAGCATGGTCTAGCGGGTCAGACAGCGGCAGCATGATCAAGTCGCAATGGCGCGACAGCAAGCTTAGTTGCTGTTCGGCGGCATCGGTAAGGGCGCGCTCATCGCAGATCACAATCACTAGGCTGCCGGGGCGTAGCACTTCGCGGGCGCGGATTAGCGCCATGCCCAACGCATCGCGGTCGGACTGCACTTCGGTGTGCAACGACTGGTTAACCCGCACCAGGCGGTTAAGCAACTGCAATAGGCTTTGCTTGTTGCGCCGCGGTTTGATTTCGTAATGTTCGTGGTCGCCGAATACCAAGCCACCGACTCGATCGTTATGGCCCAGCGCGGCCCAACCGATCAGGCTCGCCGCTTGCGCCGCGAGCACTGACTTGAACATCAGCCCTGAGCCAAAGAACAAGCGACGGCTTTGCTCGGCCAAGATGAAGATCGGCCGCTCACGCTCCTCATGGAACATTTTGGTGTGCGGTTCTTGGGTCCGTGCGGTCACACGCCAATCGATGGTGCGTACATCGTCGCCGGCCTGATAAACCCGTACCTGATCGAAGTCGACCCCACGCCCACGCAGTTTTGAGTGGTGCAACCCCACGAGGGGGCTACGTTGGCCGGGGGAGGAGAACAGTTGCACTTCGCGCACCCGATGCCGCATCTCGATCAGTTCGGCAAGGGTCACGCGAATGCCGGGTTCGGCGGGCAGAGGGTTGTTCATCGTCAGGCAACGGCTACAACATCGAGAATGCGCTGCACCACGCGGTCTTGGTCGATGCCCGCAGCTTCGGCCTCAAACGACAAGATGATGCGATGTCGCAGTACATCAAACAATACGGCTTGTATGTCTTCGGGGCTGACGAAGTCGCGCCCGGCCAGCCAGGCATGGGCACGGGCGCAACGGTCCAGCGCAATTGAGCCGCGTGGGCTGGCACCGTAGGCAATCCATTCGGCCATTTCGGGGTCGAATTTTCCGGGCGTACGGGTCGCCATCACCAGTTGCACCAGGTATTCCTCAACCGCATCCGCCATGTACAGCCCAAGGATTTCCTTGCGTGCTGCAAAAATAGCCTGTTGGCTGACCCGGCGCTCAGGCTTGGTTTCACCGTTGAGGGCTTCGCCTCGCGCTTGTTGCAAGATGCGCCGCTCGACGGCCGCGTCCGGGAACCCGATTTTGACGTGCATCAGAAAACGATCGAGCTGGGCTTCAGGCAGTGGGTAGGTGCCCTCCTGCTCAATCGGGTTCTGGGTGGCCATGACCAAAAATAAAGGCGACAGGTCGTAGGTGCTGCGTCCGACGCTGACTTGGCGCTCGGCCATGGCTTCCAGCAGAGCCGATTGCACCTTGGCCGGCGCACGGTTGATCTCATCGGCCAGTACCAGATTGTGGAAAATCGGCCCTTGCTGGAACACAAAGCTGCCGGTTTCGGGGCGATAGATTTCGGTGCCGGTGATGTCGGCAGGCAACAGGTCGGGGGTGAACTGAATGCGATGGAACTGTGCCTCGATACCTTCTGCCAATTCTTTGATGGCTTTGGTCTTGGCCAAGCCGGGGGCGCCTTCGACCAACATATGGCCGTCAGCCAGCAACGCGATCAGCAAACGGTCAATGAGCTTTTCTTGACCAAGAATCTGCGTTGAAAGAAAGGTTCGCAGCGCCAGTAGCGCTTCACGATGTTCCATCGATGACTGTTCCTGATAAGGACACCGGCGGCGCAAAGGTTACGCCGGGGCTGGGGACGGTACTTTAATCCATTGGAGGTCTATCGGACTAATGGCAGTCGGGCTTTTTATAGAAAAACCCTTAAACCGGCAGGTTATTGTGCGAAATGCTCTGTCAGCAGCGCCGCGAACGCGTCACGTGCCGTGTGCTGTCCGGTTTCGCTGTGCCAGAAAAATAGGTTGGGCATGGGCGCAAGCTCCGGGAAGCGGTAGGTCGTGAGCTGGGCACACGCGCCGAAGTGTTGAAGCATTCCTTCAGGTATCAACGCTAAACCTGCGCCAGCATTGACACATCCGATGATGCTGCCCCAGTTTGCGTAATCAATACTGTTGACCTCAAGTGCGTGCTCCGCCACCCAGTTTTCCAGTGCTGCACGGTAAGGACAGCCGGGTGGCCACATAAACACGGTGTGTTGGTGCACATCTGCAAGCTGGGTCAACGGTGCGAGCCTCGGGCTCGCAATCAACACTAACTGTTCCTTGTAAAGCATTGTTTTTTCTAGTTTTGCTTGAGTTATTTTGCCTGCGACCATTGCCCCATCAAGGCGGTGGTGCTTGACGTCTTCGAGCAATTGTTTTGATTTTCCGGTGACCAACTCTAGGGTGACTTGCGGGTAGCGCTGATGATATTCCGCCAGCAACGGCGGCAAGCGCCCGGTGGCGCAGGATTCGATCGCGCCAATCCGCAATTTGCCACTGGGCACGGCGTGGGGCCTAACGGCGCGCTTTGCCTGATCAAGCAGCGCCAGAATCTGCTCGCTGTAGCCCAGAAACACCTGCCCAGCAGAGCTGATGCGCAAACCTCGACCCGCACGGGTGAACAGCGCGGTGCCGAGTTCGCTCTCCAGTTGCTTGATCCGGGTGGTGATGTTCGACGGAACACAATGCAATTGCTCGGCGGCCAGCGCGATGCTGCCGCACTCGGCCACGGCCTTGACCATGCGTAACCTCGCCATGGCGGCTGTTGTGTTGTGTTGGGCCTATTCACCCGTCGGGATCCACATCGGGCTCGAGAGTTATTCGCCAGGCCATCTGGCTTTGCTCAGATTTTTGATAGCTTCTGCTCTTATGGCATTGATTGCATTGATAAAAGGTATCGGTTTTCCGCGTTTTCGCGATGTGCCGTGGCTGGTGTTGTTGGGCCTGTTCGCCGTGGCGCTGCACCACATGGCATTGAACATGGGGCAGCGCTGGGTCAGCCCCGGTGCCTCCAGTGTGCTAGCGCAGACTGCGCCGCTGTTCAGCACGTTTATTGCGGCGGTGTTCCTGAAGGAGCGGGTCAGTGGCTGGCGCTGGTGGTGGGTGGCTGTGGGTTTGGTCGGTGTGTTGGTGGTGATCTGGGGCGATATCGGTGCAGGAGAGTTCCATCCGCAGGGCTTGGTGCTGCTGTTGGCAGCGCTGTCTTGGAGCCTCTATTTCGTGTTGCAAAAGCATATTTCCACGCGTTACAGCCCTTTGACCATCGTCTGCTACATGGTCTGGTGTGGGACGCTTCTGCTGTGCGTGTATTGGCCGGGGCTCACGGACGAAGTGCTCAAGGCGCCGCTACGAGTGAATGTCGCGGTACTGATCCTTGGGTTGTTTCCCAGTGCGTTGGCTTATCTGTTGTGGGCCTTTGTACTGAGCCATACGGAGGTCAGCCGCTCGGTGAGCGTGATGTATTTGATTCCTCCGGTGGCGATGGCCTTAGCGGCAGTGGTGTTGGGCAGTAAGGTCTCTGCAGGCGTGGTCGCGGGTGCTGCGATTGTGTTGGGCAGCGTGATTGCGATGAATCGGGAGCGGGTGCTCAGCCGTTAGGCCAAGCGATACAAATCCCGTGCGTTGTGCCACAGGGCATTTTCTGCCTCGTCTTCACCAAGCGCATCAATAAGTATCTTTATGTCATTGTCTTTAAAGGGAATTGGTGCGCGGGTTGAAGGTAAGTCTGTACCAAACATCAGGGCGTACGGGTTGGCGCTGTGGATGTCTTGAAGGGCCTGCGGCACGGCAAAGTCCACCCGGCCAAAACCACAGGCTTTGATGCGTACGCCGCGCTCGGCTAGGCGCAACACGCTGGGCAGGCCTTCGCGGCTCAACCCCAGGTGATCAATACTCAGTGCCGGCAAGCGCAGTAAACGGTCGTGTAACGGCGCCAGTTCACGCGAGTCGATATACAACTCCGAATGCCAGCCCACGCATTCGAAGACGCGCTTGGCCAACGATTCGAGTTGGTCGAGTTGTTCAGAGCCTCCGCGCTTGAGGTTGAAGCGCAGGGCGCGCACGCCATGCTGATTGAGCGCTTCTAGCTCGGCGTCGGTGACGTTGGAAGGTAACTGAGTGACCCCGACAAAACCTGGCCCAAGTCGCTTTAGCGCGGCAATCAGGTAGGTTTGATCAAAGCCTTGAAAGGAGCCCGATACCACAGCGCCACCGACGATACCCAAGGGTTGGGTGCGTGCCAAATAGTCATCGACACTGAAAAACTCGGGCACATAGCCATTGTTTGGAATCAGCGGATAAGCCGGGTCGATGATGTGGCAGTGGGCATCGAAGCGTGGGCGCATGGTGTTTCTCCCTCTAGGTGTGCAAATCCCCCGTAGGAGATGGCCGGCGGTTTAGCTCAGTTCGTTGATGTACGTGCCGGTGTCCTTGAGGATGTTTTTCAGGGTTTCGTCAACTTCGGCTAAGTCGCTGCTGTCCAGGGTGTGCAAGATTTCAAGGTGGTCAGCGCCGTTCAATGCGTCGGTATCATCGGCGGCCACTTCAATCAGCAGGCGAGTGGCGCTAAGCGTGACCTTGACCCCATCAAGGGTTGAAGGATCTGCATCGCCAAGGGTGATCTCCAGTACGTCTTCGTCCGGGTAACGGCTCATCAGAAACATCTCATCCTGGTCACTGTGGCAGCACAGCATGGCCATGTTGTCTTCTTCGTCATCGCATGGGTTGGCCATTAGAAGGGCGGTGGTCATTTGCATGAAGGTCATTCCTAGCGCTTGCTGCGCAACTAAAAAGCCGATTTTGCCAGCCTGCGCAATTTTATGCAGGGTGAATCGTGGTTTCTAAGTAACACCCAACCATGGCGTGTGAGTCATTTCTGATAATGTCGACTGAAATTAAGACGTTTTTATGAAGTTTTATGACTATCGAGTGCTAGGGTTGTTCTTGAACAGGCCACAAGGTTGCCTCCCCATGACCGAATATGTCGCCGCACCGCAAGCAGGCCGGGCGAAACAGTCGTTAAGCTGCGCTGCAGATAGTTATCTCTAAAGGCACAGCCTGTTTATCCGGCAGTCGTTTTTGCAGATGCCCATCACGGAACATGAATGTGACCCTTGGGTCACAATCAGCTTCACCTCCTTGTCACGCTGTGTTCTTGAAGATTGAGCACAGTGTTGGCAGCTCCCCACGCGGGAACATCACGCGACGCTTCTCTCAATAACAAGCCCAAGCGGAGTACCACAGATGGCGTTCTTCACCGCAGCCAGCAAAGCCGACTTCCAGCATCAACTGCAAGCAGCACTGGCCCAGCACATCAGTGAACAGGCATTGCCACAAGTAGCGCTGTTTGCCGAGCAGTTCTTCGGCATCATTTCTTTGGATGAACTTACTCAACGTCGCATGTCCGACCTCGCTGGCTGTACGCTGTCGGCCTGGCGCCTGCTTGAACGTTTTGATCCGGCGCAACCTCAAGTGCGGGTCTATAACCCGGATTACGAGCGTCACGGCTGGCAGTCAACCCACACGGCGGTTGAAGTGCTACATCACGACCTGCCGTTTCTGGTGGACTCGGTACGCACTGAGCTTAACCGCCGCGGTTACAGCATTCACACCCTGCAAACCACCGTGTTGAGCGTTCGTCGTGGCGGTAAGGGCGAACTGCTGGAAGTCTTGCCGAAGGGCACGACCGGTGAAGGTATCTCGCAAGAGTCGCTGATGTACTTGGAGATTGACCGCTGCTCGAACGCCGCTGAATTGAATGTACTGAGCAAGGAACTCGAACAAGTCTTGGGTGAAGTGCGTGTCGCGGTCGCTGACTTTGAGCCGATGAAGGCCAAGGTTCAGGAACTGCTGGAAAGTGTCGATAGTTGCCCGTATGCCGTCGACGCCGATGAGAAGGCCGAGATCAAGAGCTTTTTGGAGTGGCTGGTGGGCAACCACTTCACGTTCCTCGGCTATGAAGAGTTTGTGGTGCGTGACGAGGCAGATGGCGGTCATATCGAATATGACCCGCAGTCGTTCCTTGGCCTGACTAAATTGCTGCGCGCCGGGCTGACTGCCGAAGACCTGCGCATCGAAGATTACGCGGTGAGCTACCTGCGTGAACCGACCCTGCTGTCGTTCGCTAAGGCCGCGCATCCAAGCCGCGTACACCGCCCAGCGTACCCGGACTACGTGTCGATTCGGCAGATTGACGCCGACGGCAAAGTGATCAAAGAGTGTCGCTTCATGGGCTTGTACACCTCTTCGGTGTACGGCGAGAGCGTGCGGGTTATTCCTTATATCCGTCGCAAAGTGGCTGAGATCGAGCGTCGTTCTGGCTTCCAGCCTAAGGCTCACCTAGGCAAAGAGTTGGCGCAGGTCGTTGAAGTGTTGCCGCGTGATGATTTGTTCCAGACCCCGGTGGATGAGCTTTTCAGCACCGTGATGTCGATTGTGCAGATCCAAGAGCGCAACAAGATCCGCGTGTTCCTGCGCAAAGACCCGTATGGCCGTTTTTGCTACTGCCTGGCTTACGTACCGCGTGATGTGTACTCGACTGAAGTGCGGCAGAAAATCCAGCAGGTCCTGATGGACCGCTTGCAAGCCTCTGACTGCGAGTTCTGGACGTTCTTCTCGGAGTCGGTATTGGCCCGCGTGCAACTGATTTTGCGGGTTGATCCAAAAAACCGGATCGATATTGATCCGTTGCTGCTGGAAAAAGAAGTGGTTCAAGCCTGCCGCAGTTGGCAGGACGACTATGCCAGCCTAGTGGTTGAAAGCTTCGGCGAAGCCAATGGCACCAAAGTGCTGGCCGACTTCCCAAAAGGCTTCCCTGCAGGTTACCGCGAGCGCTTTGCCGCGCACTCGGCCGTGGTCGACATGCAGCATTTGATGAGCCTCAGCGAGAAAAACCCGCTGGTAATGAGTTTCTACCAGCCTTTGGGGCAGAGCGCGGGCCAAGAGCTGCATTGCAAGCTCTACCACGCGGATACGCCATTAGCGCTGTCTGATGTATTGCCGATTCTGGAAAATCTCGGGTTGCGCGTATTGGGCGAGTTCCCGTATCGATTGCGCCATGTTAACGGTCGTGAGTTCTGGATCCATGACTTCGCCTTTACCGCAGGCGAAGGCTTGAACCTAGACATCCAGCAGCTCAACGACACATTGCAAGATGCGTTTGTGCACATTGTTAAGGGCGACGCTGAGAATGACGCGTTTAACCGCTTGGTGCTTACCGCTGGCTTGCCGTGGCGCGATGTTGCGTTGCTGCGTGCTTATGCCCGTTATTTGAAGCAAATCCGTCTGGGCTTCGATCTGGGCTACATCGCCAGCACCCTAAACAACCACACTGACATTGCACGTGAACTGACCCGGCTGTTCAAAACCCGCTTCTACTTGGCGCGCAAGCTGACCGCCGATGACCTAGAAGACAAGCAGCAACGTCTGGAGCAGGCGATTCTGACGGCGCTGGACGACGTTCAGGTGCTTAACGAAGACCGCATCCTGCGTCGTTATCTGGACTTGATCAAAGCCACGCTGCGGACCAACTTCTACCAGCCGGATGCCAATGGCCAGAACCGTTCGTACTTCAGCTTCAAGTTCAATCCGCACCTCATTCCTGAGTTGCCGAAGCCAGTACCGAAGTTTGAAATTTTCGTGTATTCACCGCGAGTTGAAGGCGTTCACCTGCGTTTCGGCAACGTTGCGCGCGGAGGGTTGCGCTGGTCGGACCGCGAAGAAGACTTCCGCACCGAAGTGTTGGGCTTGGTAAAAGCGCAACAAGTGAAGAACTCGGTCATCGTGCCCGTCGGCGCCAAAGGCGGTTTCGTGCCGCGTCGTCTGCCATTGGGCGGCGGGCGCGACGAAATTCAGGCTGAAGCGATTGCCTGCTATCGGATCTTTATTTCCGGCCTGCTGGACATCACTGACAACCTCAAAGATGGTGCGCTGGTACCACCGTTGAACGTGGTGCGTCACGACGACGATGACCCGTACTTGGTGGTGGCTGCCGACAAAGGCACCGCGACCTTCTCTGACATTGCCAACGGTATTGCGATTGATTACGGCTTCTGGCTGGGCGACGCCTTTGCCTCCGGCGGCTCGGCCGGTTATGACCATAAAAAAATGGGCATCACCGCCAAAGGCGCTTGGGTCGGCGTACAGCGCCACTTCAGAGAGCGCGGGATCAACGTTCAAAAAGACAGCATCAGCGTGGTCGGCGTGGGCGATATGGCCGGCGACGTGTTTGGTAACGGCTTGTTGATGTCCGACAAGTTGCAACTGGTGGCTGCGTTTAACCACCTGCACATTTTTATTGACCCCAATCCTGAGCCGGCCAGCAGTTTCGCTGAACGCCAGCGTCTGTTCGATTTGCCACGTTCGGCCTGGTCGGATTACGACACCAGCATCATGTCGGCAGGCGGCGGGATCTTCTCCCGTAGCGCGAAAAGCATCGCCATCTCGCCTGAGATGAAAGAGCGTTTTGCGATCAGCGCCGACAAGCTCACCCCGACTGAGCTGTTGAATGCCTTGCTTAAGGCACCGGTGGATCTGTTGTGGAACGGTGGTATCGGTACTTACGTCAAGGCCAGCACCGAAAGTCACGCCGATGTGGGCGACAAGGCTAACGATGCGTTGCGCGTCAATGGCAATGAGCTGCGCTGCAAGGTTGTGGGTGAGGGTGGCAACCTCGGTATGACCCAATTGGGGCGTGTTGAATTCGGCCTCAATGGCGGCGGCTCCAACACCGACTTTATCGACAACGCCGGTGGCGTTGACTGCTCCGACCACGAAGTGAATATCAAAATCCTGCTCAATGAAGTGGTGCAGGCTGGCGATATGACCGAGAAACAGCGCAATCAACTACTCGGCAGCATGACTGATGAAGTCGGCGCGCTGGTACTGGGCAATAACTATAAGCAGACGCAGGCTATTTCTCTGGCAGAGCGTCGTGCCTATGAACGCATTGCTGAATACAAACGCCTGATGAGCGATCTGGAAGCCCGTGGCAAGTTGGACCGTGCCATTGAGTTCCTACCGTCCGAAGAGCAACTGAACGAGCGCGTAGCGGCTGGCCACGGCCTGACCCGTCCTGAGCTCTCGGTACTTATCTCGTACAGTAAGATCGACCTTAAGGAAGCGCTGCTCAACTCGCAGGTGCCGGATGACGACTACCTGACTCGCGACATGGAAACAGCGTTCCCGCCGATGCTGGTTAGCAAGTTTGCGGCGGCCATGCGTCGTCACCGTCTGAAGCGTGAAATCGTCAGCACGCAGATCGCCAACGACTTGGTCAACCACATGGGCATCACCTTTGTGGAGCGCCTTAAAGAGTCGACGGGCATGAGCGCGGCCAACGTGGCTGGTGCTTATGTGATCGTGCGTGACATTTTCCACCTCCCGCACTGGTTCCGTCAGATCGAAGCGCTGGACTATCAAGTCCCGGCTGAGATCCAGCTGGCGCTGATGGACGAGCTGATGCGTCTGGGGCGTCGTGCCACACGCTGGTTCCTGCGCAGCCGTCGCAACGAACTGGACGCCGCACGCGATGTAGCGCACTTCGGGCCGCATCTGGCAGCGCTAGGGCTCAAGCTCGACGAACTGCTGGAAGGGCCAACCCGCGAAGGCTGGCAGACCCGCTATCAGGCGTACGTTGAAGCAGGCGTGCCGGAGTTGCTGGCCCGTATGGTTGCTGGCACGACGCACCTGTACACCTTGCTGCCGATTATCGAGGCCTCGGACGTCACGGGCCAGAATGCAGTGGATGTCGCTAAAGCGTACTTCGCCGTGGGCAGCGCGTTGGACCTGACCTGGTACTTGCAGCAGATCAGCAACTTGCCGGTAGAAAACAACTGGCAGGCGCTGGCCCGTGAAGCCTTCCGCGACGATATTGATTGGCAGCAGCGTGCAATTACCGTCTCGGTATTGCAGATGACCGATGCCCCGGTCGAGATCGAAGCGCGTTTGGCGTTGTGGCTTGAACAGAATCAGTCGATGGGTGAGCGCTGGCGCTCGATGTTGGTGGATCTGCGTGCAGCCACCGGCAACGATTACGCAATGTATGCGGTGGCCAACCGTGAACTTCTGGACCTGGCAATGAGCGGTCAAACAGGGCTCTGACAGCCTAAGCAGTAAAACAAAGCCCCGACTCAGGTGAACTGAGTCGGGGCTTTTTCGTTTCTGACGTTTGACGGAGAGTCAGATCCCGATATTACCCAGAGTTTGAACGATATTGCGCAGGGTACCGGCCAAGGCAGGATGATCAACTTCGAAACGTTCTACGGCGAGGTTGACCTCGTCAGAAAGGCTGGTGTTTTGAGTTGCGTTGTCTAACTTGATTTGTGCTTCGACTTTTTGTGACAGCTCGTTCAGGTCATCACGTTCGGCTTGAGACAATGGCGCATTTTTATCCAGTTGCTCGCGCAAGGAGTCGAGTTTTTCTTGCAGTTCGCGCGCAGGCATAGCATTCATCCTTTATTGATAGGCACTGGTGTAGACCTTCGAAGTGAGCCAAAGGTCTGTAAACGGGCGTCTAGAATAATCCACTCACGCTGAGAGTGCATGATCTCTATCAAAATCACACAGTGACACTTTTTTACGCGACTATGGCTCGCTTAAAAAGAATCCTTAGGGTTTCGGAACGTCTGGTAGCTCATCCAGTCTGCTTAGGGTGCCTCTTGGGGGCTGTCAAAAATGTAATTGCCGTTATACTCACCGCCTGACCCAGGGCGTAGCGCCCAAGTGTTAAGTATTCTCAAGGAGTTTTGCTATGCGCTGGACTAGTCGTCTTGCTCAATTATGTGTCTGTGCCAGTGTGGCCATGGTTCCCTTTGCCGCCAATGCAGCCACTGAGGATGATCCGTGGGAAGGGATCAACCGCATCACCTTCAAGTTTAACGACACACTTGATACCTATGCCTTGAAGCCAATTGCGCAGGGCTACCAGTTCATTACGCCGCAATTTCTGCAAGATGGCATCCACAACATGTACCGAAATATCGGTGACGTGCGCAACCTGGCCAACGACATCCTACAAGCCAAGCCTTATGCAGCCGGTGTTGATACCTCTCGCGTGCTGATGAATACCATTTTCGGTATCGGCGGCTTTTTTGATGTGGGCACCAAAATGGGCCTGCACCGCAACGATGAGGACTTTGGCCAGACTCTAGGTCGTTGGGGTGTGCCAAGTGGTCCTTATGTGGTTCTGCCACTGCTGGGCCCTAGCACCGTACGTGACACCGCGGGCATTTACCCGGACTCCTTCACAAAGCCTTACCGGTACATGAACGATATTCCGGCACGTAACATGGCGATTGGTATGGACGTTATTGACGCGCGCGCCAGTTTGTTGTCGGCTGAAAAGCTGATCACGGGTGACAAATACATCTTTATTCGTAACGCCTACCTGCAAAGCCGCGAGTTCAGAGTTAAAGACGGGCAAGTTGAAGACGACTTTTAAGCCGTTTCCCCCTTATAAAAAGCGGCCCAGGTGGCCGTTTTTTTGCACCTCTTGAAATGAGAAAATTTATCAATTGAAACGGGTTGAAACCTAGGTTTTAGTTGCTGTTCGCGAGGTTCTTATAACCCGATGTAATTTAACGCAACTAACACCTGAGGCCACTCTCTGCCTGAGCTTGAAACCCCTGGCGGATGGGAGTACCGTCTGCGCCTTACACGGGCAACCTTTGTAGGATCGAGCGCGACAATCGATTTGAGTAGGGATGTTCACAAGCCAATTCAGTCGTAGAGCCCGACGTGTTCGAGTTCTTACGCCAACCCAATTCTGGCGCCATTTGCCCACATGCACAAAACCAGTGCCACGCTGCTGATCATTGATGACGACGAAGTAGTGCGTGCCAGTTTGGCAGCCTATTTGGAAGACAGCGGCTTCAGCGTCCTCCAGGCCAGTAATGGCATGCAGGGTCTTAAGGTGTTCGAGCAAGAGCAACCAGACTTAGTGATCTGCGATCTGCGCATGCCGCAAATGAGTGGCCTTGAGTTGATTCGTCAGGTCGCTCAGCGCTCCTCAGAAACGCCAGTGATCGTGATCTCGGGTGCTGGCGTGATGAGCGATGTGGTCGAAGCGTTGCGTTTGGGCGCCGCGGACTACCTGATCAAGCCGCTTGAAGACCTGGCCGTTCTGGAGCACTCCGTCCATCGGGCGCTAGACCGTGCCCGGTTGCTGCTCGAGAACCAGCGCTACCGTGACAAGCTGGAGTCGGCCAATCGCGAACTAGAAGCCAGCCTGCACTTATTGCAGGAAGACCAAAACGCGGGCAGACAGGTTCAGATGAACATGCTGCCGATCAGCCCCTGGTCCATTGCCGAGTTTGATTTTGCGCACCAGATCATTCCGTCCCTGTACCTGTCTGGCGATTTTGTCGATTACTTCAGGGTCGACGAGCGCCGGGTTGCGTTCTACCTAGCTGATGTGTCCGGACACGGTGCCTCTTCAGCGTTTGTGACGGTACTGCTCAAGTTCATGACTACACGTCTGCTGTTTGAGTCCAAGCGCAACGGCACCTTGCCCGAGTTCAAGCCTTCAGAGGTGCTTGGGCATATCAACCGTGGCTTGATCAACTGCAAGCTGGGCAAGCATGTGACCATGGTTGGCGGTGTGATTGACGAAGAGACCGGGCGGCTGACCTACAGCATCGGCGGGCACCTGCCACTGCCCGTGCTCTACACGCCAGACAGCGTGTCTTATCTGCAAGGGCGAGGGTTGCCGGTTGGCTTGTTTAACGAAGCAACTTATGAAGATCACGTCTTGCAATTGCCTGAAGCATTCAGCCTAACGCTAATGTCTGACGGAATTTTGGACCTTTTGACCGAGCAGACGCTCAAAGAGAAAGAGGCGGCTTTACCACAACTGGTGAAAGCGGCAGGTGGCAGCCTGGATGGTCTGCGCCAGGTTTTTGGATTAGCTACGCTAGGGGAGATGCCGGATGATATCGCCCTGTTGGTGTTAAGCAGGAATCTTAAATGAGTACCGGTAGAATTCAGTTCGCCGAACAGGATGGCACCTTCGTCCTTAAGTTTGTGGGTGAAGTGCGCCTGACACTGTGTTCAGCACTGGATGCGACAATCGAAAGGATCTTCACGGCGCGCAACTTTACGGCCATCGTGATAGACCTAACCGAAACCCGCAGCATCGACAGCACCACATTGGGCTTGCTGGCGAAACTGTCGATTTTGTCGCGTCAAAAAATAGGGTTGTTGCCGACCGTCGTGACCACCCATGAGGACATCACTCGGCTCCTGCAGTCGATGGGCTTCGATCAGGTCTTCAATATCATCAATAGGCCCATACCTTGCCCTGATTGCCTGACAGACTTGCCGTCGCAAGACCAGTCTGAAGAAGTAGTACGAGTCAAAGTGCTAGAAGCGCACAAAATCCTGATGGGCCTTAACGACTCCAATCGTGAAGCCTTTCATGACCTAGTGAACGCCCTCGAGCGTCATTAAGTCTCGTGTGGCGATAAAAAAGGGGCCGTCCTGCATAGGGCGGCCCCTTTTGCTTGCCTGCGATTCAGCGGCCTTCTAGCAATTCCCCGGCTTGATCCAGCAGTGCCAGCGGATCCTTGGTCTTGTGGATATCAACCGACAGCAACTGACGGAAGCGCCGGGCGCCAGGAAACCCCTGGCCCAGCCCTAAAATATGCCGCGTTATGTGATGCATCGCACCGCCGGCGGCGATGTGCGCGGCAATATAAGGTCGCAACAGCGCCAGCACTTGCGCCCGTGAAATAACCGGATCGGCACTGCCAAACAACTGCTGATCGACCTCGGCCAGAATATAAGGATTGTGATACGCCTCACGGCCCAGCATCACTCCGTCAAACACCTGCAAGTGAGTGCGGCATTCCTCCAGTGTCTTGATACCACCGTTCAGAATAATCTCCAGTTCAGGGAAATCAGCTTTCAACTGAGCGGCAACGTCATAGCGCAGCGGTGGAATATCACGATTCTCCTTGGGCGAAAGCCCTTCAAGAATCGCAATTCGCGCATGCACCGTGAAACTCTCGCAGCCGGCGTCGCGCACAGTTCCAACAAAATCACACAGCTCAGCGTAACTGTCTCGCCCGTTGATCCCGATCCGATGCTTGACCGTCACCGGAATCGACACTGCATCGCGCATTGCCTTCACACACTCAGCAACTAGTGCTGGGTGGGCCATCAAACAGGCGCCAATCATATTATTCTGCACCCGATCACTCGGGCAGCCGACATTCAGATTCACCTCGTCATACCCAGCGGCTTGCGCCATACGCGCACAGGCAGCCAAATCAGCCGGAGTACTACCACCCAATTGAAGCGCCAGAGGATGCTCCGCCTCGTCATGACGCAAAAAGCGCTCAGCATCACCGTTCAGCAACGCGCCAGTAGTGACCATCTCGGTGTACAGCAACGCATTCTTGGACAGCAGGCGCAGGAAGAAGCGGCAATGGCGGTCAGTCCAATCCATCATGGGTGCCACACTAAAGCGGCGGGACAGCGCAGGGCTTGATTCTGCTGGGCTACAGCTGTGTTTATCTAGCATTTTATTCAACGTGTTCTGGGCGTGTTTTAGGGCGTTTTCAGGCGTTTTTGGGGGCTCGGTGGTACGATGTACCACTCAAAAACTGACGCGTACCACTTTCGATATGGCGACCATCAGGGCAAGAAAACTGGCAGATGGGACGGTGAGCTATACGGCTCAGATCCGCATCAAGCGCGACGGAGTGCAAGTCTACCAAGAGAGCCAGACTTTCGCCCGTAAACAGGCAGCCCACGTGTGGGCGCGTAAGCGCGAAACGCAGTTGGATGAGCCCGGTGCTATCGAGCGGGCAAGCCTCAAAGGCGCCACGGTAAAAGAGATGAACGTCCGTTACCTGGTCGAAGTCGAAAAAGCACGACCGCTTGGCAAAACCAAGCGTGCCACGCTGACAGCCATAGGCGAGACTTACCTTGGCCAACTCACCGATACAGATATCAATACCCAATGCCTGGTCGACTTTGCCCTGTGGCGGATGAGCAAGGAGGGCGGTGGGGTTCAGCCACAAACCGCCGGCAATGACCTGGCACACCTTGGGGCTGTTCTGGCGATCGCCAAAGACGCCTGGGGCTACTTGGTCGATCCTCTCGCCATGGGCGGTGCCCGGCGTGTGCTGCGCAAGCTGGGCTATAACCTGAAAAGCCGCGAGCGTGATAGACGGCCCACTTTGGACGAATTAGGAGAGCTGCTGACACACTACCAAGCCATGCAGGCGCGACGTGCGTCTGTCATCAATATGTTGAAGGTCGTTGGTTTTGCCTTGTTCTCCACGCGCCGCCTGGATGAAATAACCCGTATTCGTTGGTCGGACATCGACGAGGCTGGGCAGCGGGTGCTGGTGCGCGACATGAAGAACCCTGGGCAGAAAATCGGCAATGACGTGTGGTGTTATCTGCCGGACGAGGCTTGGCAGATCATCAAGACAATGCCCCAAGTCGGCGACGATATCTTCCCCTACAGTCCTGAATCTATCTCTACGTCCTGGGCCAAGGCTTGCAAGCTGTTGGCGATCGATAATTTGCACTTCCATGACCTTCGCCACGAAGGAGTCAGCCGTCTTTTTGAAATGGAATGGGACATTCCGCGTGTGGCGAGTGTCTCTGGCCACAGGGATTGGAACTCGCTGCGGCGATACACCCACCTGCGTGGCAAGGGAGACCGTTATTTGGAATGGGAATGGCATGAAAAGATATTGAAAGCGCCCGTTCAACTGGGCGCCGCATCAATGAAGTGGCTCAACAGACGGGTTTTGACCCGTTGAGCTGGTTGTACTCTTTAACCGCGGCCGCACGTTGTCGATCGAGGTAGGCAGCCAGGTCGGTGATGTGAATGCCCTTGGCGGACTTCTGGCTCGGTTCAAGACGGGTGATCGGAAGCTTGATCTGACCACTCATCACCTTGCGCTGGAACATGTCTGGCGTCAGGTGCGTGAAGTAATCCCGGCAGACCAGTTCCAGCGAGATAATCACCTGGCCATCGTATTGGGCCATCAGGATAAAGGCGGTGTTCATGCTGCCTCCGATGCCTGTGAGGAGGGGTGAGGGTACCCTTAATCATGAGATACCGTCTGCTCAAGCTCCTGAATTCGGGCGCTGAGCTGCTGTATCAGTAGGGACTGGCGTGCGACCAGATCGGTGTCCACGAAGGAGCGCTCGAGGCGGATGGTTATTTCAGAGTTCATACTCCGATGGCGTTCGCTGGCCAATGCCTCAATTCGTGAGCGCATACCGTTGGGCATTCGCAGCACAAATTTGTCGGCGGTGCGTGAGTCGTAACGGTTCGTGGTAGCTTCTGCGGTGCCGCCTTTGGGTTGATTCACTTGCATGGTGCTTCTCCTTTTGGTGGTCGGTGTCGAGGGGTTGCAGCCCCTCGGCACCACTTCTTTTCCGGCTCAATCGGTGTCAGTTTTGTTGTGCAGCCCAGTCTTTTTTCAGTTGTGACCAGACGGCCTCGCCGTTCTCGACATATTCGTGTACCTCCATTTCCGGGCGCTGGTCCATGTGCAGCAGGTCTATGCAGTCTTTGAACAGAGCTGTGTCCAAGCCGCGTAACTCGGTGAGTGGAAAAGGGAATGCGCTACCGTTGTACAGGCTGAGCAAGAACCCGCCGACGATGCGGCTTTGGCCTGAATAACGCTGAGCGATGGGTAATAACCGGTTCAGCGCGGCGATACCAGCATCGCGAATAGCAGGGCGTTCTTGTTCTTCGGCGGCTAACTGGGCCGCTATAGCTTGATTTGCTGTGGTGGTTGAACAGTGAGATTGCATGGTGCTTCTCCTTTGGGGTGGTGTCAGACGTTGCAGCGTCTAACGGGTGTTTCAGATGATTCATCAGGCTTGGAAGTGCCAGCACTTCACGATGGGTTGCTTGGTGACTGTCGCGTTAGAGTTCTTGGCCTGGTGGGACCGTACTGCGCTGTCGGTCGCCTTGTTGATGTCGAGCAGCTTCCGCGAGCGGGAGTCTTTCAGGCGCTCGCGTAACTCGCTGACGTCGGCGATTTTCTGGCGATGCTCGGCGGCGCACTTCACAAAGTCATTGAGGTTGATGGCGATGACGTGGTCTTTTTTGCTGTGGTTGACCACCGGGCCGTCGGCATCGAGGCCTTCCAGGTATTCGTAGACTTCCCAGAATTCAGCCACCACCGGATGGTCGGAACTGATCGAAGCCTGTCGCTCAAGTGCCATGCGAATGATCTGCGCGCGGGTGTGGTCGATTTGTACGTCGGTGAGTGGCACTACCATGCGCAGGCAGTCCAGCAGGGTGAGCAGTTGGGCGTGGTTCTTGTTGATCCGTTCCACACGGATGTAGCCGCGCAGCTTGTTGCCACAATTGCTGCATTCGCCGTGCTCGTCTTTGAATGGTGTCTCGCAGGCAAAGCAGTGGGCGTGCAGGTTGCGCAACTTCGCTTCGTAGCCCGCTATGTGCTGACCAAACAACTCCATCACCTCCAGCTCTTTGCGTGCGGCCTGCAGCACAAAGTTGCTGAGCGTAGAACCCTCCAGAGCATTAAGGCGATCTGCCGCCGCACGGCTTTCAGCGGTGATGTTCGGTCGTACAAAGTGCAGTTTGACGATCCGCGTCATAATCGCCTCAGACGCCACCACAGGGGCGTTCTGGCTAATGGCGATGGTGCCGCGAAACGGTGGCTCGTAGGTTTCGTTACCGGCGGTTTTAACACCCTTGGTCGCCAGAGTGCCGCCGCCGTAGTAATCCTTGAGTTCGTCCCATTCGAAGGTTTTAGCGTGGGTCTTGTCGTCGCCACTGCGGTCTGATTCCAGCAACACGATGGGCATGCCGGACACCTGGCCCATCAAGCGGCTGCGGCCTGCCTTGGTCGATTTAGACGGGTCAAACCCTTCATAACCGTCCCGGCCTGCAAGCTTCCATAGCAGGGTGAGTAACGTGGTTTTACCCGCGCCGGCCTCGCCGGTGGCTTCAAGAAACGGAAATGACTGGTAGCGACCCCGGATCTGCTCGGCGAACAGCGAGCCAAACCAGAAGGTCAGCGCCACAATGCCTTGGGCGCCAAAGCACTGCCAAAGAAGGCCAAGCCATTGTTGGTCGTACTTTTTGCCGTCTTTCTCCAGATTGATCCGCACTCCCTTTTGCAGGGTTTTAAGCTTGAGCTTGCCCATTTCAAAGAATTCCTCCTCGTTGATGTGGATGACCTGGCCATCGCGGATGGCGACGTCGTTGAACACGTAGCAGCGGTACTCCTTGCTGTAGCCCACGTAGTCGATGGTCTGAACGGTCTTGATGCCAAAGAGCTGGTCTTTCATGAGTTTGTCCAACTGCTGCCCACTGCCGGTGAACACGGCTCCGGCGCCCATGCCGAGAAGTCTTTTTTTGAATTCGCTGGCGGCAGCAACCTGGCCGCCAGTGAAGGTGTTCTTCACTGAGCCGCCGTCATGCGGGAAATCGACGCGGAAGAAGTACCAGGACTCGTCTGTGATTTCGTTGCGCTGGAAATAAAGGGCTTTTGGGTAGCAATTGGCGATCTCCACCACGCAGCCGGCCATCTGCAAAGCCTTTTCCCGAATCTGCTTTTCGGTAAGCACTTGCGCTTCTTGTTTCTCGCTTTTGTCGAATGTCTGTTTGGCGGCGTTGAACTTCACGATGTCCAACTTCCACCAGTACAAGCGTGAATCGAAACAGAAGTGGAACTCCTCGCGCTCCCGCCACTGGTACATGAGCAACGCCTTGTCGCTGGCGCTCTCGGCAATAAGCAGATCGCCCTGGTGCCTGGCTTCCCTCAGATCTTTTTTGATGCGCTCTGCGCGTGCTGAGTCGTCGTCAATAAATGCCCAGCGTTGATGCAGATCGTTCCAGTCAACTTTCCGCGCATCTGGTTGCGGAATTTGCGCGGCTTCGCATGTGAAGCCCAGTTCACGGGCGCGCATGACCCACATGTGGGTGTATCTGTGGGCGCCTGGCTCATTGTCCAGAGCCCAGATCAACTTGGGTGTTTTCCCGCCGCGAGCGGTGATAAGGGCCTTCAATGACTCCTCGGGAAAGGCATTCGAGGACAGTGCCGAAACAGCTGAAACGTTGTTATGAATAAGCGCGATGGCATCGAAGATGCCTTCTACGATCCATAGTTCATCGACCTGCAGCAGATCAAGACAAGGCGGGCACCACCAGTAGCCCCTGTAGCTGTTCCCTTTTTCAAACTGCGCTTTCATCTTGCCGAAGCGCGAAGGCTGGTCGATCAGGCGTTGCCAGTACCCGCCGCGTTCCAGAGGGAACCGTACGGTGGCTGAACCCATATTCAGCCTGCCGTCGAAATAGCTGTCCTGCGTATACCAGCCCTCAATCAGATCGAGGCGAAACCCACGGGCAAATGAGAGATAAGCCTTAGCGCTCGCGGCGGGTTGCTCGCTGCTAGCCGGGGCGCGCTTGCTCCAGTTGTCGAACAGGTCGGGATACAGCTCTTTGACTGGCACCATGTACCGGCATTTTTCTTCGCGACCACAGCGGATAAACCAAGGCTCGTCGTGTCGGGAAAACAGGCGTTTCTGGTTGCACTGCGGGCAGGTGCCCTTACGCATGTAATGCGTGTCCTTCATGTGCTGAAGGCCGTAATCAGACTCTAAACGCTGAATCACGTCAGCGCGGATCTGCTGCTCCATGGGCTTGCGATTCACTGCGCATGCTCCGCAACCACAACAAGCTGCTTTTTCAGCTCGCTGCGCGTTTTGCAGAGGCCTGCCAGATAGGGCATGTCCTCAAGCACCTTCGGCGCCCGTTGACCAGTCGGTACATGCCGGTAGCGATCGGAGTACCAGATATCAGCCAAGGTGACTTCGTATTGAGTGGTCAGCCACAGCAGGTAGTGCTGCGCCTGATGTTCGTCCATCTCAAGTTTTATGGTGATCTTGTTCATTTCGGCCACCAGTAAGGTGCAAATTCCCCCTACCCACGCACAGCGGGCATCCATCAGGGAGTGGTTTCGGGTTAGTGCGGGAGGTTGCGCGTCAGCAACATGCGCGCCGGTAGCAGGCGTGCAGAAACGGGGTGTCGTTGCTGTGTACAGGTGTCCAGCAGCAAGATAACCGGGCGGAACAACCCGCTACTGGGGTGAATGCCAAGCCAGTCGACACGTTTACAGGTCATGCTTTCAAACTCGGCGACAGCCAGTTCTGCGATGCGCTGCACCAGGTGCGAAGGCACTTCAAGCGACAGTGTCAGATAGCTGATGCAGTTATCCAGCAACTGGTTATCACCGGCCAAATGCTGAGAGCTGTGGCGGTACAGATAGGCCACGGCTGCTTGTTGCATCGCGACGCGGTAGTCGCTGGCCGGGTTCGTGGTCAGGGTGATCGAGTTCATAATGTTGCGGCCTCCAGTACCAGTTTATCGAGCAGATCGGGTTGATCATTGGCGGTTCGCATTGCCTGGCGCCGAATGACCACATCAGCCACTGGCAGGCATACCTCGGGGTTGGGCATGCCGCTGGGGCTCAGTTCATGAGTCATTTGGAATTCTGCCCGCACCGCCCAGCCGCAGGCTTCGTTGGTGCATTGCATGTACGTGATCCGCAGGAAAATATGCTGGCCTTCGCTGGTACGGATGCGCATACGGCCGTGGCAGTGGGGGCAGACCAGCTTGTAGGTGCTCATGGTCACGTCCTTTACAGCAGTTCCGCAGTTTCATGGGCGATGTTTAGCGGGGTAATTGCATCACCGATGGCTAACCGGATATCAGTGCCGGAGCAGGGGTTATTGGTGGTAGCGGCAATTTCTTTTAGGGTGTTGAGACGCTGCTGGGCGATAGCCAGTAGATCCAATAAATGTTGTCTGTCTTTTTCGGAGATATAAGTCATGGCCATTCACTCAAAACAGGAAGTAGAAAGGATGAACCTGGTCCAGGCGTGCGTGCCGAAGACATACGTTTCGCCGTCGACGATGTAGCCACCGTGCTGAAGGAGATCAAGACGCGTCTCGGCAAGGGCTGGTGACAGGCGCTCACTGTTTGGTCCCCCGGCTGTGCAGCAGAATCGTTGCCAGAACCTCGGACTGGCGAGCTGACATGTAGCGACGGTGCGCGGCGAGGATTGCATCCGCTTCGTCCCTCTCGATCACTTCGTCTTCCAGCGCCTTGGCAATGATCTGATCGACCATACCGCGCTTGGCGGCGGCCCTTACGGACCGGCTGTAAAGGTCGACGTTGTCTAATACTTCTGGCCTGGCCAAGGGGACGAACATGCCGCCGTACATCGCAGCGATGTATTCCGGCAGGTGAGTGGTACCTGAGTCCTGTTCCAGCCGATGGATTTGCTCATCACTCAACGGGCGGCTGCCAGCGTTCTCGTAGATGTGGTTATCAAATTTTTTCAGTTCGTACCCCAAGCGCGATGCGGCGCATTCCCGACCACCTTTGTAGTCGTTGATCACTGCGCTCATGACCTGGCGCTTGGTTGCTAGAACTGGACGTTTCATCTTCTGGTATCTCCTCGGAGTAATCGCCCCTACAGTTTCTTTATGCCGTTTTTGAAGCAGCCTGCCGTTCAAAGTGGTCAGCTAGGATGCCGGGGAGGACTTCAATACCAATGATTAGCGATAAGTCTTGCATGATGCGAAATGACAGCCGGCCTCTAGGCAGAGTGTCGTGGCCAGCCCAGCGTTTCACTACCTGGGTAACGGTGCGCGGCTCATAGCCATGTGTCAGGGCAAATTGTCGAAAATTGCTTCCGCTTTCGATGAGTCCTGCTTGAATTTGGCGCTTATTCATGAGCTATGCTCCAGCTGTATATCTAAAGAAAATTCCCACGAAACTTTAGGATTGCTCATGTGTGGTTGTGATCCGCGCATGGTTTGAATGTACCCATTTGGTTAGAATGTTCTCACATGGGAATAAGGCTAAATTCTCGGTTGGGTATTTGTCAAGGAGTAAAGGTCTCAAATGGGCATCGGAGAAAGAATCCGTCGAGCGATTGAAGCTCGTAATTTATCCCTCAAAGAAGCTGCAAAGACCTGTGATATCTCTTATAGCTCGTTGCAGAACTGGGTCGGGGGGCTGCGAGAGCCCCGCCCAGATGCTCTTGTAGCTATAGGGTCCCAATTGGGTATTTCCATCGATTGGTTATTGACCGGGGATGGCCGGATGTTCCGCGTAGAAGGAGAGGTACAGGCTTCTAGTGAGGCCTATGCAGATAGCGCTCGGGAGAGGGCCGTGATGGCTCTATTCCGCCTGTTGCCTGATGAAGATCAACGAGAAATAGAGTTTGTTATCGCTGGTAAGAAGCGATTGTTGGACATAGAGAGGCGCTTGAACGATTTGAGTGCAGTGATGGCGGACGGTAAAAGTTCGATCTAGTCTGTTCCCATTGGGAACAAACCAGATAGGAGTAATTGCCGCATGTCATCAGTAGGAGCCCAGAAAACTGATCGATTGCTGTCCTTTTCTTACAAGGACAGCAAAGGCCGTGTGAGTGAGCGAGAACTCTCACACTGGAAGGAAACCTCAATGTACATTCAAGGCCGGGTTGGTGATGATTCCTTTTACCGAACCTTCCGCAAGGATCGTGTGTTGGAATATTTCCAAGGTACTCAATACCTGCTCCTTGAAAGGGCTCCGCCCCCACCAGTTTTCTCTACATCCTTGCCAACTGATGTGCGGGGGCAAATCCTCTTTACCGGATTTAGGGCAGAAGAGCGAGCTAACCTGGAAGCGCTTGCATCAGCCAACGGTCTACGGGTAGTCAAGACTCCAACCAAGGGACTGGCATTTCTTTGTGCAGGCTGCAATGCCGGGTGGACAAAGGTAAAAGCCGCTGTAGAAAAAGACGCTTTTATTTTGAGTTCGGCGCAACTGCTGGAAATGTTAGAAACAGGTAACATCTCAGAGGATACATAGGTTCAGTAGCTTTCCGTACTGAGGTGGGAATAGCAATATTTAGGCGTACTGGCGCTGTACTGTTGATCGAGTCAAGTTGCGAAGGTCATGTGTAAGAAAAGCCCCGGCAATAGTCGGGGCTTTGTAATTATATATGTTGATAGGTGTTTTATTTTGCCGCTTCTTCAGTTGATTCTATTTCGTTATCATTAACAGCTTCGTTGCGCTTTGGTTGTTTTGATTTTGGCATGGCTGTAGGGTATTCGAAGCTGTTCCCCAAGTCTTTTGATAGATGGCTTTTTAGTACCTCTACTTTAAGATGTACTTGTTCTTGAAACAGAATCTCATTGCTAATGTCGAGATTTTTGGCTGCCGAATGGACTGACTCTCTGGCGAGGACTAACAATTTTGCTAATGTGAGTCGGTCGCTATGAATTGTAAATATTTTCTGAATTATTGTAGATGTTAATCGCCAGCTGTAATAGATAGCTATTCCGAAGACGGCTGCGAATGGAATTCGCAGGATGAAAGATCCAATAATCTCAGCGGTATTTTTGTAGTCGGCTAATAATAGCTTGCTTGCCCCGGAATATAGTTCGTAAATAGAAAAAATAATAGCTAATAATGGGAGGGTAATTAAGAATACATAAATTGCTGCCTGTGATCTTCCTTCTTTGACGTAAGGTCCATACTCATCTGATATGAGGTTTTTGTCAGAGGTTAATTTTGTAAGTTCTGCTTTGAGTTTTGAAATGTCTTTATTGTGGCTAAGTACGGTTTCATTGAGTTGTTCTATGTTGTTTTTTGTTTGAGTAAGTAATGATTCACTTCGTACTAATGAGTCTTGTGCATTTTCAAATTTTTCGCTTTCAGTCTGCAGATTGGCGGTAATGAGTCTGAGCTCAGACATTTTGAGGGCATGAGCATTTGATACCTTGGCTAGGGAAGACTCTAATAAAGTTTTATCTTCGGTCAGTGAGCTGATACTTTCGTGCAGTTCAGTGCAGTCATTTCTAAGGGTTTCTTTGAATTTCTCTAAGTCTCGCTTTAAATTAATTATCGCTACAATGTCTTCGGAATGCTCCGAAATTTCTTTGATGCCAGTACCGTAGATTCGTATCTTTGTGAGCTTTGGGTTGTTTAAAGTAGAGCTGCTATATATTTCGAACCATTCGCAAAAGCTACGTGCGTAGCCAAAAACAAATTTGATATTGGAGTCAAGGGTTATTAGATTTAAATTGTACGAAGGTTTTCCTAATGGCTTAATAATTACTGCTAGGTTTGTGGGTATTTTAGAGTTTTCTCCATAAAAATTAATGGAATCTAAGTAAAAAGGTTCTTCCGGTGTAAAGCGTTTTGCTGCTCTTGTGATTTTTACCGGCTTGGCCGTTGCCAAAGATTCATTCAGTAGTACTTGGCATTGGGGAGTAGTTCTCCATAGCAAGTTATTTACCAAGTCTAGAGTTGGAAGTTTATTTTCCAACTCGGTAAGTTTTGATTCAATATCTTCTGCTGATTGATCTGACATGATAGCTCCATTATTCTCAGGCATGCATAGAATAGTGGCTTATGGCTACATTTTCATCTTCTTCCACTCACGATCTACAGCTCTTTTTGCAGAATCTCCTGCCGCATATAACCATTTCAACCGCCTAGGCATTGACTGGTCTCCTGCAGTGACTGCCTTTACCTTCTCAGTTTTTGGGTCACGGAAATACGCAATAACCCCCGTAAAATCACCCTGATCTTCTTCGACCAGATCCTCCACTCCATCCTCCGGCAACTTGCTTTCCAGCTCCAGGCTCACGGTATAGCCGCCGTCAGCGGTGAGGCTGTGCTGCACGTTGCCGCCGTACCAGATGATTTCGTCAATCTCGGCTTTGACGCCTTGGAGCGTGTAGGTCAGCTCGGGGATTAGGTCTGGGCGCCCCATGGCCAGGCTGTAGCTGATGGTCGCGCTGCCCCGTTGCAACCGCTTGAATTCTGATCGAGCAGCACGCAGGGCTGATTGTTGATCGCTGTAGGTATGGCGCAGGTCTTTGAGATTGTCGCCGCCACCAGCGATGGCTTCCTGCTTTTTGGCGCTGTTGACGTCGTAGTAATAGGCGCGCACACCGTCATAGCTGTCGCGGTCGGCTTGCAGGTAGCGGTGTTGGTCGCCCTCGGCGCGGGTGAGGGTGATGTGGGGCAGGTCCAGGCCGCTCGCGGCTTTACCGCCGCCTGCTGGCATGCACAGAAGGCAGCCGGCTTTGACGCTGGCCACTGCGTCGAACTCTTCACCCAGACGGCTGATCATGTTGGCGTCAGACTCGTTGGCCTGATCGAGTTGCAGGATGGGCAAGCCGTAGAGAGGGACGGCAATGGTGGCGGTCAGGCCGTTGCCGATGGCGATATCGCTCAGGACCTCGCCAAGGGTGGTGTTGCTCCAGCTGCGTTCGCGTTTGGTTTTCAGGCCTTTGCGTAGGTCTGCCGATCGAGCGCGAATACTCAACACGTCCGGGGCGCCGCTGTGTTCGATTTCGTCGACGGTGTAGATGCCTTTGTCCACCAGGCCGGTGTCACTCCAGCCCAGCCATAGCCTAAGCACCGCGCCTTTGGGCGGGATGGACAGCAGGCCGTCATGGTCGCTGAGGGTGAGGCTGAGTTGATCCGCTTCGACGCCACGGTTGTCGGTCAATTCCAGGCTCATCAGGCGCGGGCTGATGAGTTGGGCGATATCGTAGCCGTCGACGGTGAGGCGGAAGGCAGGAACTGGGTAAGCAGCGTCGCGCTCGGCACTGCCGTTGAGATACCCGATCACAACAAGCCTCGCAGGATGTTGGCGCCAATGCTGGTACTGGCACCGAGCAGGTCGATGCGGTCATCGTCGGTACGCTTGAGGCTCAGGGTGAACTCAATGCGCCTTGGTGTGCCGTCGCGAAAAAACAGGGTCTTGGTTTCGCTCAAGCTCTCGATCACCCAGAGGCCATAGATGCGGCCACTGCCTTCGACCATGGGCCAGGCTTTGCCGGTGTTCGCCATCAAGCGCAGGGCGTCAAGACTGAGGGCGCTACCGGCCAGCTCGGGAAATATGATGCCGGGCAGGGTGATAGTGTCGTCGCCACGGCCCACAAACTGCCGTGCGGGAGGCGCGCCGATACGGTTATTGCTGGCGTGGCGCCAGTCGGTTTGGCGCTGCAGCTCCTGGTAGGCGGCGGTTGAGAGGCTAAACACGAACATGCCTAGGGCAAGCATCATGGGGGTTATTCCAGGTCGGAAAGTTTGCTGCGCTGGCGCGCCTTTTTTTCGTTCTCTATGCGGGACAGCATGGCTCGCAGGCTCTTTTCCATGCTTTGCAGATCCATGCCAGGCGCCGCCGTTAAGGTGAATTCGTAGGTGTCGTGGCTGTCGTATATGGCAGCAACGGGCGAGCTACCGATGGGTGGGCGATCATCCACGGCCAAGGCGGGCAAGGTGGTCGCGCTCAGGGCAAAGGTGCCCGCCGCTGTCAATTGCTTGGCCATTCGAGTCAGTGCGTCGAGCGGGCCTTTCTGGCCACCTTCCAGACCTTGGGTTAGACCGGCCATGGTGAAGCCGCCCAGTTCGGCGAACACGCGCGATGGGCTGTGGATATCGAGTTTTTCCTTGAACCACGCAATGGTCGAATCGCCGATGTCGTTGATGGCAGTTTTGATCTTGCCCAAACCGGCATACAGCCCGTTGACCAGGCCGTTGACGATCATGTTGCCGAACTCGGTAAAGCGGTTGGGCAGGTCAATGCCCAGATAACTCAGTACTTCGGCAAAGGCTTGGTATATCAGGCCGACTGGGTTGAAGTTGGTCAGCACCGTCACGATGCCGCCAACACCCCCGTCAAAACCGGCTTTGATTTCTGCCCAGGCACTGATGAAGTAGCGTTTGACGGCATCCCAGTTGTCATAGATCAGGTAGGCGGCTGCGGCGATGGCGCTGATAGCGATACCGACCGGATTGAGCATCAGCGCTCGACCGAGCCAAAGCACGGCCTTGCCAACAAAGGGCAGTACGTTCTTGCCTAGGCTCCAAAACATTGCGATCAAACTGGGTAGGCGAATACCCAGTTGAGCCAACATCAGGCGCAGCGCAATGAATGGCAGCAACGCACTGGCGACAGTAATCATCAGGCCACCTACTATTGCAGTGAGACCAGCAATAACTGCTGCTGCCTTGACCAATCCTGCACTGAGAGTCGGGTTTTCTTTCGCCCAAGTTTTTACGCTGCGGACAACATCGGTGATTGACTGCACCAAGTCGCGCAAAGGACCATCTTGCTGCTCTTCCAGTTCTATGCCGAAGTCTTCCCACGCGCTTCTAAGGGTGGTCATATCACCCTTGAGATTATCAGCCATCACGCGGGATGTTTTGCTTGCTTCGCCTTGGGTATCGCGCAAGGTGGCAATCAGTTTTTGCAGCTCGCCGATACCCGCCTGATCCACCAACTGGGCCATGCCCTTGACCGCTTCTTCCCCTGCGATAGCCTTGAACAACCCCCCTTTTTTGGCAGTGCCCATGGCTTTGGTCTTATCGTAAATCTCTTTAAGGATGTCAGGGATTTGCCGCAGATTGCCATTGGCATCAGCTGTTTTAATGTTCAATTCATCGAGGGCTTTGCGCGCAGCCTTGGGGGGTGCAGCCAAGCGGTTCATGATTGAGCTGAGTGCTGTCCCGCCCATGCTGCCTTGTAGCCCAGCGTCACCCAGTTTGCCCGCCATGGCGGCGGCGACTTCCAGTTCTACGCCGTAGGTTTTTGCCATGGGCGCCGCGTACTTCATTGTCTCGCCAAGCATTTGTAGGTTGGTGTTTGAGCGGGTGAAGGTTCCCACCAGTACATCACCGAGTTTTCCCATCTGATCTGCCTGTAAACCAAGTCCAGACATGATGTTTGAAGCAATGTCGGCGGTCTGTGCCAGATCTGCGCCCCCAGCGGCAGCCAGGTTGAGCATGCCGGGCATGGCGGCTTTTATGGCCTTCGGATCGAAGCCAGCCATGCCTAAATACCCTTGCGCATCAGCAGCCTGACCCGCAGTGAATTGGGTCGAGCCGCCCAGTTGACGTGCTTGGTCTCGCAGGGCCTTGAGTTGTGGGTCATCTTTATCCAGTCGACTGATGGCTTGGACACGACTCATGCTGGCGTCGAACTCAACCCCCGGTTTTATCAGTCGTGCCCCGGCATACAGTGCAGCACCACCGCTGGCTGCGGCCATGGCTCCCGTGCCTGCCATAGACTGGGCAGTTTGTCGTTGTCTGTCGTAATTCGCTCGGGCGGTAGCCAGGGCGTTTTGACGTTTACCGATGGCGTTAAGACGGTCTTTTTGGGTGTTGAGTGAGCGATTGGCTGCGTCGACTTCTGTTTTCAGTCGCGCTTCGTGTTCGCCAAGCTTGCCAGTGGCAATTCCGGCCTCCTTAAGCTTGGTCATATGGGGCGTTAGTCCCTTGCGTTGTTCTTGCAGCTTTGTGGTCAGATCTCGAACAGATTCGTGGGCTTTTCGCATGTCATTTTTAAATTTCCCTGACGCAGCGTTGCCGCTATTGTTCATCGCTGTCTTTAACTGGCGCAGCTTTTCCTGTGCGGTGTTTAGTTTGTCGGAGGTTGCGGCGATGGCGCCTTGTTGCTTTTTAAAAGAAGCAATATTGGATTGCTGATCTTTCAGCGCCTTGAGTTGGTCGCGTGCCGCTTTCAACGCTTTAGCAGTGTTCGTGCTTCCTCCTGTGATACGCCGTAACGGCCCGGTGACTTTGTCAATGGCATTAAGCAATACCTGAATTCGCAGATCATTTGCCATCGGTCGAACTCCGCACCCTGGCACGCTCGCGCCAGTCCATCAGTTCTTGCAGGCCCAGGTGATCCATATCAGCCGGTGCCCAGTGAAACACCACGGCCAAGTCGGCCATGGCGTCTTCTACGCAACGAGGGATGCGTCCGTTTTCATCGATTTCTGCAGCAAAAAACCAGACACCTTGCTGCTGAGGGCGAACAGGTCGGCCGGGTCCATGGCGCTGACTTCAACCACGGTCAGGGTGGGCGTGCTGATGCGCGGTAGCACCTTGATCAGGCTGTTGACGTCCATTTGCAGCAGCTCGGCCAGGCTCACGCCGCGCAGTTCGCCCGAGTTGGGTTTGCGCAGGGTGATGCTGTCGATGGTGGTGGTACCGCGACGGATCGGGGTGTCGAGGATGACGGTGTTATCGTCGGCCAAGGGCTGAACGTCGGGCTGCTCGGTGGTCGCTTTTGTGGTCATGGATGAAGCTCCTGCGGCTGTGGATTGAGGGGGTGTATCAGAGGCCAATGGCTGAGCGCTGTTTATCCAGCATGTCCACGCCACCTATTTTCTCGATGAAGTTGAGCAGATCGATCTCGATGATTTCTTCGTTGTCGACGGTCAGCTTGTAGTAGGTGCAGGCGGTGGTCATGGCGTGTTCAGTGTCTTCGCCTGGCTGCGCATCACCCATTTCAATGGTCTCGTGACGACCACGCACGACGACTTCTACGGCGCTAACTTCGCCTGTGTCGTCTTGCTCAAAAGAACCGGAAAAGCGTAGTGCAACGCCTGAAGCGTTGACCGCACCGAACTGTTTGAGTGAGATCAGATCCAGGCCGCCCGTCTTCCATTCCAGCTGTATACCGTCATCGGAGAAGCCCAAGTCGGCCTTGACCGGGCCGTTCATGCCGCCGCCGCGATAGGCCTCCATCTTGCGGCCGAGGGCCGGCAGGGTGACGGACTTGGCAACACCGGTGTAGCTGTTGCCGTCGTTAAACAGGTTCATGTTTTTAAGTTTGCGTGGCAGGGCCATGGTGGTGCTCTCCGGAATTCGCGTTTAACTGTTGATGCCTTTGGCAAAGTCGATCAGGTAGCGATCTGTGATGCGTTGGCGGAAGGTGAGGTCTTCCAGAGGTGGCACGGGGGTGTAGTCGTAGTCGACCCAGAGCTTGCCGTCCTTGAGGGTGTCCTTGGTGTTGATGTCTTCCGGGTACCAGCAGCTACCGCCGATCAAATAGCCCTGGGAGATCAGCTCGCGCATCTTGGCGTTTATCCCTTCGACCAGGTCGCGTACCAGAGAGGCGTGCATCGGGCGGTCAACGGCCCACATATGCGCCTCGGCCATGGTGTCCGCGAGGATCTGCGCGGTACGGGTGTAGTTCTCGAAAGCAAACAATGGATCGTCGCTGCAGGTGCGACTGCCCCAGAAGCGGTAGCCGTTGGCGTTGATCAGGGTGGTGATTTCATTGCTGTTGAGGTAATTGGCGTCGGTGGCCGGGTTTTGCAGGTCCCAGAACACATCGGCGCTGATACCGGTCACGCCGCTGACCGAGACGTTTGACAGGGTTTTGTGCCAGCCAATCTCCTGGTCGATCTTGGCGCGCAGACCCAATGCACGGGCGACCGCCGGTGCGATCGCGGTTTGGTTGGCCACGGTGTCCCAGTTGAGAAAGTCCGGCCAGATGACCATGGCTTCGCGGGCGCCGAAGTTCTCGCGGTAGGCGACCACTTCTTCCTTGGTTTTACAGCCCCACGCACTGACGTAGGCGAACGCACGCAGGTCTTTGGCGATGGCGATCAAGGCGGTGGCCACCGGCAAACTGTCCAGCCCTGGTACACCGAGAATGCGCGGTGTCATGCCCAAGCGGGCCTTGGCGGCGAGCAGGGCTTTCATGCCGGTGTATTTGCCCTCGGCGGTGGTGGTGCCAATCAAGGCACTGGCAGTTGCGGCCTCGTCGGCACCTTCCTGCACACGCACCACGATGGTGTAGGGCTTGGTCTGGTCAGCAATGGCTTGCAGGCTGGCCGCAAGGGTGCCTTTGACCCCAGCCTTGCCGACGGCGGTTTGCACGTTGGTGATCAGTACCGGCGTGTCCAGAGGAAAGACAGTTGCGTCAGCGTCTTCGGCGGTGCAAACCATGCCGATGACTGCGGTAGGGATGGTGCGAATGGGGCGGGTGCCGTCGTTGAGTTCGATGACCCGCACGCCGTGAAGATAGTCGGCCATGGGTGGTGCCTGCGCAGTGGAATGACACTGCACAGGCTGCCGCGCGCGTGGCGGTTGGGCGAGGGGTGAGGCTTGTAGGCGTTGAGGTTACAGGGCACAGAAGTTGGAGTGACTTGTTTCAGTTATCTGGTATTTCGGGCCACACGATAGGAGCGCCTGTTGGCGCTACACGTCCCAATTCAATGGCGTAGTTCTTCCATTGCACCAGTGCCAACTCGCAGCGTGATAACTCTTCCTGCTCTTCTGCAGTAGCGGCAAAAGCTTGCATTCCCGGCTGTTCAATATTGGCCACTGCATCTCTCAGGGTGGCTATGCGGTCGGCCAGCTTAGCCTTTTGAGTATTAGCAACGGCGATGTGGCGGGTTTTATCGGCTGCTTGTCTGCTCTGAATTTGCTCTTGAGTAGGAGCAGGTCGGTCCTGCAAGACGGGGTATCCCTTGGCATTAATACCGATCATCCGCCCTGATTCTTGTCCAGCAATTAGTTCTGTGTACTGCTGATCGCTCAGGGGCAGCAATAGCTCTTCGGGTGGCAGTGTGCAATCAGGGTTCTGCATCCTGACTAAAGGGGGCGCAGTTGGGTTGTCGTCCGCTGGATCTGGGAGCCAATCTGGATCAGGCTTCAACAGTGTTCGTTCGCCGTAGATCAGCGTTGTGAGGAATCCGGCTGTTTGCTTATGAAAATACCAAGCCATTTTTAGTACCCCTCTGCTTGTATATATAAAGACAAGGCTTGTATTTGACTCCCCCATTCAGCAAAGAAAAGTATGCAGCCCGATACACTTTTTGCTTGAACTGCGAATTGCGCGGAGATTTCAATACCACTTCCACCGTTTGTAGCTTGAAGCGTTGCAGCAATAGATGAGCATTGTTTAGGAAATTGGGTTGGCCATATCACTTGCACAGGGTTGCCGCTGACAATGTCTCCGACATGTAAAAAAGTACGCTGTCGAATTAATCCGGTATCTGCACATAGCCACCAGCCGGATTCACCCATTGATGCAGTGTTTCGCGGAATCCCACCGGGGTAGTCCGATCTTAGAAAGTAACGGGCATCGCTTTCAACCTGGGTCAACGCATCGGTGATGCCATGTCCGGCCAGCGTGTTCGGGTTGCTGCCTTCAATGACCACACCGCGCTCATTAATCGTGACCTTTTGGTAGGTTCCTGCCATACGCGTAGCGGGCAATACTTCAATGATCCACTGGTCTACATATTCACGGGTTGCTAGCACCACACTGGGATCGATTTTTAGCGTGACATTGGTTGCGCTGGTGACAATGAAATTCATCCGTACTACTTGGGTTTTGCCGCTGCCTTGGGCCAGTAATGGTTTGAAACTCGGCGCGCAGTTGGCCACCGCCACCAAGTCACCGCCTTCATCGTAAAGACCAATTTCGCGAATCCACCAGCCACCTTCGTTTTCCGGGATGACTTGCTCGGCTATGATCACGTTGCTGTTCTTGGGGTCGATCTTGACTTGATTCAGTGGGGCTCGACGTTGCTCATGAATCAGCTGTGTTTGCAGCCTGTCAGGAATTGGATCGGTGCCGTTGGCATCACCCACACCCATTTGCGAGAACGACCAAGGGATGCCCAACGCGTCGGCATTAGCTTGTTTGGCTTCCCCGACGGCAGTGAGGATCGCCATGAACTGGCTGTTTTGATCAATCATGAGTATACGTCCAGGGTTTCGATTTGATGTTCGCGGCCCACCGGGCCGAATTGGCCGGTCACCTCAATGTCACGGGGTGCAGGCGGATATACGTCGATGATTTCGCCTTCGTAGACGCAAGAAAAAACGTTGATGAGCCCGGTGCTTTCCAAGCTGATTGCCAACCCGGTCAAGTGACGGCTAACGGGTTTGGCGTCCTCGATCAAAAAGGTCAGCTCCTGATACATCTCTTCGGTGATACCCGAATCCAGCACGCCCACTTCAAGCGCAAATGTGCCGGGAATGCCCTCTGGCAAGGTTTCCCACCATTCGACGACCTCGATCAAAAAGCCCAAGGGCTCTACTACCCTGCGCAACGCGCCAATGGTGCCTTTGCGCGAATGGATGTAATGGGATGCGCGAATGGCTGCCCGTTTGGTGGCTTCGCTCCACTTGCTGTCCCAGCGGTCCACCGAAAAGGCCCATGCCAAATACGGCAACAGACCCACAGGGCAAGTGTTGGGGTTGCACAGTTGCCTTAGTGGGATGGGTACGTTCTGGATTTGAGCCAATGCTTCAGCCGCATGGCGCTCGAGCGGGGTGTCGTTACCAGGCAGCAGGGCGTTCATCACTCAACCCCACGGCCGACGCTAGCATCTGTGCAATAGGGAGCCTGGGCTTTGGTCGCGACAATATCGACCCAGTTTTCTAGCTCTACCTTGCGTACACCTTCGACATGCAAGGCCGCATGCAGGGCGGATTCGGAGACTTCCATTCCCAGTCGACGACGCTGGTTGACGTAGGCGAGCAAGCGTTTTTCTGCTGCGGCCAGAATAGGTTCGGACTCTGGCCCGCTGGACAGTAAATAGAGTGTTGCCTTGACTTGGTAGCGGATGATCTGCGCACTCTGAACGTTCAAACGGTCGGCCACTGGCCGGCGGTCTTCGTCGTTAAGGTAGGTGCTTACAACGTCCAGCAATTCCGCAGAGGCCGCTCCATCGCCGAGCAACGATTGCACAGTAACCACGGCCACGGCCGGCGACGGACTCTCAGCAGTGGCGTCGGCTACCCTGCCATCAGCGGCGCGGGCATGAAAGATATAGCTGTTGCGCGGGCCGGCGGTACTCAAACCTTCCCAGGCCATTTGGGCGCGCTCGCGCAAACTGTCCTCGCTCTCCATCAGTTTCGGTACCGGCGGTACGGCCGATGCATTACTTTGCTGAATCACCAAGCGTTTGACGTTGAAGTTGGCCGCCAACTGCTCAAGATCAGCACCACGGGCGGTGGCTAGTAGGTTGGCAAGGGATGCTTCATTGACCCGCTGCCGCCAGATGGTTTCGCGATAGGCGTTCTCTTGCAGCAGTTTGGTCAATGGTTCGGACTCTAGGTCGAGACGTGCGGCAATTTCTGCCTGTTCTGCAATCGGCCACAGGCTAATCAAGAACGCTTTGCGCTCGGCCAGGATCACTTCGTAATCAATCTGCTCGACGATCTGCGGCGGCGGGAGTTGGCTAAGGTCGATGGCGGCGAAGCTGTTCATACACTGCCCCCCAGTTGCAGCGGCACGCTAAGGCTTAGCGGTTCATTGGTGTTCACCACGCGGCCTTCCAGATCCAACACGGCTTGGCCTTGCAGGTTGGTGCCGTTGAATTGCACACGGCTAAGGCTGATGCGAGCTTCCCAGCGCATTAACGCCATGACCGTGGCTGCGCATACGCGCAGGCGGGTTATGTCGTTGAAGGGATGGTCTACCAGTTCCGGGAGCAGGCTGCCGTATTCACGGCGCATGACGCGGGTACCGAGGCGGGTGGTGAGGATATCGGTGATGGACTGGGCTATATGCGCTTGGGTGTCGATGGCGCCGCCGGTGTGTCGGTTCATTCAGGTACCCCCGTTTTTCCACTGCCAGGCATGACGCCGCTGTGCACGTGATTGACTAAGCTGATGCCGGCCGCTACCACATCCTCTGAAACAGTGACTTTGCCGGTGACAGTTTGATTGCCGGTTTGGGTGTAATCGCCCTGGTGCGTGATCGGGCCGACGATATTGATGCCGCCGCTGCTGATCAGTTGCGTAGTGCCGCCGTCGGCCAATGTCGCGTTGAGATGATGGGCTACGCTGTCGTACTCGATCACCGTGCCGTCTGCGTAAGTACGGCGGTGCAGACCAGTGCGTTCGCCGTTCGCCGGGATGTGATCGCTGAACACGCCAGTCACAACAATGGCATTGGCGAGTTGGCCGGACGGGCTGAGCAGAATGACTTGCTCGTCTACGGTGGGCGGGTCCCATTGCTTGTCAGAGCCTGCGCGGAGGGCGAGCCATGGTAGCCAAGCGGTGGTCAGCGCACCGGTTTTGACCTTCACGCGCGGGGGCTTCATCTGCACGGCGGCGATGACGCCAAAGCGGATAAGGTTTTCGAGCATGCGAGAGAGAGCGGCGAAGTTGTCCATGGCGATGATGGTGGCGACGCGAGTGTGCCAGCGCAGCAGCTTCATCTTGTAAGAGCGGAGGTTACAGGTGAGGGCTTATACGATAGGGTACTTAATTAAAAACAGCCCAAAAAAGTGACGGAATTCAAGGAGCGAAAGATATGCTATCCATCAGTCATCCCAGCGTTATGCGAAAAGTAAACGAAATTTTGATAGGGTTGTTCCCTGTTACTGTGAAAGGGGATTATATTCCGAAGTTGATCGTTAAAGCATCTAAGGAAACAATTCTTACTGCCAAGGTGCGTCGCGAATTTTTAATACACTTAGCTCCATATGAGGTCGGTCAACTAAAGTCTGTTGGTTTTATAGCTACATTTTTTGACGATCAAAACCACCCTCTAACTGTTGCAGGAGCATTGATTAAAGAATTTTCTGGGCGGGAGCTTTCCAAGCTTTTTATCTCGCCACAGGTTGATGTTCATTTTTTTGATGAGCTTGGAAGAGAGCTTTTGGCATACAGAGCGGAATTCAGCTCTACAAAAGCACATCGAGAAATGCTGAGGAGAGCCGTAGTTCCAAGTTTTCAGGGGCTCAATCAGAGTGCAATTCTTACCCAACTGACTGAATGGTTCATGCTTAGTACGCCGGAAGACGATTGCCGTGCAATCAAAGTTAGTTTGACTGAGCCCCTGATGCTCGAGGACATTGTTTATATAGATATGCGTCCAGAAAATCATAGCTATCATGGCAGTCCAGGCTACAGTATGTTTACGTTGGAGCGCGAGGTACCAGGTCCAGCGCAAGAAAAAGAGATAATTGCTCTGCTTGAGAGAACATTTGATTCTGAGAGTATTTATCTGGGACCTAAGCGAACTTATGATAAAGAAGAAGTGGTCGATGTCCTAGTCGTAACTGACGAGAGCGTGATCTTGATCCAAGCTAAAGATAGTCAAAATCTTGAAAGTACTATTAATAAAACTCTAGAGAAAAAAAGGTCTGCTACTAATAAGGCACTGAAAAAAGCAGTTGGACAGGTCAAAGGAGCTATTGGTTACATACGGAAGTACTCACCGTTCGTTGTGATCATGGATGGCGCGGAGGTAGAGATAAGTTTGGAGGGTAAAAAAATATATTCCCTTGTGGTGATGAAAGAGTTGTTTGATGATGAGTATCGTGACTATACGAATCTCATGCTCGAATTGTTCAAGCAAACAGGGATTTCGTGCATCCCATTATCATATGGCGAGCTACACCAGTACTCTCGTTTCATTCATGGAGATAAGGCATTTTTTGAAGCGTTTACGAGAGTGTTTAATCACGGCCTTGAAAGCGGGGAGTTTCCACGCTTGCGAGTACTTCCACCAGGCTCTATCGTCAACGATCAGAACGTGTAAGGTGAACTAAAAGCCCATCCCGGATCAAGTCAAGGTCTGTATTGTTGAATCCAAGCAATTCACGCTGATTATAACGAACGTCCGGCGCACCGCGCTCTGCACGATCCTTCAAACCGAACTGGTGAATCCGGGCTATTCTGGCAATGTGCCCGGTAAAACCAACGCTTATGGCGTTGCTGTCACCCCGGACCTTCAAGTAACTGGCAGTTCGTAGTTTCTTAAACATTGCCAGTTTTCTCCGAACACGCCCCTGTTTACCGCGCAAGTTCCGCTGTTTACGTGGGGCGAACTTGCTGCCGTCCGGGTTCTGCTGGGTAACGATTCGTTTCTGTTGGCTACGCCGCAATTCCTGTCCGATGCTGCGGGCCAGTTTATTGCGCGCCGCTGGCTCCAACCGGGCCAGCAGCACCGCGGCCCAGGTCTCCAGTGCTTCCAGATTATTGGCCATCGGGAACAAACCATTCGCTGGTGTTGCCTTGGGCGCCAGGTCTCCAGTTCGGGTCGAGGTAACCCGCAACGCGCAGCGGCTCGCCGACATGTTTGACGGTGGTGTTGCCGTGTTCGTCTTGGCCGACGATCACCCGCTCTGTCAGCGGCAGGGTCACGCTGAGGTCGACTTTATCTTTGTCGAGGATATCGGCTTCGAACTGAATACCGTTTTTAACCTTGTCGAGGTTTTCCAGCAACTCCGATTGGTTGACGCTGAGCCAGCCGAGTATGGGCAGCATCACGCTGTCTGGGTGACCGGCGAAGTCGGTGAGGATGATCTGCAGGTCAAAGCTGTACTCAAACGACAAGCTGGCGGCAGCGGTACAGCGCACTTTGCCGTTGTCGATGAAGATCAGCAGACGATCGGGGTTGTGCTTGAACTCGGCCACGGTGGCTAGAAGATGTGCGCGCAGGTGCTCGGGCTTGTTCATGGGGTGGCCTGCTGATGTTGGTACACCATGTCGACCTGCGCAGCGCAGGCTGCCCAGGCGGTTTCAACGCGGTCCTGGTCGGTGAGTTGGTCGCCGTTATTGAGTGGACGGGTCGCCGGTAACTGGCAGGGCACCACGGCCGGACAGCCACTGATGATAAGCGTCGGCGCCGGTGACGTCGGGACGCTCGCGCAGCCTGCGAGCAACGTCTGGCAAAGGCTGAGCAGCCCAATCGCGTAGTTCAGCGTTTTCACGTTTCAGTTCCTTTATGGTTCGCTCACGCTGTTGCAGACCTTGGTGCAGTTGATCCTGCTGCGTACGCAGAGCGTTTTGGGCGGCGCGTTCTTGTTGCAATGTGGTGGTGAGGGAGTTGGCGGTGGTGAGGTTACGGTGTGCGTCCTCGCGTGCCCTGGTGGCCTTGGCTTCAGCGAGTTCGGTCTGGGCTTGGGCAACCGTGATGCGTTGTTGCTGGCCCCAGATCAGCAGCGCCACAAGGCCGAGCAGGGCAAGGCCGAACAGGGTTTGGCGCAGGGGGCTCAAGCGCGGTACCAGCCGAGTTTGTTCATGGCGCCGGTATCGAGTTGTTTAATGGGGCCGCGCACGATCACGGCTCTGGCGCCACTCATCAACTGGATGGCTTCGCCTAAAAGCTGCATGTCGTCATGCCCGGTGGATTCGGGCACCACCAGCAGATCGCCGTCTTGCACTTGCAGTTTGCGTATCGCTTCAAAGTCGATCATGACGTCACCGCCTGGCCGCAACCACAGTCAGCGTGGCGTTCGTAGGCGCGCTGTAGCTTGATGTCGTAGAGATTGCGCTGATAGTCCGGCCCATTGTAGAGCTTCGCGAATTCGGCCCATTTGCGGGTTTTCAGAGCCTTGTGTAACGCCGGGTCGGTTTCGATGAAGCGGGTGAAGGCGTCGAACTGCTGCGATTCACCGATACACATGGCTGTCACGAAGTCCTGCACACTTCTGTAGCCGAGGCGCAGCCAGTGAAAGCCCATGATTTGAAAGGCGCCCCATGACGTCGATTCCAGCGCAGAGATGTCATCGATCAGGCGCGCCATGGCAAGGCGCTGGTGTTCAGCCGTGCCGCCGATATACCCGCCTGCTTTCGGGTTGACCAGAGCGGGGTTGGTGATGACAAGTTGGTCGGCATGGCGCTTGAGTTCAGCGGGGTCATCTCCTTCGTTTCGCACCTTGGCGAGCAGGCGATGCATGATGTGTCGCTCAAACAAGATCACCGGCTTGCCATTGTCGAGAAAGCCTCTGCCCCTGGATTCAACCTCGTTGACTGCATAGATGCAGGCCAAAGGAGCGTCGAGGCGTTCAGCGGCGGCTATCAGATCGTTGTTGCGCAGCAGTTGGGCGCAGTCGCCACCGGCCAGGCTGATGTGGGTTTTGCTGCCAGCAATGCCATCGGCTACCAGCCCGGTTTTGAGTTGATAGGCCCGTACGGCGGCTTCAGTAATGTCGCCGTAGTCGCCATCGGGCTTAAGGTTAGCGCCGTGCCGGTTAAGGTTTTTTTGCAGGATGAGCACTGCTTGTGAGCGGTCGCCGTGGCGGAGGGTAGTCATGGTTGTTCTGCCTTGCGGGTGAAAAACTTTTTGGCGGCGGCGCGAGTGCCTTCCACGCCGAGCAAACCGATCACCCCGCCGAAGAACGGCGCAGCCGATGTTGCAATGCCCAGTAGCGCCAAGCCATGACTAGCGGCCAGCGCCAAGGTGCCGCATAGCGGCGCCTCGATCAGCATGCGCCGCAGCGTCCCGCCGCCGTACATGATGCGAAGAGCTGCAATGATCAGGGCCAGAAAGCCGGCATAGAACGTCGGCCAGTGCTGTTCAAGCCAGGCGGCGAGCCAGGCCCATGTTTCGGGACGGTCAGGCATGCGCTTCATTCCGTAGTCCAGTAGTGGTGGGTTCAAGGGCTGGGTGCAGCGGTGTCAGTTCCATAAATTCACCATCTGCCGCTGGGGCGCGCTGGCTTGGGCTTCGGGCATGTTCACCACAAGCCCTTGAGGCAAGACCGGGCCGTGGTCGGCCAAGCCGGGATTTGCCGTAAGCACGGCCTCGGTCACGCCGGCAGTACGGCCGTAGTGCCGCCAGCACAGGGCGTCGACGCTGTCGTTTTGCTGGGTGCGTACGGGGTTGGCCATCAGATCAACTCCACGGTGGTGCGGGGGCGGCCAAGGAAGTCACGGATGGCCCAGCGAAGATCGCGGCGGTAGTCATCGATGTTGGGGGTGAGTTCTACGGCCTTGTTGGCGCCCGTATTGGTCGCGCTATAGTCGCGGTATCGCTCGCAGACTTCGGCGCCGGTCCCGGCTTCGATGGCGCGGCGGTACAGGTGAACCTGTACGGACACGTCCTTGATTCGATCACCTGGTACTTCGTCCAGCGTGGAGTAACCGGCAGCGAGCTGGGTGGTCCGCCATTCGCCCAGTTCGCGGTTGAGGTTGACGACTGCGGCGATCACGGCAGTCTCCAGGCGAGCGGGCGTGACGCTGGCATCAATGCGCAAAGTGGCGCGTAAATGGTCCAGGTCAATCGACGGCCAGAACGGGTCGGTGTTGATACGACCGCTGTCGACTGGGCCGCTGGCTACAAATGCGCTCATGTGACTGCACTCACAAATAGATCGCCGGTGGTCGGGGCTTCACGTTCAGGAGGAGCGGTCTGGCCGATCCGCCCCGAGCCGGCGGGGTGCGTGGGGACGCTCGGTTAGCTGCCAGGTGCAGCGAATCTCTTGAGGAGACGCTCGACGCGCTCCAGATCTTTTTTGCCACCGCAGTTGGTGTGCAGCTCAATGGCGCGGGCCAGATGGGTCTTGGCTTGTTCCAGTGGCTCCGCGACAGCGCTTGCTGTGGCGTCTTCAGCAACGTGTGCCGATAGGGCCTTGCCGATGGCCAGGTGCAGCTTGGCGCGGGCCTGATCGGGCATGTCTTCTTGGGCTGTGATTTGCGCGGTGCGCAGCAGCAGGCTCAAATCAAACGCGCCGCCTGCTTTTTGCGCTTTCAGTGCCGCTTCGGCGATTTCTTCGGCAACGATGGTGCCGGTGGTGCGTTCAAACCGATCTGGCATCAACAGCGAGTGCTTGATCACGTAATCGGCGATGTCCAGGGCGCCGGTGAAGTCGGTGGCGTCCATCCGCCAGACCATCAACGTTGTCAGCACCTGGTCCTGTGCACCTTTGCCCTCGGCGAGCGCACCTTCTACGTAAGGGATGTACTCCGGCAGTAACTGCCGCTTCAGCTCAGCCTTGCCTTCAGTCGATTGCACCTGTTTCAGGCGCAAGTAATCCTGCTGGAGTTTTGCGAGGTGCAGCTCGTATATGGACGCGCCTTCCATGGTCATGGCGGGGCCTGCCACTGCCGCTGCTGCAACGGCGGCTGTGACGCGCTGAAAGTGATGGCGGCAAGGGTTGGTCATGATTGCCGCCTCAGCTCAGAGTGATGTTTTCGGCCATGGCAGCGCAGCCTAGGTCTTCAATCACATAGCTTTCATTGACCGACTCGAAGTTTTCGATGCGGTCCCGTTTAGCGTTGTCGACCACGGTGCGGCGGCGGGTGCCTTCCTGCCAGTAGAGTGACAAGTTGTCGAGGCGAGTCACCAACAGGCCGTTGGCCGGGAAGTGCGGTACACGCACTGCTGGCAAATTACCGAGACGCTTCTGGCTGGTGACGATATCGGCCGCGAGCATTTCAGTCGGCGCCTGCACTTTGTTGATGATCGGGAAGTACTTGTCGGCCAGCAGTTGACGCCCGCAAATCACCACCAGGTCGGTGTCTTCCTGATACCAAGGCTCGATAAATTCATTGACCATGCTGACCACCAGCGCATCGATGTTCTCGAAGTCCTTCCCGGCGCCGATCTGGATTTGGCCGCTGCCTTCAACCACTTCATGCAGGACGCGAGCCGCGTTCTCCACGCGCATTTTCTCCAGCCAGCCGATGTTGACGTCCTGCAACAGCGGGTTGAGTGCGGGGTTGGACGTTGCTGCGCGGCTGGTACCGTTCCAACCGATCATGATCCGGTTGAGGGCCTGGGCTTTGATGATGGCGTCGCGAATTCGCGCCTGAAAGTCTTTGAACTTGGCCCATTGATCAAGCTTCTGGTAGCGGATACCGGTGTCGAAGTTGGTTTGGGTGCAGGTGTACCCACGGTTATCCAGACCGCTTGGGTCGCGCGGTTCGCGGTCTTTGAGGGTGGTGTCGGTGGTGCTGGCGATGGTGCCATCGATACCGATCCCGATTTTTTCACCTGACTGTTCCGACACACCAAACACATTGATGGCACTGAGGAAGGCGCTGGACTCTTGAATGCGAGTTTCGAGGGTTTGCGCAACGCTCGGGGCGGCGGTGAATTTGGTGGTGACGTCGCTCACCCCGTGCAATTGCGCGAGCTGCTGCAGGTAGGCGTTGTACAGGACGCGGGTATCGTTACGCATAGTGTTCTCCGATGTTCCTTGGCTTTGCGGTGCCCTTGATGTCGATCAGCAGTCGGTGACGAGCTTGCCTTCACCACCCGTGGCCGGGGGGCGTGCTGAGAACTGCGGCTTATGCCCGGTGGTGTCCGGGGTGTTTTCGAGTTTTTTGACCAACTCGGCGAAGCTGCTGGACAGCTTGTCGTGAGCCGCTTGCAACGTTTCGCGGGCGGACTTTTCGGCCTTGAAGGCTTCTGCCTGGCTGGCGACATGCTCGGCCATTGCTTCAATGGACTCGCCCAGTTCAGTGAATAGAGCGACGTCTTTGCTTTCTTTGCTTTTGCCGAGGAGTTCAAGCACGCGGTTGAACAGGCCTACGACCTTTACGCTTTCGTCTTCGACTTCCTCGAATTCAAGTGCAACTTCGATGGCCTCGGAAAACAGGTTGCCGGGGTCGCGCTTACGGCTTGCCAGCGGGTTGTTGTCGGGATGTTGGGCACTGAATGTCAGCATTTCAGTGCCCAGGCTTGCCGGGCTGTCGGTAACAGCAATGCCATCGAGGTAGGCCCGGCCGGTGTCAGCGAATTTCGGGCGCAGCTCGATGCTGGTGAACATCTTCTGCCGGGCCTTGTTCATGGTGACCAGGTCGGCAGTCGGTTCGATTTGGGCAAACAGGGCGAGTTTTTTGGCTCCGGCGATTTCGACTTCCTCAGTCTTCAGCGCAACCACGTCGCCGTAAGCCCGAAAGGGGCTGTCGGGCAGCAAGCTGCGCATATGCTCGATCCAGACCCGTGCCCCGTAGGTGTTTTGGCTATAGGTCTCGGCGGCATCGACCAGCCACTGCCGTTCGATCTGGCGACCATCGGTGGTGGCGCCTTCGACGGCAACGCGGAAGAACTTGGAGCGGTGTTTCTTGGCTGGGATGTCGGTTTTGCCGGCCATGCGTGAATCCTCGTGCGGTGGCTGTGTGCCTTGGCGATGAGGGCATGTTGTTGAGCCAGCGCGAGACGGGCAACGATCCGGCCTTGTAGGCCCTGGCATTACAAAGGCCGGAGCGGGCGGGGTTCGCGCGTGGGCGGCAGCATCTGCGCCATGAATGCCATCGCCGAACTGCCCACTGATCACCGCCGCCATGCCAAGCATTTGTACTGGCAGGGCTATCGCGTGTGCGAGATCGCCGAGCTGATCGGGGAGAAGGAAAAGACCCTGCACAGCTGGAAGGCCCGCGACGAGTGGGACCGGGCCACGCCGCTGGAGCGAATTCAGGCCGCAACGGAAGCGCGCCTGGTGCAGTTAATTCTCAAGGATCCGAAGTCGGGATCGGATTACAAAGAAATTGACTTGCTGCACCGCCAATTAGAGCGTCAGGCGCGTATTCAACGCTTCAACGATGGCGGTACCGAAACCGAGCTGAATCCGAACCTGGCCAAGCGCAACGAGGGGCCGAAGAAGGCGCCGAAACGCAACGAATTCGACGCAGAACATATCGAAAAACTGACTGAAGCCTTCATCGATGGCTGCTTTGGTTATCAACTGGATTGGTACAAAGCGGGTAATCAGCGCACCCGCGCTATCCTCAAGTCTAGGCAGGTCGGTGCGACTTACTATTTCGCCCGGGAAGCGTTGATTGATGCGCTGACCACCGGGCGTAACCAGATATTCCTGTCTGCCTCGAAAAATCAGGCACACATTTTCAAAGCCTACATTCAAGCCTTTGCCCGTGAGGTGGTGGGTGTCGAGCTGACGGGTGATCCCATTATTCTGGCGAACGGCGCGGAGTTGCACTTTCTCGGTACCAACGCCCGCACGGCTCAGGGCTACCACGGCAATTTCTACTTCGACGAGTTCTTCTGGACGTTCAAATTCAAGGAATTGAACAAGGTCGCCAGCGGCATGGCGATGCAGAAGCAATACCGCCGAACCTACTTTTCAACGCCTTCGAGCATGGCCCACGAGGCGTATACGTTCTGGACAGGAGAGCGCTTCAACAAAGGGAAACCGGCGGCGCAACGGATCAAGCTCGATGTCTCCCATAACGCTTTGCAACAAGGGCGTCTGTGTGAGGATCGGATCTGGCGACAGATCGTCACCATTCTCGATGCCCAGGATCGCGGCTGCGATTTGTTTGACCTTGAGGAGTTGCGCCAGGAGTACGACGCCGAGGCCTTTCAAAACCTGTTGATGTGCCAGTTCATCGACGATGGAGCCAGCATCTTCCCGTTGGCGATGTTGCAACCATGCATGGTGGACAGTTGGGATCTGTGGGCGGCTGACTATAAGCCGTTTGCTGCACGGCCGTTTGGCGACAGGCAGGTCTGGGTGGGTTATGACCCTGCCGAGAGTGGCGACAGTGCGGGCTTGGTGGTGATTGGCCCACCCATGGTGGCCGGCGGCAAGTTCCGGGTGCTGGAGAAGCATCAGTTCCGGGGCATGGACTTTGCGGCCCAGGCCGAGGCCATTCGCCAAGTGACCAAGCGCTACTGGGTGACCTATATCGGGATTGATATTACGGGCATGGGCTCCGGTGTGGCCCAGTTGGTGAAGCAGTTTTTTCCGAACATCATAACTTTCAGTTACTCGCCTGAAGTCAAAACCCGCTTGGTACTTAAGGCCTACGACGTCATCAAAAACGGCCGCCTTGAGTTCGACGCTGGCTGGACTGACTTCGCGCAGTCCCTCATGGCCATTCGTAAAACCATCACCGCCTCCGGGCGTCAGTTCACTTACACGGCCGGTCGTACCGACGAGACGGGCCATGCCGATTTGGCGTGGGCGACGTTCCATGCGCTGCAAAACGAACCCCTCGAAGGGCAAACCACGGCCAACACCGGATTTATGGAGTCCTACTGATGAGCAGACGTAAGCGCGTTACCCACTTGGCCACCGCTAAAACGCCCATAGAGGGCGAACTGCTGCAGGCTGAATCCGGGCCAGTTGAAGCATTCACGTTTGGTGACCCAACGCCAGTGCTGGATGGGCGAGAGATCCTTGATTATCTAGAGTGCTGGGCCAATGGGCGCTGGTATGAGACACCCATGTCCATGGACGGTTTGGCCAAGACTACGCGGGCCAGTGTCTATCTACAGTCCGGGCTCAACTTCAAACGCAATATGCTGGCTCGGACGTTCGTTCCCCATCGACTGCTGAGTCGCCAAGCGTTCGAACAGTTCGCCCTTGACTGGCTGTGGTGTGGCAATTGTTACCTCGAAAAACGCAGCAACATACTTCGCGACACACTGGGCCTGGTGCCGCCGTTGGCAAAGTACATGCGCCGAGGTGTCGATCTGCAGACGTATTACCAGGTGCGCGGCTGGAAGGATGAACACGAGTTCGCACCCGGTTCGATTTGCCACCTGCGCGAGGCCGATATCAATCAGGAAATTTACGGCCTGCCGGAGTGGCTGGCGGCGCTGCAAAGCGCGCTGCTCAATGAGAGCGCCACACTGTTCCGGCGCAAGTACTACAACAACGGCAGTCACGCTGGATTCATCCTCTACATGACCGATGCCGCGCAGAAAGAAGAAGACATCGACGCTCTGCGCACCGCGCTGAAGAACTCCAAAGGCCCAGGTAATTTCCGCAACCTGTTCGTTTACGCACCGGCCGGGAAGAAAGACGGCATTCAGTTGATTCCAGTGAGTGAAGTAGCAGCCAAAGACGAATTCAGCTCTATCAAAAATATCAGCCGCGACGATTTGCTCGCGGCCTTGCGCATTCCGCCGCAGTTGATGGGCATCGTGCCGCAGAACGCGGGTGGGTTTGGTTCATTGCGGGAAGCTGCTGAGGTTTGGGCGGTCAACGAGCTGGAGCCGTTGCAGGCGCGTTTGGCCCAGGTCAACGAATGGCTAGGGGAGGAGGTTGTCAGCTTCAAGGAATTTGAATTGCCAACAGGGGGCAAGTAGAGCCCCCTGCGCAGTAAACGAGGCGACGATCCGGTGCGCAAACACCGGGCTCGACGCCGAAACACTCGATCTGGCCGAGTGCTCCAACCAAGGCCTCGCCCCACTGCGCAGGGGGGATGAAGCCTAAGCGAATCCAATTGTCTAAACAAGGATCACTTATGAGCACTCCAATAATCCCGTGGATGGGCGGCAAACGCCGCTTGGCAGATCGCCTGATTCCACTGTTCCCACCGCATGAATGCTATGTCGAAGTCTTTGCCGGCGGTGCCGCGCTGTTCTTCATGCGCCCCCAAGCCGCGCCTGTTGAGGTGTTAAACGACATCAACGGCGATCTGGTGACGCTCTACCGCGTTGTGCAAAATCATCTGGAAGAGTTTGTGCGCCAGTTCAAATGGGCGCTCAGCTCACGGCAGGTGTTTGAGTGGCAGAAGATGACCCGGTCCGAAACGCTGACCGATATTCAACGGGCTGCGCGCTTCTTCTATCTGCAGCACCATGCTTTTGCGGGGAAGGTCACTGGCCAGACGTTTGGCACAGCGACTACCGGACCCGCCATCAATTTGCTGCGTATAGAGGAAAACCTCTCAGCGGCCTGGCAGCGGATGTCCGGCACTTACATAGAGAACTTGCCTTGGCTTGAATGCGCTGAGCGCTATGACCGGCCACATACCTTTCACTACATGGACCCGCCTTACTGGCAGACTGCTGGGTATGGGGTGGAATTTGGGTTCGATAACTATGAGCGTATGGCGGATTTCATGCGGCGCTGTAAGGGCAAGGTGATGGTCAGCATCAACGATCACCCGGATATTCGGCGGGTGTTTGATGGGTTCCACTTTGAGGCGTTGGATATTCGGTACAGCACAGCCAATCAGCGGCAGGGCAGGCCGGAGGTGAGTGGGGAGCTGGTGATTATGAATTGGGTGCCAGAGGAGTTGGGGAGGTTGTTTTGAGTTGAGGGTTTTCGTAGCTGCAGCACCAAGCCGCCCACTGAGGCGGCTTTTTTGAGCGTGGAGTCAGTCTGCGTCTTGCACGAGTTTGTTCAAGTCTATGAACATGACGGGTTCCTTGCGGGCCCTGTTGTCTTCTGTATCCAGAAGTGTCATGCCAATTTTTTCATAGAACTCAATGGATCGAGCTTTTGCGTCTGTAATCAAAAAACGGCAACCAACATTCTGAGCAATGTGATCTGCCGCCATTGCGATGGCAAATTCCATAAGGACTCGGCCTATTCTGTTGCCCGCATATTCAGCATGGCTGGCTAGGCGAGCGACCTTCAAGGCAGGCATTGAAGAGTAGCGGTTTGCATGCTCGCAATCTTGTAGAGGATACGTGCCATGCAGCTCAATTTCACTGCAGGTCAGCGTGATGTAGCCAATCACCCGAGGACGAGCATTAGGCTCTAGTGGGGGGAGGACTGCCACGTAGGTCACTGCAACGTTGGCAATTTGGTATTCGAGCGCATTTTGCTGGATGAAAGACTTCAAGGGCCTCAGATCTTGATCTGGGCCCAAGGAGAATTTGTTAGGTTGATGAAGCGGGTCGAGCTTTTCTATGAAGTAATCAATGCCTGGTTGCATCGGTGCTCACTTAGATTAGCGAGCGCGTGCAGCTTGGTTATTTAAAACCTGGCTCAGGAGGGCGCGACCACGTGCGTATGAAGCCTTTGCCTTTTCATTGGGCTTGTCTTCGCGCATGTGTTGAACAAAGCGTGCTGCGTCAGCATCACTCAGCTCAACGCGGCTGAAAGTATCACTTTTGATTGCCATTGGCGTTTCCTTGCAGCAATACGTGCTGCGAATAGATCGGCTTAGCCGAAACCTCACCGGACATGTGTCGGGCTGGGTTAAGCGTGCTGAAACGCTTGTTCCTCATTTTTGAGCACATCCACTCTGCATGTCAACACACGCAAGCACTTTGAAGGGGTCACACCTGGCTTAAGCGACGAGTGTCAATCGCAGTGTTCACTGCAGCGTGCATTAGCTATTTGCATCCCCCCCTCTGGTTATTGAAGATTGCGGACGTTTTTTGTTCAACAGGGTTCGTTCGCACCTGGCGCGCGCCGTCGTCCCCCCACCTCGCCTGCGGGCTAAATGGGTCGCTTATTCTGCACCCCTGCAGACTACTCGCGGCGGGCCAGGCTGGGCGCGTGCTTGGAGTTTTGGAGAGGGCAGAACCCTGCGGAACCCTGCGAAGATGGAGGTTTTACGCAAAGTTTATAGGCACGCACGGACACCTGATTTCTGTAGGTGCCACGGGAAAGGGGTAAGTTTTTATTTGAGGCGGGTGTTGTGAGTTGGAAGGCCCGTGTTTACTGGGCTGCAGGCCTAACTTCGAGGGGTTAGGTTGGGTTAGTTTAAAAGTTAGGAGTTCGTAACCATCTGTTTTTAAAGGAATAAATATATTGAATATTTAACAGTTTTAAAGGTTAGGAAATAACCTTACCTAACCGTAAAGCTAACCTTGTCAAACACTCCAAAAGCCGTTACAGGCAAGGTTTTCAGGGCATCCAGCAAAAAACTAACCTTCCTAACCTGTTTCCCGTGGGTCAACATGAAAACGTGAAATATGCTTTAGGCTCGATCTTTACGCTCACGTGTCCGCACTCTCACGGACACAGCGTCAGATGTTGGCGTTTGCAGGCGATGTTTGGATTGGAGTGACACGCACCGGCGATAATCACAGCGGTAATCATACATATGTGGCTTCATTGGCCAGAGGAGCGTTGTCGCAGGAGTTGGGTGGTCTGAAAGCGATAGGAAGAGGGGCTATGGCGCGCTACCAAGCATGTATTACACGAGCTGTTGAGTTTAGCAAGCGATGCTAACCTGGCCATAATTAAAGGCAGCAAATGGCCAGAAGCGAGCTTTCGAAGATATTGCAGCAGGGTGTTGTAACTTGCCGTGCAGCTTCCACGTTGAGTTATGTAAGTCAGTTTTGATACTAAGTGTGTGACATTCGTTAATGAGTAATAGGATAACGTTGCGTGCGAGCAGTCATGTGATATTACATGCGTACCACAAATTTAAAGGTGCAAAAAACCCGCACTATGACGGGCTTTTCGTAAGTTGTTTATAGCTACTCTCGCGCTAGGGACTTCTCAAGTTCTGTTATCTGTGATGGCAGAACATAAAGGTAGGATATCAGGTAGTCGAGTAATTCAACCATATGCTTGGCTTGAGCTTCGCTTGGTTCATGCTCTGCATCGAAATGTGCCCCTAGGTTGCCGCCGGCTCGTATAACATGTGAAAGCGATTCGAGTGGCGCAGCCAAATCGACGTTGTTCTTCACTTCGTCGATAAGCTGAAAAAGCGACTTGCTCCTTTTGCTCTCTTCCACGCGGTACTTAAATATGCCCTCTAACGTCCGCCTTGCTCCGACCGCCGTAGCCGGAAAATTTTGGGAGTTAAGTGAATCTATCGTGGAGAACAGAGCCTTCTGAAGAGGCTCCGGGACATCACTTGGCAATTTCGGATGGGGATATCCAAACTCTGAGGCTGGATACATAAAAACATCATACTCCCGATCTCTACCATTTCCATTGGCGTCTTTTGTTGATTTGATAGTCCAGAAAAATACCGCTCGACCGCAACCCGGACAAATCCCAGTCGAAGCTACGGAGTTGCGGTTCTGGTCGGTAGTAATACTGCTGAGAGAGAAAATAACTTTTTCTGCACAAAATGGGCATTGAGCGCTAATAGATGTAGCTACTTTGAGGATGCCAGATGTTCCCCAAACCTTAACTTGTTTGTCTTCGATAAGCTTCAATGATTAGGTCCTTTTTTTAATTTTTTAATTACTGCCGTGCGTCAGAACGCTAGCAGTAACAAAAGCCAAGTGACTTTCATGGTGGTTACTCGGCAGGTTAACTCTTGCTAATACTTTGCTATGATAGTTTCGTTATGAGGTAAGGTTTTGGTATGAAGACTCCTGCGAAATATTGGGTAATTTAAAGTTCATAACCGTTTTCGTTTTTCGAATGATTTGCCATTATTAATTGCTGGTTTTGTTAAAAGCTTATCAATCATTGTGCATAATCCTAAATGCATAGAGTCCTCTTCGAACCGCACTGTGCATTTTAGGGGTATGACTGCCGCATACTGCGAATTTGCCCAGATTTTTTCTCATCTACTTGGGGGGAATCTCCAAGATGTGTTTTCGATAATGACCTTTTATGCTTCTGCGTCCGCTTACGTACCGCTTTCCATTTTCCCTGATCCATTGGATTACATCTCGATGACCCAATAGGCAGTAAGCACTCCCAGTAAAATTCAAATGATTTTCGATGACTATCTGGGATGCCAGCAGTACCTAATCGCTGTCCGAATGATGGAGAGAGTCGCCATAGTGCTCTTATAGGCGCAGCATCAGTCATGATGAAAGACTGGTAAAAGAGGTACTTGAGTTCATATATCGTAAGTTGAGATGATAAAATGGCTAAATAACTTTCTTTTCGCTCAGCTGCATGACTGTCTTTTTCGATCATATTTAGCAGTGCGATGAATGTTGCTATATATCTTCCTTGCCTGATAAACACCGAGTGGGATGTTTGAAACAGCAAGTAGACGTATTCTTCCTTATCCTCAATATGGTCAGGAAATTTGTAGCTTTTGTGTTTGCGCCATGCATTATCAAAACGGGTCAGGAATACGCTTAGCGCATCAATCCCATAAGATTTTTCGTGAGAGGAAAGTATATTGTTTGCCGATAGAGTGCTTAGGTTTTCTTTGTAGAGAGTCAGTAAACGATAGAATGACTCTTCAAATTGCTGTTGCTGAAAGGTTTTGCTTTGAGTTTTTATCTCTTGACGCGTCTCTGATAATTCCTCACGAGTAAGTTTAAGATCTTCACGCTGGAGAAAAATGGTTACCAACAATCCCATAAATCCTAGGCCTGTAAACAAAGCATTGAGGGCGCCAAAGCTGTCCCCAAAGGTGCCAGATTTATCTATCGATAACTCGCTTACCGGCCAGGTGAGCCAAATCAGCGATACCGCGAAAGCACCTACCGTAAGCACAACAAGCAATGTTCCTGCAGCAATTACCTTCTTCACATTCAACGTTGGGGTTCGCCCATCGCCATTTGGGGCGGGCTTTTCGTGAAAAAAGTTAATCAATCGATCAAGCATTGTGTTCGTCCTTGATGGCTCAGCTATTGAGCGAAAATCACGACCCATGATAGCCATATGATATCTTATTCATCGCAAGGGTTCGAGAGAGCGTTTTTACACATTCTTGGCCCTTAGCACTGCTCCGCAGAGGATAGCTAAGGATCGATTGCCGCCTGTCGTGAGAGGCTGCGCGTCACTGCGTTGAAGTAGTGTTGGTAAAAAAGTGGTACGGATTCTTACCGAGGTTCTACAGCGCTTGTATTACGGGGACTGTAGAGTTGATCAGTCCAGTCCATCATAGGGGCCACACTGAAGCGGCGGGACAGCGCAGGGCTTGATTCTGCAGGGCTAAAGCTCATTTTTTGAATCATTTTACTCAACGTGTTCTTGGCGGTTTTGGGGCGTTTTCAGGTGTTTTTCTCATATCGGTGGTAAAAGTTACCACTTCAGAACTGACGTTTACCACTTTCCCTATGGCTACGATCCGAACAAGAAAATTGACTGACGGGCCTGCGATGTATACGGCTCAGATCCGCATCAAGCGCGACGGAGTGCAAGTCTACCAAGAGAGCCAGGCTTTCGCCCGTATACAGGCCGCCCCATGGGCCTCAGATCGTGATCTGGCCCTAAGGGAGATTTATTCGGTTGATGAAGCGGGTCGGGCTTTTCTACTAAGTAATCGATGCCTGGTTGCATTGGTGCTGACTTAGATTAGCGAGCGCGTGCAGCTTGGTTATTTAAAACCTGGCTCAGGAGGGGCGACCATGTACGTATGAAGCTTTTGTCTTTTCATTGGGTTTGTCTCCGCGCAAGTGTTGAACAAAGGGTGCTGCGTCAGTGTCACTCCATGTCTCGGGATGGGTTTATAAGATGTCCTGACGCGCCTGCCTATGCAGCGCGCGAGTGAAATCGATCAGGTGTTGCCGCATAGGGGGCAGTCGATCTAATCACGCAAAGCGTGATAGCAGGACATTGCGAGGAGCGTGTTGTGCATGCTCAGTAAGACGTGCGCCGACTTTCCAAAGTAGAGAAAAAGTACATGCCGGCCAGCATGGCTAAAAAGAATATGAGGGCTTGCCAATGCCAGGTAAGTAAAAGAGCGACTGCTGGCCCAGGGCAGATTCCTGCAATTCCCCATCCAATACCGAACAACAAGCTGCCACCAATCAAACGTGCGTCTAGCTCGTTTTTCAGTGGTAACTGCATGCGAGCTCCCAGCAAAGATTGCTTTTTCTTACGCGCCCAATTTAGAGGGATGACCGCTACTGAGATGGCACCTACCATAACCAGTGCGAGTGACGGATCCCAGGCCCCAGCCACATCAAGAAAAGCCAATACCTTAGCGGGGTTTGCCATGCCTGCCAGTAGTAGACCCAATCCAAATATCAAGCCTGCAGAAAAAGCAGCTAATTTGATCATCTTTAAACTCCCAGCACATGGCGACTGACATATACCGTCGCAAATCCAGTAGTCATAAAGCACGCCGTTGCTACGATGGAGCGAGGTGATAGTCGAGAGACCCCACATACTCCGTGGCCGCTCGTACAGCCCGAACCGTAACGCGTTCCCACGCCAACGAGCAGACCCGCTATGACGAGGGCAGGCCACTCTGCATTAATCTCTATCTTTGGTAAGACAGTGAACGCTCCCCACAACAATGGCGAAATCACTAGGCCAAGCAGAAATAATGCTTTCTCGCTCCAGCCTTCACTGGCAAATTGCATCATACCTCCAAGCAAACCGCTGATGCCTGCGATACGGCCATTTGCGAGAACGAACACGCTGACGGCTATTCCTATTAAGGCTCCACCGCACAATGCAGTCCATGGCGTGAAGTTGATCCAATCAATGCTCATTTTGTATCTCCTGCACAAAGGGGCCGGTAAAGGACGTTGATAAGCGAAGCATAATAACCATTCGTACGGCCCGGGGTATCTGCGCGGAAAATGCCCTGAGGCCAGATAGAAATCGGTGATCAATTAAGATGTGTTTGGCAGACGCTTTTCTGCTGGGTTAAAACGCTGTTTATCTAGCATTTTACTCAGAGTGTTCTGGGCATCTTTTAGGACTCGGCGGCACGATGCCCCCAGTTTTCGTTAAGCCAGCAAACGGGAGATCATAAGCTATGACCCAGAAACGTGATCCGGAGAGAGTGGATACGGCAAACCCAGAATGGTCGGCTGAAGATTTCGCCAAGGCCAAGCCAGCAAGCGACGTGCTGGCGGGATTGTTCGGCAACGATCAGGCAAAGAAGATGCTCACTTTATTAAGCACGCAAGTTCGCTAAGGCATCTGTTTTCTGATGGCTTACACGGTCTTGTTATGCATGAGACGGTGCAGTGTCACACCACAAATGCCCGTTTAAACTTTCGCGCTATTTGAGTAGATTGTGCTCAGCTAAAAGACTGGAACCTGGATATTAAGGACGCGCCATGAAACTGACTCATAGGCCTGTGAAGGCCGAGGACGTGAAAACCATCTGCAGTTTTCCTTCTGATGCCCAAGAACTGTATTTCATGTTTCCCAAGGCTCAGTATCCGCTGACGGAGGAACAGTTGGCTGATTCGATTGCCCAGCGATTCGAGTCGACGGTAGTCGAAGCCGAGGGTCAGGTCGTTGGCTTTGCTAACTTTTATCAGGCCAAAGTGGGTGGCCTGTGTTGTATCGGCAATGTAATCGTTGCACCGCAGGTACGTGGTAAAGGGGTAGGGGCCTTAATCGTGGAGACCATGACCGCGCTAGCGTTCGATCGTTATGACGCCACAGAGGTTCAACTTTCCTGTTTCAGCCAAAATATAGTGGGCTTGCTGCTTTATCCGAAGCTGGGCTTTACGCCCTTTGCTATCGAAGAGCGAGCGTCTGTGGACGGTTCACGAACCGCGCTCATCCATATGACCCGTGGCAGAACGGCACCCATCGTTTGATTGGTTCATCGGCGAGTTATTAATTGCCTAAGATGCAGCCTTTAATCGTGGATAACAGCCGCTTGGTTCAAATCGTCAGCACCTTGTTGAATGCTATTCGCACGATGCACAAAGACCTGTAAGGAGTTTGCCAGATGCCGCTTCAATCACGCCTCACGCCACTTGCCAATGATCAAATGAATGACGCCCAGCGTGCGGTACTGGCTGAGATCCTCAGTGGACCAAGAGGTAATCTGGATGGACCTTTCCTGGCCTGGATTCACAGTCCGCAACTGGCTGATCATGCGCAGCGCCTGGGAGCTTTTTGTCGTTATCACACGCGCCTCGAGTTGCGCCTGACTGAGTTGGCAATTTTGTTCACCGCCAGTTGGTGGCAGTCCCAAGCCGAGTGGCAGATCCACGAGCCCATCGCTCGTGAGGCGGGCGTCAGTGATGCGGTGATTGAAGCACTGCATCAGCAACGTGAGCCTGATTTCGACCGCGATGACGAGCGCGTCGTATACCGTCTTGCCAAGACGCTTTACCAGACTCGCCGGGTTGACGAAGCACTTTATGGGCAGGCGATCGAAGCCTTTGGTGAGGCTGCGGTGGTCGAGTTGGTTGGCGTTTTGGGCTACTACGCGCTGGTCGCCATGACCCTCAATGTGTTTGCCGTGCGCCGGGATACCTTAGCACCACTGCCCTTTATCGAGCCTTAGGGGTCGGGTGCGATGCCTGCCCGACCGCTTAAAGACTCTCAGGCTCGCCAAAGAGCATTTTGGCTTCGTACTAGCATGGTGGTGATAGCCTGAAAAAGACGAAATGTGCTCCCATTCGCGCCGGGTGTGCAAGCGATAGCGAATAGCGATTTCTGACGCGGGCCGTGTGGTCATGTACCGGACTACGGAAAATGACCGTATGGAAGGTCTTGAAAAAGCGGCGTATGAATTGAACGTCTACCACAACCATCTTGATGTTCTGCTCTTCATGCACAAGCAATGTGCAAATGAAGAAGTGAACGCTGCCCATGCTGGTGTGCTGGCTCCCTAAGTGACGTTTCGAGTGAGCCAGGCTCTATCATGAGCTATCTTTCATGCATGCACCTTTCTGACAATTCGCTGGAAAATGCCCCATGAGAGACCTGCCGCGCCAGTGGTTGGTCAGCGAGGCACTGAGAGTCCAATGATTGTATGAGTGAGTTATGAGCATCCGTTCATGCTGCGATGAGGAGACTTCGCTTTAGTCCCGACGCCGCATTACCTAAAGTAGTGGCGCGTGCCTACTCATATCATCTTCCTCGTGCTTTTCGCCGCGCTCCTGCATGCCAGTTGGAATGCGCTGCTGCGTAGTGGTGCCGATCGGTTGTGGTCTATGACGGTGATGTGCATTGCTATCGCCATCACCAGTGTCGTCGCCGCAATGTTCATGGTGCCCCCCGCGATTGAGAGCTGGGGCTACGGGGTGCTTTCGGGGTTGCTGCATGGTGCGGTATCAGCATTGCGCGAAACCAGCGTGCTGTTTGCGGTGTTGATCGGCTATGTGTTTCTCGGTGAGACGCTTACCACCCGCCGGATACTGGCGTGCGTAGTGATCGCCAGTGGCACCTTCATCATCGGCTAATACAGCCAACGGCCCAGGAGTTATGTGTAATGGTGAACGTCTGGCAGGCACCGCTGATTCTCATTACGGGTGGAAGTCGTGGAGTGGGGGCCGCAACGGCCCGGCTGGCGGCCGCGCGAGGTTATGACGTCGCGATCAGCTACGTTGCCAACAAGCCTGCAGCGCTGGCTGTGGTTGCGGATGTGCAAGCATTGGGGCGCCGGGCGTTGACGGTGCGGGCCGACAGTGCGGATCCCCAGCAGGTGGCCGATTTGTTCACGGCCATCGATCGCACCTTCGGACGCATTGACGTATTGGTCAATAACGCCGGAATGCTGGCACCTCAGTCACGTATGGAAGACCTCGGCTTCGAGCGTATGCAGCGCATCTTTGCGGTCAATGCCATTGGGCCAATTCTCTGTGCCCAACAGGCGGTGAAGCGCATGTCTTACCGTCACAACGGCCCGGGCGGCGTGGTGATCAATGTCTCATCGGCCTCCGCTCGCCTTGGCAGTCCCAATGAGTACGTCGACTATGCTGCGTCAAAGGGGGCGTTGGAGACGTTCACCATTGGCTTTGCAAAGGAGGTGGCTCGGGAAGGCATACGCGTTAACTGTATTCGCCCCGGACATATTTATACCGAAATGCATGCCAGTGGCGGTGAGCCGGGGCGGGTCGATCGGGTCAAGGACTCGATCCCCATGGGGCGGGGCGGTCAGCCTGAGGAAGTGGCACGCGCGATTCTATGGTTGGCGAGTGCGGAGGCATCGTTCGTTACCGGTACATTCTTGGATGTAACGGGCGGTAAATGAGTCAGAGGCATGGATCATCGACTACTTGCACTTGGTTTGAAGTAACAGCGGGCTGCCTCACCTTACGACTTAGCCCAGGTGTTTTGCCCGTAATGCGCTTGAATGCACGACTAAAAGCGGCCTGCGATGTATAGCCCAAACGCTGCGCTACCTCTTCAATCGGTAGCCTTTCAAGGGTCAGCCACTGGCTCGCAAGCCGCATTCGCAGTTCGGTGACATAACGCAGCGGGGCCATGCCAATCGTCGCCTGGAAGCGGTCCGCGAAGACCGAGCGTGAGCAATTGCAGTGCGCTGCCAACTGCGCAACGGTCCAGTCGTGGCCCGGTTGCTGATGGAGCGCTAGCAGTGCACCGGCCAAGCGTGGATCGCGCAAGGCGGCGACCAGGCCTGAGGCATTGCCACATGCACACTCTACCCAGCCGCGAACGACCATGGCTGCCACCACGTCGGCCAAACGCGCGAGGATACCGGCGAAGCCGATACGCGCGGCGCTAACCTCGCGTTCCATGGTTGCCAGGATCGGTACCAGACCGGGGTAACGCTGGCCGCCGGCATCAATCAGCATCAGGCCTGGCATCAGCCTACCAAGGCCATGGATACTGCCCAGTTCAAACTCCATACAACCACTGAACAAAATAGTGCTCGGCGTGAGGCTGGCATCGACTCCGGTAGCCACTGCGCTGACGGTTTCACCGAGCGGGGCGCTGTCTAGACGGTTTATGTCTAGAACAGGCGCGTCTGGATGTGAAAGCAGTTGATGGGCCGCGCCATGGGAGATGAACACGGCGTTGCCGGCAGACAGCTCGTAGAGGGTGCCATCCTCCATTCGCAGCACCGCATTGCCGACGGCTATGAAGTGGAACCAGGCGTGCCTAGGCTTTTCCGTGAACCCCAAACCGAAGGTAGGGCCTGTCTGGATACGCCGGTATTCGACACCACGCAGGCGCATGCCGCGCAAAAGCTCGTTGATGAGGTCGGAGGAGAGCGCAAATTGATCAGCAGACATCATTTAGGTGTTTTGGTCAAAAAGTAGAGATTTTCAATCATAGATCATCCAGATTCAGGCGCCTAGACTTCGGCTCGCAATGAAAATTGGGAGATCCGTACAATGAACGACTGTGTCTGTAATGCCGTACCCGACCGCCATCCTGGTGTCGGCTTGGATGTAGAACCTGCGACCCCCGCGTGGATGGCGGTCTTTTCGTTGGCAATGGGGGTATTCGGTTTACTGACCGCTGAGTACCTTCCGGCCAGTTTGTTGACGCTGATGGCTACTGACCTAAGAGTGTCCGAAGCACTGGCTGGCCAAGCGGTAACGGTGACAGCAGTAGTAGCGCTGTTCGCTGGCTTGTTGGTGCCAGGCCTAACCCGTGGCATTGATCGGCGTTGGGTGTTGCTGGGGTTTTCCACGTTGATGGTCGCTTCCAATCTGTTGGTCGCCGTTTCCTCCAGCTTCGCGGTGCTGTTGTTGATGCGCATCTTGCTGGGTATTGCCCTTGGCGGGTTCTGGAGCATGGCGGCGGCGGTAGCGATGCGGTTGGTGCCGAGTGCTCTACTACCCCGGGCGCTATCGATCATTTTTAGCGGCATTGCCATCGGGACGGTCGTTGCAGTGCCGCTGGGCAGCTATCTGGGTGGGCTGTATGGCTGGCGCAGCGCGTTCTTTGTAGCGGCGGCGGTAGGAATGGTGACCCTGGCTTTTCAGTCGTTCACTCTGCCGCGTCTCGCGCCGCGTCGACCAGCAAGACTGCGCACTGTTTTAGAGGTGTTGCTGCGCCCAGGCATAGCCGTGGCGATGTTCGGTTGTGTGTTGGTGCACAGCGGGCACTTCGCGATGTTCACCTATGTTCGGCCATTCCTTGAAGGAACTACCGGCATTGGCCCGCAAGGGCTGTCACTGATGTTGCTGGGGTTCGGTGTGGCCAACTTCGTCGGTACGCTGTTGGCCGGGAGGCTGCTGGAGCGTCACCCTCTTGCCACTCTGGTATTGATGCCCGCAGTGGTGGGCATTGCAGCACTGGCGTTGGTGCTGTTGCCAGCATCGTTGCCAGGGCAGGCGATACTCCTGGCGATCTGGGGCTTGGCTTTTGGTGGTGTGCCGGTGGCGTGGTCGAATTGGGTTGCCAGTGCAGTACCTGATCAGGCGGAAAGCGCCGGAGGCATGGTGGTGGCATCTGTGCAGTCCGCCATCGCAACAGGCGCCGCCGCTGGCGGTGCAGTGTTCAGCTTCGGCGGCAGTGCAGGCGTTTTCGTCGCAGCGGCCGTGCTGATGCTGTTGGCAGCGCTTCTGGTTGCGCTGCGGGTCCGCGTCCCTTCTGCCAGTGGCGTTCGCCAGCCCAAGCCCGCGCTGCACCTTTGATCCGGTTCTATGAAAACGCAGAAATGATCACATAAACAGCCCGCCAGACGGCTTCTATAGACTATCTGGGTCGCCAAAAAACATCTGAATCCGCGACCGCAACCAACGCTCCCCTGGATCGTTGTCCTGTGCCCCTCGCCAGGCCATGTGTAATTCAAAGGCCTGAGTATCCAGTGGAGGATCTTCTGCCCGTACGCCACCCGCTGCCGTCAGGGCTTCAGCGGTGTAGTCAGGGACGGTGGCGATAATGTCGGTGCCAGCCAGCAGTGTGCTGAGGCCATTGAACTGTGGGACGGCCAGCACTACGTGGCGTTTGCGGCCCATTTTTTCCAGTTCGGTATCGATAAAGCCGCTTAAGTCACCGGCGAATGAGACCAGTGCATGCGGTCGCTCGCAGAAGTCATCCAAGCTCAGTGCGCCAGGCATGGAGTCTGCCCGCAAGAGCTTGGATTTGCTGCGTCGCAGCACTTTGCGCTTGGCGTTGGCGGGCAGGTCGTTGGTGTAGCTGACGCCGACCGATATCTCGCCCGACGCCAAAAGCGGTGGCATTAGGATGTAGTTGACCCGACGAACCACCAGGACGATGCCTGGCGCCTCTGCCCGTAAGCGTTTGAGCAGCAGTGGCAGCAGCGCAAACTCAACGTCATCAGATAGTCCAATGCGAAACACTGAAGTGCTGGTGGCGGGGTTGAACTCTGATGCACGGCTGACGGCGGTAGAGATAGAGTCCAGCGCCGGTGACAGTAAGGCGAAGATTTCAATCGCCCGCGCTGTCGGTTCCATGCTGCGCCCTGTGCGGACGAATAAAGGATCATCGAACAGATTTCGCAGGCGCGACAACGCAGCACTGATCGCCGGCTGCCCCAGAAAAAGCTTCTCGGCTGCACGGGTCACACTGCGTTCATGCATCAGGGTTTCGAAGACGATCAGCAAGTTCAGATCGACGCGACGTAAGTCGTTACGGTTCATCTGGCGGTTTCACTGGAGGGTCAACGGGGATTCAGGAAATGGATCTTACTGGCAAAGGTGATAAATCGTCACTCGGTAGATTGGTTTTCTCGGTTTGATGCTGGAGATATCGCCTTGTAAAAACGCGTATTTCCCCCTTTTTATCAGCGCAAATAGCACTTTTTTGTGGCGAGAAAATGTCTGTGGATCAATGACAGGCATGTCGACTATTAATGCTGTCTGTTAGTCTTGCGCACAAAGCCCGGATAAAGTCCCGTGGTATTAGCGATTAATAAGGCGAGGTTTGCGATGTCGCGCACGATCCGTTTCCACAAGTTTGGCTCAGCTGAGGTGCTCAAGTGCGAAGAGCACGAAGCCGCTGCGCCTGCGCCTGGTGAAGTGCAGGTGCGTGTCGAGGCTATCGGCATAAGCTGGTATGACGTGCTCTGGCGGCAGAATCTGGCCCCAAGCCCTGCGCGTTTGCCGGCGGGCATCGGCCATGAAATGGCGGGGATTGTCACCGCTGTCGGTGCGGGGGTTGATGATTTGTCGGTAGGCGACAAAGTGGCGAGCTTTCCGGCTCAAAGTGCCAACGACTACCCCGTGTATGGCGAAGTAATTGTGATGCCACGCTCAGCCCTTACGCGCTATCCGGACATTTTGACCCCGGTTCAGGCCAGCACTCATTACACACCAGTGCTGATCGCGTATTTCGCGTATGTCGATCTGGCGCGAGTTAAGCCTGGGCAAACGGTGCTTATTACCGATGCCAGCCACTGTGCCGGTCCCTCGTTTGTGCAGTTGGGCAAGGCCTTGGGCGTCAAGGTGATTGCTGCCACCAAAGAAAGTGAAGAGCGTGATTGTCTGTTGAACTTGGGTGCCGACCACGTGATCGTGACCGAAGAGCAAGACTTGTTGATGCAAATTAATAAGATCACCGATAACCGAGGTGTAGACGCGGTTTTTGATGGTCTTGGCGGCCCTCAAATGTCGGTGTTGGGCGATGTGCTAGCCCCCCGTGGCAGCCTAGTGTTGTATGGCCTGCAAGGTGGTAATCAGACTCGACTGCCAGCCTATGCATGCTTTCAGAAGAACATTCAGTTTTTTGTTCACTGCATCGGTAACTTCACCGGCAAGCCAGAGTTGGGCATTGTCCAGGACGTAGAGGCTATTCAGCGCGCTTTGCGTGAGATCAACCAGTTGACTGCCGACCGTGTGTTGCTGCCTCTGGAAGTGAAAGTGTTCCCGTTTGAAGAGTTTGTTGAAGCCCATCGTTTTATGGACGATTGTCCATGCCGCGGGCGAGTCGCGTTGCAATTGACTCCGGCTTGACGCTTGGTGAAGCCTGCACAATCCACACTCTAATGATGATGCCGCCCTTGAATGACTGATTCAGGGGCTTTTTTTTGCGCGTAATTAAACGTTTTTACTCGATTTTGTGTATCCCAGTTTGGATCAATGTTTTTTTCAATCGTTTTAACAGATTTGTTCAGATGCTCTCTGGTCGCGGAAATATTCTTTTGAGTGTGTTTTCATGTAGGTCTATTCCTGTGCATATGTGAGTCCTGTCTGTTATGAACTGAAGCTGTAAGGTAAGTGTGGGCGTGTTCCATAGGGCTGCTGATAATACAGCTCTCTAATTGGAGGGATAGCCCATGAGTAATTATCATGAACAAGCCATGCGTTTTGTTTATCAACAAGTTCTGCACCGGTTATTGGGTTTCTTTAGTCGCTCTGAACGCATTGCCTTGCAGCTACTTATTCAACGTTTGTTAGTCGCAGCGGGAGGCGTTGAGCGTATTGGTCGTTATCGGGTGATGGTGGTGCATGAAGGCGGCAAAGAATGCGCCTATATGTTGGCTTTTCTGCGGGCCGCTCAACTCAGTATCGCGGGCCGCACGCCTGAGACATTTATGCTCCGTATTGCCGTATTGCGCCAACCTCGAGTGACCGCCAAGTTGATGGATCGAATACAGGCGCAATGCAGTGAATTGTTTATGTATGACGACCCGCGCGTAGAGTTAGTGCTCGTGGATGAGGCCCAAATAAGTCATCTAGACAAGCATAGGCCCACTGGTTTAGAGCGACTGCAACCCGTTATGGAACGCACGCAAGTGCTGATGTCAGGGCACCTCACACAAGGTGATGCTCGTGCGACGTTTTTTTATACCGATCTTTTGTCCCGCGCCAAACTCTATCGCCGTGCCTGCGAATGGGGCGGGGAGGTGGACGCTTTAATCGATCGACGGCCACCCAAGCACCTGGGTGAATACATGGCGTGGATTCAACGGGTCGCACAACAACAAGGGCATGTGTTGAATGATCAGCACTTGCAAGGTTTTGCGGGGGCCGTGAAATTATGTTCAAAACTGGATGACGAGTATAAACATTTGTTGTGCCTGTCTGCGCCAGTAAGGCTCACCGCAGCAGAGGCCGATAATAAAGTGAATGTGATCAATGTATTCGATTGTCTCTCCTGCGAGATAGATATTTTGCGTTCTCAGGTGCTGATGTTTATTGAGGGTGTAGGGGATATAAAAGTGCTGGATATTGAAGAGCCGCAAGCTGCTGTCGTGTTATTGACAGCGCACTTGCAAGGTTTGCGGGGTATCTATCAGCAGGGGCTTGAGTACCGTGTGGGGGTGGAAGAGTACTTGCGTCGCGTGGCCATCGAAAATCAAACCAACGAGCGTTATAAAGGCCAGTTAATAAAACAGATGGGGGTCACCTTCAATACGCCTAAGCGCATAGAGAAACTGCGCATGACTGTGACGCAATACCTCAGTGAGTTACACGGGGTTAACGACGAACATTTGGGGTGCTTTATGTATTCACCGTTTGTCGAGCAAGCGCGCGGACTCAAGGCTTTTCTAGAGCATTGCTACCCCGAAAAACTACAATCGCTGGATGAACTTCGCCAGATTTTGATGAACCCTAACGCGACATCAACCCCTGACGCCCTTTGGCTCGAATCTGTGAGCGGGCTGCCTTTTTCATCGCTTCGCGTGTTGTTCAACATGCAAAAGATAGATTTTACGTCCGGCGATTCCTTGATTGGCACCCTGTGGGTTCATGACCCCAACAATCAAACGTGAATTATTTTCTCCAGTGCCCGTCAGCCAGCCCGGCTGACGGGCGGAGTGAAAGGAAACCGCTCATCCAATAGGATTTGCCACATCGGTGGGCTAACTGCTATCTGTATGCATAACCAGTAACCAAAACCAGTGGTTTGTTCTGCCTGTGATTTCTGATCCCCTTGAAGACCCGCTTTACTACCTTAAAAACTTTCAGCACGTGCTCGACTGGGTCGCCGCGCGGTACGCGGACGTCTTGAACCCTGACGAGCAACAGTTCGTTACGGGTTTCGGACAGTTGCCTGGCGCCTCTCAAGCCTTGTGGGTCCGCATGGCTATGCGCAAAGGGGCGCATTTTCGGGCCAGTAAGCTGAACTACCCTGAAATCGGCGATACGCGATCTGCTGCGACAGCCCTTTTGACCCATGGGTGGGTGTGTGATCGCGCGCCTTTGGCGCTGGTTGAGGTATTTGATGTGTTGACCAAGCCTGAGATTCTTGGCCGTTTTGGTCCGCACCTCGCCCAGCCCAAGGGTAAAAAGAGCGAATGGCTTGATGAATTGACCGCTGAGTTCACTCAGCCGCAAAGCATGGCCGAATGGCATCCGGCGTTAGATGAACACCTTTATACCCTCAACCATCGTGCGCTGTGCGATCGCCTACGGCTGATGTTTTTTGGCAACCTGAGCCAGGGTTGGTCGGATCTGGTCTTGGCCGATCTAGGGTTGTTTAACTATGAAAAGGTTGATTTCAGCCCTGAATCGCGTGCCTTGCGCTCTCGGCCCGACATTGACGGCTACCTGCATCTTTATGCCTGCCGCGAACAGTTTGAAGCGGGCGGTGATACGGACGAGGTGCTGGCGCAAATTCTCGACTACCACACCGACAATCGCTGGCTGCAAAGGCGTCGCGCACGCTTGTTGTTCCAGTTGGGGCAGTATCACGAACGAGCAGGGGCGTTGGCTCTGGCGTTGCAGGTTTACCGGCACAGTGGCTACGCCGAAGCGCGACTGCGCATCGTTCGGGTGCTTGAACTGCTGGGCGAGTACGCGCAGGCCTTAGCCCTCACTGAACCCTGCGAAGACGCGCCTTTCAGCGATGCCGAAGAGCAGCAACTGCTGCGGGTGCTCCCTCGGCTGCGGCGTAAACTGGGGCTGGCGGCACTTGCGCGTCCCAAGGTTGTGCCGATCGAGCGTTTGGACTTGAGCCTTGAGCGCAATGAAGCGCTCTCAGTTGAGTTCAAAGTGGTGAGCCACCTCCAAGCCCCCGAAGCGCCGGTGTATTACGTAGAAAACACCCTGATAAACGGTTTATTCGGCCTGCTGTGCTGGCCTGCCATTTTTGCGCCTTTACCGGGAGCGTTTTTCCATCCTTACCAAAGCGGACCGGCCGACTTGCTGGACCAAGATTTTTACCCCAGGCGGGCGGCTTTGTTCGACGCCTGTCTGGCGCAGTTGGATAGCGGCGATTACCTAGACACCATCCGCACTACTTATGCCGCCAAATTTGGCGTGCAATCACCTTTTGTGGCGTGGGATTACGTGAGCGGGAGCCTGCTTGAAGACGCTTTGTTGTGCCTACCGCCTGAACACCTGAAGGTCTGGTTCCGACGTTTACTGCAGGACATAAAAACCAACCGCGCAGGTATGCCTGACCTGATTCAGTTTTGGCCCGCGCAAAAAACCTACCGAATGATTGAAGTCAAAGGACCTGGCGACCGCCTGCAAGATAACCAACTGCGCTGGCTGGCTCTGTGCGAGCAGCACAAAATGCCGGTGACGGTGTGTTATGTGCAATGGCAGGAACCCGGCGCTTGAACTATCGCGTAGCAGTGCGTGCCTTGTGCGAATTCACGGCCAAGGTCGGCGATCTTGACCTGCGATTTACCCCGTCGCCCACCGCACAGCAAGGCATCGCCGGGCACCGCACCGTGGCCTCGCGGCGCAGCGCGGGCTATCAGGCCGAAGTGAGTCTGGAAGGGCAGTACCAAAGTCTTAGCGTACGCGGGCGGGCAGACGGATATGACCCGCAGGGCAATGTGCTCGAAGAGGTCAAAACCTATCGCGGCGACTTTGCTTCCATCCCCGGCAACCATCGCCAATTGCACTGGGCTCAGGCTCGAATTTATGGCTGGCTGCTGTGCCAGAGCCTCAAATTGCCCGAGGTCCATCTGGCGCTGGTGTACTTCGATATCGTCAGCGAGAAGGAAACCCGGGTTCAAGAACGTTGGAGCGCGGGGGACCTAGAACAGTTCTTTAATCAGCAATGCGCGCTGTTTTTGAGCTGGGCAGAACAAGAAATGCGCCATCGTCAGGCCCGTGATGATACGGCGCAGCACTTGGCATTTCCCCATGCGCAGTTTCGTACCGGGCAGCGTGCCTTGGCCGAGGCGGTCTATAAAACCGCCAGCGGTGGTCGTTGTCTGATGGCGCAAGCGCCCACCGGAATTGGTAAAACCATCGGAACCTTGTTTCCCTTGATCAAGGCCATGCCCAAGCAGCAACTCGACAAGTTGGTGTTTCTGACTGCCAAGACCCCCGGTCGCAAGTTGGCCCTAGATGCAGTGCAGGTCCTTTTCCCTGCAGAGGCTGACGTTCCCCTGCGGGTGTTGGAGCTGATTGCGCGGGACAAGGCTTGTGAATACCCGGAGAACGCCTGCAATGGCGATGCCTGCCCATTGGCCAAGGGCTTCTATGATCGCTTGCCTGCTGCACGTGCAGCGGCAGTTGAGCAATCACCGCTGGACCAGCAAACACTGCGCAACATAGCCTTGGCGCATCAGGTGTGCCCGTATTACCTGGGGCAGGAAATGGCCCGGTGGGCTGATTTGGTGATCGCCGACTACAACTACTACTTCGACTTCACGGCTTTACTCTATGGTTTGGGCCAAGCCAACCAGTGGCGGGTCGCTACGCTGGTGGACGAAGCGCACAATTTGGTAGAGCGGGCGCGGCAGATGTACAGCGCCAGCCTTGATCAGCAAACCCTCAATAACGTACGCCAAAACGCCCCGGTGCCACTCGATAAATCGTTCAAGCGCCTGAATCGGGAATGGAATGCCCTGCACAAGGACCAAGTCGGGCCTTACCAAGTGCACCCGCAACTCCCGGCTAAATGGCTGAACGCGTTGTCAGGCTGCATCACCGCCATCGGTGACTACCTCAACGATCACCCACAAGGTCTTGCGGGCAACCTGCAAGCGTTCTACTTCGAAGCTCTGCAATTCAATCGGGTTGCAGAGCTGTTTGATTCACACTTCTTATTCGACGTCAGCGTGCGCGATGCTGGCAAAAAGCGACTGTCACAGCTCAATTTGCGCAACATTGTGCCAGCCGGGTTTATCGGCCCGCGACTGGCTAGCGCACAAAGTAATGTGCTGTTTTCGGCCACGCTCAGCCCGCGGACGTATTACAGCAATCTGTTGGGGCTGCCGACCGACACGGTATGGATTGACGTCGAGTCGCCGTTTAGCGCCGAGCAACTGACGGTGCGGGTGGTCAACCAGATTTCGACCCGCTATGTGCACCGCCAAGCCTCGTTGGCGCCGATTGTAGAGTTGATCGCTCACCAATTTGAACAGCGCCCCGGCAACTATCTGGCGTTTTTCAGCAGTTTTGACTACTTGCAGCAAATTGCTGAATTACTTGCCGAGCGCTTTCCGCATGTGCCGCAGTGGTTGCAATCGCGGCGCATGGATGAAGCGGCGCGTCAGGGCTTTCTCGATCAATTCACCTTGTCGAGCCAAGGTGTTGGTTTTGCGGTGCTGGGCGGTGCTTTTGGCGAAGGGATTGATTTGCCCGGTGCACGGTTGATTGGCGCGTTTGTCGCCACCTTAGGTTTGGCGCAACTGAACCCGGTAAACGAGCAGATCAAACAGCGTATGACCGGATTATTTGGCGCCGGATATGACTACACCTATCTGTATCCAGGGGTCCAAAAGGTAGTTCAGGCCGCTGGGCGAGTGATTCGAACTCAGAGCGACCAGGGGACTTTGTTCTTGATCGACGACCGCTTTGCCGAGCCCAAGGTGCAGCAGTTGCTGCCAAGTTGGTGGCAATTGGGCTGATTAGGTGGCGTGTGGCACACTGCCCAGCCTGTCCAGTTAATCGAGTTCACTACTATGAGCATCAAACGTTTCGGAACCGGTGCTGTGGGCGCTGGTGGTCAACCCTTGCCATTCGCCCGTGCTGTCGAGGCCGATGGCTGGTTGCACGTGTCGGGGCAGGTGGCCATGGAAAACGGCGAAATCATCAACGGCGGGATTGTTGAGCAAACCCACAAAACCATGCAGAACCTGATCGCCATCCTCGAAGAAGCGGGTTATGGCCTGGAAGACGTAGTGCGCGCTGGTGTGTGGTTGCAAGACCCGCGCGACTTCTGGAGCTTCAATAAGGTCTTTGCTTCGTACTTCAAGAGTGAGCATGCGCCAGCTCGCGCCTGTGTGCAGGCCATGATGATGGTCGACTGCAAAGTCGAGATCGACTGTATTGCCTACAAAGCCAAGGCCTGACCACGAGGTAAGCCAATGCCATTGATCAACGCACAGGTGCCCAAGGGCGCCACCACTCCTGGCGACAACTTACTGCGCGACGTGAGCTTGCCCGCGCTGGTGATGCATCGTGCTGCGCTTGAGCACAACATTCGCTGGATGCAGGACTTCGTCACGCGCAGCGGCGCGGTGCTGGCACCGCACGGAAAAACCAGCATGGCCCCCGCCTTGTTTCGCCGTCAGCTGGAGCAGGGCGCTTGGGGCTTGACCCTGGCCAGCGCTGTGCAAACCCGCGCGGCCTATGCGGGTGGCGTGCGTCGGGTACTCATGGCCAACCAACTGGTGGGTCGACCCAATATGGCGCTGATTGCCGAGCTGCAAAACGACCCCGCGTTCGAGTTTTACTGCCTGGTAGATCACCCGGAAAACATTGTTGCGCTGGGCGAGTTTTTTGCCGAGCGCGGACAGCATCTCAATGTGATGATTGAATATGGCGTGGTGGGCGGGCGTTGTGGCTGTCGCAGCGAGCAAGAAGTGCTGGCATTGGCGGCTGCCATCAAGGCTCAACCGGCCTTGGCTCTGACCGGCATTGAAGGCTACGAAGGAGTGATACACGGCGAGCAGGCTGTCAGCGGAATTCGTGACTTTGCGGCCTCGTTGGTGCGTCTTGCCTTGCAACTGCAACAGGATGGCGCGTTTGCGCAGGACAAACCCATCATCACCGCATCGGGCTCGGCTTGGTACGACCTGATCGCCGAAGCGTTCGCCGCAGAAGCGGCCAGCGGACGTTTCCTTAGCGTCCTGCGCCCTGGCAGCTACGTGGTTCACGACCATGGCATCTACAAAGATGCGCAATGCTGCGTGCTGGATCGACGCAGTGACTTACAGGAAGGCTTGCGCCCGGCACTGGAAGTCTGGGCGCATGTGCAATCGTTGCCAGAGCCAGGATTAGCGATCATTGCCTTGGGTAAGCGTGATGTTGCCTACGATGCCGGATTGCCTAAGCCCTTGATCCGCTACCGCGAAGGTGTTGTGCCTGCTGAGGGCGATGACATCAGTGAGTGTCGAGTGACTGCGGTGATGGATCAGCACGCCTTCATGAGCATCGCGCCGGGCGTGCAACTGCGCATTGGCGACATCATCAGCTTTGGCACCTCCCACCCGTGTCTGACCTTCGACAAATGGCGCAGCGGCTGCCTAGTCGACGAGCAATTTAACGTGTTGGAATCGATAGAAATACAGTTCTGACACCATAGGAACCGGTGCAGCCTGGTTTTGCCTACGATGCGGTCGTTAACCAACCACCGGTGTTTCAGCGTGGTGAGGTAACGGCCGTATTATCCAATCCGCTCAGGATCACTCTTTGACATCCATAAACTCTTTGGCCCAAGCCACATAGTCTTCTGGTTGCGTGTAGGTGTGGGTCAGCTCTGTGGCACTGAGGTTGCTGGTGCTGTTGGTCAGATGGCGCTGAGCACGCAAGCTGTCGTAAGTGGCCTTGATCGCGGCGAAGTAGGCGGCATGGCCGGCCACTACGATACGCACGCCCAAACTGGCTAGGCGCTGGCTGTCATTGAGTTTCGGGTTGCCGTAGGTCACCAGCATCAGTGGGACGGTGAGTTTTTCCGAGATTTTCTCAAGGTGCTCGAAATCGCTGATGCCAACGATGCAGATTCCGTCGGCGCCGGCTTTTTCGTACGCCTGAGTGCGCTCAATAACCGACTCAACTGGCAACACGCCTGCGTTGGTCCGGGCAATGATAGACAGCAGAGGGTCGACGCGGGCTTCAAGGGCCGCCTTGACCTTGCCGATGCCTTCTTCGATAGAAATCAGATCGGTTGATTTACGAGCGAATTGTGCGGGCAGAAGGGTGTCTTCAATCGTCAGTGCGGCAACCCCGGCACGTTCCAGCTCTTCAACTGTGCGCATCACGTTTAGGGCATTACCATAACCGTGGTCAGCGTCTGCGATGAAAGGCAGTTGAGCGACACGGCCAATGCGGGTGGCCTGTTCTACAAACTCACTGAGGGTGATAAGGGCAAAATCGGGTGCTGCCAAGACTTGTAAGGAAGCGACTGAGCCACCGAGGATGCCGACCTCGAAACCCAAGTCTGCGGCGATACGTGCAGACATGGGGTCAAACACTGAGGCTGTTTCAACGCACGCTGGTGTTGCAAGCAAGTGACGAAAATCATTACGCAGAGCTGAGTGGGACTTTTTGGGCATGATCTTTCCTGGTTCTGGCCATCGTCGAAATACGATCTATGCCTATTTATGGTCGAACGAGACTACCACGCAGCAAAACAGAGAATTATGACGTTTCAGAATGGGCTATGCAGATTAGGCATACGCTGCGACGTGTTTTACATCTAGAAGTGCAGAGAAATCACTCGGCGTGCAGCGCGCTATACAACCTCCCTCGCGAGTGAGGTTGCCGCAAAACTGATAATTAAGGCACAACGTCATGCCAAGCATCCCGTTGCAATCATGCGTGGAAATGAGTAGAACCCCCTGCACGAATCCTATGGCCAACCAAGGCACATCAATGATCGACTTGAATCAGGTTTCCGCTTTTCAACTGCAAACACAGGTCTTCGACCGCGTCTCATTGAACATTGGCTACAACGAGCGAGTGGCCATCCTTGGCCCTAATGGCGCGGGGAAGAGCACACTGTTAAAGCTCATCAATCGTGAGATTTACCCGGTTGAGCGTGAAGGCAGCTACCTGAAGCTTTTCGGCGATGAAACCGTCAACCTGTGGGCCTTGCGTAGCAAGATCGGTTTTGTGTCACAGGACATGCAGGAAGACTACACCCCGTATACCTCTGCACTGGATGTCGTACTGTCGGGCTTTTTTGGCTCCATGGGCGCCCACGCGCACCTACAGCCCAACGAAGAGCAAGTCGAGTTGGCCCGCAGCCTGATGAAGGAATTGAGCATCGATATCGACGAGAAACGTATGTTTCAGCGTTTATCGACTGGGCAGAAACGTCGATTGCTGCTGGCACGCGCACTGGTTCATCACCCTCAGGCGTTAATTCTTGATGAGCCCACTAGTGGTCTCGACATGGGAGCCAGTTTGGGATTGCTGTCGCTTATGCGCAGCTTTTGTGGAGACGGCCGCGCAATGATCATAACGACCCACCACATTGACGAAATCATCCCGGAAATCGATCGCGTGATTCTTATCAACCAAGGCCAGTTGATTGCCGATGGACCAAAGCGCGAAATCCTGACCAGTGAGAACCTGTCGGCTCTTTATCAAACTGAACTGCAGGTTTCAGAGAACAACGGCTGGTATCGCTGCTGGCATGCGTAAGGGCAGGGCGCCGCGCTTGAGTTTGTGGGTGTATCAGTTCAGGTAATCGCGCCAAAATCGCACATCAGTCGTTAAGGCAAAAATGAATCGTCCTTTTTTTGTTTCTCTAGATGGTCCCAAAGGCACCGGCAAAACCACGCTGTTGGAAGCCGTGACGAAAGCACTGAGGGCAGACAACAAAAAGGTGATTCGACTGTGCGAGAAAAAAAGCGATCCCTACAGAAGCGAAACAATGAACCTCGTTAACAAACTCGTCAGAAATCCCTCCCGAGATTTAGAGTTGCGAGTGTGTGAGCGCCTTGCAGATAGCCGCGCCTGGATTTCGCAACACATACTCACTCAGCAGCCTTCAGACAGCATCATCCTGATTGATCGCTGGTACCCATCGGATGCAGCATTTCGCCGGATCGTCCCATTTGCAGAGATTCTTCAGTTAAACAGTGATCGACACGTGCAAGTGCCAGACCTGCACGTCGGCGTTGTCACAAACCCTGAACTGTCATGGGCAAGAGCAGCGGCACGACGACGAGGGTTGGGCAGCACGGTGATTCATAAGCTGGAAGAGCAGATCGCTAGTACCCAGGCGTTCGAGCAAGCAATCGCCGCTCACGGCTGGGTTTTATGCCGTAATGAAGGCGCAATTGAAGATGCGGTGATGCAAATTGTGTTGGAGATAGACTGCCTTGGTTGAGCGCAAAAATAAGTGCCGGGTTTATCAGACCACTACAAAGAAGATTTCACGTGTTTAAGGTTTTCACGCTGTCCGTCTTTAAGTAGGAGAAACTGCTTCTTTCATCCTATTTATAGTGTGTATAGCCTTGTGCATTCTCTATTTACAGTATTCAACGTCCGTAGCTCTGCCCTAGGTTATTCCCTTTGAGCGATGCGTTCCCGTGCTGATGATCGAGACCAGGCTTTTACACATGACAAAAAATGCCCCTATTCCTTTCGACCTTAACCTTCTGTTGAATCTACGCTCAAAGCTTGAGGCGCAGACGTCGGCGGAGGTCCGATTCGATGCCGCCAGTCGAGCGATCTATGCGAGCGAGGCTTCGAACTACCGCCAGTTGCCTATCGGTATTGTGATTCCCAAAAGCACGGCGGATATCGTGACCGCCGTTCGCCTCTGCCATGAGGCCGGCATACCTATCCTGCCTCGTGGCGCGGGCACCTCCATGTGTGGCCAGGCTGTCAACGCGGCGGTCGTGATTGATGCATCGAAGTACCTCAACGCCATCCATGAAATTGACTTTGCCAAGCGTTTGGCAAGGGTCGAGCCGGGGGTTATTTGCGATCAGTTGAAGTCGGCAGCGGCAAAGGTAGGGTTGACGTTTGGCCCCGATCCAGCGACCCATAGCCGTTGTACGTTGGGCGGGATGATCGGCAACAACTCTTGCGGCGCTCACTCGGTGATGGCCGGTAAAACTGTTGAGAACGTTGAGCGCCTGGAGGTTTTAACCTATGACGGGGAGCGTTTCTGGGTAGGGCCAACCGACGAGGCTGCTTATCAGGAGCATATAAATGCGGGTGGGCGGCGAGCAGAGATCGTCCGCGGACTAAAGGCCTTGGTCGAGCGTAACGAAGCGCACATTCGTCAAGGCTTCCCCAAACTCAAGCGTCGGGTATCAGGTTACAACCTCGATCAGTTGCTGCCTGAAAATGGTTTCAACATTGCGCGTGCTTTGGTCGGTGTCGAAGGCACGTGCGTCACCATTCTGCAGGCCGAGACGATTTTGGTGAAAAACCCAACCCACCGTGTTCTGGTGGTGCTGGGCTACGAAGATATTTACTACGCCGCTGACTCGGTACCGCAGTTGTTGCCGCTTAATCCAATAGCCATGGAAGGGTTGGATGACGGCATTATTGATGGTCTGAAGGCTCGTGGTATGAAGCTTGACGATATCAGCCAGTTGCCGGCAGGCAATGCCTGGCTGATGATCGAATTTGGCGCACTGTCAACTGACCAGGCTGTGGCGTTTGCTCGCAAAGCCGTGGATATAGCGCCTGACTTACCTGGCTGCCCGAGTGTGCGTCTGGTGACTGATGAGCACTTAATGAATCGCATCTGGACGATTCGCGAAACCGGAGCCTCTGCAACCTCTTTAGGCTTGGACCCTAACGAGCCAGATCCTGTGGTGGGTTGGGAAGACGCTGCGGTTGAGCCAGAGCACTTGGGTCAATACCTGCGTGAGTTCAAAAGCCTAGTCAGCCGCTACGGCTACAAAACTAACCTGTACGGGCACTTCGGTGATGGATGCATTCACTCTCGCATCACGTTTGACCTCAAATCCCAAGGTGGCGTTGATCACTGGCGGGCATTCCTGAGTGAAGCGGCTCATCTGGTGGTGCGTTATGGCGGTTCGCTGTCCGGCGAACATGGCGATGGTCAGGCTAAGGGCGAGTACCTGCGCATCATGTACGCCGAAGAAATCATGAATGCTTTTGCTGAGTTCAAAGCCATTTGGGATCCTTTGAACAAGATGAATCCTGGAAAGTTAATCCATGCCATGCCGGTTGACGCTAACCTGCGAATGGGTCCGGATTATCAGCGCCGCGATGTTCCCAGCCTGTTCACTTACGACGCTCGACTGGGTGACAAAGGGTTTGCGCGTGAGACGGAGCGTTGCATAGGCATGGGCAAGTGTCGCTCCCTCGATGGCGGCACCATGTGCCCAAGCTTTAGGGCTACGCGTGATGAAAAGTACTCCACACGCGGTCGCGCGCGTCTGTTTTTCGAACTCTTGAAAGGCGAGGTGATCCATGACGCCTGGCAGAACGAGCAGGTTAAAGACTCTCTTGATCTGTGTTTGAGTTGCAAGGGTTGCAAAACAGACTGCCCGACCAATGTGAACATCGCCCGTTACAAAACCGAGTTTCTGAGCCGCTATTACAGTGAAAAGCGCCGCCCAATAATGGAGGCCATGATTGGACGTATTGGCGAGTGGCTGCCTTACGCCACTCATTTTTCGCCTGTACTTAATTACGCTATGGGTAATTCTCTGGTTCGCAAAGTAGGGACTTTTGCGGGGCTGGCGCGCCACGCTAAGTTTGCGAAGATCGCGCCCAAGAGCTTTCGTAACAGCGATACCGCTAAGCGGATCTTGAAAAATGATGATGCTCGTTCAGGGACTGAGGTGCTGTTATGGGTGGACAGCTTTAATAACGGTTTTACACCCCAGGTGCTTGAGGCGGGTGTGACGGTACTGGAAGCCTTGGGCTTCACCGTTAAGCTCATGAAGCGCCATGTGTGCTGTGGACGTCCTTACTACGATGTGGGGATGATTGAGCAAGCCAAGTCCAACCTTGAACAAATTCTGACTCAGTTGGAGCCGGTGCTGGAGGAGGGGCTACCCGTCATCGTACTGGAGCCAAGTTGCTTGTCGGTTTTCCGAGATGAGATGCCGGGGTTATTCCCAACAGACCAGCGAGCCAAGACGCTTGAGAAGTCGATTATGACGCTGAGCGAGTTCATAAGCAGTCGTGGACTTCAGTTGCCTGTGATTGATGAAGATATTCGTATCCATGGCCATTGCCATCAGAAATCCTGTGGAGGAATGGGGGGCGAGCAAAGCGTCCTTGAAAAGTTGGGGGGCAAAGGGCAGGTGATTGCTGCGGGGTGCTGCGGGGTTGCAGGTGCCTACGCTTACCACAGCAAAACAGCCCCGATTGCGAAAATCATTGGCGAGAAAGAGTTCAAGCCTCACATTGACAAAATTCCGCACGAAGCTGCCGTTGTTGCTGATGGTTTCAGCTGTCGCGGGCAAATTCGCAATGTGAGTGGCAGGGAGGCGATGCATCTGGCTGAGTACCTAGCGAAAATTCTGAGCTAGAGACTCTGGCGCGTGTTACTCAAGCGTTTGGTTGCTGAGGTCCTTTATGCTCGGCAGCCATTGAGTATGGCCGTTTTGTCATTTTAAGTGGGATAGCTAAATCATGAAACTCGATGCTGCGATAGAGAACACGGTGTTACGCGAGGTCACTGTGGTTGCAGGTGCAGCCGCCATGAATCGCGAAATTACATGGGTTCACATCGTCGATCACCCAGAAATTACCAATTGGCTAAAACCGGGCGAGCTGCTGTTAACGACAGGTTATAACTGGCCGGTCGACGACGAAGAATGTCGAGCGATGGTTCGCCGATTGAGCGAAATTGGTTTGGCAGGGGTAGTGCTAGCCGTTCCACATTTTCGCGAGCATTTCACTCAGGCCGCGATTGACGAGGCGAATCTTTGTCATTTGCCACTGCTGGAACTGCCCTGGGAAATTCAGTTTAGCGAGATCATGTACGATGTTTTGGCCCGGATCATCAATATCCAGGCTGAGACCATTCGCCGTTCAGACCATATTCATCGCACGCTGACAGAGGCTGCCTTAGAAGGTAACAATCTGGAGGGGGTGGCGAAGGCTTTGCACTCTGCGTTGGACAAAAACGCCACCGTAGTCGCCGTGGACGGTACTGTGTTGGGCGCTTCCGATCCCTCGGTGAATGAGTCTGAGGAACGTGCGCTCGTCAAAACGATCACTCAGTTGGAGTCGCTTCCCTGCTTCTTTGAGTCCAACACGCCAAAGGTTGTTTTAGAGCCTTCAGGGCGCTCCAGGCTGGGCGGTGCCATCAGGCTTCGCGGAGAGGTGATTGGCATTGTCTGGTTGTACAGTGAGCACGAGGAGTTCGAGGAGTTGGATTCTCGCGCCCTCGAACACGCAGCCGTTATTGCAGCGTTGCACCTCACCTATCAGCGACAGTTATCCGATCAAGAAACACGGCTTGGGTATGCCTTTGTCGCGGGTTTGCTGGAGGGAAAATTTTCTGCCACACCAAGCGCGATCGAAAGAGCGCAGGTCTCTGGGTGGAGTGAAAGCAGGGGGTATCGGGTCTGTCTAGTGCTGTTGAATGAACCGATTCCGCTTTCGGTGGAGGGATTCAATCGGCGCACGCGGATGGCTGATCGAATAGCAAAAACGATGCTGGGATTGAATATTGCGCCGCTGATGTCTGTCTCGCTCAACCAGATCAATTTTTTACTTCCGGCGGAAAATTCCGCCGATGCTATTTGGCGTTCAGTGCGCTCAGAAGGTGGGGCTCTGGCAGTCAGTCGCGTGCATCAAGGCGTCACCGGAATGGCTCAAGGGGCTGAGGACGTATTGGCCCTATTGCCTTTGCTCAAACCCGGCAAGCTGCATGACTTCGATGAAGTTTTATTCCCGAGGGCGCTGATGGGCGATTCGGATGCGCGGCGCTTGTTGATTGAAAAACTGATTGAGCCGCTGGGTAACCCTAAGCGTGGTAACGCTTTAATCGATACCGTATTAACCTTGGCCAAAGAAGGCTTCCAACTGATTAATACGGCAAAGGTACTGGATATTCATATCAGTACCCTTCGGTATCGGGTTGAGCGAATCGAGTCAATGTTAAACATTTCGCTCGACAATCCAGATCATAAGTTCAAGTTGCAAGTGGCAGCCCAGATGTATGCATTGGCTGGCGATGACAAATAGCAAGAAGGGCGTTGGAAGTTGGACTATCTGTAAGCAGTCGTTAGTCGGGCTGCACGGCACTCCTACTCTAAACAGGATAACTTTTTGAGGTATTCCTATTTATCGGCCGAAGCGACAAGACTAGGGGGCTGGTTAGCATTGACCCACTGACTCACAAAGGTGGATGCCATGTCTTCTCAACAAAAACTGTCTATATCGCCCCGATCCCAACACGTATCCAATGGGGTAGCAGTTGCCCACCCCATTACAGTTAGCCGTGCGGCTGGGGCTTATCTGTGGGATGACCAAGGTAAAAAGTACTTGGACTTCGTTGCCGGAATTGGCGTTCTTAACGTCGGTCACAACCACCCGCGAGTAGTTGAAGCGGTACGCAAACAGTTAGAAACCTTCTCGCACATCTGCTTTCAGGTAGCCGCTTACGATCAATACACCGATCTGGCAGCCAAACTGAATACGTTGGTTGGCGGCCCAGAACATTTCAAGTCTGTGTTCTTAACCACAGGTGCAGAGGCGGTTGAGAACGCGGTCAAGATTGCCCGCGGTTATACAAACCGCCCGGGTGTGATTGCCTTCCGTGGGGGCTTCCACGGTCGTACATTGATGGGCATGACATTGACCGGTATGAGCCAGCCGTATCGCCAAAACTTTGGCCCATACGCACCGGACATCTATCACACGCTTTACCCCAACGAATACCGTGGCATTACTACAGAGAAAGCGTTGGCGGCTCTGCAGGAAGTGTTCGACACCCAGATTGCTGCGGATCGCGTTGCAGCCATCATCATTGAGCCTGTTCAAGGGGATGGCGGCTTTATTGCCGCGCCGGTTGATTTCATGCGCGCGCTGCGTAAGAAAACCCAGGAACTGGGCATCGTTCTGATCTGCGATGAGATCCAGACTGGCTTTGGCCGGACCGGTAAGATGTTTGGTTTCGAACACTCGGGGATTCAGCCCGATCTCGTCACTGTTGCCAAAAGTCTGGCGGGAGGGCTGCCGATCTCGGGTGTGGTCGGGCGTGCAGAGATCATGGATGCCCCGCTGCCTGGTGGTTTGGGCGGAACTTATGGCGGTAATCCGCTGGGCTGCGCTGCGGCATTGGAAGTCATCAAGATATTCGAATCGGAGCAGCTGACCGAGCGCAGCCGCGCCATTGGCGCTCAGCTCTTGGAAGGTTTCACTTCACTGGAAGGTCGCTTCAACAGTATTGGTCACGTGCGTGCTATCGGCGCGATGGCAGCTGTTGAGTTTGTCTCTGACCGCGACACAAAAGCACCGGATGCGGCGATGGCGCAGCGCGTGATTGATGCGGCGCGCGAAGAAGGCTTGTTGGTTATCAAGTGCGGTGTGTACCGCAACGTCGTTCGCTTTATTTGCCCCTTGGTGATTAGCGAGCACGATGTTGCGCAAGCGCTGGGCATGTTCGAGCGTGCTCTGATCGCGGCTAACGCTTAACCCTCGCAGTCACACGCAAAGCAGTACGACGCTCCTGTCTGCGGGGGCGTCGCAACGTTGGTGGCCAGAGCCTGTGAGTGACTCTGCACTTACTACAATAACTAGAGAGTAGAAAATGGACACGACAAGCACGAGTCTAAGCAGTAACAAAGAGGCAACCGGAAGCCTTAAGGCGGGATTGAAATCCCGACATCTGACAATGATGTCAATTGCAGGGGTTATTGGTGGGTCTTTATTTGTCGGCTCTGGCAGCGTCATCCACAGTGCAGGGCCTGCGGCGATACTCGCGTTCTTAACGGGCGGCATCTTAATGATGCTGATCATGCGAATGCTAGGCGAGATGGCTACCTCTTCGCCAGATACAGGCTCTTTTTCAACCTACGCTGACCGAGCCATTGGTCGTTGGGCAGGCTTCACCATTGGCTGGCTTTACTGGGGATACTGGGTCAGCTTAATGGCGTGGGAAGCCTATGTGGCCGGTAAAATTCTGAACGGTTGGTTCCCAATGTTCAGCGTTAATGTGTATGTACTCGCGGTGACGTTGGTACTTATCAGCATTAATTTTTTTAACGTGAAAAATTACGGCGAATTCGAGTTTTGGTTTGCTCTGATTAAAGTAGTGGCAATCGTCTGCTTCCTCGTGATTGGCTGTCTGGCGGTCACAAACATTTGGACAGGAGGGACGGTACATGGCATCAGCAACCTAACGGCGCACGGCTTTATACCCAACGGCATTGAGCCGGTAGTGGGGGCCATGCTGGGTGTTATGTTCGCCTTTCTCGGAGCGGAAATCGCCACAATCGCTGCCTCTGAGTCGAAAAACCCGTCTCAGCAAATTATCAAAACAACGAAGTCAGTTGTTTGGCGGGTGGGTCTGTTTTACGTCGGTTCGATCTTCCTCATTGTGTGCCTCGTGCCTTGGAACGACCCGATGCTGGGTGTGTCCGGTTACGGCTCATATCGTCGTACTCTCGAGTTATTGGGTGTTCCTGGCGCTGAGTTATTGATGAACTTTGTCGTTCTTACCTCCGTTAGCAGCTGCTTGATTTCAGCTCACTACACGGCATCTCGCATGCTGTTCTCGTTGGCAACGCGTGGCGACGCACCTTCGATGTTCAAGACCGTCAGGCCGGAAACTGGGGTTCCCGTATTCGCTATTGTCGGCTCGTGTGCCGTCGCTATTGTGTTGGCGTTGATCAATTTCAGCGAGGCGTTGCGCCCTAAGGACGTGCTGGATACGCTCATGAACATGACCGGCACAATTGCTCTTCTTGTCTATTTGGTGATCGCTTGTTCTCAATTGAAAATGCGCCGCAAGCTTGACCAGGCAGGCAGCGACATTCCTCTTAAAATGTGGCTCTACCCATGGCTGACTTGGATAGTCATCATTTTCATCGTGATATGCCTTACCGCCATGTCGTTCATGCCGGACTATCAGGTGCTGGTGATCTCGACTGGGGGAGCGGGCTTGGTCTTGGCCCTGATCGGTATGATCCATCAAGCTCGCTGCGCCCGACGCAGTTAATAAGCAGGTAACGTGTCGTGTAAAGGGTCGGTTGGGGAGAAGTTCTCAACTGGCCTTTTTTACGTTCAGTCACTGGGTCTACCCCCCCCCACACGGCAAGTACTACTTAAACGACTTAAAGTGGGTGGTTTTATCCTACTTAAACTAGATAGTTAGCCGCGCATGGGTTGCTTAGGATTTAACCCTTACGAATCGTTGAAACAGTGACTTGTGACACAGGTAATCGGGCGAAGTTAATTGAGCCTTAAACCCTGCGGCTCAAGTTGCAATGTCATTCAACTCAGTGGATTGGAAACATCCCTCAGATAACAGGGTGGGAAGTCTTCTGATGGAATTATGTGGGGTACTTATGAACTTTGAATTGCAACGCAACGCGCTAATGGCAACCCAGAACTTCATTTCCGGTGAATGGCAGGGTGCAGAATCCGGTGCAACGTTTCCAGTTAATAACCCTGCCACAGGCCAGTGTGTTGCGTTGGTGCCCGATAGCGATGAGAAAGATGCCAAGGCGAGCGTTGAATCTGCGGTCCAGGCTTTTGCCACGTGGCGCGCAACGCCTGCCAAGCAGCGCGCTGCCATTCTTAAACGCTGGAATGACCTCATCCTGGCCAACGCTGAGGATCTTGGGAAAATCATTTCTTCTGAGCAAGGTAAGCCGCTCGCCGAAGCCATCGGTGAGATTGCTTATGCCGCAAGTTATGTTGAGTGGTTTGCTGAAGAGGCGACACGCGCCAACGGCGACATAATTCCCGCGCCAGTTCGTGGGCGAAAAATGTGGGCTTACAAAGAGCCAGTGGGTGTTGTTGCGGCGATTACGCCCTGGAACTTTCCTGCAGCCATGATCGCCAGGAAAATCGCGCCAGCTCTGGCGGCTGGTTGCACCGTTGTGTGCAAACCTGCTGCTGAAACACCGCTTACAGCGTTGGCTTTGGTCAAACTCGCTGAAGAAGCGGGCGTTCCGGCAGGCGTGCTGAACATCGTGATTACGTCTGCCTCCAAAGTGGTCGCTGACGTATGGCTTGATGATGCACGCGTTCGCAAGATCACCTTCACAGGTTCCACCCCGGTAGGTAAGCACTTGGCACACGAGTCCTCGCGCACGCTGAAGAAGCTGGCGTTGGAACTGGGCGGAAACGCACCATTTATCGTCTTCGACGATGCTGACATTGATGCTGCCGTTGAAGGTCTAATGATTGCGAAGTTTCGCAATGGCGGCCAAACCTGCGTATGCCCTAATCGCGTGTACGTTCAGTCGAAGGTCTACGGCACCTTCCTAGAGAAGCTGAGTGCACGTGTCGCTGCTTTAGTCGTAGGGCCTGCGAGTGATCCAGCCTCTCAGATTGGGCCAATGATCAACGCCAAGGCTATTGCCAAGATTGAAGAGCACGTCAATGACGCCATTAAGCGGGGTGCGCGGGTTCTGATAGGTGGTAAACGTCTGTTTACCGAGCAACGCGCCGAGTCTACTTACTACGCACCCACCGTTCTGGCTGATGTAGACCGTTCTTCTAAGTGTTTTCACGAAGAAACCTTTGGCCCTGTTGCGCCCATCACTCAGTTCGACGCGGAGCAAGAGGTCCTCGAAATGGCCAACGACTCTCCATTCGGGTTGGCCTCGTACTTCTACACCAATGATATGCGCCGCGTGAACCGAGTGGTCGATGCACTGGAGTGCGGCATCGTGGGTGTGAACGAAGGCGCTCTGGCTGCCGAGGCCGCGCCATTCGGCGGCGTCAAAGACTCCGGCTACGGGCGAGAGGGCTCGGTTCATGGCCTAGAAGAATACATGCACATCAAATATGTCTGCCAAGGCGGCCTGGATTAATTACTTCATTTTTCGCTAGTTAAACGCGCTCTGCACCCTGGCATTTCACGGGTGCAAAGCCGACCTACTATGTCACTGAGTTCAGAGGTCGTATGAGCAGCATTCAAGAAAAAGATCAGCACTGGGTTCATCCGGTAACCGCTTTAATGGATCACCAAGCGAAAGGCGTTTGCGCATGGAAAAGTGCAGACAGAATTCACCTGACGGATGTCAACGGACATCGAGTACAAGATGCATTCTCAGGTCTTTGGTGTGTGAATGCTGGATATGGACAACCCACTATTGTGGAGGCGGCCAGAAAGCAACTCGAAGTCCTGCCTTACGCAACGGGTTACTTTGGCTTTGGTAGCGAACCGGCGATTGAGTTGGCCTATCGTTTGGCTAAATTGGCACCTGCGGGGTTGAATCACGTCATTTTCGGGCAGGGCGGATCCGATGCAGTCGATACCGCCATCCGAACTGTCAGCTATTACTTCAACGCTATCGGCCGACCTGAAAAGAAGCATTTCATTGCAGTGCAACGCGGCTATCACGGCTCATCTGCCATGGGCAGTGGGTTGACGGCTCTTCCTGTGTTTCACCGCTACTTTGATGTGCCGACGCCCACTCAGCACCACATTGAAGCGCCCTACACCTATCGTCACAGTGCAGGCCCAGACGAAGCTGCTGTTCTACGGGCCACCGTCGCAGCGCTTGAAAGTAAGGTTCAAGAAATCGGCGAAGATAAAGTCGCAGCGTTCATTTGTGAACCGATCATTGGCTCTGGTGGGGTGATAGTTCCACCGGCGGGTTACCTCAAGGCCATGCGTGCAACCTGTGACAAGTTGGGCATCCTGCTGATCGTTGATGAGGTTATTACAGGCTTTGGTCGTACTGGGCCAATGTTTACTTGCGAACACGAAGGTGTCAGCCCTGACCTTATGACCCTTGCGAAAGGTCTGACATCGGGCTATGCCCCAATGGGGGCAACGATCATTTCCGACAAGATCTTTGCGGCGATCGCCGAGGCAGGGGCAGGGGGGATCCCGTTTGGGCACGGTCAGACGTATGCAGGTCATCCCGTCAGCGCTGCGATCGCGAACGCGACGTTAGATCTGTACGAAAACGGCCTGCTGCAAAATGGAACTGAAGTGGGCGAATACTTCCAGACAAGGCTTCGAAGCCTTGAGAGCCTGAGCCTTGTGGGTCAGGTTCGTGGGCAGGGCATGCTGGCAGGTTTGGAACTGATTACGGACAAAAATGCCAGAACCAAGCCTGATGCGAACTTGAAGCTTGGACAAAAAATCCTAGCGCATGCGTTTACCGAAGGCCTTGTTTTCCGAGCATTTGCAGACGATATTCTTGGGTTTGCGCCGTCGCTGAACTACACCAAAGCCGATGTTGATAACCTAATTGACATTCTCACGTTCTCCATCGAGAAAGTGTCGGGTGCGAGCTGGATTTAAAGGTCAGTTGTTCGTTTAAATTAGGTGCTGTGTCCAGGGGTCTTCTTTTAGAAGACCCTTTTATATTCACAAGACTTCGGACGTGTCGCCAGCAAGCCAAGGTAGTCAGATGAAAACCTACGGATGCGCCGTCGGATAGCGGAGTCGTAAAAAGAGCAGCGTCGTATGGCTTGCTTTCCTTCAACTGAAGATTCTGCTGCCTGGCTTTTTGTGGTCTACGCTGGAACTTGGCGCCTTGGAGCGCGCCAGTGACTGGCAACCGCTTACTTAATAGGGTATTAGATTTAACATAATATACATTATGCGAATCTTCGTATTGGGACGTCTGGGTCAGTGGAGGCTGCTTTTCAACAGGCAGACAGGCATTATCGACCTCTGACCATCTTGGGATCAAAACCATGAACCGTGCACCAGGTACTGAAATCCAACGCTGGACTGTGACCTGCCAAGACGCTGCCGACGGCACTGGTGACATGATCGTGCCGTTGCCCGATGATCTTCTCAGCGAAATCGGCCTTGTCATTGGTGACACGCTGACTGTTGAAAAACAGCCTGACGGCTCGTTAATACTGACGAAACCGTCTCAAGTCACTCGCGATTAAATTGACCGACGCGTCATTTCATCCAGCACCTTGTCCAAGTGTGGCGCGAGCTTCAACACATCGAGGTCAATAGCTTGAACGGAATTACCTTCATATGGATATCGAGTGCCAACGAACAGCTTTGAAGATGCTGTGATCCATTTTTCCAGTTCAAAACCCGGAGCCAATCGTTCTGAGGTTTCACGAAGATGGTTGGCCAGCTCCATGGGAATCGCGTTGTATAGATCGATCAAACCGTGCCTATTTCCGGGCAAGCCAGCGATCAAACGTAGATGCCCCTCAGGATCATATTCGCTTCTTGGGAAACGAGGATCAGCCTCTACAAGGAATGATTTAAGAAGCAGCTCCGAAGCGAGCGCTGAGTTCATAACTGCTGGCCAATACAGAGCTGTATCACCATCAGAGGCTGTTTTCTCTAAGATCTGCGCAGCCCTCAAAAAAGCCCGTGCTTCCTCGATAACCCAAGTGCTTGGCAAAGGCTCAAAGTCCATGTTTCCTTGCTCCTAATCTCAAAAATAAGCAGTCTACCTGTAAGTGAGAATACGCAGGAGCGAGGAGTAAAGGCTTCAATCCTTGGCGATTTTGCAGTATGTTGCTCCTTTGATATTCCATTCAGTTATAACTCTACTAAATGTCTGTTTAGTTGAGTAAACATATACGACCATTTTCCCAAGCCAATAGCTGGTAAGTAACGTTCTCCGTGCCCTCTCCCGTCCGGCTGCCCTGCTCGATTATTACGCTCCCCGCAACGGTGCTTCTTGCCCGCCGAGACTGACAATTTGTCGCAGGGGTGTATTTTTTGATATTGTGTCGAGAATTAACCATTTGGTTCAAAGCGTATTCGAGGCTGCCCTCTCACGGGCAGTGGGTGCCACTGCAAGCCCCGTTTCTTGGAATCAGCGCTAGTGTTAACGCTGGCCACCCTGAAATCTCTCCACCACTTTCATGCATCAATAGGGTCATTCACCATGAATAAATCTCAACCTGCGGCTACTGTCAGCCGTTGGCCTATCTGGATCGCCGCCTTGGGTGTGCTGGTCTTCGGTTTGCTGTTTATGGCGGGCGGCGGTTATCTCGCCACGCTTGGCGGCAGTTTGTACTTCGTCCTCGCCGGTACCGGGATGCTCGTCGCTTCGGTGTTGATGTTTAAACACCGTGTGTTGGGTGCTTGGCTGTTCGCTGCGGTGATGGTGGCGTCCATTATCTGGTCGCTGCTTGATGTCGGGCTGGTGTTCTGGCCGCTCATATCGCGTCTGTTTGCGCTGGGTGTATTGAGCCTGGTGGTGGCGTTGGCTTACCCAACATTGCGCAAAGCCAATGGCCTGAATGGCAACGGTGGCTATGTGCTCAGCGCCTTGTTGGCGGTGGCAGTTGCTGCGGGTGCTTGGGGAATGTTTCAGCCCCACGCTTCAGTTTCACCCACGGGTGACGGCCCCGGCTTGACCAAAGTTGATCCTGCCAAGGCACAGAAAAACTGGGAACAGTACGGTAACGACGAAGGCGGCAGCCGCTTTGCCGCGTTGGATCAGATTAACCGCAGCAACGTTTCCAAGCTGGTACCGGCCTGGACTTACAACACAGGTGACGTCGCGATCAGCAATGGTAACGGCGCGGAAGACCAGATGACCCCACTGCAAGTGGGTGACAAGGTGTTCATCTGCACCCCACACAACAACCTCATTGCTCTGGACGCCGACACGGGTAAAGAGCTGTGGAAGAATGAAATCAACGCTAAGTCGGCGGTCTGGCAGCGTTGCCGTGGTCTAGCCTACTTTGACGCTACCGCGCCTATCGCAGCGCCAACCGATGGCAGCACTGCGGCCGCTGCTGTTAGTGTGGCTCCCGGTGCCGCTTGCCAGCGTCGTCTGTTGACCAACACTATCGACGCCCGCCTGATTGCTGTCGACGCTGACACCGGCAAGTTCTGTGAGGACTTCGGCGTTAATGGCCAGGTTGATCTCAAAGCAGGCTTGGGCGATGTGCCTGACTCCTACTACCAACTGTCTTCCGCACCCTTGATGGCCGGTACCACTGTAGTGGTCGGTGGCCGTGTGGCCGACAACGTTCAAACCGACATGCCTGGTGGCGTGATTCGTGGTTTTGACGTGGTGACTGGCGCTATGCGCTGGGCGTTTGACCCTGGTAATCCGCAAGACAAAAAGGCACCGGCAGACGGCCAGACTTATGTTCGCAGCACGCCGAACAGCTGGGCACCCATGTCTTACGACCCGCTGATGAACACCGTGTTCTTGCCGATGGGCAGCTCGTCCACCGACATTTATGGCGTTGAGCGTACTGCACTGAACCACAAGTACGGCGCTTCGGTATTGGCCTTGAACGCCACCACCGGTGATGAGAAGTGGGTTTATCAGACGGTCCACAACGACCTGTGGGATTTTGACCTGCCGATGCAGCCAAGCCTGATCGACTTCGCCAAAGCCGACGGGACCAAAGTGCCTGCCGTGGTCATTGGTACTAAAGCTGGGCAGATCTTTGTACTGGACCGTCACACCGGTCAACCGCTGACTGAAGTGAAAGAAGTTCCGGTCAAAGCCTCTAACATCCCGGACGAACCTTACTCCCTGACTCAACCTAAATCGGTGGGCATGCCGCAGATTGGCGCGCCAACGCTGACTGAGTCGGACATGTGGGGCGCTACGCCATTTGATCAGATGCTGTGCCGTATCGCGTTCAAGAAAATGCGCTACGACGGCCTCTACACCGCTCCGGGTACTGACGTTTCGTTGAGCTTCCCGGGTTCGCTCGGTGGCATGAACTGGGGCGGCCTGTCGACTGACCCGGTGCACGATTTTATCTTCGTCAATGACATGCGTCTGGGCCTGTGGATCCAGATGGTGCCACAGAAAAAAGACGCCAAGGCATCCTCGGGTGGCGAAGCCCTGAACACTGGCATGGGCGCAGTTCCGCTTAAAGGTACGCCGTATGCAGTGAACAAAAATCGCTTCTTGTCTGTGGCTGGCATTCCTTGCCAAGCGCCGCCTTTCGGTACGCTGACCGCTATTGACATGAAGACCCAGAAAATTGCTTGGCAGGTTCCGGTTGGCACGGTGCAAGACACCGGTCCATTGGGCGTCAAAATGAACCTGCAACTGCCAATCGGCATGCCGACACTGGGTGGCACCCTCTCCACTCAAGGCGGCTTGGTGTTTATTGCCGGTACTCAGGATTACTACCTGCGCGCCTTCAACTCGGCCAACGGCGAGGAAGCCTGGAAAGCCCGCTTGCCTGTTGGTAGCCAAGGTGGCCCGATGACCTTTGTGTCGCCTAAAACCGGTAAGCAATACGTTGTAATCACCGCGGGTGGCGCACGCCAGTCGCCTGATCGTGGTGACTACGTGATTGCTTACGCGTTGCCTGACAGTCAGTAAGTAAGTAAGTAAGTAAGTAAGTAAGTAGCTGTAAAAAAAGACCCGCCTAGTTAGGCGGGTTTTTTTTACGTTGTAGCCGCTGCCGCAGGCTGCGGCTACAGCTCTGGCCCTACCCCTCCTTTGCCAACAACACCCGCGTTACTCGCCGTTCTTCGACCCCAACCACGGTCAATGTCCAGACTTCCCAAGAAAGCGTGTCGCCAATCATTGGCAAGCGGTCCAGCAAACTCATGACCATCCCAGCCATTGTTTGATAGTCATCCGTTGCCTTGCCCGGAAAACCAGTGTACTGGCGCACCTGGCTAAGATTTAAAGCGCCGCTAACCAGATAACCGTTGTCTTGCGTGACGATATTCGGGCCTTCAATCTCACTTGCATCCGGCAACTCACCGGCAATCGACTCCAAAATGTCAGTCATAGTGAGAATGCCGATAAAGTCGCCGAATTCGTTGATCACGAAGGCAATGTGAGTCGACTCTTTGCGCATCTGCTCCAAGGCATTAAGAATGGTGAAGCTGTCGAGCAGGTTGATTGCTTTACGAGCCATCGCCTCTAGGTCAGGTTGATGGCCCGCCAGCAGCTCTTTCAGCAGCTCCTTCTTGTGCACAAAGCCCAATGGCTCATCAATGCGCCCTGCCCTTATCAACGGCAATCGCGAGTACGAAGAGTGCATTAAAGTGGTTCGGATACTCTCCTGCGAATCTGTCAGATCAATATGATCGACCTCGGCACGCGGGGTCATCACTGTGCGGATGGGCCGCTCTGCCAATTGCAGCACACCCCTGATCATGATTCGTTCACGGCGATGGAAGACTTCTTCAGCCTCATCACCGTCGAGCATGTCGGCGATTTCCTCACCCACCTCATCTTCGTTCAACTTGCGACCGCCCAGCAGGCGCATCACCGCATGGGCCGTACGTTCGCGCATCGGGCGCATGCCTTGCAGGCTGCGTTTGCGGCGTGAGCGGGCAATCTGGTTAAACAGCTCGATCAGAATCGAGAAGCCAATCGCCGCATACAAGTAGCCTTTCGGGATGTGGAAGCCCAAGCCTTCAGCCGTCAGGCTAAAGCCGATCATCATCAAAAAGCCCAGGCAAAGCATGATCACGGTCGGATGGCTGTTAACGAACTTGGTCAGCGGCTTGCTGGCAATAATCATCAGGCCGATGGAAATGACAACCGCGATCATCATCACCGAGAGATGCTCAACCATGCCGACTGCGGTAATCACCGCGTCCAGCGAGAACACGGCATCGAGCACCACAATTTGCGCGACGATGGGCCAGAACATGGCATACACCGCATTCGACTTGCGCTCTGCAACGTGGCCTTCGAGCCGTTCGTGCAACTCCATAGTTGCCTTGAACAACAGAAACAGACCACCAAACAGCATGATCAAATCGCGTCCGGAAAAGGACTTTTCAAACACCTCAAACAACGGCTCGGTCAGCGTCACCATCCACGAGATGCTAGCCAGCAGGCCCAAGCGCATCAACAGGGCCAGCGTCAGGCCGATAACCCGCGCGCGGTCGCGCTGCTCGGGCGGCAACTTGTCCGCCAGAATCGCAATAAACACCAGGTTATCGATGCCGAGTACCAACTCCAGCACGATCAACGTCAACAGGCCAAGCCAGGCCGTGGGATCTGCAATCCATTCCATAAGGGTTACTCAGTCTCTCGAATAATCAGGGTGAGCGAATGACGCGCACGCACATGCAAAGCAACCGACGTGATGCCGGGCCTCAATAAGTGTGGGGAATGCGAGATGGATTCAAGAGTGGCGACTGAGCGCGAGGCTGAGGCGGGGTGTAACGAGCGACTGGGAGGCTCCAAGACGGTGTTCATATAAACCTTGGTTAAATTCGGGAGGCAATCCTACAGCGACTCCCGATCTACTCGCTTTAGATAGTTATTACAAAATCTTACTCGCCCCCTGCCCGGCTTGCTCTGCGAACCATTGCAATACCCTTGAACATGCTGGATGGGCCGTGGCCGATGACTGAAGGCACAGCGAGTAATTGCCGCCCGTCTTCAGTGCTTCCCCAAACGGAATCACTAACACCCCGCGCTGAATGGACTCCTCAGCGAGGGTCATATCCGTAACGGCCACGCCCAAGCCGCGTGCGGCGGCGTCTAGGGCCAACTCATCGAGGTTGAAAGGAATATGCCGGTAGGTAGCCAGAGGCTTACCGTGATTGGCCGACAGCCAGGCAATCCACGCCTGTTGATCCGCCGAACGGTGCAACAAGGCAAAGCGTACAAGATCATCCATTGATGACAAACCACCGAGCCCTGGCGCGCATACCGGCACCAAGGCTTCTTCGAACAGGGCTAGGCAGGCCGGATCGCTAGAAGGCTCACTCAGATAAAGGATGTAGGCGTCACTGTCATTGCTGGGCTCGACAACTTCGGTGGCGACGGTCTCAATCGACAGCGCAATATCGGGATGACCCAGGTAGAAATCGCTCAGCTTGGGCAACAGCCAGCGAACAGCCAACGACACGTGCATGCGAATCCGAAACGGTCGTTTCTGCGGCGACAGGCGATCCTCTAGTGCCCGCAAGTGCTCAAGAATATGGCGTGCACTGCCTAGCACCTGCTCGCCTAGCGGGGTTAAGCGAACGTTGCGGCTGTTTCTGGCAAACAGCGCAACACCAAAGTGCGTCTCCAATTGCTGGATCTTTCGACTCACCGCGCTTTGGGTCAAACACAGCGTGTGTGCGGCCTGAGTAAAGCTGCCGGACTCAGCAACTTCTACCAGAGCCTGCATGGCGTGGAGCGAGGGAACGTGGCGCAGCTTATCCATGCGTTTTCTGCATTGATCAATGAATTTATAACGTTGGTTGTATCACCGCGCGCGTCATAAATTCAAGGCATGGCGAGCGCTGCGTTATCTAAGCTATGTATCCAGTACATGAATCACGATGAATGCAGCGGCGCAAAAACGAACATTCGAGGTGTTGCTTGAAAAATCAATGTGGCTGGATTGCCCTCGCTGATACGTCGCCCAGTCGCGAACACCTCGCGGGCTCGCAAAAGGCTGACTGGCTGATTATTGGCGCGGGAATCACCGGGTTGTGCGCGGCACATTCGCTGGCCGAAATGCATCCGCAGGCACGCATCGTGATTGTCGATAGACAGCGCGCTGCGCAAGGTGCCTCGGCGCGCAATTCAGGGTTCGCCGTCGCCCACGAGAACCCGGCGACTAGCGAACTGCTCGGCCGTAGCGGCTTTGCGGGCTACCAACTGGACTCATCCATCGGGCTGGCCGCCAGCCAAGAGGTACGTACACGCATTGCCCGTCACAGCATCGAGTGTGAATACCGTGATTCGGGTTACTACTTCGCGGTCAATGACCCAGACAAGCTGCAACAGATTGAGGCCAAACTGCAAACGCTCAACGCAGTGGGTGCTTCAGCGCAATTTGTGCAAGGCCCGCAACTGGCGCAAAAGCTAGGTACTGAGCACTACACGGCGGCGATCTGGTGCGGCAACGGCAATGCCCTGCTGCAACCAGCCAAGTACGTAAAAGGATTGCTGGACGCGCTGCCAGATGCGGTCTCCCTCTACGAAAACACAGCGATCAGCAGTCTAGAGCGCATGAGCAACGGCCTTATACGGGCCAACAGTCCAAATGGCAACGTCGAAGCCAAGCAGGTTTTGGTCTGCCTTAATGCCTTCATTCCGCGAGCCGGGATTAGCCACAGCCACACATTTGCGATGGAACTCAGCGCAAGCCTGACTCGCCCGCTCACCGATCAGGAGTTTGCCGCTCTCGGCAGTGTTGAACCCTGGGGTGTGCTCTCCACTCGCCCGCTCGGCGCCACGGTGCGCCTGACCCCTGACCGACGCGTGATGATCCGCAACACGGCGGAGTACAGGACCAAGGACTTGTCCGAGAGCAACCTGTTAAAGCGTCGCGAGCACCATGCTGTGGGTTTACAACGACGCTTTCCCGGGTTGTCCGTTCGCGACATTCAGTACACCTGGACCGGCCACCTCAGCGCTTCACGCAGTGGCCAGCCTTACTTCGCCAGCGTGCAGCCAGGCATCTTTGCGGTAGCCGGGTGCAATGGCTCGGGCTTGGCGCGCGGCAGTTTATGGGGCCGCTTGCTGGCAGAACTGGCCAGCGGCGCCAGCTCGCCACTTTTGCAAAGCGTTATGGAGCGCGCCCAGCCGGGTTGGCTCCCGCCGCGGCCGTTTTTCGACATTGGTGCGGCAGTACGCATGCGTGTCGAGGCGATCAGAGCCCGCACCGAAATCTAAAAAACGAAGATCACAAAAGAACAAAAACCCTAGACCCGGTGATTGAACATGCACATCAATACGGCCTCCCTTGCACTCATGCTCACAGCGTTCTCTGCCGCTAGCTACGCAGACGAGAGCGTCAACATATCTAACTGGAACGGTTACATTGCCGACGACTCCTTGATCACATTCACCCAACAAACCGGGATCAAGGCTACGTACGACATTCATGACAGCAACGAAGTGCTGGAATCCAAGTTAATGACCGGCAACACCGGGTATGACGTGGTCAGCCCTTCAAACCACTTCATGTCGCGACTGATCAAGGCCGGGGCCGTTCAAAAGCTCGACCGCAGCCAGTTGCCCAATTGGAAAAACCTGGACCCAGTACTGATGAAAAAACTCGAGGTCAACGACCCGGGCAATCTCTACGGTTTTCCCTACATGTGGGGCACTGCGGGCATTGGCTACAACGTCGACAAGATCAAAGAGATCTTTGGCAGCACGGATGTCACCCACTCCTGGAGCCTGTTCTTTGATGAGAACAACATCAAAAAACTCAGCCAGTGCGGGGTAGCGATTATCGACAATCCGACGCAAATCCTGCCGATTACACTCAATTACCTAGGCTTGCCCCACCACAGCCATGAGCCGGAGGACTACAAGAAAGCTGAACAGGCGCTACTCAAGATCCGGCCTTACATTCAGTACTTTCATGCATCGAAGTACATCAGCGACTTGGCCAATGGCAATATTTGCGCCGTTATCGGTTTCAACGGTGATGTTGTGCAGGCGGCGGCAAGCGCCAAGGAAGCAGGGAATGGCATAAACATCGCCTACTCCATACCTGAAGAAGGCTCTACGTTGTGGCTGGATATGGTGGTCATGCCCAAAAGCGCGCCCCATGAAAAGAATGCATACGCCTACATGAACTACCTGCTTGACCCTCAGGCCATTGCGCACATTAGCAATAGCATTCACTACGCCAATCCAAACCTGGCGGCCACTGCTTACCTGACGCCGGAGGTCAAACAGGACCCAGCGATTTATCTGCCCAAAGAGGTCGTGGACAAACTCTTCACCGTGCAGGACCTGCCTGCGTCAATCGCACGCCTTACCACGCGACTGTGGACCAAGCTCAAAACCAACACTTAGGTTTTAGGGGGAGCGTGCTGCTTGGCGCCGACCAACAGCCACGCCAACATGCCGAATAGAGGTACAAAAATCACCACCGCCACCCACATGCACCGGCTGTTCACCGGTGCATTGCTCTTCAGCACACCGCGCAGGGTCCATAGTTCTAAAAGCAACAAAATGACGGCTAAAACGGCCCAAAACGTAGGAATTTGCATACATCACCTCACCAGTTGTAAAACTTTAGGTCGGCTGATGGCGTGAGGGTTCATTAAATTTTCAAAATGAGACTGAGATTGCCCCCGATCACAGTAAGAAACGGTCCGTGGCATTGCGCCGCTCGTTGTCATTGCGCATGTCATAACTGACCGTGGTGGCGATATTGGCGTGATGCGCCAGTTTTTGCGCAATCGACACGTCGTACTCTTCGATCACACGGGTAATAAATGAACGCCGGAAGTCATGCGGCATGATGTCCACACCCACCTGTTTACCGCGCTGCTTGGCAATGTAGTAGATCGCATGCTTAGTGATGCGCTCACGGGTGATGTGGTGGCCGCGGCGAATGCGGTTGAATAGAAAGTCATCATCGCTAACACCTTCGGGCAAGTTTTCCCGCCTAAATGCCAGCCACGCCTCGAGCTTTTCAAAGGCCCAGGCCGGTGCGAACTTGATCAGTTCCTTATTGCCCTTGCCCATCACTTGCAAGCTGCGCTCTGCCACGTTGACCTGACGCAGGTCCATGTTCACCGACTCGGATTTGCGCATGCCCGAGCCATACAAAATCGCAATGATCGCGGCATCCCTCAGCCCCTGGGGGCGCGGGTCTGCTTCACATACATCCATCAACTCGCGAATCAAGGTGCGGCGCAGGTTGCGGCCCTTGCTCAGGCGCGAACCGCCGCCAGCCTTCACAGCACGAATTTTCAGCAACTGATCCTGAGTGATCAGGCTTTGTTGCCAGGCCTGATTCATCACGCCGCGAATAGCGTTCACGTACAGCGACGAGGTGTTGGGTGCATAACCATCTGCTCGCAACGCTGCCACCAGAGCGGTGATATGGCCGGGCTGTAATTGGTGCCAGGGAAATTCATCAATCGCGACGTCATCGACGCCCAAACGATCCGCCGCGTCCTGCAACACATAACGCATGGTCTGACGACTGGACGGCGCCAAACGTTGTAGGTACAGCGCGACAGGCGCTTGGACCGCATTTAACGGGATCGCGTGAAGCTGAACTGCTGCGGGGTCAATAATCGACACAACCACTCTCAATACGGATCGAAACACGCCGTAATATAACCCAAACCCATAGAATTCATGCGTACTTATAGCCTTTCAATTCACTCGATAGCGATTCGTGACGGCGTAGCAGTCGTAAAGTAAGACTCCGCAGTGTGTCAGTTTACTTCGGGCGTAGTTTCGCAGGCTCGTAAACGGTTACGGGTTTTATGCGTTCTATTATTGTTCTTCTTTTACGCATTAATGTTCGCGTGTCATATAACTGTCTTATTAGCGCTAAGTTACAGTTCGTTCAAATGTATCTGAACGTTCGCTGTACCGCCTGCACTTACTGGGTTTTAATATTGACTTGATATACCCGCCTAAGTAGATTGCATGGGCCTACTCAATCGGCACTTTATACACTCACAAAAGAATCTAATGGACACAGTATCTAGTCGCTGTCCGGTCACTGTGAAAACAGAGGTCCGGGCGCCCAATTCAGACATTGATGGGATACGCCCGCCGGGCGAGGTCAACTGCGCCAGAGCTTGATGCTCAAACGTCGCGACCTCCCCGGCATCGGTCCGGTCACGAGGTGTGTTATGACGTTTAAAACCCCTGTTCTACCCGGCGTTCGCGCCTTTACCTCTAGCATGCGGGTGAAGTTGTCGCGTGAGCCCACTGCTGCTCGCTCCAATGCCGCGCCCTTCTCTACCCCCGTTTTCAGCGTAAAACCTGCGCATCATCCGGTGCATTGGCGGGTCAGCCCGGCCACAGGCCGACTTGAGCAGCGTTGGAGCATGGACGACTCTCAGGAACCTCAGAGTCGCGTCCACCGCTGACAGTTATCGGTCTATTAACCCTGTTAATTAACTGGAGTTCCCTATGGAAGAAGCCAGTAGATGCCCGTTGCGCGCACACTAAATAGAGTGCAGTAGCGGGAATTAAGAGCGCACTTAAACCCTTATATAAACCGATCGCAAAGTGTGTGAATCGGCCTACTTTGGCTCGTCTTGAATACGGCAAGCCACCGTATGTTTTGTCGAGAGTTGGCGACAGGAGTACTCGTAATGAGCGCCGTAAAAAACAGCAACGTTCGAGACAAGAATAACGCAGGCGAAAACAGCAAATTGTCGATGCGTGCTGCCCGAGAGGCACAACATGGCCTATCGGCCACCCTGGCCAATGTCCGGGGCACTGTCGATGGCTTGACTGTACTGGATGCCGCCGAACGCCTGGAACATGAAGGCTACAACGAAGTGGCGCATGACAAGCCGCCTCATGCCTTGGTGCAGTTCCTACTGGCTCTGCATAACCCCTTCATCTATGTCCTGCTGACTTTGGGCATCATCAGTTTCTTCACGGACTACTGGCTCCCTAAACAAGATGGTGAAGAAGCCGATTTAACCAAGGTCATCATCATCGGCTTGATGGTTGGCCTTAGTAGCCTGTTGCGTTTTTGGCAGGAACACCGCTCGGCCAAGTCCGCCGAAGCCCTCAAAGCCATGGTCCGCACCACGGCAACCGTTGTGCGCCGCGACCGCGTCGGTAACCCCGGCAAAGTGCTCGAAATCCCTATGCGCGAACTTGTTGCCGGAGACATCGTGCAACTGTCGGCCGGAGACATGATCCCCGCTGACATACGCTTGATTGAGTCTCGAGACCTGTTTATCAGCCAGGCCGTGCTCACCGGCGAAGCATTGCCCGTTGAGAAATACGACACCTTGGGCGATGTCACACAAAAATCGGCGAGCGCAATGGCCGCAGACCAGAGCAACCTGCTGGACTTGCCCAACATCTGCTTTATGGGCACCAACGTCGTCAGCGGTACAGCCCGTGCTGTAGTGGTGGCCACTGGCCCGCGGACCTACTTTGGCTCGTTGGCCAAGGCCATTGTCGGCTCTCGTTCGCAAACCGCGTTTGATCGCGGGGTTAACAGCGTCAGTTGGCTGCTGATCCGCTTCATGCTGGTCATGGTGCCAATCGTGTTCTTCCTTAATGGCTTCTCCAAGGGCGATTGGGGCGAGGCCTTCCTGTTTGCATTGGCGGTAGCGGTCGGCCTGACCCCGGAAATGCTGCCCATGATTGTCAGCGCCAACCTGGCCAAAGGCGCGACGGCCATGGCTAAGCGCAAAGTCGTGGTCAAGCGTCTTAACGCGATCCAGAACCTCGGTTCGATGGACGTGCTGTGCACCGACAAGACCGGCACCCTGACCCAAGACCACATCATTCTTGAGCACCACGTGGACCCGAACGGTCAGCGTGATGAGTCGGTGCTGTCCCTCGCGTGGCTCAACAGTCATCACCAAAGCGGCATTCGCAACCTGATGGATCAGGCGGTGGTGCAGTTCTCACAGCAAGATCCCAAATTCAAACTGCCGTTCGCCTACAACAAAGTCGATGAGTTGCCTTTTGACTTCGTGCGTCGTCGCCTGTCAATCGTGGTCAAGGACAACCGTGGCGATCACTTGCTGGTGTGCAAGGGTGCCGTCGAAGAAATGCTGAGCATTTCGACCCATGTTATGGAAGACGGCGTCAGCGTCGCACTCGATCCGGCACGTCGCGATCAGTTGCTGGCGCGGGCGACCGAGTACAACGAAGACGGGTTCCGTGTGCTGGTCGTGGCCACCCGCGACATTCCCAAGGCACAGTCGCAAAAGCAATACACCACCCGCGATGAGCGGGACTTGGTCATCCGTGGCTTCCTGACCTTCCTTGATCCACCGAAAGAAACCGCAGGCCCAGCGATTGCTGCGCTGCAAGACATTGGCGTGGCCGTCAAAGTGCTGACCGGTGACAACGCCGTGGTCACCAGCAAGATCTGCCGTCAGGTTGGTCTGGACCCTGGTACACCGCTGTTGGGCCCGGAAATCGAGCTCATGGACGACGAGAGCCTGAGGCAAGAAGTTGAGCAACGCAGCGTTTTCGCCAAGCTCACTCCGTTGCAAAAATCTCGCGTGCTTAAGGCGCTGCAAGCCAACGGCCACACGGTAGGCTTCCTCGGCGACGGCATCAACGACGCCCCAGCCTTGCGCGATGCCGACGTGGGTATTTCGGTTGACAGCGGCACCGACATTGCCAAGGAATCGGCAGACATCATCCTGCTCGAAAAAAGCCTGATGGTGCTCGAAGAAGGCGTGCTCAAAGGACGCGAAACCTTCGGCAACATCATGAAGTACCTGAACATGACTGCCAGTTCCAACTTCGGCAACGTGTTTTCGGTGTTGGTGGCCAGCGCTTTTATCCCGTTCCTGCCCATGCTGTCGATTCACCTGTTGCTGCAAAACCTAATGTACGACATCTCCCAGTTGGCCTTGCCATGGGACAAGATGGACAAGGAGTACCTGCAAAAGCCCCGCAAATGGGACGCCAAAAACATTGGTCGCTTCATGATCTGGATCGGGCCGACCTCGTCGATTTTCGACATCACCACTTTTGCCCTGATGTGGTACGTGTTCTCGGCCAATAGCGTCGAAATGCAGACCTTGTTCCAGTCTGGCTGGTTCATCGAAGGGCTGTTGTCGCAAACCTTGGTCGTACACATGCTGCGCACGCGCAAAATCCCGTTCTTCCAAAGCACTGCGGCCTGGCCGGTCATGATGATGACCCTGGTCGTCATCGTGCTGGGTATCTACGTACCGTTCTCGCCACTTGGCACTATGGTCGGCCTGGAGCCGCTGCCGCTGGCGTACTTCCCTTGGCTAGTGGCCACGTTGGTCAGCTACTGCTGCGTCGCGCAACTGATGAAAACCCTGTACATCCGCCGCTTTAAACAATGGTTCTGATCTGAAATACCGGGCTGACGCGCACCCGCGTCAGCCCGGCCCCGTATTACGACCTCGTAAAACATGAATGTTTGTTCTGTGGAGATTCCTCATGTCAGGAACCACTCTCTTGCTTAACCTCGCCGGTGCCATTGCACTGTTGCTGTGGGGTACGCACATGATTTCAACCGCGCTGCTGCGCGGCTTCGGTACCCAACTGCGCAATTGGATGGGGCGCAATCTGAGTAATCGCTGGATGGCGCTGATCTCTGGGATTGGTATAACCGGCGTGCTGCAAAGCAGTACCGCCGTCAGCCTGATGGCCACTTCATTTACGGCCGCTGGCACCCTAAGCCTGGCACCCGCCTTGGCCGTGATGCTGGGGGCCAACATCGGCTCGACGCTGGTGGTGCAACTGCTGAGCTTTGACACCTCGCTGGCCACGCCCGTCATGTTGCTAGTGGGCTTTATCGTGTTTCGCCTGCGCGACGACTCGCGCTACGAAAGCATCGGCTGCGCGCTGATCGGTTTGGGTCTAATGCTATCGGCTCTGGGCTTGCTCAGCGCTACCTTGGGCCACATGGAGGCCACCTCAGTCTTTCGCGCCGTCATGCAGGGCTTGGACGGTGACTTGATCATTGCCGTGGTCGCCGCTGTGCTGCTGACCTGGCTCTGCCACTCCAGCGTTGCCGTGGTGCTGTTGATTGCCTCACTGGCCGGTGCTGGCATGATGACCCCGGTGACGGCAATTGCCTTGATGCTCGGCGCAAACATCGGCGGCGCTTTGCCGTCAGTCATCGGTGCCGGATCGACCGTGGCGCTGCGTCTGCCCGTGGGCAACCTGCTGATTCGCCTGTTCGGCACGTTGCTGTTGCTGCCCTGCCTGCCGTGGCTGGCTAAATACCTGGCCCAAACCGATATTGGCCCAGCCCACTTAGTGGTGTATTTGCATACCGCGTTCAACCTTATGTTGGCCGTTATGTTTATTGGCCTGATCGAACCCATGGCCAATGCGCTTAGCCGCGTGTTTCCCCAACAAGAACGTCCAGCAGACCCCGGCATGCCGCAATACCTGGATGAAGCCGGGCTCGAAGTGGCCAACATCGGTCTTTCCAACGCAGTGCGTGAAGCCTTGCGCTTGGCAGACATGGCGTCATTGATGCTCAACCAAGTGCTGCAACTGTTCGAAAAGCCTGAGCGAGATACCTTCGAAAAAGTTCGCCAGCTTGACCATTCCGTAGACCTGCTGAGCGCAGCGATTCGCGCCTATCTGGCCGATATAGGCCAAGACGGATTGAGCGACGATGATGCAGACCGTGCTCAAGAAATCCTCATGTTCGTCATCAACCTTGAACATGCCGGTGACATCCTCAGCAACTTGGCGCACTTAGCGATTCGTCGGGCGCGTCGTGGCGAACACTTTTCGGCGTTTGAACTGCGTCACATCCAGGCTTTTCATCTGGCGTTGCTGGACAGCCTCAACCTAGCGATCACGGCCTTTTTGCGTGAGGACATCACGGCGGCCAACGCCTTGGTCAGCCACAAAGAAATCGTGCGCAAGCTTGAGGCCAGCGCCAGCCGCGAACACTTTCGAAAACTGCAAAACGACAAAACCGCCTGGGCCGAGTCGGGCGACATCTTCCAGCGCGTGCTGCGCGACTACCGCCGCGTGCATCACCACATCGCCGCCTTGGGCTATCCAGTGCTAGAGCGTTGTGCGCAAAGCACGGATTAACCACTCGGTCCTACAAGGGGTTATGGGTTTTCTAGTGTTGCCCGCAACTTCAGTGGATCAATCAACCCGGCCGCAATCGCCATGCCCACCAGATCTGGCAAATGTTCAGCCTGCATGCGCTTCATGACCCGTGATCGATACAGGTCGATGGTTTTCGTGCTTACCGCCAGTTGCTCGGCAATTTCGCGCGTGGTGTAGCCCTTGGCCAGCGGAAGGAACACATCACGCTCACGAGGGGTGAGGCTTTGCAGGCGGGCTTCAAGCTCGGTCTGTTCCTGGCTGGCGGTTTGCCGGGCACTACCGCCGCTCAAGGCCTGCTGCACGCTGTCCAGCAGCAACTGCTGGTTATAGGGCTTTTCGATAAAGTCATGGGCCCCCGCTTTGAAGGCGCGCACCACAATCGGTACATCGGCGTGGCCACTGACAAAAATCACCGGCATTTTGATCCCGCGCTCCTGCAGCGCTTGTTGCACATTCAGGCCACCCATGGCGGGCATGCGGACATCCAGCAGCACACAGGCGCTGCGCATTGGGTCGCACGCCTCTAAAAAAGCTTGGCCACTGGTGAAAGGCTGCGCATTCAGGCCTACGGATTCTAATAACCAGACCGTCGAATCGAGCATGCCCTGATCGTCATCGACCACGTACACCACATGTTGTTCTGGGGTTGTCATGGGTTAAGTGCCCTCTTCTTCTTGTTGTTGTTTGATCACGGCCATCAGCGGCAGGCTGCAACACAGGCGCAGTCCATTGGGTTGTGGCTCGGCGTTCAGTTCGCCGCCAAAGCCTTCGATAATACTGCGACTCATCGACAAACCCAGCCCGAGCCCTTCGGCCTTGCTGGTGTAAAACGGGGTAAACAATTGCTCGAATTGCTCGCTCGTCACGCCTGGGCCTTCATCTTGCACACTGATGTGTAACCAGCCACTGGTCATTACCTGCGCCTGCAACGTAATACGTGAAGGCTGCCCCGGTTGTTGCTCGCTGTTGGCATCAATTGCATTTCGTAACAGGTTGAGCAACACCTGCTCCAGTAACACTCTATCGGCGTACACCAACGGCAATATTTCCGGTAATTGCTGCTCAATGTTCACATGCCGCTCGCGGGCTTCCCAAGCGCAAAGGTTAACTGCCTGACGCGCCACATCGCTCACATCCAATGGCTGCAAGGTGCGGCGCCCCTTACGTAAAAACCCTCGCAGACGCTTGATCACCTGCGACGCATGGTTAGCGTGCAGGGTGATCCGCTCCAGCCCTTGCGTAACGCGGGCAACCGCATCGGGGTTGTGTTCTAGGTTTTGCAGGTAACGCTGACTGGCATTCGCATAATTGACCACGGCGGCCAGCGGCTGGTTGATCTCGTGGGCAATTCCGGATGCCAGTTCTCCTAAGGTGATCAGGCGCGCGGTGTGGGCCATTTCGTCCTGATGATGGCGCTGCTGGGCTTCGCGCAATTCACGCTCTCGCATGTCACGGGCCACCAGCGAAAAAAACCGCTCACCGGCGGTCGAACGATGGGCCAGCAACAGCAGAGACACGGGCACAGACGGCTCGCCATTCAACGGCTGCAAGCGGGTTTCGCTGCTCCACAAACCCTGTTGTTCGGCATTGCGCCAGCCCACCGATTTCAGTTGCGCCAGGTCTTGCGGGCTTAAAAAATCAGCCAGTGAAAGAAGACTATTCCCACCTTCCAAGCCGAGAATTCTACGAGCCGCGGGATTGAGGTATGACACGCTGCCCACCGGATCAATAAACAGAACAGGGTCTGGATTGGCTTCGACCACATCAGCCAGACGCCGCTTGTTTTCCTCGGCCTGAATCCGCGCCGTGATGTCGCGTGACACGCTGACCACCTCAACCACTGCGCCGGTGTAGGTTTCGCGGATCGCCCGACTGGCTGTTTCGAACCACAGGTAATGCCCGGCCTGATGCCGAATGCGATAGGTCATGGTGTGGTAGCCATCGAGTTCCAGCGCATCGCGAGCCTGGCGCAGCACTTGGGCTAGGTGGTGGGGATGGAACAGGCGTTGCGCCAAACTCCCGCGCAAACGTTCAGGCCAATAGCCGAGCAACGTCCAGGACGCCGGGGACGCATCCAGAAAGCGTCCGTCGGGTGTATGGCGCGAGATCAAATCGGTGGTGTTTTCAGTAATCAGTCGATACAGGCGCCGGGCCTTGGCGGCTTCACGCTCCGCCAATTGTTCGCTGCTCGCTTCACGCCCACGGGCCACAACGCATTGGTTTTGCGGGTCCGGGATCAGAGTCCAAAGCCAGATCTGTTCATGGCTGTGTGCCTCGACCTGCTCAATCGCGCGCGCCTGGTGCAGGCACGCGCTGATCAACTCATTCAGATTGCCCGGTAACCATGTACGCACATGGCTTAGCGGCTTGCCTGCTAGCAGCCGCGCCAATGCCGGGTTAGCCGCCAGCGGCAAGCCTTGGGCGTCTAGTACCACCGACGGTTGCGGGTCATAGGTGAGCAGCGAAACAGGCATTGGGCATCCATGGGTAGGGGAATGCGGGATATAGAATAACTACTATATTGCTTAGGTATTACTTCCATATCAAATACAAACTGAGCTATAAATCAGGCCGGACATAACACTGACCCATTCGCCACCGGCAAAGTGGGCAGCCATAGAGCTAACAATCAGCCACCGGAATGACCCTCATGTCGATCTTTGAGCAGGGCCTCGAGCCCAGTGCTGTCAACCATATTGCCCTGTCGCCTCTGAGCTTTATAGAGCGCACCGCCAGCGTCTACCCCAACTACCCTGCCGTGATCCACGGTTCCATTCGCCGCACTTGGGCGCAAACCTACAGCCGTTGCCGCCGTTTGGCCTGCGCGCTGGCCGGACGCGGGATTGGTAAGAACGACACCGTGGCCGTGATGTTGCCCAACATCCCGGCCATGCTGGAAGTCCATTTTGCCGTGCCGATGATAGGCGCCGTGCTCAATGCTCTCAATGTGCGCCTGGACGCTGAAGCCATTGCCTTCATGCTTGCTCACGGCGAAGCCAAGGTACTGATTGCTGACCGTGAATTCCATGATGTGATTCACGCGGCCGTGGCCATGCTCGATCATCCGCCGTTGATCATCGACGTCGATGACCCGGAATACGGCGAAGGCCAACCGGTCAGCGAGCTGGATTACGAAGCGTTCTTGGCCGAAGGTGACCCCGAGTACAACTGGCAATGGCCTACGGATGAGTGGCAAGCCATCGCCCTGAACTACACCTCGGGCACCACCGGCAATCCCAAGGGCGTGGTGTACCACCATCGCGGGGCGTATCTCAACTCGCTGGGCAATCAGATGGTCTGGGCCATTGGCAACCACCCCGTGTACCTGTGGACCCTGCCGATGTTTCACTGTAATGGCTGGTGTTACCCGTGGATCATCACCGCGCTGGCTGGCGTGCATGTGTTTTTGCGTCGCGTCGACCCGCAAAAAATCCTTAACTTGATCCGTGAACATCAGGTCACTCACCTGTGCGGCGCGCCGATTGTGCTTAATGCGCTGGTCAATATGCCCGACTCGGCCAAGGCCGCTATCGACCACCCGGTCAATGCCATGGTGGCAGGCGCTGCGCCGCCCGCCAAAGTGATCGGTGCGGTTGAAGAAATGGGCATCAAAGTCACCCATGTCTATGGCCTGACTGAAGTCTACGGCCCAGTGACGATCTGCGCCTGGCATGACAAATGGGACGAACACACCCTTGCTGAGCGTGCCCAGATCAAATCCCGTCAAGGCGTGCGCTACCCCACGCTCGAAGGCGTCATGGTGGCTGATCCGAAAACTCTGGAGCCGACGCCGCGCGACGGTGAAACCATGGGCGAGATCTTCATGCGTGGCAACACCGTGATGAAGGGTTACCTGAAGAACCCCAGCGCTACTGCCGAAGCGTTTGAAGGCGGCTGGTTCCATACCGGCGACTTGGCCGTGTGCCACCCGGACGGTTATGTCGAAATCCGTGATCGCCTCAAAGACATCATCATTTCCGGCGGTGAGAACATCTCGACCATTGAGGTCGAAGGCGTGCTGTATCGCCATCCCGGAGTGATGGAAGCGGCCGTGGTGGCTCGCCCGGATGAAAAATGGGGCGAAACCCCGTGTGCCTTCGTCACCCTCAAGGCCGATCACCAGCATGTGCGCGAGGTCGAAATCATCGCTTTTTGCCGCGAGCATCTGGCCGGATTCAAAGTGCCACGCACCGTGGTGTTCACCTTGTTGCCCAAGACGTCCACGGGCAAAGTCCAGAAATACGTGCTGCGCGACCTGGCCAAAGCCCTGTAACCCAAGATCGACATATCGCGAGGCAAGCTCGCTCCTAAACGCTATGTGTAAAAACATGCACGAGGTTTTGTGATGCCTGAATTCAATGCACCGCTGCGTGACATGCGCTTTGTGCTGCTCGAGGTTTTTGAAGCGCCCGCACTCTGGGCGCGGCTGCCTGCCTTGGCCGAGTCCATGGATGCCGACACCGCTGACGCGATTCTTGAAGAAGCCGCCAAGGTCACCCGCCAACTGATTGCGCCGCTAAACCGCAGCGGCGATGAAGAAGGCGCGTCGTGGCGCGACGGCAAGGTCAGCACTCCGAGCGGTTTCCAGGCGGCCTATCACACTTACATCGAGGGCGGCTGGGTCGGCCTGTCGGGCAACCCTGAGTTTGGCGGTATGGGGATGCCGAAAATGCTCGCGGTGCAATTTGAAGAAATGCTCTACGGCGCCAACTCAAGCTTTGCCTTGTACTCGGCTCTGACCTCGGGCGCCTGCCTGGCGATTGATGCTCACGCCAGCCATGAATTAAAAGCCACGTATTTGCCGCCAATGTATGAAGGTCGCTGGGCCGGTTCTATGTGCCTGACCGAAGCCCATTCAGGTACCGATTTGGGGATTATCCGCACCCGTGCCGAACCCCGGGCCGATGGCAGCTTCAGCCTTAGCGGCAGCAAGATTTTCATCACTGGCGGCGATCAAGACCTGACCGAGAACATCGTCCACCTAGTACTCGCCAAATTGCCGGACGCGCCTGCCGGGCCGCGGGGCATCTCCCTGTTTTTGGTCCCCAAGGTGCTGGTCAAGGTCGACGGTACGCTGGGTGAAGCCAATGCCGTGAGCTGCGGTTCTATCGAACACAAAATGGGCATCAAAGCGTCAGCCACGTGTGTGATCAACTTCGATGGCGCCCAAGGCTGGCTGATCGGTGAGGCCAATAAAGGCCTTGCAGCGATGTTCACCATGATGAACTACGAAAGGTTGTCGATCGGAATTCAGGGCATCGGTTGCGCTGAAGCCTCCTATCAGAATGCCCGTACTTACGCCCGCGAGCGCCTGCAAAGTCGGGCTCCGACCGGCGCGGTTGCGCCCGATAAAATGGCCGACCCAATCATCGCTCACCCCGATGTGCGGCGCATGCTGCTGAGCATGAAAGCCATGACCGAGGGCGGCCGCGCATTCGCCAGTTACGTGGGCCAGCAACTGGACTTGAGCAAGTTCTCGGCCGATCCACAAGAGCAGCAGGACGCCAGCGCGCTAGTGGCTTTGCTCACGCCGGTGGCCAAAGCATTTTTTACGGATACCGGACTGGATAGCTGCGTATTGGGCCAGCAAGTGTTCGGTGGTCATGGTTACATCCGCGAATGGGGACAAGAGCAACTGGTGCGCGATGTACGCATTGCGCAAATTTACGAGGGCACCAACGGCATTCAGGCCTTGGATTTGCTGGGGCGCAAAGTCATCGCCAATGGCGGCGTGACCCTGCGCTTGTTTACCGCGGCCATCCGCGACTTTGCGTCCCAACCCGGTAAACCCTACGCCTGTGAACTGTTACAGGCAGTACAGCAACTTGAAGAACTGAGTGACTGGCTGCAGGCTCGGGCCAAAATCAACCCCAACGAAATCGGGGCGGCGTCGGTTGAGTACTTGCAGGTATTTGGCTACGTGGCGTATGCCTGGCTCTGGGCAAGAATGGCCGATGTGGCACAGCGGTCATTGCAGACTGACCCGCACTTTTACTCTGCGAAACTGGCGACGGCCAGGTTCTTTTTTAGCCGCCTGCTGCCCCGAACATCGAGCTTGGAACAATCGATTCGTGCTGGCAGTGAATCGCTGTTTGAGTTGGACGCGGCAAGCTTTTAGCCCCATCCATATAAAAGGCGGCCTTCACAGGCCGCCGCTCATACATTCAAGACTCACTGCAACGCGTCAAGCACCAGCACTTCACGGTGCTCCAGCAGATCGGCAACGGCCTTGCCCATCGCCAGGTAGTGTGGGGTTGTTTTGTGGAAATCAATGGCTGCCATGTCTTTCCAGCCCTCGATAAACACAAAACGTTGCGGGTCGGCACGATCAAGATGCAGGTCGTAGAACTCGCAGCCAGCTTCAGCGCGTGAGCCTGTGACGCAGGCTAGCAGCGCCTCTTTGACTGTATTTTCGTGACCCGCTTTGGCACGCAGAATGGCAACAATCTTGATGGTTTTAGACATATAGGTTTCCAGAAAAAGGGTTCAGCGTTCTCAATCCACGCTCGCAAAGTGGTCAGTTACTCAGACCTTTTTCGGCCTGATGCACGTAGTCAGCGATTTGATCCTTGATTTTCAGCCGCTTGGCCTTGAGTTCGAGCAATGACTCGTCCGATACGCCAATCGCATTCTTGGCCTCAGCCTCGACGACGGCATCATCGGCGGCCTTGTATTTATTGACCAGCCCCAAAAAGTGGCCGTTTTGACCTTCAAGTTTTGCGGCCGTGTCTTTTGAAATTTTCAAGTCCTGATACAAATCATGTTTAACGGGCATATCTGCACCTCATCGATATTTCGGTGTCGACTGCTGACTCCGAGGATGAGTCAGCGAAAAAGGGTTCATCCTTGCTGACCCCCCCTTAAGCAATAGCACGCAACCTCTCACTGAGAAAGTCACCGGCCTGCTTTCCTCGCAAATCCCCACGTCTGTCTCATCGTGTTTACACCTTTTAGCCTGTGTACATCGAGCTGAAAGCGGGTTGTGGGAACGGATTTTCAAACAGTCAATTAAATGACTCCAACTCATAAAATGATGTTTTTTTGACAATTTTCGGTTTTATTCATGGACTATGCTCAGCTCAATGTAGGAATATGTCCGCTTGAAACACGCCTGTAACACATGAGCCAAACAGGAAACGGAGCAGTTTGAAGGGTTCTGCCAGTGTCACAGGATTTCGCGACAAGGATCACGTCGGCGTATAACCAATCAACATTTGATTGACGCCAATAAAAAAAATAAAGGCTTCAAGGCGACAGACGTTCGCCCTGCTAGCAGCGAACGAATGGCTTTACACATGCTCAAGCCATCCGTTCGTGAACCTCTAGGAAGGGGGACGTAGCATTTGCAGTACATCAGCCTGGGTATCCACGGATTACTCGATCAACACATCTCTTTACGTACTGGCGGCTTGTACTGGGTCACGGTCGATCAGGCGATGGATGCAAAACTGCTGGCTCGCCAGTTTTTGGAGTGCATCCCGCCTGCTGTGCCCGCTTCGCTGATCGTGTGTGTCGACGCCGTGCAAAACGTTATCAATGACCTGGCCGCCGACCGCGGACCTGACAAACTTAAGCTGTTTGAAATTGCCCCTGGGGTCGTTGACCGCGGGTTGAAAGCGTTGCCCCGGGATCTCAGCCGCTCCGGTATCGCGCCCAATAGTCAGATTTTACTGGTTGTTCCTGCCAGCAGTTGGGCTGACACCTCTACGGCAAAACGTTTGCAGCGCTGGTGTGAAAATCTGCGCTCCTGGCTGCGGGACCGAAAAGTCACCTTGCTGGTGATCACCCATGGTGAGTCCACGCTGCTGCATGCCCAGTTATTGAAGCTAAATGAGCACGTGTCTGGCTTGAGCCATTTGTACCGGCACAACGGTGAAATTCGTTACCACGTGCACTTTTGGTACAACGACATGGGCGTCAGTGCCGGGCAGGAATTCAAGCTCCAAACTGCGGGCAACACATTGGCCCTGATTCCCGAACCCGTTGCTGTGTCAACGCCTCGTATCGCGGATGACCAGCACGTTTACCTTGCTGAGCGTGAAGTCCTCGAAGGCACCCCGCCACTGTCCAAGCACTGGTACCTGTTCAATGACCGCCAGGCATTACTCGAACAGGCAGCCTCCGCTAGCGCCGCGACGATCATCGTAGGCATCGACAGCAGCCATCAGTTACTGGATCTCGCGCAGCAACTGCACGACCTGCGCGAACAGTGCGGCAGCGCCCTGAAGATAGTGGTTCGCGAACTTGAGCCCGCTGTGCGTTATCGCGACGAGCGTCTGCTGCTGGCATGCGGTGTCAATCTGATCGTGCCAGACGGCACCTTGCTCTCGCGGTTTTTGAGCATGATCGAAAGCGTTCAGGGCCAGCACTGGCAATACGCTCAGGGCACCGACTTCGCCACATTGCTCGAACGCCAGCGCCCGCCAAGCATTCGTGGCCTGGTGAGTCCGTGTGAATTTTTCACCGAAGTTAAGCGCATTTATGCGGACAGCTCGGGAGAAGTGACCCATCAACTGGTCAAGTTCCAGCCAGTGCCCGGACTCAAGCAAACACTGTTCTTGAATCAGATGTGCCTGCGCCGATATGGCGACTTTGCCTGTTTGCACAATGAGGACATGTACCTGTTTCTGTTTGCCTGCCGCGCCGATGGCCTAGACCCCGCGCTGGGCAATATCTGTCGCTTGCCCTGGCGCGATCTGTTTTTACAGCGCCAGGTGCTGAGTGGCCCGGCGGAGCTAAATGAAGAGGCCTTTATGGAGGAGGCGTCAGTGCCTGAGCACTTGAGTATTCCCGTCGAAATCTTGGTCATGGCGCAACCGCCTGCTGGCAGCCGCGCCCCGTTAAAACCGCAACGCATCACGTTGTCTGTCAGCGAGCCGCAGCCATGACATTTTTGGAGCTTGTTCAACTCATCGGCCTGACCTGCGTGGTGAGTGTGCTGCTGACCCTGTTCTCGCAGCGTATTCGCCTCCTCTTCAACGCGCATTTTGAGCAGTATCTTGCGCCTCGCTACCTGAAATCGCGCGGTGTCAGGCGTCGTGCCCCCGCGAGCCCATCAACGAGGGCGCCTGATGAACCCGTCTAAATCCGCCGCTCCTGCGCAGGGAATGACCGGCCCCTGGCGCGGTCTTGGTGCGTGGAACCTGTATTTCCTAGCCAAGTTTTTATTGACCTGGACCGGGCACCTTAATTTTCAGATTCTGCCCAACCTGATCTTTGCACTGGTGTTGCTCATCCCCATCGCTCACCCGATGCTACGCCGCGCCCGTAGTCTGATTGCCATTCCGGTGGCTGTCGCACTGCTGTATCAGGACACTTGGTTCCCGCCCTTTAGCCGCTTGCTGGCGCAGCCCGGCGTGCTGAATTTCTCTTTTGACTACATCGTCGAGTTGCTGGGCCGTTTCATCGACTGGCAAGTGACAGCCATGTTGCTGCTGCTAGGTGTGGGTTATGTGTTCCTCAGCCCTTGGCTGCGCCTGACCACTTTTACGCTAGTGGGCTTTGCGTGGCTAAGCCTGGGCAGCTTGCAGTGGTTACTGCCTCCAGCAACTGTGCAGCCTATGGCCAGCACCCAGCCCGGTAGCACCACAGCCACCAATAACGTGGGTGAGCCGGACGATGCAACGCTTAACAGCTACCTCGACACGTTCTACCAGACTGAAGTCAAACGTAAGGTCGAGTTCAAGGAACCGACCGTTAAACCCCCGCCGTTTGACTTGCTGGTGATCAACATTTGTTCATTGGCCTGGGACGACCTCGACACGGTGGGATTGCGCAACAACGCACTGTTCAGCCAGATGGACGTGATTTTTGACAACTTCAACTCAGCCACAGCCTACAGTGGCCCGGCCGCCATTCGACTGTTACGCGCCAGTTGCGGGCAAACCTCACACGCTCAGTTGTATAAGGCCCCCGCCGATCAGTGCCTGTTGTTCGACGACTTACGCAAGCTGGGTTTCGCGGATGAGTTGATGCTCAATCACACCGGCGAATTCGATGGTTTTCTGCAAGAAGTGCGTGACCAAGGGCAATTGCCGCCGCCTGCGCTGGGCGTTACCCCGGTCGGTTTAGCGCGCACCTACGTCGGCTTTGATGGTTCACCGATTTGGCGTGACCGTGACGTACTGAGCAAATGGTGGCAACACCGCCTGGCCACAGACCAGCCAAGCATGGCGCTGTTCTACAACACCACCAGCCTGCATGACGGTAATCGACAGGTCACGGCCGATGGTGGCACTCAACCGGCGGACTACAGCAGTCGGGCTCAGGTGTTGCTTGACGATTTGAATGGCTTCCTGAAAGAACTGCAAAAAAGCGGGCGCCGGGTGGTGGTCGCCATCGTTCCTGAACATGGTGCCGCGTTACATGGCGACCGGATGCAGATTTCCGGCATGCGCGAAATCCCCAGTGACGCCATCACCCATGTTCCGGTGGGCCTCAAGTTGATCAACATGGGCGAGACCGGCCAGACCGCCCCCGTGCATGTCGCCCAGACGAGCAGCTACCTAGCCATCGCTGAAATCATTGCGCGCCTATATGCCGCCCCGGCATTGAGCAATGGCCAGCCTGTGGACTGGTCGACCTTACTGACTGACTTGCCACAGACCGCAAAAGTATCGGAGAACTCAGGCACCGTCGTGCTCGATTACAACGGCAAGCCCTATGTGCGAATCAAGGAGAACGGCGGATGGCTACCCTACCCACAGCAACTCAAATAAGCGCCGATATCCTGTCGCGCAATGAGCGCGCCGATGACATTGAACGGCTTAAGTCGATGATGGATTTACCGACACTGGCCTACGTCGACATCTCGGCGCAGATGGAGCTGTTACAGGCGCTAGAACGCTGGCCATTACTGGCGCACCTCGAAGCGCGCCATCGACTGCCTAAGCCTGCCGAGCTGCAAAAGACTAGGGTCGACACGCCATGATCGCCATGAGCCTTCAAGGCATCCGCGGCGGAGTGGGCACCAGCACTACGCTTGCAGCGCTGAGCTTTGCGCTTAGCTCGCTGGGGCAAAAAGTGTTGGTGATCGACATGTGCCCGGAAAACGCCCTCGGCCTGCATTTCAACCTTGATTACGCACCTGCCGAAGGCTGGGCCCGCGCGACGTTGGACCAAACACCCTGGTATGAACATGCCTGGAACATTGAATCCGGTCTGGACGTGCTGCCCTACGGCACGCTGACCGATGTAGACGTGTTGCAACTCGATCAATTGCTGCGTGATAACCCGCCATTGTGGTCCACGCGACAGGCCAGCCTAGCCCACAGCGTTGACTGGGTACTCTTTGACTTGCCGCAACGCTTGCCGGGGCATATAGCCAACCCGCGCTGTGAGATTGCGCTCAACGTGCTGAACCTGGACGCGGCGAGCCATGTGCTGTTACAGCCCCAACGCAACAGCGCGCAGCGTTTGCTGGTCAATCGTTTTGACCCTGCCAGCCAGTTTCAGCGCGATCTATTGCTGCTATGGCAGCATCACTATGCGCAATCCTTGCTGCCGATCCATTTGCATGCTGACGAAGCCATGGCCGAAGCCTTGGCCAGGCGCGAGCCTGTTGGCCGCTATGCACCGGGCAGCCTGATTGCCCAAGACATCATCAGCCTGGCCAGTTGGTGCCTTTTACGTGGCGGGAGGCTTGAATGACAGCCCGCCTGTTTCCCTATACGCACTTACGGCGTGAGCAAAACTGCACCCGTTTCACCGCCTTTATCCTGGCGCTGATTCAAGTCTGCGGCTGGATCTTCCTACGCCTTGAATCGCCCGCCTGGCAGGCATTGCGCGAGCAACATCGACAGCTCTACCCACACTTGGCAGACAAACGCATCACCCTTGGCGATCCGCTGCGTTATTTGACTCAGACCGCGTGGCTGTTGCTGGTGCGTCCGGCTGCGCAAACCCTGCCTCAGCGCCAACGCACGCGGCGGCGTCTTAAAGGCTACCTGATGGCTGTGTTCAGTATTGTGCAGCGGCCTTGGAACCTGCTGTCTGATGCCTTTGAACAGTTGCCAACGGCGATCAGCCCGCAAGTGCGCAAAGGGTCGCGCTGGTGGGGCGCAGTGCACTGGCCAATGCGCAAATTGCTGTACATCGCCATCGGCGCGCTGGCGGTGGTACTGATTTTTATCTGTGTGACTGAACCCTTCGGTTACTTGGCGCAACTGGTGTTTGTGGTGCTGTTGTGGGCCATTGCGATGCTGGTGCGACGCATGCCGGGGCGTTTTCCGACGCTGTTGCTGATCGCACTGTCGGTGATCATCTCGTGCCGCTATTTATGGTGGCGCTACACCTCGACCCTGAACTGGAGCGACAAGCTGGATCTGGTCTGCGGCTTGATTTTGCTGCTGGCCGAAACGTATTCCTGGATGGTCCTGATCCTGGGGTATGTGCAAACCTCGTGGCCACTAAACCGCAAACCGGCGCAATTACCGCCTGACCTGAACCTGTGGCCGACGGTCGATCTGTTGATCCCCACCTATAACGAAGAACTGTCGGTAACCCGTGGCACGGTGTACGCGGCATTGGGCATTGACTGGCCAAAAGACAAGCTGCGCATCCATTTGCTGGATGACGGCAACCGCGCCAGCTTCAAGATGTTTGCCGAGGAAGTGGGCATCAACTACATCGCCCGCACTGACAACCGCCACGCCAAGGCTGGCAACCTTAACCATGCGCTGACCCAGATCGACGGTGATCTGGTGGCCATTTTTGACTGTGACCACATGCCCGCCCGCTCCTTTTTGCAATTGACCGTGGGCTGGTTTTTGCGCGACCCCAAACTGGCGCTGGTGCAAACCCCGCACCACTTCCTGTCGCCGGACCCGTTTGAGCGCAACCTCGGCACCTTCCGCAACCGTCCCAACGAAGGCGAACTGTTTTATGGCCTGGTGCAAGACGGCAACGACATGTGGAACGCGGCGTTTTTCTGCGGTTCGTGTGCCATCGTGCGGCGCACGGCGATTGACTCGATTGGCGGCTTTGCCGTCGAAACCGTCACCGAAGACGCCCACACGGCCTTGCGTTTGCACCGCAACGGTTGGAATTCGGCCTACCTGCGCATTCCGCAGGCGGCCGGGCTGGCCACCGAAAGTCTTTCGGCGCACATCGGCCAGCGCATTCGCTGGGCGCGGGGCATGGTGCAGATCTTCCGCACCGACAACCCGCTGTTGGGCAAAGGCCTCACGGTATTCCAGAGAGTGTGTTACGCCAACGCCATGCTGCACTTTCTGGTGGGCCTGCCGCGATTGGTGTTCCTCACTGCACCGTTGGCCTTCTTGTTGCTGCACGCCTACATCATCTACGCCCCGGCCTTGATGATTTTGCTCTACGTGTTGCCGCACATGATTCACGCCAGCCTGACCAACTCGCGGATGCAAGGCGCTTATCGCCAGACATTCTGGGGTGAGGTCTACGAAACAGTTTTGGCCTGGTACATCGCCAGGCCCACCACTGTGGCGCTGTTCAGCCCCTCACGCGGCAAGTTCAACGTGACGGCCAAGGGCGGGATGATGGAAGAGAACCAGTTCGACTGGCAGACCGCTAAGCCGTATCTGGTGTTGTCCGTGCTCAATGTGCTCGGCCTCGGGTTTGCAGTGTGGCGGCTGTTCACTGGCCCGGCAGATGAAATCATCACCATTATCGTCAGTGTGTTGTGGGTCATTTATAACCTGCTGATCATTGGCGCTGCTGTCGCGGTGGCGGCTGAAGTGCGGCAAGTTCGGCATACCCATCGCGTGCAAACCCGCTTGCCGGGCGCCATCAAACTGGCCGACGGCCACCGCTACCCCTGCGAACTGGTTGACTACTCCGACGGCGGGGTGGGTCTGTTGCTCAACCAACCCATTGCGCTGCCCGTTGGCTCGCTGGTGTCGCTGATTCTTCAGCGCGGCAACCGCGAGTTTGTCTTCAGCGGCAGCCTGACGCGCTCCCATGACCTGTTTATGGGACTGAACTTCGCCCAGTTGCCAGCCGAGCAAAAGATCGAATTTGTGCAATGCACGTTTGGCCGGGCAGATGCCTGGCTCGATCACAACAGCGGATTTGAAGCCGACAAGCCGGTTCAGAGCCTCAGGGAGATCCTCGCCCTGGGTGCCAAAGGCTATTACCGCCTTTACGAATACCTACCTGCGTGGATGCGCCATCTGGCGCGGCCCTTGGTACGAGTGCTGCAGTGGTTGGGCAGCTTCTTTCCACGCATGCCAAAAGCATCCACCCCTCTTATTTCCGGGCCAGTGAGCAGATCATGAGTCGATTCTCAAAAAAAGCATTCTTCGCCAGCCTTGCGCTTATGACCTTCGTCTCGGAACTGATGGCTGCCCCCTTGCCTTTACCGACGGTTGGGCCTGCGCCACTGCCCAAACTCCCGATACTGGAAAGCACTGATCCGCTGCCGAGTTGGACGGTGACCCGCACCTTCGAACAGATGGGACGTGCGACCGATACGCTACTGCTGGGCATCAACAGTGCAGAACACGTTGAGTTCAGCCTGCGCCGCGACCGGATAGCCAGCGATGCCAGTCTGCAACTGGACTACACGCCCTCACCTTCCTTGATCCCGACGTTGTCGCATATCCGGGTCTACTTGAATGACGTGTTGATGGGCGTGCTGCCAATTGAAAAAGAGCAATTGGGGCGTCAGACCCGCCAGAAAATGGCCCTCGATCCGCGACTGGTCTCGGACTTCAATCGCATTCGCCTGGAGTTCATCGGGCATTACACCGATATCTGCGAAGACCCGGCCAACAACACCTTGTGGGTCAACATCAGTCGGGGCAGTAGCATCACCCTGCAAGAGCAGGCTTTGAGCCTGACCAATGATCTGGCGTATTTCCCGCTGCCATTCTTTGATCCCCGCAACAGCGGCAAGCTGGAGTTGCCGTTCGTATTTGCCGCCAACCCGACCCTTGGCGAGCAGCGCGCCGCCGCTATTCTGGCTTCCTACTTTGGCAGTCAGGCCAACTGGCGCGGCTCCAAGTTTGCTGTCTCGTTTGATGCGCTCCCCAGCGTGTCAAGCAAAGAAGCCACACAGCCTTCTGTGGTATTTGCCACCAACGATCACCGTCCGGCGTTTATGCGTGATCTGGAGAAGTTTCCGGCCGTTAATGCACCCGTGGTGGCGTTAATTGACCACCCGGATGCGCCTTACAGCAAAGTATTGCTGGTGATGGGTCGCAACGAAGACGACCTGACCACCGCAGCAAAGGCTCTCGCCCTGGGCGGTAACCTATTGCGCGGCTCACGCGTCACTATCGACAACGTTCAGGAGTTGCAACCGCGTAAGCCTTACGACGCCCCGGCCTGGATGCGGACCGACCGCCCCGTGCGTTTTGCCGAGCTGATTACCTACCCTCAACAATTACAGGTCAGCGGGTTACAGCCGCGCCCCATTACCCTGGATGTGAACCTGCCCCCCGACCTGTTTGTGTGGCGCAACCAGGGTATCCCGCTGCGCACCCAATACCGCTACACCGCGCCATCGGCCAATGATGATTCGCGCTTGAACATCAGCCTCAATGATCAGTTCATCACCAGCCTGCCGCTATTGCGCAAAGACACCAGCAGCTTTGAAGAACTGCGGTTGTCGGTGTTGTCCAATGATTCGGCCAACGTTAACGACAAACTGATTGTGCCGTCGCTGAAAATTGGCGACCGCAACCGTCTGCGCTTTGATTTCAATTTCGCCAGTACCGTGGGCAGCGCCCAACGTGATCGTTGCCAGACTATTTTGCCGGCCAACACCCAAGCGATCATCGACGAAGACTCCACCATCGACCTGTCTGGCTATCACCACTACATCAGCATGCCGGACCTCAAGGCTTTTGCTCGCAGCGGTTTCCCGTTCAGCCGTATGGCCGATTTGTCGGAATCGATTGTGGTGGTCCCAAGCAAAGGCACCGCCACGCAAATCAGCACCTTGCTGGAAGCTATCGCGAGTATTTCCGCCCGTTCTGGCTATCCGGCCTTTGGCGTGCGCTTGAGTGATGATTGGCAATCGGCCTCAAAGGAAGATGTCGACCTGCTGCTATTGGGCGAAATGGCGCCCGAGATGCGTGACAACCCGGACCTGAGCCTGTTGTTGCAACGCCAACACGACATGCTGGTTCAGCCTTACGGCAACAGCACCCTCGATGCCACCAATCGCCGTGGCCCTTCAATCGACGGGCGCAATCAGCCGGCCAACCGTATTGAAGTCACCGCCCACGCCCCTATCGCGGCCATGGTTGGCATGCAGTCGCCGACCCATAACCAACGCAGCATTGTGGCGTTGCTGGGCAATGACGATGCCGACTACAGCCTGCTACGTGAGGCACTCAGCGACAGCGGAAAAATGGACGCTGTGGCGGGTTCAGTGGCATTGATCCGCAGCAGCGGCATTTATAGTCAATTGGTGGGTGAGCAATATTACGTCGGTAATCTGCCGTGGTACCTGCTGCTGTGGTATCAGCTGTCCGAGCACCCAGTGTTTCTGGCCATTCTTGCGGTTATCAGCGTATTGCTGAGCGCCTTCCTGCTGTGGCGCGCACTGAGCTGGGCTGCCAACCGCCGCCTCCATAAGGACGACTGACCTGTGAATGGCCTGCGTGGGACAACAACAAGAGTTATGACATGGGCATTTTTGCTTGGCGGCCTGTCCACTGTAGCCATGGCGCAACCGGTCAACGTGCAAGACCAGCAACAGTGGTTGCTGGAACAAGTACGCATTGGCGAGGCCTTGTATCAGGAAGACCTAGTGCGTGACTCGCTGGCACGGCTCTGGCTGATTGCCCCCAACAACCCCCAAGCGTTGGCGGCGTCAGTACGTCAGGCCTTGCTGGACAAGAACCCGGCGTTGGCCAAACAACGCCTTGACCGGCTGCAACAGTTGGCGCCTGACTCTGCGGCGCTGCGGCAGGCCCAAAACCTGATGAAGCTGCAAGACCCACAAAGCCAGAAGCACCTGCAGCAGGCGCGCCTGTTTGCCGCCGCTGGCCGCCCTGAGGAAGCCGCTGCTATTTTTGAGCAACTGTTCGGCAATGCCCCGCCGGACTTCGCCACCACCTTGGAATACCTGCGCATTCGCAGCAACATTGCCGGGCAGCGCCCTCGGGTGATTGACCAACTTAAAGCGCTGGACGTGCAATACCCAGGCAATATCGGGTTGCGCCAAACCTTGGCTGATTTGCTGTTTCGCGAAAAGCGAGAAGCCGAAGCGCTGGTGGTCTTGCATCAACTGTCCACCAACCCCATTGCCAGCAATGCCGCCGCACAACGTGAATATGAGTACCTAAGCACCCTGCCGATCGACCGCTCCACCACGCTGGCTTGGCAAGCGTACCTACAACGCTATCCGCGCTCCCCGGCACTGACCGACGCCACTAAAAAACTCCAAGATCAACAGCACTTGCTCAATGATCCTGCTTGGGTTGCAGGGGCTAAAGGCAAACAGATGATTGATCAGTCGCGCAATCCGGTCGCCGCTGAGGCCCTGTTGCGCCGTGCGCTCAAGCAGTACCCCGATGACCCAACCCTGTACGGCGCGCTGGGCATGGCCTTGTTTCGGCAAAGCCGGTATGACGCAGCCAACGCAGCGTTCACCACGGCGCGTAGCAAAGAACAAGACACGTCCAACATCAGCAAATGGCAAGACCTGTTAGACGCCAGCCGCTATCGGATGCTGCTGAGTCAAGGTGACAAAGCCTTGCAGCGAAACGACTTCAACGCCGCGCGCAATGCCTACCAACAGGCACGTAGAGCCAAACCACGTGACGCTGAACCGCTGATCGGCTTGGCCGACGTGGCCTTGGCTAAGCACGACACCGCGCAGGCCGAGACCTTATTGCTTCAAGCTCGGCGCCTGGAACCCGGCAATGGCAGTGCCGTGCGCGGGCTGGTGCGTTTGTACACGACGCAGTCACCGGATAAGGCCAAACAGTTTCTGGATAGCTTGCCACCGGCTCGGCAAAAAGAATTTGCCGCCGCCCGGCAAAGCTTGGAACTGGACGAACTGAACCGGCAAGCCGATGCGGCCAACGAGCGTCAAGACTGGCCGCACATGGTCACGCTGCTCAGCAAAATTCGCAACCTGACGCCTGATGAGCCGTGGCTAACCTATCGACTGGCCAATGCCCAACGCTCCATCAATCAACGGGGTGCGGCCGACGACAGCTTCAAACAGCTGATGCAGCGTCAGGGAAAAAATCCTGAAGCGCTATACGCCTACGCACTGTACCTGTCCAATTCCGACCGGGATGCCAGCGCCCTGAGCGTGCTGGAGCAACTCCCCAACGCGCAATGGACCGATTCGATGCGTGATCTGCATGCCCGTCTGCAACGCAACGTGCTGCTGGCCCGTGTCGACAGCCTGCGCAAAGCAGGCCAAGAGCCGCAAGCCATCGCCCTGCTGTTGCAAAAGCCAGACAACGACGACTTGTTGACACTTGCTGGCTGGGCGCAAGAACGCCAAGACTACGTGCACGCGCAAAAACTCTTTGAGCAGGTGCTGCGCCGGGACCCGGGCAACATTGACGCTCGCTTGGGGCAAATCGAAACCCTGGTGGAGCGCCAGCAACTGGCCGCTGCCCGCCGCCAGCTTGATCAGTTCAAACCCGCACCGGCTACGCCATTGACGCCTGCGCAGCAACGACAAGTGGCCAATGCCTGGGCGGCTGTTGGCGAACCTGGCAACGCGCAGGCCCTGTATGCAGAACTGCTCAAAACCCCGCAAGCCGACCCGCTGATGTACCGCGATGCGGCGCGCCTGATTTCCGCTAAACAGCCGCAACAAGCGTTGGACTATTACGCCCAAGGTATGGCCAACGTCGGACTGCTGAACCAGGCACAGGCCAACCCGCGTGATAACCGCGCCATGACCCTGGCCAGCCGTGAAAAAGACAACGACCTATGGCTTGCACGCAGCCTACGCAGTGACGTGGATGAACTGTATCAGCGGCAAAATCCGACCCTGCACCTGTACACCGACTACGGCTGGCGAGCGGACGATGCGTCGGCGGGTACCTCCGACACTGATACCCAGACCACCATCCTGCAATTGGACTTGCCGATTACCGATGGCAGCGGTTTTGTTCGGGCTGAGCAGATCGATATGGACGCGGGCAAATTCGACGCTGACGAAGACGGCTATGTGCGCGAGGCTTACGGAACTTGCGCGGTGGCAGTCAATCGCAAAGACACTGATGAGCCGAATTATTCGGGCTGCGAAGACCGTTCACAGTCGGCAAGAGGCACCACCATGGCAGCCGGTTGGAAAAACCAAACGTGGAATGTCGACATTGGCCGCACCCCGGACACCTTCAAAGTGCCCAATTGGCTCGGGGGTGTGGCATACAGCAACACAATTGGCTCGTTGGGCTGGACCCTGACTGGCTCGCGCCGTCCGTTGAGCAACTCGATCCTGTCGTATGCCGGGGCCACAGATCCCAATACAGGGGTGACGTGGGGTGGTGTCACCTCCAACGGCCTTACCTTAAGCCTGAGTCATGATGAAGGCGGCGTTGACGGTGTATGGGCGAGCTTCGGCCAGCACTGGTTGCGGGGTGAAAACGTCGAAAATAACCACAAAAACACGGCCATGGCCGGTTACTACTACCGTTTGGTCGAACGTGCCGATGAGCGCTTGCGTACTGGATTGACGGTGATGTACTGGAGTTATGACAAAGACTTGAGTGAGTACACCTTGGGTCAGGGTGGGTATTACAGCCCGCAGCAATACTTTTCGCTCGGAGTACCGCTCAACTACGCGTGGCGGACTTCTAACTGGTCGGTGTCACTGGAAAGCTCTGTGGGTTGGTCGTTTGCAAAGACCACATCCCACGATCTTTATCCGTTGAGTGGGCTCAACGACAAGATTTTGAATGTGGTTGATGAGCAAGGTTTCAAACTGGCAAAGCCATTAGGTGAAACCTCTGGCGGAACCAGTAATGGGGTTGGCATACGCCTGCAAGGGCTGGTTGAGCGCAGGCTGTCGGACAACTTGGTATTGGGCGGTGGGTTGCTTTATCAGCACAGCGAAGGCTATGCCCCGAGCCGGGCCATGCTTTATCTGCGTTATACCTTTGATACTTGGCAAGGCAATTTGCCCTTGCCGATACAGCCGTTGATTCCTTATGCGGATTTTAGATAATCACGAGCCTTGTGGTTTAGCGGCTACAACAGCTATTTGTAGCCGCTGCCGAAGGCTGCGATCGGGTGCGAAGCGGCCGCGCTTACGAATGGCTGCTCCAAAACATGGCGGCCGCCGCCACTAGGATGATTAAAAACAGGATGGCCCATGCATCGACCTTGCTCGCGGTTTTACGCGCTTTGACTGGAGTACTCATCGCATCGCCTTTTTTCGGTTTTATGGGTGAATACTTAGATGACTGCCTTTTAGTTAAGACCCTCAATGCCCTTTCAACAAGTAAGTGATTGAGAATTAACCTCTTATAGTCGTTTTGGTTCTTTGCATATGCTTAAACATCACTTTTGCGCATAACTACAAACTGGTATCGTGCCACCGCTCCGTGGGGAGTGCGCGGCCGTGCGCGCAGATAAGCTGTTAGCAGCCTGAGAACAGGACCTATATGTACGTATATGACGAGTACGATCAGCGGATCATCGAGGACCGCGTAAAGCAGTTCCGAGATCAGACCCGACGCTATCTGGCAGGGGAGCTGAGCGAAGAAGAGTTCCGCCCCCTGCGCCTGCAAAATGGCCTTTATGTTCAACGTTTTGCCCCAATGCTGCGGGTCGCTGTGCCGTATGGCCAGTTGACTTCGCGTCAAGCGCGAATGATGGCAAAGATTGCCCGCGACTATGACAAGGGCTATGCCCACATCAGTACCCGTCAGAACGTGCAGTTCAACTGGCCTGCACTGGAAGATATTCCAGACATCCTGGAAGAACTGGCCACCGTACAAATGCACGCGATCCAGACCAGCGGTAACTGTCTGCGTAACGTCACCACTGACCAGTTCGCAGGTGTTGCGGCTGACGAGTTGATTGACTCGCGCCCATGGTGCGAGATCGTTCGTCAATGGACGACTTTCCACCCGGAATTCGCTTACCTGCCACGCAAGTTCAAGATTGCGATCAATGGCTCGGCGTCCGACCGTGCTGCCATCGAAGTGCATGACATTGGCCTAGAGCCGGTGTTCAACGAAGCCGGGGAATTGGGCTTCCGCGTTTTGGTCGGTGGCGGCCTGGGCCGTACCCCGGTCGTTGGCGCATTCATTAATGAGTTCCTGCCGTGGCCAGATTTGTTGAGTTACCTCGAAGCCATCCTGCGGGTTTATAACCGCTATGGCCGTCGTGACAACAAGTACAAGGCTCGGATCAAGATCCTAGTTAAAGCCCTGACCCCTGAAGTGTTCGCTGAGCGTGTCGAATCTGAAATGGTTCACCTGCGCGGCGGCTCCAATACCCTGACCGAAGCTGAAGTTCAGCGTATTGCCAAGCACTTTGTGGATCCAGACTACAAAGCCCTCCCCGACTTCGGCGCCGAACTGGCTGAACTCGACAAGCAGCATCCAGGCTTCGCTCGCTGGCGTTCCCGCAACACCTTGGCGCACAAGAAACCGGGCTATGTGGCCGTTACCCTGTCGCTGAAACCAACCGGTGTCGCGCCGGGCGACGTTACCGACAAACAGTGGGACGGCATCGCCGATATGGCTGACCGTTACAGCTTCGGTCAGTTGCGCACCTCTCACGAGCAAAACATCATCCTGGCCGATGTTGAAGAGAACCAACTGTTCGCCATGTGGGGCGAGTTGCGCGAGCAAGGTTTCGCCACGCCGAACATTGGCCTGCTGACCGACATGATCTGCTGCCCTGGCGGCGATTTCTGTTCACTGGCCAACGCCAAGTCGATCCCGATTGCCGAATCGATCCAGCGTCGCTTTGAAGACCTGGACTATCTGTTCGACATCGGCGAACTAGACCTCAATATCTCCGGCTGCATGAACGCTTGTGGTCACCACCACGTCGGTCACATAGGGATCTTGGGTGTAGACAAGAAAGGTGCTGAGTTCTACCAGGTTTCACTGGGCGGCAGCGCCAGCCGTGACGCCAGCCTTGGCAAGATCCTCGGCCCATCGTTCGCGCAAGAAGACATGCCGGATGTGATTGAAAAGCTGATCGACGTGTATGTTGAAAAACGCAATGAAGATGAGCGTTTTATCGACACGTATCAACGTATCGGCATCGACCCTTTCAAGGAGCGCGTCTATGCAGCGAATCATTAAGAACAACGAAGTCATCGACGAAACCTGGCACTTGCTGCCAAAGGACGCGAGCTTCGATGGTATTTCCAACTGCGACGACCTGATCGTTCCGTTGGCTTTGTGGCGCGAGCATGGTCACGCCCTCAAGGCCCGCGATGGCGGCCTGGGTGTGTGGCTGGACAGCGATGAAGAAGCTGAAGAAATTGGCGAAGACGTGGCGAACTTCCAAGTGATTGCCTTGAACTTCCCAGCCTTCACTGATGGGCGCAGCTACTCCAACGCCCGTCTGCTACGTGACCGTTATGGTTTTAAAGGTGAATTACGGGCGATTGGCGATGTATTGCGCGATCAGTTGTTCTACCTGCATCGCTGCGGGTTCGACGCATTTGCCATTCGCGCTGACAAAGACCCGTATGAAGCACTGGAAGGCCTGAAGGATTTTTCGGTGACTTATCAGTCTTCAACCGATGAGCCTATGCCCCTGTTCCGTCGCCGTTGATCCGCAGAAAGGTTCTGGACCCTCTAATCCAGGACCTTTCAACCCGCTCTATGCTTGAGACTCTGGTAGTGGGTGCTCCTGCAGTTCTTGGGCGGTAAGCCTTGCAACCAATGCCTTTCGGGCTAAATTTCTTTCCTCTTTAATCGCGTCCAAGCGTGCAAGGTAGTTACCGCTGGATTCGCTTTCTCGCTCCGAAAACAGAACATCTAAACGCATCTGGTAGGGTTCATCTGAGATCCTGAACAGTTCGGAATATTTTTTCTCCAAAAAATCGATCCAGAAATCCCTCATTTCGATTGACGCGCTCAATGCCGGGGCTGTTTCTTCATTAATGACAAATTGACGTGCGACTTCTACCTCTGCCTGCGTGACGTCGGCGACTCGCTCAAAACGCATACTGGTTGGACGCGCCGGCAAGCCCAATCGATTGGCTAACTGGATGTGGTAGTACATTTGAATCTCCAGCGGATCGTGCCGGACCATGCGGCTACGCATTCCGGCCGGACTCAGTAATGGCGCTAACGCTAATGCCTCGGGTGTACCCAATCTATAAGCAACCCCTTGCTGTTCTTCGGCACTCAGTTCAATCAGGGGGCGAGGAGCAAAGTCGGGACGCACTGCATCTATCAGCACTTGTAATTGCTCTACATGCCTGCGTTGGTCCGCAATGATTGCGGCATGGCGAGTGCTAACGACCTGTGTCACGTGTTTATCGAGCAACTCCAACCGAAAGAGCCCGCGCGCCAACTTCAATAGCTCACTCTCTGTGTCCTGTTTCCGTAATGCCGTGTACACCTGTTGTTGCAATTCCAGACTGGCAAACGTCATTGCACTCCCATCTCGGCAGGTTCTCGGGTTAGCCGCTATATCGAAGGACAGTTGCCGCAATTCACTGTCCTCATACATGCCATTGAGCATTGTCCAAACACGGTCGGTCAAATCACCCTGAGTTCGTAAAAACTGCTCTGACTCACTCATGTCCTCCAGCACCCGAAAAAACGATTTTGATTTTCTGAGATTCGACAAATCACTCCATATACGCGTTTGTCCAGGAGTCGGTCGACTGGCCCAATGCAATATGCCCCTGGCCGCACTCGAGTGAATATATTGCCTATGAACACCTAAATTGATGCCCTGTTCACGCCGGTACCTATCAAGACGACGAATTGAATCGGCATTTAAGGGGTTGTCGTGCAGGTTTGTAACTCGATTGATTGCTGCTCTTTCAGCCGTCAACACGGCAGTTGGAATATGTGTAATTTCGTTATCGCGTAAATCAAGGGTTTGCAAGTGGGTAAGGGTTTCAACCCCTTCTGGCCACTCACTGATCTGGGTGTACCGCAGTCGCAAGTGCTCCAGGTTCGTCAGTTGGCGCACTGAAATTCGTCGCCCCAGAGGATTGCCCGTGAGGTTAAGCGATTTAAGTGTCGTCAAACCAGACAACAGATCTACAGCACCAGGCGTTAGCACCACTTGATTTCCTTGCAGGTTCAACTCTGTGAGGTTGGACAGGGAAGCTAATGAGGCTGGCAATTCGAGCAAATGATTATTTTCGAGCGATAGCACACGTAAATTGGGGAACCGCTGCAGAAAATGAAAAGGAAGATGACCACTAGGTGAGTCAGCCAAGTGCAGCGCGCTGATGTGACTAAAATCAGCAGAGAGCACAGGCAAGTTAGCGACAGGCCAGCTATTTAGATCCAGGACGTAGCCGGTATGGTCTCCGACATTGACACTAGGGGTTTGCCGTCTCCAAGCGAGTATCAGTCGCTGGCTGATTGCGCGCTTTTCAGCGGCGGACAACAGCACCTGCGGCCCTGTTTGGGGTCGACTCCAAACAGGGTTGGCCTCCCACTGTGCCAAGTCTGAGCGCAATGTCTGCAATTGCGCCTTGAGGGACACCAGTGCTTGGGTTGCTAAGGCGGGACTGAGCCGCAAATGGTACAAAAACTGCCCCGCCTGAACGTCAGTCATCAAGGGGTAAAGCTCTAACACAAGGTTTTTAAGTAGCAGTGATTTGTTTTCATCCAGCATATGCCCCGAACGTCCGCCCAAGGTGTAACCAATACGGCCATCCGCCAAGCGCATGGGGGATTTCAACCAGGGCTTGATCGTCTGCAAACCAAGCTTTATGCCACTGTTCGTGCGCTCACGGGCAGCCAATTCAGCGACTTTACTGGCAAGCGCTTGGCTCACGTCAACCTCCGGCAAGCCCAATGCACTACGTGCTTGCGGGCTAAGCGCTTTTGCGATGCACTTTAAGAGTTGAGGGCTGCTGTAAACAGTCTCTGAAGTGCTGCTAAAAAACTCATACTTATCGTTATTTTTGAATATCTCGAGTCGGTTGGTGGAAGACGCACTGCCCAAAACGTCTAAATCCATACCTGTGCCTTTATCACGCAACACCAGTTTTAAGTTCTCTGGCCAACCCGGCAGGCGTGACGCTGTGTTCCAGGCAAGGGTTTGTGAGTCAACATTACTTAGGCCTTCAAAGAAAAGGCCTTCCAATGCGCGATTCAACCGAACGTTCTGCACATAGCTTCGTGCCTCCTCCAAGACATGCAAAGGGAGGCGACTGGTTGTATTGAGGGTGGATAACCCGGTGGGCGTCAGCGTACTTATCAATTCACTCATGACAGAAACGGGCAACCCAGGAAACTGACTGTGAAGTGCGTTGTGCTCCGGCGCTATGGATTCGCTGGCGCTGTACAGCCGAGTCACCAATGAAGGTTTTATCGATTTAGCGTGATCTCCAAGTTTGCTCGCCAACCCTTGAACCTGTTGATCAAGCGTGAGCAAATCATCTCCAAGCAATACCACTCTTTGGTCCTGAGGCATTCGTTCGATTACGACCTTGAGCAAGTCGCCATTATTGATCTGTGTAGCAGTTATTTGCATCCGTGGATGGAGTGGAGCGAGGTCATTGCCATACTCTTTAACAACCCCCCCCCTCTGCATTCACAACACGTAACACTTGGTTCGCGGGCCATCCTGCCAGTTCAGTCAAAAGTTCCAGTTGTACGTCAGCGTTACCAATGGATCGATTAACGCCTTGCTCCATCTGCTGGATAAACCCTTCGACGCGTTCACTGATACTCGCCCGAAAGAGGGTGTCTGCAAGTAATGGTGGGAGCGGCAAGTTATCCATGAATAATGCCCGCAACATGTCGTCGGAGGTGTTTGAGGCCTGCAAGACAGCGTCCATGGTACTGCGGGAAAACGACTCGGCTTCAGGCCCTAATCGCCGGAACAATTGCTCGCGACGCCAAAGCCTCGGGTTATCCAGCTCATGGGTCCAGGCGCCGCGATTATTGTGTTGCAACGTTGGTGTATAAGCTTGTGGGTCGTAGGGATGTTGAATATAGCCCGCTCCGGTCAGCGGGTCCGAGGTGATGCTGTAAGTCTTGCCTTCTAGCTTGATAAAGGACTTACCTCGGTGTAAGTACACGGCCTTGTCATTTGGCTTGAGACCCGTGAGTGAGATGTGTTTGACCTCGTAAGGCTTCAAGTCGGGAATCCACAAGCATTTATGCCCCCGCACGGAAGTAACAGGCTTAAGCCCATCAACAAAGGGAGAAGGCTTTAACGCTTTGGCCGCCCCTGCGGTACTCGCAACCAACGCGAGGTTTTGGGCAATATCAAATACGTATTCGAGCGCTTCGGCCCGATCACCCCGTCTCCAGGCCACGATGCCATCGAACACTTCAGCCCCTAGCTGAATCACACTGACAGCTAATAACAACTCGCCTAGCACCGGTACAAAACCCAAGGCAATACCGAGCACACTGACGCCAACATTTAAATACGACGCCAAACGTGTCAAACGCGCTTTAGTGTCTTCATCTCCCGTTGGCACCATCAGCATCCGAGCATCATCCTTTATCTGTTCAAGGTGCAGGCGCCAACCCACCTCAAAAGGGTTCTGTGACTGAGGAATGTGACGGGTTTCTAAATACAATGCCGGCTCATTGATAATGGGCGGGCGTCGTATCAAGAGTGAATCCAACGTCAGGTTTTTAATATCTGTTCTGCGTATAAATTCGGCGCGATGACGTACTGGCATCAGGCTGGCAAAATAATGGGTGTACGTGCCCTCGCTGAGCCAGGCCCATAACTGCGCTTTGAACTCATCGAACGATTGAAATAGATGAAAGGACCGGTCGGGAAACTTCGGTAAATACACAAAGCACCGTTGCGCAACAGTCACAGGTTTATTCTCCGGCCATATCAACACAATGCCTGGCACTTCACACCCCATGATCTTTAGTGTGCTATGCCTAGGGTGTTCTCCCGAAGGCAAAGTACTTGTGTCAGAGAGCAGATCAACCATAAACATATAATGCGTTACACTGATTTCATTTTTCATATAGGCGAGGTGCATTGCCGATGAAAATGCGTAGTGCTTATTTAAACTGAACAGCCTGTTTATCTTATGGCGTGTAGATCGAGGATCGTCAGATGGCCAGGGATCATCAGGAGGCTCAAATACCCGACCTAGGTGCATTTGATACTGCGTGCCCAAGTCCAGATTGCGGCAAATCACAGCAAAGTTCTCGGGCTTCAAACGTGAGGTAATGCTCGGTGAAGCCGCTTGGGCTTTGTAAATCACAGTACCCGAATCAAAACCATCCGCCAGGGTGTGACGGGCTTCAAAGTTTTGCATAGCCGCTTGCAACAGGCTTTGGCGGGTAATGCTAGACACAATATTAACCTCCAGACTTTGAGGCACCATTAAATCGGGAAGCAGTAACTTAACCAGTGTGTCAGCCAGTGCCAACTGCTGCTGACTGAGAAAAACCAGCACATTACTTAATAGGTGGATTTCTTTTATTCCATGAGTGCGGGGGTTTATATCGCCCCACCCCTGTGCAACAAGTGCAGCTTTCAACAAAGGCTCAGAAAACTGCTCCATCGGCTTTATTTGCCCCAGTACTTGCGCGACGGCTTTCTGGGTCACGTTGTGCTGCTTTATGCTTTCACGCAACGCTTCGCGGACAAAGGACGGAGCCTCCTTGAACCAAGCGGGCAATAGCGTTGGAATCAGAAACTCATGCGCATTGATTAATACGGTATTAGCCAGCACGGAGGCTTCTTCTACGGCTGACGCATTCGGGTTCGTTACAACTAACTTTACAGGGTCGTCCATGAGGCAAGTCTACGTTATTAATCGAAACGCTAGCGTATACCCGGAGCGACGTCTTATTGGACTAATTAACCGATCCTTAACTTAAATTTAGAACTAAAAATCAGGTGTATACACTATATAAATAACGCACATAAAAACTACTTTATTGCGCTGGTTGTCGCCCATAAACATGTATGGCGCGTTATTAATAACGCGCCATACAGTTACCTTGCAGAGCTTTCTTACCAGAAACTACGTTGTGTCAGACGACGCCATACCGAATCAACTACGTGTTCCGCTGACACGCTTGCGGCAATACCTACACGCTCTTGTAGACTTTTCCGTTGCGCATAATGCACATGATAAAGATGAGCGTCTTTCGCACGATCCGACAGGTATTCATCGCTGGTTTTCAGCTCATCAACTAATTGTTTTTCGACTGCCGCAACCCCCAACCAGACTTCCCCGGTGGCCACATCATCAATCGCCAATTGCGGTCGGTATTGCGCCACAAAGTTCTTGAACAATTGATGGGTGATGTCCAGATCCTGCTGGAACTTTTCACGGCCTTTTTCAGTGTTCTCACCAAACACGGTCAAGGTACGCTTGTATTCACCTGCGGTTAGCACTTCATAGTCAATGTCGTGTTTTTTAAGTAGGCGGTTGACGTTAGGCAACTGTGCCACCACCCCGATGGAACCCAGAATGGCGAAGGGTGAGCTGATAATCTTCTGCCCGATACACGCCATCATGTAACCGCCGCTGGCAGCCACTTTATCGATGCAGATCGTTAGCGGGATGCCGGCCTGACGAATACGCGCCAGTTGCGACGATGCCAAGCCATAGCTGTGTACCATGCCACCACCACTTTCCAGCCGCAGAACCACCTCATCCTCCGGGGTGGCCAGGGTCAGCAGCGCGGTGATTTCGTGGCGCAAGCTTTCAGTGGCCGACGCCTTAATATCGCCCTCAAAATCAAGCACAAAGACCCGAGGCTTTTCTTCAGGCTGCTTCTTCAGTTTTTTCTCGGCTTTGCTCTGCTGCTTGTGCAATGCCTTAAGTTGATCCTTGGACAGCAATGACTGTTCAAGTTTGTCACGCAGGCCTTTGTAAAAATCATTCATCTTGCTGACCTGCAATTGCCCGGCAGAGCGACGACGCCCTTTGCCGCGCAATGCCGCAATGGTTACCAACACCAACAGAATGGCAACCACTAAGGTCACAGTCTTAGCCAGAAAACTGGCGTAATCGGCAAGAAATTCCACAGCCTCTCCTTAAAACGCTCGCAACCCACGGATCAGGGCCGCGTAATGATGCCCAGCATACCGACGTGATTGCCCAGCAGCCAGTCGCGAAACACCTTGGCGCAAGGCTTACGGGCAATTCAAACAAGCGTATGTTTTTTTATTGACAGGTCCCCGGCATCCTCCTAACCTCGCCTGACTTTCAACGTACCGGGATGCGGACGTGGGCAGCATTTACTTGATACGACATGGACAAGCCTCTTTTGGTGCAGATGACTACGACGTACTGTCAGCTTTGGGTGTTCGCCAAGCGCAAATCACCGGCCAACATTTGGTTGACCTTGGCCTGCGCTTTGATCGCTGCCTATCGGGTGATCTACTGCGCCAACAAGACACTGCCCAACATGCACTGGCCCAGTTCACTGCCGCCGGACTAACCGCGCCAGAGCTTGAAATAGACCCGGCCTTCAATGAGTTCGATGCCTTTGCAGTACTGGAAACCCTGCTCCCGGGTCTCTTGCCGCAAGAGCCGCAAGCCCTGAACACACTGAAAAATGCGGCCAATAATCCTGAAGAATTTCAGCGAATTTTTGATCTGGTCATTGCGCGCTGGATCAGCGGCACTTACGACGCCCCGCAGCTAGAAAGCTGGCTGAGCTTTGTCGAACGCGTGCAAGGTGGCCTGAACCGTGTTCTCGACCTGGCCAGCCATCAACAGAACATTGCCGTGTTCACCTCCGGCGGAAGCATCACTGCCCTGCTCCACCTACTGACCCAAATTCCTGCCAGTGAGGCCTTCAAGCTGACCTGGCAAATTGTTAATACCTCGCTTAGCCAACTCAAGTTTCGTGGCCGCGAGGTCACCCTGGCTTCCTTTAACAGTCACGTGCACTTACAACTGTTGAAGACGCCATCGCTGATCACTTACCGATAAGCGTTGGCAACCGTGACCTGCGGGTCGCCGTAACCCACCCTGAAAGGATCGAACCATGACTTCTGTAGCTGATGCTGTTCAAGCAATGAAAGCCAAATTCAACCCAGCCGCTGCTGCCGGCCTGGACCTGGTATTCGGTTTTCGCATTGATGACACCAAGAATTTCTCTCTCGTTGTTAAAGACAGTACCTGCGAACTGCTGGAAGGCGAAAACCCGGACGCACAAGTTACTTTGGTGATGGACGGCGAAACTCTGGAAGGCATCGTTAGCGGCGAGACCGATGGCATGCAAGCGTTCATGGGCGGCAAACTGCGCGCTGAAGGCGACATGATGCTGGCCATGAAGCTGAGCGAACTGTTCCCTTCGTAAGCCACACGCAATATCCAAAAACCGAAGCCATCGCGCTTCGGTTTTTTTTGCCTTGTGCTTCGCTCAATGGCTATCAAGCCCACTGATAATTCACTAACACCCACACCTATTAAGGCTGCACTTGCCTTGTCTGCGCATTAGATTAGCGAATGTTGTCAGGTCACGAAAATAAGCAGAAGAGATAAATATGACGCTTACCGACTCATCTACCCGCATCCGTACTGGTGAAGAACTCGACGTCAGCCATATTGATCCCTACCTCAAAGCTCATATTCCAGGGCTGTCGGGGACACCCGCGATTAGCCAGTTTCCCGGTGGCGCCTCGAACCTGACGTACCTGATCGAATACCCAGGCGTTGAGTTGGTCTTGCGCCGCCCGCCGTTCGGTCAAAAAGCCAAATCGGCGCACGACATGGGCCGCGAGTTTCACATTCTTAACCAGCTCAAGGATGCCTTCCCGTACTGCCCCAAGGCTTACGTACATTGCACCGGCAGCCAATTAATCGGCTCCGAGTTTTATGTAATGGAGCGGCTCAAGGGCATCATTCTGCGATCTGAGCTGCCGCCCGAACTCGCCTTGAGTGCCGATGATACCCGTAGCTTGTGCATGAGCTTTATTGACACGTTGGTGGAGTTGCATCAAGTGGACTACAACGCTTGTGGGCTGAGTGATTTGGGCAAGCCTGAAGGTTATGTGCAACGCCAGATTTCGGGCTGGAGCCAGCGTTATGAAAAAGCCCTCACCCCGGACGCGCCGCACTGGGAAGAGGTCAAACAGTGGCTCAATGCCAAAATGCCTAGCGACCACCCGACGCCAGCCATTGTTCACAACGACTGGCGCTTCGATAACGTGATTCTTGATCCGCGCAACCCGATGCACATCATCGGCGTTCTGGACTGGGAACTAACCACCCTCGGTGACCCATTGATGGATTTGGGCAACACCCTCGCCTACTGGATCGAAGCGGACGACCCGGCACCGATCCAACTGATGCGCCGCCAACCCAGCAATGCCCTCGGTATGCTCACGCGCCGCGAATGTGTTGACTACTACGCCAAGCGCTCGGGTATCGAGATCGATAACTTCGACTTCTACTACACCTACGGGCTGTTTCGCCTGGCGGGTATCGTTCAGCAAATCTACTACCGTTACTACCACGGCCAAACTCAGGACAAGCGTTTCGCACCATTCGTCCACATGAACGCGCTGCTAGAACAGATGAGCCTCAAGGTCATCCGCCAGTCGAGCCTCTAAACCCGTGATAAACGAGGAATCAGCATGTCCAAGACCCAACTGTTCGACCTTGATGGCAAGATTGCCTTTGTTTCCGGTGCCAGTCGCGGCATTGGTGAAGCCATCGCCAAACTACTGGCCCAGCAAGGCGCCCACGTGATTGTGTCGAGCCGCACGTTGGAGGGCTGCCAGCCGGTCGCTGACGCGATCATCGCTGAGGGTGGCAAAGCCACCGCGATGGCTTGCCATATTGGCGAGATGGAGCAAATCACTCAGACCTTCGCCCGTATTCGCGAAGTGTTTGGCCACCTCGATATTCTGGTTAACAACGCAGCGACTAATCCCCAGTTCTGCCACGTGCTCGACACCGACCTTGGTGCGTTTCAGAAAACCGTTGATGTGAATATTCGCGGTTACTTCTTCATGTCGGTCGAAGCCGGCAAGCTGATGCGTGAACACGGCGGCGGCAGCATCATTAACGTAGCCTCGATCAACGGCGTATCGCCGGGTGTGTTCCAGGGTGTTTATTCGATGACCAAGGCGGCTGTGATCAACATGACCAAAGTATTCGCCAAGGAGTGCGCCCCCTTTGGCATTCGCTGCAACGCCTTGCTGCCTGGTTTGACCGACACCAAGTTCGCCTCGGCTCTGGTCAAGAACGACAGCATCCTCAAGGGCGCGCTGCAACAGATTCCGCTCAAACGTGTGGCGGCTCCCAGTGAGATGGCCGGTGCGGTGCTGTATCTGGCCTGCGATGCTTCAAGCTATACCACGGGCGTTTCACTGAATGTGGATGGCGGGTTTTTATCCTGATTAATGCGTTAGCCCTCACCACGCCTCTCTCGCTAGCTCAACCCTGCCTGTCCAACACTGGCAACGCAGGGTGCAGTTTGACGTTCACGTTGTATGCGACGTCCACGCCCGGCGCAGGTTCATAAAGCCACTTCTGACCTTGAGTACCACCAGGCCACGCAGCTCGGTCAAGGCCGATGCAACACCTCGAGCTACGCCGACCCAGAGCCTTGCCCGGGCACTCTGCGCAGTACTGGGCGAACCTGTGGCGAGCGTTGCGAGCGACTCAATGCCGACACCGGCCCAGTACCCCCACACTTGATTGAACATTCGGCTCAGTCCGCCATGGACTGCGTTAGACAGGTTGGGGAGTTGCATCGCGTCAACGTGCGGCTCATGCACCGTGCCCGCGTGCCCAGCGCGAATTAGCGTCGCCGCCCCGGCATCATAGGCCTCAATCAGTGGACCAATGTTAGGGGCCAGCGTCCCCGGTATTGCCGGTCCAAACATCGCGTTCGGGACGGTTGCCAAGCCATAGGCTCCTGCCGCCAGCAGTGTTCCTGGAAGCCTGCTGCCCAACGGCGTTTGCCCCCATGAAATACTGGTTCCCAGACCTCGAACCACCTGTTGTGCAATCTCGCGACTGAACGCTCGAACATGCCCGAACAGGCGCATCCGCGCCACGGGGTCCCACTGTTGTTCACTGTCGCCAGCTTCACTGCCTGCACGTCCGGCAAAACCCTGATCCGCCGCCGACATAGCGGCTAATCCAAGCAACGGACTCAAGCGGGTCCAATTGCCCACAAAACCGCTGGTCATGTACAGGGCTACGGCTGCATCAAGGACTGCCACGGTATTGCGCAATACATTATTCATCGTCCGAGTAGGCTGGCGTCCTTCAAAGAGAACGTAGTCAACCGCCGCTCCAATGGCATTACTCGTGTAGGTGCTCAAGGCATCGCGAATACCTGCCGAACTGGCCGCTTGAAACACAGGGCGAACACGGTTGATTATCAGCCCAAGATTATTGCGCAAAGCACCGAACCAGCCCACTCGTGACACCGTGCCGGGCGCTGCCAGCCCCTGGCTATCAGCTTGGCTGACCGGGTTGCCGTGCGCCATGGCGTACAGATTCAAACCGTCTATATCTCCTGCCGGGTCGGCGCTGACCCAGCGGCATAGCCAGGGCGCGTAATAACGGTAACCGTAGTAATACAGACCGCTGGCATCGCGCTCCTTGCCCGAATAGCGCACGGTCTTGTAGGCCGCTTCAACGGCGTTTTTCATCGCCCACCACGCGGTACCTCCATAGGGGTAATAGCTTTCCTGGCTGAGCACCCGCGCACGAGCATCCAGTTCCAAGGTGCTGCTACCCAGATGGTCCGCAAGCCCGTAACGAAACTGTGCGTCGTCAATCGTGCTGGGGCGCCCTTGTATCCACTGCAAGATTCGAACGCTGCTCAGTTCGCCGGCCACCGTCACACAATTAAGCCACTCACCGGTGGCAGTGTTTCGGCGGATTTCCAGACCCGGTAGGTAACGCACCTCGCTGTGGTGAGTTTGACTTTTCGTGCTGCTGCGCCGGACTTTTAAGGCGCGCTGCCCGTTGCTGTCATAGCAATACACTTCGTCATCGTTGTCGCCGTCCGAGCGCACCACTTGAGTGACACGCTGCAACTGATTGCGCACGTTCCAGACCATTGCCTGACCCGGCCCCAGCGCCTGCTGATTACCGTTTTGATCAAATCCTCGGCTGGGTTCTGGCGCGTCGATCTGTTGCAGGCTGTGATTGCTCTGGCGCCCCACTGTCATGTGCCGGGTATACCCGGTCGCGTTGACGGGCGCGTGTTGCAGAGACAGCAAGTTGCCAGCGGCATCGTAGGTGTAGCGCTGGCGATACTGACGGCTCAGGTGGGGCTGGGTTGAGCCGAACAACAACGGCTGCGGCAATCCCGGTCCGCTTGAGGGCTGCGCGCTTTCACGACCCGTCGCTTCGATCAGTTGGGAGAGGCTGTCATAGCGATAGGTACTTAGCGCCTCGGTTTGCGTGTTGGCATGCCACTGCACAGCTTGCGCCGCATCACGAATACTCACGACATTGCCAACCCGATCATAGGTGTAGGTCAGGTCTTGCAAGGCTTCGTCGGGGCGGTTTGAGCGAAGGCTGCGCAAACGTTGTAGGCGATCATTCCATGGGCTGTACTCAAGCTCGCGGATCACGCCATTACCCGCGAGCTCGCTTTGCACTTGGCCTGAGGCGTTGTACACCCGCTGTTCGATCACGGCCTGGAAAGTCCGGTCTTTCAGCGTGACACCCGCACTCGCCAATAAACCGTCTAATGTGTAGCGCCAATGCTGAATATTGCCCTGAGCATCGGTCTGCTCGCTGAGTTGCCCCGTTGCCTGATAGCGCCATGTGGTGGTGTGCCCTGCACTGTTTGCTGTCTCGTCGCTGAAACGCCGGGTCTGACTCTTTAATTGCCCAAGCACGTCGTAGGCACCGAACAACAGGGTGCCCGCCGGGTCATCATGGTTGATTAACCGACCGCAAGCGTTGCTCGCAGCGTCATGCGGCGAGGAAGCCGCGTATGTCAAATGCTCAACCAGCGCTCGGCTAACATCATCGCTGGCTTGCTCATAGATCCGGGTAACACGCAGTAACTGATCGTACTCAAACGCTTGGCAAGCCCCTCGTGCATCCCAACTGTTGAGCACCTGCCCGGCAGCGCCCAGCCACGTCAGGCGACGCCCTTGGTCGACGTTATCACTCAACAGCAGTTGCCCCGAGAGCGAATAGCGCAGGCGCTGATTGGGCCGCACGCTTGTATCGGTTTCGCGCAATGCATTCAAGCGCGGGTCCCAGTGTTCTTGGAGTACACCACGGCTACCGAATACCTGGCGGCTGATTCGCGCCTGAGGCACGTCGTGCGTGGATTGACGGTAATAAGCCACACTGCGAACGGTTAAGCCTCGCGGATCGAGTGCTATCAGTGATGGTGTGTGGTGATGTAATGACGCAGGCATTAATTGATGTCCTGAACTGCACAATGATTAAAAAGTGTAGTGACCAGGCTTCATGCCAACGGGTTTAAAAGGACACGTTTTGTGTCCAAATAAGAGCGAGCTTGCGTGTGGCCATTTGATCGTTTAGAAGCTCGCGAGCAATCGAACATTGATCAGCTCTGCCTTCAGTTGTCCTGGTTATCGGCTAAGCAGATTGCATTGGCCTCTAAACCCAAATGTAAAAATTTTTACACTCATGGTTGACGCTTCTGGCGACGAATGGTCAGATGCGCCCCTGTTTCAGGTGTCCTCAGCCATCGCGCTGTGGGTGAAACGGGAAGCCGGTACGTCCTTTCGGGCCAATCCGGCGCTGCCCCCGCAACGGTATGCGAGCGAAACATTCAAATAGCCACTGTGCTTTGGCATGGGAAGGCGAATGCTTCATGACCCTCGTGAGCCCGGAGACCGGCCTGATCCAACATATGGCACTCCGCGGTGGGCGGATGCAGGCCTTGGCGTGCGCAAAATCCCCTCTGCCCGTCATTTTTCTGCGTTAGCTCCCGTGGGTGTCCGATCAGGCTCAACCCGACGGCTCCCCCATGACACTTCCAGCGCAGCAGCCTTCTTGTACACCTTTTGTCTGGCCAGACCGCGAGGCTGCGTTTTATGCCGAGCATTTGGCTGCCTCAAATTATGTTGAGCGCGTCGGCGGCCGCCTGCTAGAGCTGTTCGGCCCGCAACCACAATTGCTGGATATCGGCGCCGGTTCGGGGATTCTCGGCCGCCATTTACTGGCACCCGGTGGCCAATGGGCGGTGGTTGAGCCCAACGCTTTTATGCGCGGCAGTATCCGGCAACTGGCGGCGCAAGCGCCGGCCGTGGAGCTGAGCCTGCACGATGGCCTCTGGCAAGATCTTGCGGCCTTAGCACTTTCGCCTGCACCCACCGTGCTGTGCGCCAACATTCCGGTTTCCGATGGCCAGGCTCATGCCTTTCTTGAGCAGGTTCGCCCTTTGGCCACGCAAACGCTGATCTGGAACCTGCCCGCTCAAGAAGGGCCACGCACCTATTGCCTGTCCGGTTTCTTGCCGCCGCAACTGCACGGCAGTGACATGACGCCCGGCTACCAATTGACCTTGGCCGAGCTGTCGGACCGTTGGCAACCTGACCACATTCACTTCACCGACTGGGCATTCAGCACGCTGTTTGCCTCACCGGAGGCAGCATTGATGCACTTTATGGAGAAACTCGGCGCTCTGGATGGCGCGGCACAGGGGATGCTTGAACGCCACGTGCAGGATCACCTGCAAAAGGTGCCGGGGGGCTGGCTTGCGAGTGCCCCCAAACGCGCCGCCAGCCTGATCTGGCAGTCGTAAATAATGCCTATAAAAATGCCCACGGACCTCTCCATGCTCAACCTTCGCACTTCCTTACGCGCCTCCCTGCCCCTGTGGCTGGGCACCAGCCTGGCGGCTTTTGCCGCTGAAAACCCGTCCGTCCTGCACATGGACTCAACCTTAGTTAGCGCCCCGCGAGCCGGTGAGTCGCTCAAAGATGTGACCAGTACTGTGCAGGTCATCGACAGTGATCAGATCGAACGCTCTTCAGCGCGCAACCTGACTGACTTGTTGGCCGAGAACGCGGTAGGGTTTTTCAGTGAGTGGACCCCGGGCCAGACCTCAATCAACATCCGTGGCGGCAATACCGATGGCCAAGGCCGCGATTATCGCAGCCAGGTCACGGTGCTGGTGAACGGGCGCCGTGCAGGTACCGCCAATATCTCCAAGCTGTCACCGGCGCAGGTGGCGCGTATTGAAGTGATCCGTGGCCCGGCGTCGGTGATGTATGGCAGCCAGGCCATCGGCGGCGTGATCAATATCATCACCCGCAATGGCCGTAATACCGAGGGCGGTGGCGCCACCTTGCAGGGCGGTTCGTGGGGTTTGGCTCAGGGCAGCGTGTACCAGAGCGGCACATCAGGCCCGTTGGATTACTACTTCGGCTTGGATGACGGCCGTCGCAATGACTATCACAGCGCTAGCGGCACGCAGAAAAATACTTCGTGGAAGCGCCGGGGTGGGCTGTTGGCCTTGGGCTATGAGCTATCCGACGATCAACGCGTCGACTTGACCGTGCGCTCTGACGGTATCTACGACGCCGGTTTCCGAGGTTCGCAATGGGACTACAACAACTACGACAATCGCTATAACCAGTCCGTAGAAGCCAACTGGACCGCCAAGCCCACTGAGTGGTTGAACTGGTCTTCGCAGGCGTATGCCTTTCGCGATGTCGATGACTTGCACTGGGGTTCGGAAGTCCAGGGCAATGGCAGCCCGGGATTCAGCAAGGATCACATCGAACGGCGCCTTGAAGCGTATGGCCTGAAACTGACGCCGCAGTTTCTGCTGACCCCAAGCACTGACTTGCTGGTCGGTGTGGATCTGGAAAAAAGCAAACTGCGTAACGACCGCTTCCGTGTAGCCGTGAATGGTTCTATTAGCAGCCAGGTCGCACCTTATGACATCAACTCGGATGACCTCAGCGCGGCGTTGTACGCCGAAGTGATCCAGCGCCTGATGGACGACCGCCTGACCCTGCGCGCGGGCTCGCGATACAGCTATGGCCAATCGAGCACGGTCAAGACCGATTACATGCCGCTGCTGGACGAGAAAACCCGCGACTTCGACAAAGTCACTTACAGCCTTGGCGCAGCCTTCGAAGCCCTGCAAGGCGTCAAATTGCGTGCAGGGGTTTCTACCGGGTTCCGTGCACCACTGGCAGGCGAGCTGGCGGCGGACTTCACGACTACCAGCGGCACGCAGACACTGGGCAACGCCGACCTAAAGCCGGAAACCAGCCTGCAATTTGAAACCGGGATTACCCTGACCAACAACAACCAGTTCTTCGACCTGGCGTTGTTCCAAAACCGGATTCAGGACCGTATTACCACCCAACCGCTGACCAAGAACATCAGCCAGTACGTCAACGGTGATGGGGACGCGGTGATTCGTGGCCTTGAGGCGCAATGGCAATACGATCTGGCCAACGCTTTAGCGTTGGGTGATGAACGCATCCTGCGGTTGAACACCAATGCCGTGTGGAACTTCGACATGGACGACAAGGGCGCTGCATCGACCTTGACCGGCCCTTACCGCGACAAGATTCAGCGCATGTATCAGTACCAGGCAAGCATTGCCCTGACCTACGGCCGCGAGCGCGACTGGGATGTCGGCGTGAATGGCATTTTGCGTGGGCCGGTGTACTACCGCACCGAAGAAAAACTGCTTAATCCGGACACCACTTACGTGTACCGCAAGTCACCGTTTTGGGTCTTCAACCTGCGCGGCAATTACCACCTGACCGAACAATTGAGCCTGTTCGGCGGGGTCAATAACCTGTTCGACATTGAGCGCAGCACGCTGTTTATCGCCACCGGCAATGATTCGTCACTGGCGGACCCGCGAGCGTCCAATGGTGGTCTGGGCAACAGCAATCCGGGGCGTGAGTTGTACCTCGGCGCGCACTACCGGTTTTAAGCCGGGTGCGCTGGCTTGTATGGGTGTGCCTGCTGATTAGCCTTAACGTTGGTGCAGATACCGGGTTTCCACGAACGGTGGTGGATGCTCTTGGGCGTGAAGTGACTATCGAGCGCGCTCCGCAGCGAATCGTCGCGATTTTCGCCAGCAATGTTGAAATGCTAGCGGCCATCGGCGCTGGGGATGCCATCGTCGGTGTCGAGGCCTTTACCCGCTACCCCGCCGACATTGCCGAACGGGCTAAGGTCGGCGGGCGCTTGGGGTTTTCGGTTGAAGCCATCGCCCGCCTGCGTGCTGATCTGGTGGTCATGACCCCAGCCAGGCAAGCCGCCACCATGGTCGATCCGTTGCAGCGCATCGGCATTCCGGCGCTGGTACTCAACCATCGCGATCTTGAGGCGGTACTGGCCAATATTCGGCTTCTGGGTCAGGCCACCGGCCATGAAGCAGGCGCCGAACAACTGATCGGCCGGATGCAGGTTCGACTCGATGCCGTGCAAGCGCGTTTGAGTGGACAGCCCCCAGTGCCGGTCTATCTGGAGACCGGCAGCAATGACCGTGGCAGTTACCTGACCTTGCGCGGACACAGTTACACCAGCGATATTTTGCGTTTGGCAGGCGGGGTCAATCTGTTCGCCGATAGCCGTTTAAGTCAGGTAGGCGGCGAGTCGGTATTTCACGCCAACCCGGCACGCATTATCGTGGCCGGCCCCGCGCAACAGGCGGCCAGCCTGAGCCAACGACCCGGCTGGCAAAGCATTCCAGCCGTTGCGGCAGGCCGTGTCGACAGCATTCCCAGTGCTTTGCTCCTAATTCCCGGACCCCGGGTGGTTGAAGGTGTCGAGCAGTTGGCGGCGCTGCTGCATCCTGAGTTGTTTCCCCCGCATGCCGAGACCCCGCCATGAGCGCCGTCGACAGACGCTATCGCCTGCTGTGCCTGATGCCTTTGCCAGCGATTTTCATCGGTCTGTGGCTTGGCGCCGAACTGGCGCATTGGGCTGACTGGTGGGCTTTGTGGCGAGGTGACGACACACCCTTCGCCCAGTTGCTGATGACGTGGCGCTTGCCCAGAGTGCTGGCGGCGTTTTGCGTGGGTGCGTGCCTAGGGCTGGCCGGGGTGATTTTCCAGGGTGTGTTTCGTAACCCGCTGGCCGAGCCGTACTTGCTGGGCAGCGCTCCAGGAGCCGCGGTCGGCGCAGCCATTGCTTTGCTGGTGCCGTTGCCCGTGGCGATGGCTGTCAGCTTGCCACTGCTGGCCTTTATTGGCGCGTGGAGCGCGACGTTACTGGTGCTGCTGATCACCCGCCTCACCCGGATCAACGACACCAGTGGCTTGCTGTTGGCGGGGATTGCGGTGGCGGCATTGCTCGGCGCATTGCGCAGTCTGTTACTGCTCGCCTTGTCGGATGAAACGGTGAATTTGCAGGTGGTGTTGAGTTGGACCTTGGGCGGCATTCATACCCCGGACTTCCCCGCGCTGGGGTTACTGGCATTGCTGACAGGGCTGGCCTTGATTTGCACCCAGCGCATGGCCCATGGTCTCGACCTGTTGGGGCTAGGCGATCATGTGGCGTACAGCATGGGCTTAAGGCCACAACGATTTATCAACCTAGCGCTGTTGCTGGCCGCTGCGATTACCGCGCTGGCCGTGTCTTGGGGCGGGCTGGTAGGGTTTGTCGGGTTGGTTGCTCCGCATGCGGTGCGCTGGTTGATCGGGCCTACGCACAAGCGGCTGATTGTGGCCAGTGCGCTCACCAGCGGCGCCTTGCTGGCCTTGCTCGACGGCTTGGCGCGGAGCATTTTGCCGCCTGCTGAAATTCCGCTGGGGTTGCTGACTGCACTGCTCGGAGCACCCTTCTTTCTCCTGCTGCTAACCCGTGCGAGGCCTGCATCATGAGCACAACCCCCGTGTTACAGGCGCAGGGCTTGTCGGTGCATCACGCTGGCAAGCCAGTGCTGCATGATTTTAACCTCGACCTCAGGCCTGGCGAACTGTTGGTATTGGTCGGACCCAATGGCTCGGGTAAAAGCAGCGCGTTGCGCGCCTTGGCCGGGGTGCAAGCGTTGAGTGCGGGGCACGTGCAACTGCAACAGCGACCCCTTCATCAATGGCCAGCGTCGCAGCGCGCACAGACTTTGGCTTACCTGCCGCAAGACTTTCGTAGCCAATGGGATTTACAGGTGACGGAATTGCTCGAGCTCGGCGCACGGCGCAATGCCGCCCGCGTTGGCCAACCGTTGTCGACAGAGCTTATTGAGTCACTGGACCTTGGCCATTTACTGCAACGTCGCCTGTCGCAGTTGTCGGGAGGCGAACGGGCCAGAGCAGGCATTGGCTGGGCCTTGGCAGCTGATTCGCCCCTTTTGCTGGCCGATGAGCCCACGGCAGCGTTGGATATTACCCATCAACTCAGTTTGTTGGGTTACTTGCGCAGTCGTCTGGAGCAGTGCGCGCAATTGCTGGTGTTGCATGACCTCGGGTTGGCCATGCGCTTTGCTGATCGGATCGCTGTGCTGGCCGAAGGCCGACTCCTGGGCCACGGCAGCCCACAGCTGGTGCGTGAAGCGGGCTGGCTGGAGCAAGCTTTTAAACTGGAGTTTGCCTGGCATGACAGCGCACACGGGCTGTACCCGATTCCCGTGGCCTAACCCTGCCTCTGTTGGAGCGCGCTCGCCTCGACAGAGGCTGGTGAAAGCATTTCGCTGAGCACGTTGAACACCGTGAGTTTGACTGCGCTGTCCAGATCCACCCAGGCCAAACCGGTGGTCGCTCTGTAGTCACCCAACGCCAACGGTTTAGAGATCACATTGGCGGGCAATGCCCGGCCTGCGTTGGCTGGTAATAAACCGATGCCCAGCCCGGCTGAAACCAGTGCCAACATGGTGGTGAACTCACCCAGTTCTGAGCCGATGTGCAGTTGCACGCCGTGGTTGCTTAACGATTGCATCAGTTCGTCATAGAAGCCTGGGGCATAACGTCTGGCGAGGATAAACACCGGCACTTGGGCCAGCGCTGTGGCGGGCACGCCGTCACACAGTGCCAGTGGGTGATCGCTGGGCAGCGCAACCACAAAAGTCTCTTGCAACACTTCGCGGGTGTGAATGCCGGGGATCACCGCTGGTAAACGCATAAGGCCGAAGTCGAGCTGACCATTTTTTAAAGCGGTGGCCTGATCTGGGCCTGGCATGTCCTTGAGTTCCAACTCAATACGCGGAAAGCGCGTGTGCAGCGTGCGAATCAGTGTGGGCAGCAGCTCCGGCAGCACCGATGAGACAAAGCCAAAGCGCACGCGGCCTATTTCCCCTCGCCCGCTGGCTTTGGCGACATCGGCTGCATGGGCGGCCTGATGCAAGGTGGCACGCGCTTCGGGCAAGAACACGGCGCCGATATGCGTGAGCATCACTGAATGCCGATTGCGCTCGAACAGGCGAACGCCCAACTCCTCTTCCAGCATCTTGATTTGCATGCTCAAGGCCGGCTGCACAATGGACAGGCGTTGCGCGGCGCGGCCGAAATGCAGTTCTTCCGCCAACGTCACAAATGATCGTAAATGCTTGATTTCCAATATGTTGCCCTGCGTTAAACAGCGATAAAAGCGTGGTAATCAAAAAATTTGATCACGAGATCACTAATCACGATTGGACGCTGCCGACTGCCTAGGATGAAGTAGCTAAAACGAAGCCAACCCTCTGTTGGGCGAGCCCAGTTCGGTCCTGCGGGAATGCGGTACAGCCTAAATAATAAATGGCCGTTTGTGGAGAACAGCATGTCATTCAATATCAGCAACTTTCAGCTTGATGGCCGCCGTGCCTTGATCACCGGCTCAGGTAAGGGCATCGGGCTTGAGTTGGCGCGCGGTTTGGGCGCTGCCGGCGCTACTGTGGTGATCAATGATCGCAATATCGACAAAGCCCGTGCCATTGCGAGCCAGTTGTGCGACGAGGGGATCAACGCCGAGTTTGCAGCGTTTGATGTTACCCAGCGCGAACAGCTTTTCGCGGCAATCAATGCCTTTGAGGCCGATACCGGGGCCATCGATATTCTGATCAACAACGCGGGCATTCAACGCCGCGCGCCGTTGGAAGACTACGACGCCAACGACTGGCACGATCTGATGCGGGTCAATCTGGACGGTGTGTTCCATGTCTCACAGGCGGTTGCCCGGCACATGATTGCCCGTGGTCGCGGCAAGATCATCAATATCTGCTCAGTTCAAAGCGAGTTGGCACGCCCCACCATCGCGCCGTATGCCGCGTCCAAGGGCGCCGTGAAGATGCTGACCAAAGGCATGTGCGCCGAATGGGCGCGCCATGGCATTCAGGCTAATGGCTTGGCGCCCGGCTACTTTGCAACCGAAATGAACCGCGCACTGGTGGATAACCAGGAGTTTTCTGAATGGCTGTGCAAGCGCACACCCGCCGGTCGCTGGGGCCGCGTCGAAGAATTGTGTGGTGCTGCGGTTTTCCTAGCCTCTGCGGCTTCAGATTTCATCAATGGTCAAACTCTGTTCGTGGATGGCGGCCTGACCAGCGTCGTTTAAAAAGCACAAAACAACAATAACAGGGGGATCCCCATGAACACGCTCAAAGACCATGCACTGCCGTTAACGGACGTTGGCGCTCCGTTGGTCAAGGCCAAAGGCTTTGCACCCAAACGCTGGCTGTACCTGATTCCGATGATTTTTATCACGTATAGCCTCGCTTATCTGGACCGCGCCAACTATGGCTTTGCCAGTGCCGCCGGGATCGAGCACGACCTGGGCATCACCAAAGGCATGTCCTCGCTGATCGGTGCCCTATTTTTTCTGGGGTACTTTTTCTTCCAGGTGCCGGGAGCGATCTACGCGCAGAAGTACAGCGTGCGCAAATTGGTGTTCTGGAGCCTTATCCTGTGGGGCTTTTGCGCCATGGCCACGGGGTTGGTGACCAATATCCCGATGCTGATGTTCATTCGGGTGTCGCTGGGGATTGTCGAAGCAGCCGTGATGCCGGCGATGTTGATCTTTATCAGCAACTGGTTCACCCGTAAAGAGCGCTCGCGGGCCAACACCTTTCTGGTACTGGGTAACCCAGTCACCGTGTTATGGATGTCGGTGGTCTCGGGTTATCTGATTCAGGCCTGGGGCTGGCGCGAAATGTTTGTGATTGAGGGGGCACCTGCGGTGCTGTGGGCCTTTGTTTGGTGGCGCATGGCACGGGACAAACCTGAGCAGGTTGACTGGCTGACCCAGCAGGAAAAGACCCAATTGGCAGCGACCCTCGCCGAAGAACAAAAAGGCATGAAGCAGGTGCGCAATTACCGTCAGGCGTTCACCAGCCCGATTGTGATTCAACTGTGCTGCGTGCACGCGCTGTGGAGCATCGGCGTGTACGGTTTCATCATGTGGTTGCCGAGCATCATCAAACAGGCCGCAGCGGCCGACATTGTCACCGTTGGCTGGTTGAGTGCCGTGCCCTATGTGGCTGCCGTGGCGGCGATGTTGGTGGTGTCTTGGGCTTCGGACAAATCGCAGCAGCGTAAACACTTCGTCTGGCCGTTGCTGGCACTCGGCGCCTTGGCTTTCTTCTGTTCGTACCTGCTGGGTTCTGAGCACTTTTGGCTATCGTTTGCTTTGCTGACCGTGGCGGGTGCAGCGCTATATGCGCCTTACGGACCGTTCTTTGCGCTGATTCCAGAGATCCTTCCGGCCAACGTATTCGGCGGCGCTATTGGCCTGATCAATGCCTGCGGTGCACTGGGAGCCTTTGTCGGCTCGTGGATTGTCGGCTACCTGATCGGTCTCACGGGCAACCCTGGCGCGGCGTATATCTTCATGACGGTCGGCGTGTTGTCTTCTGCATTGTTAATGGCGTGGGTCAACGTTCGTCGTTAACTCTGCGGGCAAAGCGCCGTAAACAGGCGGCGTCTTGGTTATGACCGGGCGCCGCCTCATCAACCCGTTTAACACCTCGCCGACGGGTCGGTTTATTGGGAATATTTCTCAAAGGGATGACAAAGCGCTGCGGAGACGTTATAAGGTAACAATATCTTGTGCCTCTCCTTGCGTGTGAATCCTCAATGTCGATAGCTCTACAAGCACCTCCTCCAAGTCAACGCCTGCTGTCCATCGATGCCCTGCGGGGCTTGGTGATTATCTTTATGCTGCTGGACCATGTGCGCGAGACGTTCTTCTTGCATCGCCAGGTGGTCGACCCGATGAACATCGATGTCACCGAACCTGCACTGTTTTTCAGTCGCACGCTGGCGCATTTGTGTGCGCCGGTGTTTGTTTTGCTGACTGGATTGTCGGCGTATCTGTACGGCGAGAAATATCAGGGCACACGCGACGTTTCGGCATTCTTGTTCAAGCGCGGGCTGTTTTTGGTGGTGCTGGAGTTCACACTGGTGAACTTCGCATGGACGTTCCAATTTCCGCCCACGGTGATTTACCTGCAAGTGATCTGGGCCATTGGTGTCAGCATGATTGCCCTTGCAGCGCTGGTCTGGCTGCCACGCCCAGTGCTGTTGTTACTCGCTATCGTGATCATCGCCGGGCACAACCTGCTCGATAACCTGCATTTTACTGACGGCTCGGTGCTGCATGTGCCGTGGGCAATTTTGCATGATCGCGGCTGGATCGAGTTTTCGGACAGCTTGCGCCTGCGTACTTCCTACCCAGTGTTGCCGTGGATCGGGGTCATCGCGCTGGGCTATTGCATCGGCCCATGGTTTGCACGCTCAGCCTCGCCAGCCCTGCGTCAGCGTTATCTGTTTCTGGCTGGGACAGGTGCCCTACTCGGCTTTGTCGCGCTGCGCCTGCTTAATGGCTATGGCGAAGCGCAATGGAGTGGCTACAGCAACGTGACGCAAACCCTGATGAGCTTTTTCAACATCACCAAATACCCGCCTTCACTGCTGTTTTTGACCTTGACCTTAGGCGTTGGCCTGCTGCTGTTGCTAGGGTTTGAACGCGCCGGGCAACGCCGCTGGATTCGCACTCTGGCGGTATTTGGCGCGGCGCCGATGTTCTTCTATCTGCTGCACTTGTACGTTCTTAAAGTGCTGTATGTGGTGTGCGTTGGCCTATTTGGCCTGAATCAGGGTAACTACTTCGGTTTTGACGGCATCGGTGCGGTGTGGCTTTCGGCCGTTTTGTTGGCGACTGCGCTTTATCTGCCGGTGCGCTGGTTTGCTGCGTTGAAGGCACGTCGCCGAGATATTTCATGGCTGAAATACTTCTGATTCGGACATTTTCTCCAGTGAGTGCATTGTTGCTCGCTCAACTCTTTAGGCCCGCGCTTTGAAGGTCAAAAGCGCGCGTCCTGAGAGGTTTTTTTGATTTTATGGACAGCCAGACATGCGTATTTCATCCCTGATCTTCTTGCTGGCAACCGCCCTGCTTGGCTCGTCAGCGTGGGCCCAGACTTATGAAGTGAAGATGCTCACTCGAACGGCAACCGCTGGCATGGTGTTTGAACCGGACTATTTGCAGATTGCCCCCGGCGATACGGTCAAATTCGTGCCCACGCACAGTGGCCACAATGCGGCGACGTTGCCTGAGCTGTTGCCTGAGGGCGCTCAGTCCTTTCAAGGCAAGATCGATCAACAGATCGAACAGACCTTCTCCATCCCAGGGCTATACGGCATCCAATGCACTCCACACCTGGCGATGGGCATGGTGATGCTAATTCAGGTCGGTGAGCCGGACGCTCAGGCAGCGCAACTGCCAGCGAAGTTGCCCAAGCGCGCATTGGATCGCATGAACGCCGCCCTGCAAAAACAGCGGGCTGAACAATGACGGCAGTTGGCATGCGCTCAGCAATTCTGATGGCCCTCGCCAGCCCCATGGCACTGGCTGACTCTGCGCAATCCCAGGCCAATGGCTTTGTCGAAGACAGCACGTGGGCTGTGATCAACCGCATGGGCTACGACCATCGAGGCTACCGGCACGGCGCGAGTAACAGCGGTGCGCGCAATGCCTACAAGGCCAAGACCGAGCGTAACGGTTTTGCCGAGGAATGGGCCTACGGTTTGATGGGGACGTTGCAGTCCGGTTTTACCCAGGGAATGATCGGTGTGGGCGTCGATGCGCACGCCTACCTTGGGGTCAAATTGGACAGTGGCGGCGGCCGTGCAGGCAAAGCCCGCTTGCTTGAGCTGGATAACGACGGCTACCCCAAAGACACCTATGGTCGGGGTGGCGCGGCAATCAAGCTGCGGCTATCCAATACTGTGGTCTCCTATGGCGAACAGCGGGTCAAGACCCCAGTGTTCAGTTCGTCCGACAGCCGTTTGCTGCCAGAGACCGCCACCGGAGTGTTTGTCACTAGCAACGAATTCAATGCCTTGAAAATAGTGGGTGGGCACTTCACCGCAAGCACCGACCGCAACGCCAGCAGCCACGACCAGGGCTTAGTGGTGAACTACTCGAACGGTCCCAAAGGCGATGCTTTTGACCTGGCCGGTGTGGTCTACACCCCAAGCAAACAACTCAGCGCCAGCCTTTACACCTCACGCTACGAAGACACCTGGAACCAGCAGTACATGGGTGCCCTATTGAGCCAGCCGATCGATGAAAACCGCGCGCTGACGTTCACCTTCAACCTGTACCGCACGACCGATGAAGGCCGGGCGCTGTCGGGCAATATCGACAACACTGCGTGGAGCCTGATGAGCACGTACGCTCAAGGCCCGCACAGTTTCAGTTTGGGTTATCAGAAGGTGCACGGTGACACGCCGTTCGATTACGTGACCCGTGGAGCCATTTTTATTACCAACTCGGTGCAATTGTCTGACTTCAGCGCGCCCAATGAGCAGTCGTGGCAAGCCCGCTACGATCTCGACATGTCGCCATGGAACCTACAGGGGTTGATGCTCAGTGCCGCTTATGTGCGCGGAAGTGATATCAACGGCAGCCATGTGGATCCCAACGGAGGTTATGCCTATTTGGGTTATGGCGAAGGCGGTAAACACTGGGAGCGCGATCTTGAGGCGCGCTATGTGGTGCAGAGCGGTGCTGCCAAGGGCACCATTATGTCGTTGCGCCATAACGTGCATCGTGGCAACACCGCACAGGCCGAACTGGACACAGACCAGATTCGCCTGGCGATTGAATACCCGTTGACCGGGCGTTTCTAATCAGTGAGCGGCGCCGTGGTCATGCATGTCCATGTCCATCGGCATGCTGTTCAACGCACGGGCCTGGGCGTTGACTTCAATCGACTCTTTGACGCCTTTGGCATCTTCAACGATTAAGGTCAGCGGCACCTGATCGCCGTCTTTAACCTGGGCCACCAGGTCAATCAGCATCACGTGATACCCCTCGGGTTCGATGTTCACGGTTTTGCCAGCAGGCAACACTACAAACGGCACCGCTTGCATGCTCATCACGTCGTTTTTCATGGTCGATTCGTGAATCTGCACGGTCTTGGCCACCGCAGATTTGACCTCAACCAGTTTGCTGTCAGTGCTCGACGTAATGTGCATAAAAGCACCGGTCGTAGGCTGGCCGGCAACGGTGGCGCGAACCCAGGCATCGTCGACTTGGGTTTGCGCTGAAACGTGCAGGCTCAGGCCCAGGAGTGACAGCAACAACAAGCGATTCACAGGTTTCATAACACGTGCTCTTTGAAAAGGAACATTGATTAGCAGACCGACATCACTGTTAACAGGTCCTCGGTGCACTGTTTTGCCGACAGTGAAGGCGACAGGCCCAGGCGCAGCACGCCACGGGTGTCAAACACAAAACTGGTGGCGGTGTGCGACAAGGTGTACGACGATCCGGTCGGGATTTTTTCGTAAAACACCTTGAACTCCTTGGCCGTGGCGGCGGTTTCTTCCAGGGTGCCGGACAGCGCAATAAAGCTTGGGTCGAAGGCTTTGACGTACGCATCCAGCATCGCCGGAGTGTCACGCTCCGGGTCCAGTGTAATAAAGACCACCTGCAGGCGATCACCGTCCGGCCCCATCATCTTCTTGATTTGCGCGGCGCGGGCCAAGGCGGTCGGGCATACGGCCGGGCATTGGGTGAAGCCGAAGAAAATCATCGGCATCATGCCGCGAAAGCTGCCGAGCATCATTTCGTTGCCCTGGGCGTCTCGAAGCTTGAACTTGCGCCCCAGAATCTCATTGCTCAGGTCTTTACCGTATTTGTACGACAAGCCACTGCCCGGGTCACAACCGGCCAACACGCCGAGACTGAGCAAGCCAAGACCGGCAACCACATGGCGGCGAGTCAGTAATGCATTCATGTCAGGTTCCTTTAAGCGGTGCGGCTCTTAAAAGCCACACCTTTGCCCCGCGCAGTAGGCGACAGGTGTGCGCGCTGCTCGACTAATGGACCGGCCATTACCCGTTTGCGCACGATTGCTGTGGGGTAAACGCGTTTCATGGGCGCCGAATCTACCATTGTCCCGACTACCTCGCACAGCGACTGCGCCCAGTTGTGGTGCACGTCTACGCCCAACGCCAGTAAAACCGGGCGACACGGACAGCCTGCGACAAATCGACTCAGGGCTGGCCGCGAAAAGCCGTGGCGCCGAGGCTGGCAATCTCAGTAAAAAGTCAAATCAAGTAAGGTTTCGTGAAGTTTCGCGGATTGCTGCAACAGAGAATACCTATCACTTCATTTATGTGTCTGCATGAACGCTTCGGGCCTCTCTAAAGATCGTCGCCAACACAAGCGACTGGCTACGTCCGTCGGCATCGCAGGCCTGCATTTTTTTCACATCACCTTCACCTCGCCTCTACCCGCCGCCCTTTACCGTGCCCGCCATAAATCACGTCCAGTAGGGCTCGCAGGTGGAATGCATGGCGGCTGTTGCCTCTCAAAAAATACCGACCAATCGTCTTGAGCGCTGGGCAATACCCTGCCTGCTTTTGGCCTTTGTACTGTTTTATCTAGTGCCCTTAATGACCCACGGGCTGTGGGTCCCTGACGAAACCCGATACGCCCAGATCAGTCAGGAAATGCTCCAAAGCGGTAATTGGGTTGCGCCGCACTTCATGGGGTTGCGCTACTTTGAAAAGCCGATTGCGGGCTACTGGATGATCGCCATCGGGCAAGCGGTATTCGGTGACAACCTGTTCGGCGTAAGGATTGCTTCGGCAGTGAGTACGGGGCTAAGCGTCTGGTTGGCCTGGCTGATTGCCAGCCGACTGTGGAATGATCCGCGCAAATCCTTTGCCAGCGCCCTGCTCTACATGAGTTTTGGTCTGGTGGCCGGTGAAGCGGGATACGCCAACCTTGATCCGCAGTTCACGCTTTGGGTCAACCTGAGTCTGGTAGCCCTGTGGTTCGCTTTTGACGCCAAGCATCGCCGCGCGCGGCTGACAGCCTGGGTGGTCGTGGGCGCTGCTTGCGGCATGGGGTTTTTGACCAAGGGCTTTCTGGCCTGGCTTCTGCCCGTGTTGATTGGTGTGCCCTATGCCCTGTGGCAGCGCCGCTTTAAAGACCTGTTGATCTATGGTCCGCTGGCGCTGTTGGTCGCGGCAGCCGTGTGCCTACCGTGGGCGCTGGCTATCCAGCATCAAGCACCTGACTTCTGGCAGTTCTTCTTTTGGAACGAACACATTCGCCGTTTCAGCGCGAACGACGCGCAGCACACCCAGCCTTGGTGGTTCTACCTGCCGTTGCTGCTCGCGGCCAGCCTGCCATGGGCAGCATTACTGCCCGCGGCACTGCTGGACGCCTGGAAGCAAAAAAGCCAGCCCGCCATCGGCTATCTGCTGCTGTGGCTAGTGCTGCCACTGGGCATTTTAAGCCTGAGCAAGGGCAAGCTGCCGACCTACATCCTGCCGTGCCTGCTGCCTTTAGCTCTGTTGATGGGGCATGCGTTGATTGCGTGGATCAATCAAGCCCGTGGCCGGAGCATACGGGTTAATGGTCTGTTGAATACGCTGCTGGCCGTGGTGGGACTGGCGGGATTGGTTTACCTGCAAGTCGCCCGCCCGGTCTATACCAACACTGAGATGTTCAGCTTGTCTCTAGGCTTTATCGTGCTGATGGCTTGGCTGCTGACCAACGCTCTGCAAGCCATGCGACCGCTGACCTTGTGGGCCACACCGGCATTAGGCATGGGCTTACTCGTGGCTTTGCTGCCTGCAGCGATGCCTGCCACGGTGGTCAACAGCAAAATGCCCGACCAGTTTATTGCCGAACATACCCGGGAGCTGAGCCAGACCAGCACCTTGCTGAGTAATGATCTGGGTGCCGCTTCTGCACTGTCTTGGCGATTGGGTCGCCCTGAAGTCACCCTTTACGACACTGTGGGCGAGCTCAAATACGGCCTGGGTTACGCCGATTCAGCTAAGCGTAAGGTGGATGTCGCTACCATCAGCGGGTGGCTGAAAGACGCTCAGTCACGCGGTTCTGTTGGCGTGGTGATGCGGGTTAATTCGGCCCAGGAAGTCCATGAAGTCGAACTGTTACCTCTGGGGGGCAAACGCTATGAGCGTGGCAACCTGGCAATTTTTATCTTTCCTCAGGTCAAGTCTGAATGATGGCTCTCACACATTGGGTTTCAGCACGCCGGGCGTTGCTGATGCTATTGGCCGTGTCCGCCTTACTGTTGTTACTGGGGCTCGCTTCACGGGAGCTCTGGGGGCCGGAAACCCGTTGGGCCAACATTGCCCTGCAGATGTTGCAAACGGGGGATTACCTGGACCCGTACCTGATGGGGAGCGCTTATTACGACAAGCCCTTGCCGTCCTATTGGCTGATTACCGCGACGGCGGGCGTGTTTGGTGAGTTGAATCATTGGTCACTGCGCCTGCCATCAGTCATCGCGGCGTGGCTTAGCGTGTGGCTGATTTACCTAGTCGGCGAGCGCCTGTTCAGCAAAAGCACCGGTTTGATAGCGGGCTGGATGTTGGCCACCACGTTTTACTTCGTGTTTTGGGGTCGCGTGGCCACCGCCGACATACTGACCCTGTTCGGCCTGCTGGCAGCCGTCTGGTGGTATTTTCGCGGTCCAGAAGACACGCGCTTTAGCCGCTATTGCGTGTTCTTCCTGCTGCTGGCTTTAACGTCTTTATTCAAAGGGCTGATCGGCTTTGTGCTACCGGGGCTGGTGCTGTTGCCCCATGTGCTCAGCGAGCAACGCTGGAGGCGCCATCTGAATGTCAGGATAGTGCTGGCGCTGTCCATCGCCCTGATGGTCTATATGATCCCGTTTGTGCTCTCGCAGCTATATGGCGCGCCCACCTACGGACAAAGCGGATTGGGACTGGTAGTGCGTGAAAATGTGGTGCGCTTCTTCCAGCCTTTCGATCATATGGGGCCGATATACACCTACCTGATCTACCTGCCGGTTTACACCCTGCCGTGGGCGCCGCTGTGGATCATTGGCCTGTGGGTAGCTGTGCGCAACTGGCGGCATATCGAGCCTAATACGCGCTGGCTGGTCTGGGGGCTGGCGCTGTTGTTCATATTCTTTACCGCCAGTGGCAGCCGACGCAGTTACTACGTGCTGCCCTTGGTCCCTTTTGCCCAACTGTTGGCGGCATGGTGGGTGGCACGGCGTCTGGAGCAGCGCAAAAAAGCCATCGGCCTAGGCTGGAAGATTAGCGTTGGTGCGAGTGCATCCTTGCTGCTGTTAGTGCTTGGGGTGTTTTATCCGTGGTCCAACGGAGGCGGTGGGGTGATCCAGTTCGGCCAGGACGTCAAAGCCCAAGCCAGTGAGCAAGCGCCTTGGAATCAATGGCGCATAGTCATGATCGACGCAGATAACAAACTGCCCTTGTATGTTCAGAATCAGGGGCAAGCGTTTTATTACGTCAATCAGGATCAGGACTTTGCGCGTCAAGGCAGCAGTGCAGAGCTGATGGCGTGGCTGGATAAAACCAGCGGTCAACACTTCAACCCGCAACGCACGCTGATTTTCGCCCAATACCGCAGTGGCGATCCGTTACCGCTGGGCTACCTGAGCGTTGATCACCGTGTCGTGACCAGCCAGGCCGACAACGGTGACCGCCTGCTGCACCACCGTCAGGGCGGCAGCGTGGCGTATATTCCCGCCGCAGGCGGGAGCTTCTAGGGGCAAGCTGCAAGCGGCACGTTTAAAACGGGCAAGCTTGTAACTTGCCGCTTGCAGCTGCATTCAGAGAATGCGGTACAACAACCGCTCGATCCGTACCCGGCTCACGCGGCGCAGGAACTTGGCCACCGCTGGCGGGTAATCTGTCAGGGTTTCCAGGTTTTTGAAGTGATTGATGCGCTGGGTATGGGCGAAGATCGCGTCCAGCTCTTTGCCGCGTTGCTCCAGCAGTTCACGCCGCGGGTCGTCGATCAGCAGACCGTTTTCCAGATCCAGGCGGAACGCCCGCGGATTAAGGTTGTTGCCAGTGAGCAAGGTGTAACGGTCGTCGACCCACATGCCTTTAAGGTGATAGGTGTTGTCACCATCACGCCACAGATGCAAGTTGAGCAGACCACTGTCGATCATGCGCTGATGACTTTTGGCAAACCGGCGCAAGCTCAGCTCATACAAATACGGCAGCGCCGCAATCACTCGAAACGGCTCGCTCGGAGGGATATAGAAGTCGTTAGCGGTCTTGTCACCGACCACGATGTCAATCTTCACCCCACGCTCCAGTGCCCGATTGATTTCACGGGTTACGGGTAATGGCAGGTTGAAGTAAGGCGTGCAAATGGTCAGTTGCTGCTGGCTGCTGGCGATCAGCTCGCAAATTACCCGGCTCAGCGGGTTGTTTTTGCCCACACCTAACAATGGGCTGACCGATAAACCAAAATGCCCGGTGGTCCCTAAGTAGGTGTCGTAACTGGCTTTTTTCAGGCGGCTGCGCAAGTCACTGATGGCACTGCGCAAACTGCGGGTTGACGGCAATGAAGGCAGATCCAGACGATGAACCGCCTTGGTCTCGATCAGGTCTTCCTGGATAAAGCGCTGCATCGAGTCTGCCAGCGGCTTGTTGTGCAGCACGTGATAACGGTCGAAGCGGTACTTGTCGAACTTGTGCAGGTACACGTTGTTCAGGCTGGCGCCGCTGTAGATCACGCAATCGTCAACAATAAAACCCTTTAGGTGCAGCACCCCGAACAGCTCACGGGTTTGCACCGGCACGCCATAAATGGGTACTTCACTGGCGTGTGCCTGGGTTTGCGCCTGGTACCAGGCCGCATTGCCGGGTTGCTTACCCGCCCCGATCAAGCCGCGCTGGGCTCGCAGCCAATCAACCACCACGGCAATTTCAAGCTCGGGCCGTGCGGCTTTGGCGGCGTGCAAGGCGTCGAGGATTTCTTGTCCGGCTTCGTCCTGTTGCAGGTACAAAGCCACCAGCGTGATGCGCTGTCGAGCGCCCGCAATGTGCTCCAGCAAGCAACGTCGAAACTCGGCGGCGCTGGGCAAGGTGCTGAACGCATCGGCAGACAGCGGGAAGCTGCGCAGCTTAGGTAGCAAAGAACGTTTGAAGAGCAACGGCATAGGGCTCGCTATGGGTCGAATGCAAATGACCGCAAAGCTTACACGAATGGGCTTTGAAGCTGTAGTCGCTAGCATTTACTGTCGCGTCCACGGCTACGCGTTATGAGCAAGACTCAGCAATCGAGCAATGTCGCGCGCACGGTCGGTGAGTAGTTGCGCAGCCTGTGCGCACGCGTCTTCAAGGCTCATCGGGCCGCTGGTCAAGGCAAACGCGGCGTTAATCCCGTGCTCGTATAACGCTTGATAACCCTCGCCCAAGGTGCCCGCCAGTACCACCACCGGTACGCCTTGTGCTTGGGCGATACGCGCCACGCCAAATGGGGTTTTACCGCGCAGGGTTTGTGCATCAAAGCGCCCTTCGCCGGTGATCACCAAATCTGCGCCTTTGACGGCGTCAGCAAGGCCCACCAGCTCTGCAACCACGTCAACCCCGGCACGAAATTGCGCACCCAAAAACGCTTTGGCGGCAAACCCCAGCCCACCGGCTGCGCCCGAACCAGGCTCATCACGCACATCGTTAGGCAAGACTGTGGCGCAGTGGTCCGCAAAATGGCTCAAGGCGCTATCCAGCAAACGGACCTGCTCAGGAGCGGCCCCTTTTTGCGGGCCGAAAATAGCCGAAGCCCCGTGTTCGCCGCACAACGGATTGTTAACGTCGGCGGCTATTTCGAAGCGCACCTCGGCCAACCGTGGATCAAGCCCAGCCAGCTCAATGCGTGCCACATTCGCCAGCGCCAGACCACCCTGCACCAGGCTTTCGCCCTGCTCATCGAACAGACCCAGCCCCAACGCTTGCAAAGCCCCGGCGCCCGCGTCGTTGGTGGCACTACCGCCGATGGCCAAGATGATCCGCTGGGCACCTGCATCTAGCGCCGCTTTGATCAATTGGCCAGTGCCAAAGGTACTGCTGATGCACGCGTCGCGCTCGCTGCGAGCAACTAACTGCAAACCACTGGCTTCGGCCATTTCAATAATTGCCGTGCGGCTGTCCGGCAGCCAGCCCCAATGGGCCTCGACTGGCGCTCCCAATGGGCCTTGCACACGTTGTCGGCGTAACTGGCCATTACCCGCTGCGACAATCGCATCGACGGTGCCTTCGCCGCCATCTGCCATGGGGCACGTGATCAGTTGCGCATCAGGCAATACATCGCTCAATCCGGCGGCAATGGCATCGGCGACCTTTTCGGCGCTCAGGCTGTCTTTGAACGAGTCAGGGGCAATCACGATTTTCATGGGGCGAATCTCCAGTTCTTATGCCCTTCATGCTGCCAGTTACCGGGGTTAAACACGCCAGTCTGGTGCACAAGCAATCACAGGGTTTGTTGTTCATTTTCACAAGACGCAGGGTTTAGTTCTGCGCCAGCAGTTGCACACCCAGATATAGCGCCAGCATGCCATTGAGGCTCAACGGATCCACGCCGCTTAATTCAGCGATGCGCTCCATGCGGTAACGCAGACTGTTGCGGTGAATGCCCAAGGCATCGGCACAAGGCTGGCTTTGGCCATCGTGTTCACACCAACTGCGCAGCGTGGTGATCAGTTGGCCGTTGCTGTCTTTGGCCACCACTTTGTGCAACGGCCCTAAGAGTTCCTCGACGGCGTCGTCGTTGCGATAGCGCCACAACATGACCGGCAGTCGATAACGATTGAGCGCCAGCAAACACGTGTGTGGCACGACATCACGACCATAAGCCAGTAGGTCTGCAACCCGTCGATAACCGCGACGTAAGCCTTTTAGCGCTTCGGCTTGATCGCCTGTTGCCACGCGCAGCACTTTCCAGCCCTGGCCCTCAAGCTTCTCAAGCAAGCGCAGGTCATCCAGCACAGCCGTGGCTGAGCGACACCACAGCAACGAGCCCGTGGCTGGGGTCACGCACCAACTGTCCGGGTAGCGCGATTGCAACCACGCGCTGAGTGCTTCGGCGCTTTGGCCCTTGTCCAGTTCAAACAGGTATGGAATGCGCGACAACTGAGGCTTGAGACCCAACTGTTGAGCTTCGTCGATGAGTCGCGGCGAATCCCCGGTGTCGCTAAGCAACAACGCCACCAGATCATCACAACGTTGACGCCGCCATTGTTGCTCCGCCTGCTGATGCCGCTGGCCCACCAGCATTTCAGCGGTCATTCGCACCAGTTCGGCATACGTGCGCAGCAATTCAGGTTCACCTGTCAGACCCAGCACGCCAATCAGGCGCTGGTCGAGCAGCAATGGGAGGTTGATACCGGGCTGTACGCCCTTGAGGTGCTTGGCGGTTTGCGCGTCGATTTCGACCACACGCCCATTGGCCAGCACCAGTTGCGCGCCTTCGTGTCGAGTATTGATACGCTCGGGTTCTCCACTGCCTAGAATCAGGCCTTGGCTGTCCATGACATTTACGTTGAACGGCAGAATGGCCATCGCGCGATCTACGATGTCCTGCGCCAAATCATGATCCAGTTCAAACATAGGGTGGCAATCCTTGGAAACATTTGTTCATGGGCACAGGGGAGCAGCGAAATGCTGTGCGGCGGTACAAAGACAGCGACGTTGTAGTGACAGCGACGCATGCAGCGATCAACGTTAACCTCGGATCGTGAAAAAACATAATAAAGTGCGGCATAAAATGTCAAAGAGTGCCCACTCAGCGCGCACGCAAAAGCCGTAGGTTTGGCGCTGATCGACGCAATAGAGGCTCTACCTGATGGCGACGACCTAGCCTTGTATCGGTTGGCGCTGCGCATGACTGACAGAGGCTTGTTTGGTCGCGAATCCACTTGCGATTTGCCCTACAACACCTTCAGGCCTCAAGCTACGCACTCCTAAAAATCATAAAGTGCGTTTCAACGAGGCTGTTGTGTCTAAAGGTATTGTTTTATCGGTTCTGGCATCGAGCCTGTTCGCTGTCATGTATTACTACACGTCCCTGCTCTGGCCCTTGAACGGTGCCGAAATCTTCGGTTGGCGCATGCTCCTGACGCTACCGTGCATGACGCTGTTCATGTGTTTTTCAGGCGATTGGCGACGCATTCCCGCGATTGTCTCCCGACTGCGCGAACAACCCCGGCTGTGGGCTGTTCTCCTGGCGTCCAGCGCCTTGGTAGGCGTGCAACTTTGGTTGTTCCTGTGGGCACCGCTTAATGGGCATAGCTTGGACGTTTCGCTGGGCTATTTCCTGCTGCCGCTGACGATGCTCCTGACCGCTCGCATGGTGTTTGGCGAACACCTGTCACACCTGCAAAAAATTGCCGCTGCTCTGGCTGCCATCGGCGTTGCTAATGAGGTGTACCGCGTCGGTGGGTTCTCGTGGACCACACTGGTGGTTGCCCTCGGCTACCCAATGTATTTTGTGCTGCGCAAGCGCGCAGGCACCGACAACCTCGGCGGGCTGTGGTTTGACATGCTGCTGTTGATCCCGGTGGCGTGGTGGTTTGTACAAAGCGGTGATCACGGTTTCAACGTGGCCAGCCTGCGTCCGGCGCTGTACTTCTTGATCCCGGTGCTGGGCGGCATCAGCGCCCTGGCCTTGATCAGCTACATCATCGCCAGTCGGATGCTGCCTTTTAGCCTGTTTGGCCTGCTCAGTTACGTCGAACCGGTTTTACTGGTGTGTGTCGCCTTGTTGCTGGGCGAAAGCATCAGCGCCGGCCAATGGTTCACGTACATACCGATATGGCTGGCCGTGATGGTGCTGATATTTGAAGGTTTCAAGCACCTGGTCCGACAACGGCGGTCGGTGTAGTGCCTGGCTTCACGCTGGCAACCACAGCCTGAAGCGGGCGCCACCCAAAGGTGATTGCTCAACGCTTAACGTGCCGCCTTGGGCCTCCAAGGCGCGCCGACTGATCGCCAAGCCCAGCCCGAAGCCTCCGGTTGCCCGATCACGGCTGCGGTCCAGTCGATAGAACGGCTCGAAAATGCGCTCGCGCTCTTGCTCGGGGATGCCAATTCCGTCGTCATCCACCCATAATTCGCAGCCTTGCGAACCTAAGCTCACCCCTATCTGAATCCGCCGATCGCAATAGCGCATGGCGTTGCGCACCAGGTTTTGCAGTGCGCGTGCAGTCAGGCGTGGGTCCAGCGCAAAACGCTCTTCGGTGCCTTGCAACAGCACATCGAGGACGATTTCCGGCGCTTCGAGCTCTTCGTCAAAACTACCCAGAATACTGTCGATAAACTCAGTCAGCGATACCTCTACACGCTCAGGCACCAGCGCAGGATTTTGCAGGCGACTGAACGACAGCAATTCCAGTACCAATTCATCCAGTTCGCGTATGTGCCCGACCAGCAAGTGCAAACGCTCACGGCTGGCCTCTGGCAGGTCGTCACATAAGACCAGCGCCAGCCCAAAATCGAGCCGGGTCAATGGGGTACGCAACTCATGTGAGACCGCGTTGAGCAAATCCCGCTGCTGGTTGAGTAGGTTTTCAACGTCCTGGGCCATGGCGTCAAAAGCGCTGGCCAAGCCATGGATGTTGGAGCGCGCTGAAATCTGTGTGCGCTCGCTTAATTGGCCCTGGCCAATGCGTGCCGCTGTGCGTTTCAGTTGCTCAAGATCGCGCCAGTGCGGGCGCAGCCACAGCAGCAAACCACCCAGCAAGGCCGCGCCGATCAGTACGTTGATGCTCCAATACAGCACGTTCATGTCGAACGGGTCGGGCGGCATCACCAACTCAATGGCCTGTTGTTGATTCAGCGGCGATACCACGCGCGTACGCCAGCCCCACTCACCAATGCGCAGAACGCCTTGCCCTTGATGTAACTGGTGCTGCTCTTTGGCCGTGAACTGAGGGTCGGTAATCGGTAGCAGGTTGACGCGCAACGGCTCGAACTGTGTATCCAGTTGCTGAGCAAGCGCTGGCCACTGCTCAGCCGGCAACGTGTGGAATTGTTTGACCAGAAGGGTTTGCATGCCACGCGACATGTCGACGTTGTAGTTCATGAAGCGATCGTGGAACACCGTAACGATGAGTGCGGGCACCAAGTAAATCGCTGCCGCAAAGGTCACAATCGTAACCAGATACAACCGTATAAGAATTTTGAACACGAATCAGCATTCCCATTCCGAGCGACTGAACAAGTAACCCTTGCCCCACACGGTTTTGATCTTGCGCGCTTCACCCGCGTCATCGTTGAACTTGCGTCGCAACTTGGAAATGGCCACGTCCACTGAGCGATCGGTGCCGTTAAATTCAATGCCTCGCAGACGTTGCAGGATCTGGTCACGGCTCAGCACTTCACCCGCATGCCGGGCCAATACCACCAAGAGGTTGTATTCGCCGCTCGAGAGCTCGATGATGTCACCGCGCCATGTCACAGTGCGTTCCGACAAGTCGATGCACAAATTGCCCATTAGAATCCGGTCGCTTGCTACTTGCGGCTCTGCCAGGCTGCTGCGCCGCAATAAAGTGCGTACCCGCGCCAACAGTACCCGGGGGTCGCAAGGTTTTGTCACATAATCGTCGGCGCCCATCTCTAGTCCCAGCACCTGATCATGGCTATCGTCGCGCGCAGTCAACATCAGGATCGGCAGGCTCGCGGAGTCGGTTCGTAACAAACGACAGACTTGCAAACCATCAAGACCCGGCAACATCAGGTCGAGAATTACTAGGTCTGGCGGGTTGCTTCGTGCCAAGTCACGGACTTGGTCACCGCGTGCAATCACGCTGACTTGGTAGCCGTTACGCTCCAAATAGCTGGCGATCAGCTCCGAAAGTGCGGCGTCATCTTCGACCAGAAAAATAGTGGGCATAATAAATGTTTACAAACGGGGAAAGCCCGAAGGATATACAACCTCAAGGGATAGGAGCAGAACCTTCACATTTTTTCACACTCCACCTACACAGCTTCACAACGCCTTGTGCGTGCTGCGCTTAGCATGCCAAGTTCTTTACAGACATATCCTGCATTTATAAGAAGGCACGAACGTTGAAAAAGCTCTTCGTCCCGCTCTGTCTTTCGGCACTGGCTCTGGCCCTCAGTGCCTGCGGCAAAAGCCCCGCCACTGAAGAAAAAGCACCTTTGGTCAAGGTCAGCACTGAAGTCATCGTCCCGCAAACCTTGTCGATCACGAATGAACTGAGTGGCCGCGTGGTTGCTCCGCGAGTGGCTCAGGTCAGCGCCCGAGTTGCCGGCGTGGTATTGAAACGCGCTTTCGAGGAAGGCAGCGAAGTCAAACAAGGCGACCTGTTATTTGTGATTGATCCGGCGCCCTTGAAGGCTGAACTGGACAGCGCTCAGGCAGCATTGCGCAAGTCCGAGGCGCTGGCGCTACAGGCAAAACTGCAAGATCAACGCTACAGCGCTTTGGTAGACAGCAACGCCGTCAGCCGCCAAGACTACGACAATGCGCGCGCGCAAACCCAGCAGGCTCAAGCCGATGTAGCTGCCAATAAGGCTGCTGTACAACGCGCCAAACTGAACCTGGGCTATGCCACCGTTACCGCCCCGATTTCCGGGCGTATCGGTCGAGCACTGGTCACTGAAGGCGCATTGGTTGGCCAAGGCGAAGTCACACCCATGGCGCGCATTCAGCAATTGGACCCGATTCAGGTTGACCTGATGCAATCGACCCGCGACCTCGACAACCTGCGTGATTCATTTCGTGCAGGCGACTTGCAACAGGTGGGCAAGAATCAAGCGGTTGTCACCTTAATCCGCGATAACGGCAACCCTTACCCGCTGCCCGGCAAGCTGTTGTTCACGGACCTGAGTGTTGACCCGAGCACCGGGCAAATCATTCTGCGCAGCGAGTTCGCCAACCCAGACCACGACCTGCTGCCGGGCAGCTTTGTCAGGGTGCGTCTGGAGCAAGCGGTCAACAAGCAAGGGATCAGCGTGCCACAGCGCGCCATTGTGCGTGACAGCGCCGGTGTCGCCCAAGTGCTGCTGATCGACACCGAAAACCGGGTCAAGCAGCAGCCTGTGCAATTGGGCGGTGTGTTGAATGATCGCTGGATCGTCAACGACGGCCTCAAGGCTGGCGACCGCATCGTGATCGAAGGTCTGCAACATGCTCGCCCCGGCGAACAGGTGCAAATTGATGACCCCACACCTCCTCTCGCACACTCCACGGATCAGTGAGCATGCCGCAGTTCTTTATTGATCGCCCGATCTTCGCATGGGTCGTGGCATTGTTTATTGTGCTCGCCGGGGCATTGGCAATCCCGCAGTTGCCAGTGGCCAAATACCCGAACGTAGCGCCGCCGCAAGTTGAAGTGTATGCGGTCTACCCCGGCGCCTCTGCACAAACATTGGACGAAAGCGTGGTCAGCCTGATTGAGCAAGAGCTCAATGGCACCGACGGCCTGCTGTATTTCGAGTCCCAGAGTAGCCTTGGCAGTGCCAGTATTACCGCGACCTTTAAACCCGGTACCGACCCGGAATTGGCGCAGGTTAACGTGCAAAACCGCCTAAAAGCGGTGGAGTCACGTCTGCCGCAGGCGGTGATCCAGCAAGGCTTGCAGGTTGAGAAGATTTCATCAGGCTTTTTGATGCTCGTGACGCTCATCGCAGACGAAACCAGTGGCCTGGATGAAATTGCGCTTAGCGATTACCTGGCGCGTAACGTCATGAACGAGGTCAAGCGTGTCGAAGGGGTCGGTAAGGCGCAGTTGTATGGCTCTGAGCGCGCGATGCGAATCTGGATCAACCCGCAAAAGCTAATTGCTTTCAACCTAACACCGGCCGATGTCAATCAAGCCATTGCCAGTCAAAACGCCCAGGTCTCTGCAGGGAGCATCGGCGATTTGCCAGGTCGATCGACTCAAGAGATAACCGCCACAGTATTGGTCAAAGGCCAACTGTCGAGCCCGCAGGAGTTCGGCGATATTGTGCTGCGGGCAAACGCTGACGGTTCTTCGGTTCGCATCAGCGATGTGGCTCGGGTTGAAATCGGCAGTCAGGAATACCAGTACGGCACTCGCCTCAACGGCAAGTCTTCCAGCGCCTTCAGCTTGAAACTGGCTCCCGAGGCGAATGCCTTGAGTACGGGCAATCTGATTCGCGCCAAGATGGACGAGCTAAGTCGCTACTTCCCGATAGGTGTTGAATACAAAATCCCTTATGACACCACGCCTTTTGTCAAAGTCTCGATCACCAAGGTGATTTACACCCTGGTCGAAGCCATGGTGCTGGTGTTTGCAGTGATGTTCTTGTTCTTGCAGAACATCCGTTACACCCTGATCCCAACGTTGGTGGTGCCCGTAGCTCTGATGGGCACGTTTGCCACCATGCTGGTCATGGGGTTCTCGATCAACGTACTGACCATGTTCGGCATGGTGTTGGCCATCGGTATTCTGGTGGACGATGCGATTGTGGTGGTTGAAAACGTCGAGCGAATCATGGTCAGCGAAGGGTTGTCACCCCGCGAGGCCACGAGCAAGGCCATGACACAAATCAGCGGCGCCATTATCGGTATCACTCTGGTGCTGGTCGCCGTGTTCATTCCGATGGCGTTTATGCCAGGTTCGGTTGGGGTGATCTACCAGCAATTCTCGGTGGCAATGGCCACCTCGATTCTGTTTTCAGCGTTTTTAGCCCTGTCGCTAACACCGGCGCTGTGCGCGACCTTGCTAAAACCCATCGCCAAAGGCGAGCACCATGCCAAGGGCGGCTTTTTCGGCTGGTTCAACCGCACATTTGAGCGCATGTCCGAAGGCTACGAGCACTGGGTAGTGCATCTGATTAAGCGCAGCGGACGTTATCTCCTGCTGTACGGCGCGTTAGTGGTGGTGCTGGTGGTGTGTTTCGCGCGCCTGCCCTCCTCCTTTCTGCCGGTCGAAGATCAGGGGTTCATCATTACCGACATTCAACTGCCGCCGGGTGCCAGCCAGAATCGCACCATTAAAGTGGCCGAGCAGATCGAAGCGCACTACGCCGCAGAACCAGGCGTGGGTAATGTCACGATGATTCTGGGTTTCAGCTTCTCGGGTAGCGGGCAAAACGCAGCGTTGGCCTTTACCACCTTCAAAGATTGGTCGACCCGTGGCGTCAAGGATTCCGCCTCTGCCATCGCCGATCGGGCCAACGGTGCCTTCAGCGAACTCAAAGATGCGGTGGCGTTTTCAGTCTTGCCGCCTGCGGTCAGCGGACTGGGCACCTCCAGCGGTTTTGAGTTGCGCCTGCAAGACCGTGGCGGCGTTGGGTATGACGTGCTGATGCAAGCCCGTACCGAACTGTTAGCGCTGGCCGAGAAAAGCCCTGCGCTGGTCAATGTGCGTGAAAGCGCCTTGGCTGAGAGTCCGCAAGTTCAGTTGGAGGTTGACCGCAAACGCGCGAATGCACTGGGCATTTCATTTGCTGACATTGGCAACGTACTGTCGACAGCCGTGGGCTCAGCCTACGTCAACGACTTCCCGAATCAGGGACGCATGCAGCGGGTCGTGGTTCAAGCTGAGGGTGACCAGCGCAGCCAGGTTGAAGACCTGCTCAAGATCAATGTACGTAATAACCTGGGCAAAATGGTCCCGCTGTCGGCATTTGTCGAAGCACGCTGGATTCAGGGGCCGTCTCAGTTATCGCGTTATAACGGCTACCCGGCGGTGAGTATTTCTGGCGAAGCAGCACCCGGCCACAGTACCGGCGAAGCGATGCTTGAAATGCAGCGCCTGGTTGATCGACTGCCCGCAGGCATGGGCCTTGAGTGGACGGGTTTATCGCTCCAGGAAAAACTCTCCGGGACGCTGGCTCCGATGCTGCTTGGTCTGTCGCTACTGGTGGTGTTCTTGTGCCTGGCGGCGCTTTATGAAAGCTGGTCGATCCCAACCGCCGTATTACTGGTGGTGCCCCTGGGCATTCTTGGAGCGGTATTGGCTGTCACCCTGCGCGGCATGCCGAATGACGTGTTCTTTAAAGTGGGCTTGATCACCATCATCGGCCTGTCGGCTAAGAATGCCATTTTGATCATCGAGTTCGCCAAGACCTTGTACGACGAAGGCCATGATCTGGTAGATGCGACTGTCCAGGCGGCACGCTTGCGCTTGCGCCCGATTGTCATGACCTCGCTGGCATTTATCTTGGGCGTGGTGCCGCTGGCGATTGCTACCGGTGCCAGTTCGGCCAGCCAGCAAGCCATTGGTACCGGAGTCATCGGCGGCATGATAGTTGCCACGCTTGCGGTGGTCTTTGTCCCGGTGTTTTTTGTCGTGGTCATGAAATTGACTCGTAGCAAGCCACGTCAAGGCTAAGTACAGCTGCGCGTGTTAAGGTTCGGCAACACTCAGTTACAAGGACTGTCGATGCCGCACCTAGCACGCACCCACCCCCGCTTGACCGCTGCCACCTTAGTGGGGGTAGCGGTCGGCATCTTTACTCCTGCCGCCACACTGACTACCAAGATTCTATTGGGCTGGAACGCCGGTGTCTGGCTGTATTTACTCCTGACCTTGTGGTTGATGCTGCGCTCCAAGGTTGCCGACGTTAAGCGCACGGCCGAAGTCGAAGACGAAAATGCCAGCGTGGTGTTGTTCATGGTGAGCATTGCCGCTGTTGCCAGCCTGGCGGCCATCACCCTAGAACTCTCTGGTAACAGCAAACTCAGCAGTGCCGATCAACTGATTCACTACGCCTTCACCGGAATGACGGTGGTGGGCTCGTGGCTAATGATTGGGGTTATTTTCGGTCTGCACTACGCGAGGCTGTTTTATAACAACGATGGACCGGAGCCAGCATTGCGCTTCCCCGAAGGTGAGTTGGACCCAGATTACTGGGACTTCATGTACTTCTCTTTCACCCTGAGCGTTGCGGTACAAACGTCGGACGTGTGTATCGCCACCCGCGAAATGCGCAAAGCAGTGCTTGGCCACTCGCTGTTGGGGTTTTTGTTCAATACCGCAGTTTTGGGTTTTTCAATCAACATCGCGGCAGGGTTGTTTTGACGTAAATCACCGTGTAGGAACGAGCTTGCTCGCGATCTTTTGACGTTCAAAAGATCGCGAGGCAACAGATCAATAACCGACTTAATTAGTCCGCTGCAAGCACACCACGACGGATCTGGTCACGTTCGATCGATTCGAACAGTGCCTTGAAGTTGCCTTCGCCAAAACCATCATCGCCCTTGCGCTGGATAAACTCGAAGAACACCGGCCCCATCAGGTTCTCAGAGAAGATTTGCAGCAGCAGACGCTTGTCACCTTCGACCGAAGAACCATCCAGCAGAATGCCACGCGACTGCAACGCGTCAACCGACTCACCATGGTTCGGCAAACGGCCTTCTAGCATTTCGTAGTATGTGTCGGGTGGCGCGGTCATGAAGCGCATACCGATTTTTTTCAACGCGTCCCACGTTTTGATCAAATCATCTGTCAGGAAGGCCACATGCTGAATGCCTTCACCGTTGAACTTCATGAGGAACTCTTCGATTTGACCAGCGCCTTTGGACGATTCCTCGTTCAACGGGATGCGGATCATGCCATCGGGTGCGGTCATTGCTTTGGAAGTGAGACCGGTGTATTCACCCTTAATGTCGAAGTAACGAATTTCACGGAAGTTAAACAGTTTTTCGTAGAAGTTGGCCCAGTAAGCCATACGACCGCGATACACGTTGTGCGTCAGGTGGTCGATGATTTTTAGTCCTGTGCCAACAGGATTGCGCTCAACGCCTTCGATAAACACAAAGTCGATATCGTAAATCGAGCTGCCTTCGCCGTAGCGGTCAATCAAGTACAGGGGCGCACCGCCAATGCCTTTGATGGCAGGCAGGTTCAACTCCATAGGGCCGGTCGGAATTTCGATGGGTTGAGCGCCCAGTTCCAGTGCGCGCGAGTAGGCTTTCTGCGCATTGCGCACGCGAAATGCCATGCCGCAAACCGACGGCCCATGCTCAGCGGCAAAATAAGAGGCCACGCTGTGTGGCTCGTTATTGAGGATTAGGTTGATCTGCCCCTGGCGATACAAGTGCACGTTTTTGGAGCGATGGGTCGCCACCTTGGTGAAGCCCATGATTTCAAAAATCGGTTCGAGGGTATTCGGGACTGGTGCTGCGAATTCGATGAATTCAAAGCCCATCAGGCCCATTGGGTTTTCGTATAGATCAGCCATTTTGGCGCCTCATCAGAGTCATTTTTAGAATTAACAGTGGGTTATTTGCTAAGAATGCTGAGGCACACAGGCGGCGCGCAAGAGATCCCGCGCACACTGCGCGCCAGGAAATCTCCGTAGATCAGTTGCAACCCAAATATCTTCATTTCGACCCATCTCTTACGCGGTAGGAACTCCTGCTGGCAGAAGTCATTATTCTTGTATGCGTAAGCCGATTCTACATGGCGTAATCTGATTTGCACTACCCCCATGTGAAATAGCCCGCAAGCAGTGGTAGCCTTACGCGGTTGCGCGCTAACTTAGGCTCAACCCCTCTCTCGTCCGCAGGATCCCTAATGCCCCTTGCGCTGAAGTTGACCCGAAAATGGACCGATCGCTATGCGTTGATTGTGCTCAGCGGATTACTTCCGATTGTATTGGGCGTGTTCATCATTACCTGGCAGGCCCAGCGCTCACTCGAATTACTGGCCTCTGAAACTGCCGCCGAGACAGTTCGTCTGTTTGATTTGATGATAGACAATGCATCCCTTGCTGCCGATATAGTGTTGCCACTTTCAGGCCAGGATTGTGCTCAGGTTGCATTAGCCCTGCGTGATCAGGTCACTCGACGGCCTTTTGTACGCTCAGTGAACTTGGTCTGGGACAACCAAATTTACTGCACCTCTTTACTGGGCAGCTTTAAAGAAGAAGTCACCCCGGACAACTATGCCGGCGGCGTACTGTGGCTGCTGCCCGGCAATCCGGTGACCCCCGATGAGCCCCTGCTGGTTTACCGGAAACAGAAAGACCATAAAGGGGTGTTGGTCAGTATTTATGGTTTTCACTTGGTTAACGTATTGGGGCTAATCAACCAGAAAACCCAGCTATTGATTCAAGTGGGCAACCGCTGGATTGATCGGTACGGCCAAGTACGTGACACACCTGCGCCAGCCTTTGCTGTAGCACAAGTTACCGTCCCTTCGACTCAATTTCCCTATCAAGTGGTGGCGGGATTTAAGGACGGGGTAACCGTGCGGCATGTGCTTGACGAATACTCAGGGTTAATCGGTTTACTTGTATTTTTGGGTCTTGTATCGGCGGCGACTGTCCATCGCTTGCAGAAACGTTCATCGGCCCCAACTCATGAATTACAACGCGGTCTCGACGCCGCAGAGTTTATTCCGTACTTCCAGCCGGTTGTTCGCGGTGATACCCAGCAATGGGCTGGTGCCGAAGTGCTAATGCGCTGGCAACACCCGAAAGAAGGTCTGGTGCGACCTGATTTGTTTATCCCTTTCGCTGAACACTCTGGCCTGATTGTTCCAATGACGCGCTCGCTGATGCAGCAAACCTCAGCGTTGCTGGCGCCTCACGTCAATAGCATGAACCCGGGCTTTCATTTGGCGTTCAATATCACCGCTCGCCATTGCCAGGACCTTGAGTTAATTGAAGACTGCCGCCAATTCCTCAGCGCCTTCCCTAAGGGGCACATTCATCTTGTGCTTGAGTTAACCGAACGCGAATTGATCATACCGAACGACACTACCCACACGCTGTTTGCAGCGCTGCACGAATTGGGGGTCATGATAGCCATTGATGACTTTGGCACCGGTCACTCAAGCCTGAGTTACTTGCATGATTTCAACGTTGATTATTTGAAAATCGACCAAAGCTTTGTTGCCATGATCGGCGCCGATGCCCTGTCCAGACATATTCTCGATAGCATTATCGAACTCAGCGCCAAACTGGATTTAGGGGTCGTGGCTGAAGGTGTAGAAACAGAGGAACAAAGCCAATATCTGGTGTGTAAAGGGGTTGAATTTTTACAAGGGTATCTCTTTGCACGACCATTACCCGCTGACGATTTCATCACGTCATTAGTGGCGAGGCGTGGAGCAGACTAAAGACACTTGAGCTGTTGTTCATGCAAGGCGAACATCGGCTGGCGCTGTGAGAATTAACAACTACAATTTTTTGACTGGTTCAAGATTGTTAATAGTAAATTTCAAAGCCTTTTAATTATGGCTGAACTGTTAGCTCACGGCCCTGTCTACTAGCTGCATCCCATGCCTCATTAATTCACTTCGGCCCTCTGCGCCGAAGCTATGACTGGAGTAATGACTTTGTCTAGACTTGCTGAATACCGCGCAGCCGAAAAGGCGCTTCAAGAACAACTGGCGCAATTGGAAGCCATGAAAAATGACGCCGGACTGAAAAAGGAAATCGAGTTCGAACAAAAACTCCAAGCGTTAATGAAGTCTTATGGCAAAGGCTTGCGCGAGATTGTCGCCATACTTGATCCAAACCCTTCTGCTGCAAAGCATTCAGCAGCGCCCAAGCAGCGTAAGGCTCGGGTTCTGAAAGTGTATAAAAACCCGCACACCGGCGAACTGATCGAAACCAAAGGCGGCAACCACCGTGGTCTTAAAGCATGGAAAGAACAATACGGCGCCGCGACCGTCGAGACTTGGCTCAGGGCGTAATTCGTTAGTGGGTATAAAAATACTGTTCACTTAATAAGTGCTCACGGTCAACTGCAGGAAGAGCCGGTTGACGTCCGATACTCGCGATCTTTTAACGATTGGTAAGATCGCGAGTTAGCCTGGGCCTCACAATTACAACTATCAATGAAGTCTTATTGCGCAAAGCCCTGTAGGAAAAATCTGTCGCAGACGACTGGCTAGTCTTTTGAGCAGAAAGGCGGAGCGGGATCAGAAACTTTCACAGATTTTTCACACGATGCGTCACAGGATAGAGGCTGCTAAAGGACTAGCGCCCCATGCCCGCTTCGGCGGGCTTCTTTTTGCCCGGATTTTGTCAATTAGCCCCGATCCCATCATCAGGGATGCCCTCGGACAAAGGTCTTTTGCCGCAAACGGGTTTGGCGCAAGCCGCCACATTCCGTATCATTCGCCCATCGACCCATTACCCATGCATCACTTTCGGAGGGTTCATGAGCCTGCAAGATCTGAGCAATATCCCTGGCGTTACCGCACAGCCGGATGACGCTACCCACAACTTCGTTTTTAACCACACCATGCTGCGCGTCAAGAACATCGAGAAATCCCTCGATTTTTACACCCGCGTCCTGGGTTTCTCGCTGGTTGAAAAGCGCGACTTCCCTGAAGCCGAATTCAGCCTGTACTTTCTGGCACTGGTCGACAAGGCGCAAATCCCGGCAGACGATGCAGCGCGCACGCTATGGATGAAGTCGATTCCCGGCATTCTTGAGTTGACTCACAACCACGGCACCGAGAACGACCCTGAGTTTGCCTACCACAATGGCAACACTGACCCCCGCGGCTTTGGTCATATCTGCATTTCCGTACCTGACATTGTGGCCGCCTGCGAGCGCTTCGAAGCGCTGGGCGTGGATTTCCAGAAGCGCCTGACGGATGGCCGCATGAAGTCGCTGGCATTCGTGAAAGACCCTGATGCTTATTGGGTAGAAATCATTCAGCCCGCACCGATGTAAAAATCGGACGCAAAAAAAACCCATGATCGCTCATGGGTTTTTTTATGTCCGCACGATTATTCCGGCGCGGAAGAGCGGATCAAGTGATCAAAAGCGCTGAGCGAGGCTTTGGCCCCCTCGCCTACCGCGATCACAATCTGTTTGTAAGGCACGGTCGTTACGTCACCGGCAGCAAAGATGCCCGGGATGGACGTTTCACCGCGTGCATCAACAACGATCTCGCCGCGTGGTGAAAGCTCAATCGTGCCTTTGAGCCAGTCGGTGTTCGGCAACAAGCCAATTTGTACGAAGATCCCTTCCAGCGCGATGTCATGCACAACGTTAGTTTCGCGATTTTCATAGCGCAGACCATTAACTTTCTGGCCATCGCCCGTTACTTCGGTGGTCCGTGCATTGGTAATTACGGTCACGTTAGGCAGGCTGTTCAGCTTGCGCTGCAACACAGCATCTGCGCGCAGCTTGGTGTCGAACTCAAGCAGGGTGACGTGAGACACGATGCCGGCCAGGTCGATAGCCGCTTCAACGCCCGAGTTGCCGCCACCGATCACGGCAACGCGCTTGCCTTTGAACAGTGGGCCATCGCAGTGCGGGCAGTACGCCACACCGCGGCTGCGGTATTCCTGCTCGCCGGGCACATTCATTTCGCGCCAGCGGGCACCGGTTGCCAGAATGACAGTCTTGGCTTTCAGCGAAGCGCCGCTGGCGAATTTGACTTCGTGCAACTCGCCCGCCTTGCCTGGCAGCAACGTGTCGGCACGCTGCAGGTTCATGATGTCGACGTCGTACTGCTTAACGTGCTCTTCAAGCGCAGTAGCCAGTTTAGGCCCTTCAGTTTCCTGAACCGAGATGAAGTTCTCGATGGCCATGGTGTCTAGTACCTGACCGCCAAAGCGCTCTGCCGCCACACCGGTACGAATGCCTTTGCGCGCCGCGTAAATCGCAGCTGCCGCACCGGCAGGCCCCCCACCGATGACCAGCACATCGAACGCTTCTTTGGCGTTGATCTTCTCGGCCTGACGCTCAATGGCGCTGGTGTCCAGCTTGCCGAGGATCTCTTCGAGCCCCATGCGGCCCTGGCCAAAGTTAACCCCGTTTAAGTAAACACTAGGCACCGCCATTACTTGGCGCTCGGTGACCTCGTCTTGGAACAGTGCACCGTCAATCGCTACGTGGCGAATGTTCGGGTTGAGTACCGCCATCAAGTTCAGCGCCTGCACCACGTCCGGGCAGTTCTGGCATGACAGCGAGAAATAGGTCTCGAAGTTGAACTCACCTTTGAGCGAGCGGATTTGCTCAATCACTTCGGGACTGGCTTTCGAGGGGTGGCCACCCACTTGCAGCAGGGCCAACACCAACGATGTAAATTCGTGCCCCATCGGGATGCCAGCGAAACGCAGACTGATATCGCCGCCTGGGCGGTTCAGCGAGAACGAAGGCTTGCGCGCATCGTTGCCGTTATCCAGCAAGGTAATGTGACCGGACAAGCTGGTAATTTCTTTTAACAAGTCATGCATTTCACGGGATTTCGCACCGTCGTCGAGCGAAGCAACGATCTCGATCGGCTGTGTGACCCGCTCCAGGTATGACTTCAACTGAGCTTTTAGATTGGCGTCCAACATACGGGCGATCTCCTTAAACAATAAATTCTGTGTAAAAAAAACGCCCGAGCGAATGTCGCCCGGGCGTTTTGAGGGCGATGCAGCTTACAACTCAGGTGCGGATCACCGCCCTTGGCTGGTTCACAGACTTAGATCTTGCCAACCAGGTCCAACGATGGAGCCAGAGTGGCTTCGCCTTCTTTCCACTTGGCAGGGCACACTTCGCCTGGGTGAGCAGCAACGTACTGAGCAGCCTTGATTTTGCGCAGCAGCTCAGAAGCGTCACGGCCAACGCCGCCGTCGTTCAGTTCAACGATTTTGATCTGACCTTCTGGGTTGATCACGAACGTACCGCGATCAGCCAGGCCTGCTTCTTCGATCAGCACGTCGAAGTTGCGCGAGATGGTCAGCGTAGGGTCGCCGATCATGGTGTATTGGATTTTGCCGATGGCTGGCGACGTGTTGTGCCAGGCAGCGTGAGCAAAGTGGGTGTCAGTCGATACGCTGTAGATTTCTACGCCGAGTTTTTTGAACGCTTCGTAGTTGTCAGCCAGGTCTTCCAGCTCGGTTGGGCAAACGAAGGTGAAGTCAGCTGGGTAGAAGAACACGACCGACCATTGGCCTTTCAGGTCAGCGTCCGACACTTCCACGAAGTTGCCGTTTTTGTATGCAGTTGCTTTGAACGGTTTTACTTGGCTGTTGATGATAGGCATCGTTGACTCTCCGTCAGGGTTGAAAAGTTGATGGGGTGAATCCTAACAACTCATTTCGTATCTGGCTCATTGGCAAAGCTGATGCTCATGATTGGTTTTGACTATCAGGCGAGCCTATAAAGAGTCAAAAAACAAATATGGACGATGGGCCGACTCTTCAGTTGACCTCAATCAGCTTTCAATTCTTTTTTCAGCGGTAATGCTCATCCCGGTAAACGGGGTGGATTCAACATAGCGCATGGCTGACTTGATGTCTTTCCAGCCGACGTAATTCATCAGCGACTTCAAGTCCCACCCACTTTGATGCGCCCATGTTGCAAAACCGCGACGAAGTGAGTGACTGGTGTATTGCTCGGCCGCAATCCCGGCGCGCTCCAAAGCCTGGCGCAACAATGGGATCACGCTATTGGCGTGCAAACCCTCCTCCCCCAAGTTCCCCCAGCGATCAATACCCCTGAATACTGGGCCGCGTACCAAGGCCGACGCATTGATCCACTCAATGTAGGCGCGTACCGGGCAGAGCCGAAGCAAGGCTGGGGTTTGAAAGGTTTTGCCCAGATTGTCACGGTCACTTTTGCTGCGTGGCAAATACAGGGTAATGCCGGAGCCGGCTACGGCTTGCACGTGCTCGACCTGCAAGCGGCACAACTCATCACTGCGAAACCCGCGCCAAAACCCCAGCAGAATCAGCGCAGCGTCGCGTCGTGCACGCAGCAAACCTGGTTGATCAGCGTTGGTCTGCGCTATTTGTGCCTCGCCTTCGAGCCAGTCGATGACTTTTTCCAGATGCTGCAACTGCAACGGTTCGGCCTGTTTTTCTTGTGCCGGGTGCAGCGCGCGAATGCCCTTGAACACCTTGCGCACGACAGGTGCCTTGGTCGGATCAGCAAACCCCTGACTGTTATGCCACTGCGCAATCGCCGACAGGCGCAGTTTAAGCGTGTTGATCGACAGTTGACCGGCGTGCGCTACCAGATAGCGCGCCACGCTGTCGCTGGTGGCGGGCAAGAAGCCACCCCACGTCACTTCAAAGTGCTCGATGGCTGCCCGATAGCTGCGTCGGGTGTTGTCGCGGGTCGCAGCGTTTAAGTAGCGATCCAGCTCACTCATGCACGGCTCCCTTGATTGGCGTACTGAAATAGAGCCTCAAAATCAGTTTTAAGGCTCTAGCACGGGATAATACCAGTATATCCCGCGTGTAAAATATCAATTAAAGATAAAAAATAAGTGCTAAGATAGTACGTAATTACATGGTACATACCACAGTACATAATCGTAGGAGAAAGCCATGGCTCGTGGCGGCGTAAACAAGGCGGTGGTGCAAATTGCACGCACGGCAATCCTGGCTCGCGGCGAACACCCGAGCATCGATGCAGTCCGTATTGAAATGGGCAATACCGGCTCGAAAACCACGATCCACCGCTACCTCAAGGAGCTGGACGAGGTTGATTCGCGCCGTGGCGCACCGCGCGAGCAAATAGGCGATGAGCTGACCGAACTGGTCGCTCGCCTCGCTCAGCGCCTGCAAGAACAGGCACAGGAACCGATTGATCGCGCTCAAGCGCACTACGAACAACTCAAGGCCGAACTTCAGGATCAACTGGCCGAAGCGCAACAGGCGCAGGTTCAACTCCAGCAACAGCTTGAGATTCAGGGCAGCGCGCTGGGTCAAGAGACGGCCAACCTGGAGTCCACTCGCTCCATGCTGCAAACCGAGCAAACCCGCAACGCGGCACTCAATCAGGCGTGCAGTGATTTTGAGCTGCGCCTGAATGACCGCGACGAGCAAATTCGCTCACTGGAAGAAAAACATCTGCACGCCCGCGACGCACTTGAGCACTACCGCAGCGCCGTCAAAGAGCAGCGCGAGCAAGATCAGCGGCGCCATGAAGGCCAGTTGCAACAGATTCAAATGGAACTGCGCCAGGCACAGCAAAGCGCCTTGGTACGCCAAGATGAAATCACCCAGTTGCACCGCGACAATGAGCGCGTGCTGAGCGAAAGCCGTGCATTGAGCAAAGAACTGAACCAAGCCAACGACCAGCAACACAAACTCAGCAACCTCAATGAACGCCTGAGCGCACAACTAAGCCAGCAGGACAGTGAGCGCACCTTGCTTCAGGAACGCCTGCGCGTGGCCACGCAAGAAAGCGAGTCACTGAAGCAAGCCCACGCCAACGCCCAAGATGCCAATGCCGCACTGACCTTAAGAGCCTTGAAAGCCGAAACCGCACTGGAAAGCCTCAAAGCCCTCCAGACCGAGCCCCCGCAACAACCTGACGATCTCTAACATCACGCAAGCTGGGCTGATCCATGCACCCAAAGGGTCGGCCCAGTTGTGCTTTAATTGCCGCCTTTTTTCAGTCTTCAGGCTCCAAGGATCTGCCCATGTCGTCGTCCCGCCCTACCCACGTCTTGATCATTGGCTACGTGTGGCCCGAGCCACGTTCCTCGGCGGCGGGCGGCCATATGATGCAAATCATCGAGAGTTTTTTGCAGGAAGGCTGGCAGATCACGTTCAGCAGCCCCGCAGGCATTGGCGAACACAAAGCCGATTTGGCGGCGCTGGGTATAAATGAAGTCACTATCGAGCTGAACAACAGCAGCTTTGATGCCTTCATCAGTGAACTGGCCCCGGACATCGTGCTGTTTGATCGCTTCATGATGGAAGAGCAGTTCGGCTGGCGTGTCGAGAAGCAATGCCCCAACGCCCTGCGCGTGCTCGAAACCTCCGACTTGCAAAGTCTGCGTGACGCCCGCCAGCAACAGCTCAAGTCACACCTTAAGCACCACCCCGAACAGGACGATTTCAGCCTTCTGTTCGCTCCTTCCCCCGTCGAAACCTTTGGGCATATGGCCGATGCTGACCTGGCGCAGCGAGAAATCGCCGCTATTTATCGCTGCGACCTTAACCTGATGATTTCCGAGTACGAGATTGATCTGCTGGTTGAGCAATTCCATGTCCCCAACTCGCTGCTGCACTGGTGCCCGCTGATGGTCGACAGCGCCCCGGCCAAGTTCGTGCCGTTTGAACAACGCCAACACTTCTTGAGCATCGGCAACTTCCGCCATGCGCCGAACTGGGACGCCGTGTTATGGATGAAAACCCATATCTGGCCACTGATCCGCCAACAACTGCCCGAGGCGCAGCTGCACATTTATGGCGCCTATACCCCGCCTAAAGCCACCGCCCTGCACAACCCCAAGCAAGGTTTCTATGTGCTCAATTGGGCCGAAGATGCACTGGCGGTGATGAGCAGCGCGCGCATTTGCTTGGCGCCCCTGCGTTTTGGCGCGGGCATTAAAGGCAAGATTGCTGACGCGATGCTCTGCGGAACGCCAAACGTGACCACCCCGATCGGCGCTGAAGGCATGCACGGTGGCATGCTGTGGGCCGGAGCCATTGAACAGAGCGCCAGTGCCATTGCTGCTGCCGCTGTCGAGCTGTATCAAAATTCGAATGCCTGGCATCAGGCACAGCAACAGGGGCATGCGCTACTCAAAGCTCGCTACTTAAAGTCCAGCCACGGCCCAGCACTGGTGCAACGCATCAAAGACCACCGCGCTGTGCTAGAGCAGCACCGGCGCAACAACTTTATCGGGGCGATGCTGCGCCACCACCATCACAAAAGCACCCAATACATGTCGCAGTGGATCGAGGCGAAAAACCGTTCTAATCCAGTCTAGTTAGGGGCGGCGTAATAAGTACGTGTCCATGATCCACCCTTTGCGCTGCCGGGCTGCCTCGCGGGTAAGTTTGATCTGCTCACACACGTGCGACAGCTTGCCCGCAATCAGGATTTCATCCGCTGTACCGATATAAGCGCCCCAGTAAATATCGAGGTCTTCGTGCACAAATTGCTGAAACGCACAGTGCGCGTCGAGCATCACCACCACGTTATCCAGGTCATCGGCGACGAGACGTCGCCCGGTGGTGATGCGAATCGGCTGACCAATCCCGTTCAGCGGCACGCGATGCCGGGCCGCCAGCGCCTGCACACTGCTGATACCGGGGATCACTTCGTAGTCAAAGTCCGCGCAGCCATTGGCGCGCACTCGTTCCAGAATACGCAAGGTGCTGTCATACAGCCCCGGCTCGCCCCACAGCAAAAACGCGCCGTACTCGCCCTCGGCCAGCTCATCTTCAATCAAACGTTTAAACACCTCGGCGCGCTGTTCATGCCAGTCTTCCACGCCTTGCGTATAGGAAGGGGTTGAACTCTCACGCTGCGGGTCACTGGCGTGCACCACGCGGTACTTGGGCTCGGTGATGTAGCGCTCACAGATCTCTAGGCGCAGGCGCACCAAATCTTCTGTGGTTTGGCCCTTATCCAGCACAAAAAACACCGAGGCACGGTTAAGCGCGTTGATCGCCTGCACAGTGATGTGCTCGGGGTCGCCCGCGCCGATGCCGATGAGTAGCAGTGTTTTCATTGGGTCGTGTCCTCTTCGGGTACGAAACTTACCCGTCACTGGTAGGAAAATTGAAAAGGCAGCATGATCTGCCACATAACAACACTCAAAGCCTGCGCCCATGACTCGACCAGCCAGACCAACAGACCCGTCTTACGAACTGATGGACGACCATAATGGGTTGTCCATCATCTATCGCCAGCATGGCTTCCCGTGCCCGCTGGTGCGCTGGCATTTTCACAAGGAATACGAACTGCACCTGATTATTGCCAGCAGTGGCAAGGTGTTTGTCGGCGACTATATCGGCAATTTTTACCCCGAAACACTGTTTCTGACCGGCCCTAACCTGCCGCACAACTGGATCAGCCAGGTGGCCGAGGATGAAGCTGTACCCTTGCGCGACATGCTGGTGAATTTCACCGATGAACTGCTGGAAGGTGCCAGTTCGGTGTTTGCCGAGCTGAAAAGCTTGGCACCGATGCTGGAGCGGGCGCAGTACGGCATCGAATTTCGCTGCAAAAAGACTATTCGCCAAGCTGTCGACCTGATGCAGGCGATTGCCGATTCCAAGGGCATCACCCGCCTAGGGCACTTTTTGATCCTCCTGCAATTGCTGGCCGATTGTGATGACTATCAATTGCTGTCCGGCGTGACTGCTGGGCACCTGCCTGACGAGCAGACCATCGACCGCACCAACCGCGCCGTGGACTATATTTTTAGCCACTACGCCCGAGAGCTGACCCTTGAGGAGGTTGCGGCGCACATGGGCATGAAGCCCACCTATTTTTCTCGCGTCTTCAAGCAAGCCACCGGGCGCTGTTTCATCGAGTTTGTGAACCGCCTGCGCATCAGCCGCTCGTGCGAGTTACTGACTGATGGTGAAAAAGCCGTCACCGACGTGTGTTTCGAGTCGGGTTTCAACAATATTTCCAACTTTAATCGGCGCTTCATGCAACTCAAAGGCATGACCCCTTCGCACTACCGGCGCCTTGCGGTGCAACGTTTAACCGAGCCAAACCTACCGGAACAGAGTGAACGTTTGCGCAGTGCAAAATAGTATCGGTTCACGTGTTGTCAAAGCGTTGTCACGGCGGTAATTGAGGGCTGTAATCAGCCCACGTGCTTACTCAAGGGTAAGCAGTGATAAAAACAATAACCGTCCTTCAAAAGCCGTCTGGCTGATGAAGAGGAGTGCTCGATGAATATTCCTGTCAAAGCGTTGTGTATTGCGACTTGCATGACCCTCAGCGGCATTAGTTTGGGGGCGCAAACCCTGACCATCGCCACGGTCAACAACAGCGACATGATCCGCATGCAAAAACTCTCGAAGACCTTCGAGAGCGAGCACCCCGAGATCAAGCTCAACTGGGTAGTCCTGGAAGAAAACGTACTGCGTCAGCGTCTGACCACTGATATTGCGACCCAGGGCGGCCAGTTCGACGTCCTGACCATCGGCATGTACGAAGCTGCACTCTGGGGCGCCAAGGGTTGGCTCGAACCTATGACAGACTTGCCAGCCACTTACGCTATTGAAGACGTGTTCCCGTCTGTGCGCGACGGTTTGTCAGTGAAAGGTACGCTCTACGCGCTTCCGTTTTACGCCGAAAGCTCAATGACCTATTACCGCACCGACCTGTTCAAGGATGCCGGATTGACCATGCCTGAGCGTCCGACCTGGGAGCAGATCGCAGGCTTTGCCAAACAACTGAACAAACCTGAAAAGGAGCAATACGGCATTTGCCTGCGCGGCAAAGCTGGTTGGGGCGAGAACATGGCGTTGATCAGCACGGTCGCCAATGCCTATGGTGCGCGCTGGTTTGATGAAAAATGGCAGCCGGAATTCACCGGCCCAGAGTGGAAGAATGCGCTGAACTTCTACGTGAATACTCTGAAGGAATCAGGCCCGCCGGGCGCAACCAGTAATGGTTTCAATGAAAACCTGGCGCTGTTTAACAGCGGTAAATGCGCCATCTGGGTCGATGCCAGCGTGGCCGGTTCGTTTGTCACCGACAAGACCCAGAGCAAAGTCGCTGACCATGTCGGCTTCACCTTCGCCCCACATCAAGTCACCGACAAAGGCAGCGCCTGGCTGTACTCCTGGGCGCTGGCCATTCCGACCAGCTCCAAAGCCAAAGACGCCGCCAAAACCTTCAGTACGTGGGCCACCTCTAAAGAGTACGCCGCGCTAGTCGCTGAAAAAGACGGCATCGCGAACGTGCCGCCGGGCACCCGCAACTCGACCTATACCGACGCCTACCTCCAGGCCGCTCCGTTTGCCAAAGTCACATTGGAGTCACTCAAAGCTGCCAACCCCAAAGACCCTACCCTCAAGCCCGTGCCTTATGTTGGCATCCAGTTGGTGACGATTCCTGAGTTCCAGGCCATCGGCACCCAGGTTGGTAAGTCTTTCTCTGCCGCGCTAGTCGGACAGACCAGCGTGGATAAAGCCTTGGCTGATGCGCAAACCTACACCGAGCGCGAAATGAAACGTGCGGGTTATCCAAAGTAGTCGACCCAACGCCAAACCTTGTGGGAGCGGGCTTGCTCGCGACACAGGCAACTCGGCACACCTGATTCACTGAGGTGATGCGATCGCGAGCAAGCCCGTTCCCACAAAAGCATTGCGTATTTTCAGGTATTCACCATGACGACTTCGACTGTTAAGACAGCGATTGACGCCCCGCCCCCGGTGCGTCAATCACGGCTGTTCAACCCCGGCTGGTTTCTGGTTACGCCATCAGTGGCCCTGTTGCTGCTGTGGATGATCGTGCCGCTGGCCATGACACTGTACTTTTCATTGATCCGCTACAACCTGCTTTACCCCGGTGAAAACCAGTTCGTGGGGTTGGAAAACTTCACCTACTTCCTCACCGACTCTGGCTTTATGCCGGGCATGACCAACACCTTGCTGCTGGTGGGCAGCGTATTGCTGATCAGTGTGGTGCTCGGGGTACTGATCAGTGCGCTGCTGGAGGCCACTGATTTCTTGGGTCGCGGTATTGTGCGCGTGCTGCTTATTTCACCGTTTTTCATCATGCCTACGGTGGGTGCGCTGATCTGGAAAAACCTGATCTTTCACCCGGTGTCCGGCCTATTGGCTGCCGTGTGGAAGCTGTTCGGCGCCCAACCGGTTGACTGGCTGGCGCACTACCCGCTGCTGTCGATCATCATCATTGTGTCGTGGCAATGGCTGCCCTTCGCCATCTTGATTCTGATGACGGCCATGCAGTCACTCGACCAAGAGCAAAAAGAAGCCGCACGCCTGGATGGCGCGGGTCCGATTGCGATTTTCTGGCACCTGACTTTGCCGCACTTGGCGCGACCGATTGCTGTGGTGGTGATGATTGAAACCATCTTCCTGCTGTCGGTGTTCGCTGAAATCTTCACCACCACCAACGGCGGCCCCGGCTACGCGTCGACCAACCTGGCGTACCTGATCTACAACCAGGCACTGGTGCAGTTCGATGTTGGCATGGCCTCGGCCGGTGGGTTGATCGCCGTGGTCATTGCCAATATTGCGGCCATCATTTTGGTGCGCATGCTCGGCAAAAACCTGACAGACAAGCCGTGAGGGCTCAGTGATGACACTTCAACAATCTCGCCGCCTGCAAAGCGTGCTGCTCGGCACGTTGGCCTGGGCCATCGCAATCCTGATTTTTTTCCCGATCTTCTGGATGGTGCTGACCAGCTTCAAGACCGAACTCGACGCGTTTGCCTCACCGCCGCAGTTCATCTTCACCCCTACGCTGGAGAACTACCTGCACATTGAACAGCGCAGTGGTTACTTTCACTTTGCTTGGAACTCAGTACTGATCTCATTCACCGCCACCGTCCTGTGCATGCTGATTGCGATCCCGGCGGCGTACTCAATGGCGTTCTACGAGACCAAGCGCACCAAAGGCACGCTGCTGTGGATGCTCTCCACCAAAATGTTGCCTCCGGTGGGCGTGCTGATGCCCATTTACCTGCTGGCCAAAACCTTCGGCCTGCTCGATACCCGTGCCGCGCTGATCATCATCTACACCTTGATCAACCTGCCGATTGTGGTCTGGATGATTTACACCTACTTCAAAGACATCCCCAAGGACATCCTCGAAGCAGCCCGGTTGGATGGCGCCACCTTGTGGCAAGAAATGGTTCGCGTGTTGCTGCCCATCAGCAAGGGCGGACTGGCTTCGACCCTGCTGCTGTCGCTGATTTTGTGTTGGAACGAGGCGTTTTGGTCGCTGAACCTGACGTCCTCCAGCGCAGCCCCGCTGACGGCCCTGATCGCCTCTTACTCAAGCCCCGAAGGCTTGTTCTGGGCCAAGTTGTCGGCGGTGTCGACCTTGGCCTGTGCGCCGATTTTGATTTTTGGCTGGATCAGCCAGAAACAACTGGTGCGTGGTTTGTCTTTCGGCGCGGTTAAATAAAAATAATGACTGGAGGCCTATCATGGCTCACCTGAAAATCAAGAATTTGCAAAAAGGCTTCGAAGGCTTCTCGATCATCAAGGGCATTGACCTTGACGTGCATGACCGCGAATTCGTGGTATTTGTCGGGCCATCGGGGTGCGGTAAATCAACCCTGCTGCGGCTGATTGCCGGACTCGAAGAAGTCACCGATGGCACCATTGAACTGGATGGGCGCGACATTACCCAAGTCAGCCCAGCCAAACGCGACCTGGCAATGGTATTCCAGACCTATGCGTTGTACCCGCACATGACCGTGCGCAAAAACATGTCGTTTGCCCTCGATCTGGCGGGCGTGGCCAAAGCCGAGGTTGAGCAAAAAGTTAACGAAGCCGCACGTATTCTCGAACTTGCGCCGTTGCTGGAACGCAAACCCAAACACCTCTCTGGCGGTCAACGCCAACGCGTTGCGATTGGTCGGGCGATTGTGCGCAACCCGAAGATTTTCCTGTTCGACGAACCGCTGTCCAACCTTGATGCAGCGTTACGGGTGCAAATGCGCCTTGAACTAGCGCGCCTGCACCAGGAACTCAAAGCGACCATGATCTACGTGACCCACGATCAGGTCGAAGCCATGACCTTGGCCGACAAGGTGGTAGTGCTCAATTCCGGAAAAATCGAACAGGTCGGCTCGCCGCTGGAGCTGTATCACCATCCGGCCAATCTGTTTGTGGCAGGTTTTCTTGGCACCCCGAAAATGGGCTTCTTGAAAGGCACGATCAGCCGTGTCGAAGCCCAGAGTTGCGAAGTGGAGCTGGACGCCGGCACGCGCATCCAACTGCCACTAAGCGGCCCTTCGCTGAGCCTTGGCAGCGCCGTGACCTTGGGTATTCGCCCTGAGCACCTGAACCTTGCTAAGCCCGGTGATTGCACCCTGACCGTCACCGCTGACGTCGGTGAGCGGCTGGGCAGCGACACCTATTGCCATGTGATTACCGCTTGTGGCGAACCGCTGACGATGCGTATTCGCGGTGACATGGCGAGCCAGTACGGCGAGCAATTGCACTTGCATCTGGACAGTGAGCATTGCCATTTATTCGACGCCCAAGGGCTGGCCATCAGCCGCCCATTGCGCGCTGCTGCCTGACGCTGACGACCTTTTTTGAGATCGCACCCATGAAACTAAATCGCCGTAACCTCGACAATCTGAACGACGCAGTGGTCAAACCTACCTACCTTGCCAGCGTCACGCAGCACGGCATCGCCCACATCGGGGTCGGGGGCTTTCACCGCGCACATCAGGCGTTTTACACCGACGTGCTGATGAATCAGGGACGTGATCTTGACTGGAGCATTTGCGGCATCGGCTTACGCCCCGAAGACCGCACAGTGCGCGATGACCTGGCCAGCCAGGACTATCTCTACACCTTGTTTGAACTAGGCGACAGTGACGACACGCAAAGCCGTGTTATCGGCTCGATTAGCGACATGTTGCTGACCGAAGACAGCGTTCAGGCAGTGATCGACAAACTGGCTAGCCCACACATCCGCATCGTCTCGCTGACCATCACCGAGGGCGGCTACTGCATCGACGACAGCACAGGCGAGTTCATGGCCTCGCTGCCGCAGATTCAGCAGGACCTTGCCCACCCCGAAGCACCGCGCACGGTGTTTGGCGTGTTATGTGCCGCCCTCGCCCAACGCCGGGCCAGCCACACCCCGCCGTTTACCGTGATGTCGTGCGATAACCTGCCGCACAACGGTCGCGTAGCCCGTAAAGCCCTGCTGGCTTTCGCAGCCCTAAGCAATGTGGAGTTGCACGATTGGATCGCCGCCCACGTGAGCTTCCCGAATGCGATGGTCGACCGCATCACGCCCATGACCAGCAACGCCCACCGCCTGCAACTGCACGATCAGCTCGGCATTGATGATGCTTGGCCAGTGGTTTGCGAGCCGTTTATTCAATGGGTACTCGAAGACAAGTTCAGCAACGGCCGTCCAGCCTGGGAAACGGTTGGCGTGCAGCTCACCGATGACGTCACTCCCTATGAAGAGATGAAAATAAAACTGCTCAATGGCAGCCACCTGGCGCTGACCTACCTGGGCTATTTGAAGGGCTATCGCTTCGTCCACGAGACCATGAACGACCCGCTATTTGTGGCGTACATGCGCGCCTACATGGACAAAGACGTGACCCCGCAGTTGGCGCCAGTGCCGGGGATTGACCTTGCGACGTACAAAGACACGTTGGTCGAGCGTTTCTCCAATCAGGCGATAGCCGACCAACTGGAGCGCGTGTGCTCCGATGGCTCGTCGAAATTCCCCAAATTTACGATCCCGACCATTAATCGGCTGATCGCCGACGGCGGTGAGTTGAAGCGTGCCGCCTTGGTGGTCGCCGCGTGGGCGCTGTACCTCAAGGGGGTGGATGAGACGGGGCAGCGGTATGCCATTCCAGATCCACGGGCACCGTTTTGTCAGGCGCTGGTGGCCGACGATGCGTTGATCGTGCAGCGGTTACTGGGGGTTGAAGCCATTTTTGGCACAGCGATTCCTCAGTCGGCGGCGTTCGTGGCGGCGCTGGAATGGTGCCTGAACAGTTTGCGTGAGGTGGGCGTGAGCAAAACCCTGGAAAGCGTTTTAAAACTGTAGAAGCGCCTTTCCCGCTCTCTTTAGCCGCTGCCTCGTCAGCGGCTACAAGAACTGCACTATTTCAGCTAAGGCTATGTCTCTATGAACCCTTTATTCCTAGGCATCGATTGTGGCACTCAGGGCACTAAAGCCCTGATCCTCGACAGCCAGACCGGCCAAGTGCTGGGGCTGGGTGCGTCACCGCACACCTTGATTCAAGGCGAACACGGGCGCCGCGAGCAAGACACCGAACAATGGCTGCATGCATTACAAGAAGCCACTCGACAAGCCCTGGCCAATGCCGGAGTCAGCGGCCAGCACATCAAAGGCATCGGCGTAAGTGGTCAGCAACACGGGCTGGTGTTGCTGGATAAACACGGCAACGTCCTGCGCCCGGCAAAACTCTGGTGTGACACCGAGTCCACGGCCGAAAACCAGCAGTTACTGGATTGGCTGGGAGGCGACGCCGGATCACTCGAACGTCTGGGGCTGGTGATAGCGCCAGGCTACACGGTGTCCAAATTGCTCTGGACGCGCATCCACCATCCGCAGGTGCTTGAACAAACCGCCCATATTCTGCTGCCCCACGACTACCTGAATTTCTGGTTGACGGGGCGCAGTTGCAGTGAATACGGCGATGCTTCCGGCACAGGCTATTTCAATGTACGAACCCGCCAGTGGGACCTCGACATTCTGCGCCATATCGACCCCGACGCAGGGCTTGAGCACGCCCTGCCTGAACTGATCGAGTCCAGCCAGCCAGTCGGCACGCTGCGCCCGGAAGTTGCCTATCTGCTGGGGCTAAACCCTGATGCCGTGGTGTCCAGCGGTGGCGGCGACAATATGCTGGGCGCCATCGGCACCGGCAATATTGCGCCGGGGATCATTACCATGAGTTTGGGCTCGTCGGGCACGGTGTACGCGTTTAACGAACAGCCGCAGGTCAGCCCGGACGCCTGCGTGGCCAGTTTCTGCTCCTCCAGCGGCGGCTGGTTACCGTTGATCTGCACGCTCAACCTGACCAACGTTACCGGCGCCATTCGTGAGCTGTTAGCACTCTCACTTGAGGGCTTCAATACCCTGGCCAGTCAGGCGCCCATCGGGGCAGATGGGATCAGCATGCTGCCATTTCTAAACGGAGAGCGTGTGCCCGCTCTGCCCAACGCTACCGGCAGCCTTCAGGGGTTGACCCTGACTAACCTGAACCAAGCCAATCTGTGCCGCGCAGCACTTGAAGGCACGACCTTTGGCTTGCGTTATGGCCTCGATCTGCTGCGACGCAACGTTGTGCAGAGCCAAACCATTCGCTTGGTGGGCGGCGGCTCAAAAAGCCCTCTTTGGCGTCAAATGGTGGCCGATATCATGAATACCCCGGTGGTCTGCGCCGAGCAAAGCGAAGCGGCTGCACTGGGGGCCGCTATTCAGGCCGCCTGGTGTGCCAGCGCAGGTGCCGAGACGCTGGCAGATCTGTGCCAACGCTGTGTGCGGCTCGACCTCGACAGCCATACCCAACCCGATGCGACGCATGTCGCGGCCTATGAACGTGTCTACCAGCGCTACCGCGATCAGGTAGCCGCCTTATCCGAGTAAGTCTTATGTATTTGGTATGTGGTGAAGCGTTATTTGATTTTTTCGCGCAAGCGGACAGCAACGAGCCGCCTAACCAGGTGGGCTTCAAGGCCATTGCCGGAGGTTCGCCCTTCAACGTTGCCGTGGGTTTACGCCGATTAGGGGTTGATGCCGGGCTCTTTGCCGGGCTGTCGACTGACTATCTGGGCACACGCCTCAAGCACGTACTGTTGAATGAAGGCGTGAGTGATCAGTATTGGTTGGAAATAGACGCGCCCACCACCTTGGCCATGGTCGCGCTGGACGCCAGTGGAGTACCCGCCTACAGCTTTCGCGGCGAAGGTTGCGCCGACCGGCAACTGCACCCACAGCACCTGCCCGTATTAGGGCCAGAAGTACGGGGGTTGCATGTCGGGTCATTTTCACTGGTGGTGCAACCGATTGCCGACACACTGCTGACACTGGTGCAGCGTGAAAGCGGGCAGCGCCTGATCAGCCTCGACCCTAATGTGCGCTTAAATCCTGAGCCGGATATTGACGTGTGGCGTCAGCGGATCAATCAACTGATCCCTTATGCCGACCTGATCAAGGTCAGCGATGAGGACCTTGACTTGTTGTATCCGGGACAAGATCCGCTACAGGTCGCACAACTCTGGTTAGGGCAGCGTTGCCAATTGCTGTTTTTGACCCGTGGCAGCCAGGGCGTGAGTGTGGTTAGTCGTGAACACGGGCATTGGTCGCTGCCGGCACACGCGATAACCGTGGCCGACACTGTGGGTGCGGGTGACACCTTTCAAGCGGCGGTGATTGCCTGGCTGACCGAACAGGGGCTGGATTCAATCGAGGGTTTGCAACAGCTCAGCAAAGTGCAGATTGGCGCCCTGCTCGACTTCGCCTGCCGGGCTGCGGCGCTGACTTGCAGCAAAACCGGGCCAGACCTGCCGTACAGGCATCAGTTGGATTAATCGAGAACTCTGTAGCCGCTGCCGCGGGCTGCGGCTACAGAGCGTGTGCGGTTACCAGATCGACAGGTTGTAGCCCACGACTAAGCGCGTTTCATCAACGTCGCGGGCAAATTTCGAGTAGTTGGTGCGATAGGTCGCATTGCGAAAGCGCACGCTGAGGTCTTTGAAGGTGCCGCTCTGCACCACATATTTCAGCTCGCTGTCACGCTCCCACTCTTTGCCCTCTTCGCTGCGCCCCACGACGTTGATGTTGTCGCCGTTCACGTAGCGGGTCATAAATGACAAGCCATTAATGCCCATGGCCTTGAAGTCGTAGTCGTAACGCAGTTGCCACGAGCGCTCTTGCGCATTGGCGAAGTCGTTGACCTGCATATAGTTGACCAGGTAAGGGTTGGTGCCATCCAGATACGGCATAGACGTCTCGCCGTTCAGCCGTTGCCAGCCAGCGCCCAATTTATGCCCGCCCAGTGAGTAAGTCAGCAGCACGCCCATGGCCCGGTTATCGATAGTCGAGGCCTTAGCCGAACCCGCGTCATCACTTTTCAGCACACGTACATCTGCCGCCAACACGCCAGGGCCGATGGGCTGTTTAGCCAACAGGCCGATGAATTGCTGTCGGTAAATATCCTCCAGTTCCGCGTAATGATACTGCGCGGTCAGGCGCTCATTGACCTTGTAATCCAGCCCGTACATCGAGAAATGGTCGGCGGTGATGTTGCACGCGTAGCGCTTGTTTTTGCAGTTCAGGCGCAAGTCCTGGGAGTCCGTGGAGTCACGCGCCGTGTAACGGTCAAGACGCGAGGCCATAAATTTCAGGTCTTTAAGGTCCTGAGACTCAAGCAGCGCACCACTGAACATGTTTGGCAGCAAACGGCCATCGTTGTACTTCAGCAATGGCAGGTCGGGCAACAACGTGCCGACCTTGAGTACGGTCTGCGACACACGCATTTTGGCGGTCAGGCCAGCTTTTGCGTACTGATCTTTGGAACGACGCGGGTCGCTGCCGGTCAAAGGCAGCAATCCGCTGTTGCTGGTCGATGGGCTCGAGTCGAGTTTGATCCCCAGCATGCCCAGCGCATCGAGGCCAAACCCCACGGTGCCGTTGGTGTAGCCCGATTGCAGGTTGAGAATAAAGCCCTGTGCGGTCTCGTCACGCTTGGACGCGCCTTGCGGGCTTGAGCTGCCGCCATCGCGAAAGTCGCGGTTGAAGTACACCGTACGGGCCTCAAGCGAGGCGCTGCTGTCTTCAATGAATCCGCCCGATTGTGCCTGCGCTGCAAAACCTGCGCATACCGCCAGCGCACTCACGCCTGCTATGCGACGTGGTACTGACGATGAAAAAGGAAGAACCATGTACACGCTCCAGCAGCGAATCATTCGCACAACAAGACAAGAGAAGGCGCACCTGCGGTGAAAAACCCAAGCGAAACCATTCAATTTAAAAAAGGCCGGCAATTGTACGAAAGGCTATGCTTCACACTCATTCGACCTTAGTCGCACGCTCAAGACTGGGCATTTCAGGAACGCTGATGGCCTTGGGCCGGTATCCGGCATTAAATGCACCTCTTCTCAGATTCACTCTCGGGACTTATCCATGAGCGCCGTTTTTACCGTTAGCCAACTGTCGGCGTTGACACATAGCCCCTTGGGGGATGTCACCCGTTGGCCACACAGTTTGCGCACCTGCGCGCAGGTTGTGATGAACTCGCCCATGCCGATGTTGCTGCTGTGGGGCGAGCAACTGACGCAAATCTACAACGACAGCTTCGCCAGCCTAGCGGGCAATAAGCACCCGTCTGCCTTTGGCCAGCCTCTGCACCTGACTTGGCCGGAATACACGGATTTCAGTCAGCCAATCATCGACGCCGTCCGGGCCGGTCAGCACCGTTCGTTTTCCGATCAGTACTTTTTACTCCCGGACCCTCAGCAAGCGACTGAATTATGGTTGGACCTGACATTCAGCCCGGTGCTCGATGAGCAAGGCCAGGTAGCTGGCCTGTTGATGACCGCGGTCAAAACCTTGCGTCGCAGACGTGCAGCACTCAAGCAAACCGAACACGCCTTGCGCGAACTCAACAACACCCTTGAAGAGCGAGTTGCCCAGCGCACACAAGCGCTGGCCGAGGCTAACGAGCAGTTGCAACGCGAGATGCAAGAGCGTGAGCGGGCCGAAGAAGCCCTGCGTCACTCGCAAAAAATGGAAGCTGTAGGCCAGTTGACCGGCGGCATTGCCCACGACTTCAACAACATGCTGACCGGAATTATCGGCAGCCTAGACCTAATGAAGCGTTACATTGCCGCAGGACGTAGCGCTGAAGTCGGCCGTTTTACCGAGGCCGCCGTCTCTTCAGCCCGCCGCGCTGCGGCGCTGACCCATCGTTTGTTAACGTTTTCCCGCCGCCAATCCCTGGACCGCAAGCCGCTGGACCCCAACCATCTGGTCAGCTCGCTGCAAGAACTGTTCAGCAGCACCAAGGGTTCGCATATTGCTTTGGTGGTTGAACTGGGCCAAGACATCTGGCCCGTCAGCACTGACGCCGGGCAATTGGAAAGCGCCCTGCTTAACCTGATCATCAACGCGCGCGACGCCATGCCGCAAGGCGGGACGCTCATTGTCAGAACCGCCAACCTCTACCTTGCTGACAGCCGTACCAGCACCCTAGAGCCGATCACGGCTGGGGAATATGTGATGTTTGAAGTCAGCGACAATGGGTCGGGCATGACCCCGCAAATCCTGGCCAAAGCCTTTGACCCCTTCTTTACCACCAAACCCGTGGGCCAAGGCACGGGCCTAGGTTTGTCAATGATCTACGGCTTTGCCCAGCAGTCAGGCGGGCATGTGAGCATCGTCAGTGAAAGTGGCCAAGGCACGCGGGTGCGTCTGCACTTGCCCCGCCATCACCACGAAGACGAGAAAACTCAGGCATAATCCGCGCCCTCGTAAAGTGCCCCACAGTTGCAAGGTAAACGTCACATGAAAGCTCAAGCACGCCATATCTTGGTGAAAACCGCCGAAGAAGCCGAATCGCTCAAGCAGCGCATTGCCAAGGGCGAAGCCTTTGATGTACTGGCGAAGAAATTCTCCACCTGCCCCTCAGGCAAACGCGGCGGTGATCTGGGCGAAGTGCGGCCAGGACAGATGGTCGGCGTGATTGACCAGATCATCTTCAAAAAACCCTTGCGCGTGGTCCATGGGCCGGTGAAGAGCAAGTTTGGTTATCACTTGGTGCAGGTGTTTTATCGGGACTGATCGGCTGCTCCGTTGGATCGCCCCTGCGCGCGGGCAAACGCTACAGTTGCGAACGCAGCGGGGTGTCAAACCACTCCTTGCGCCCTTCAAAGGTGCTGGCAATCAAGTCCACCAGCATCTGTACTTCATTCGGGTGGTTCACATCCGCACTCACGGCCATCCATGCCTGGCGCTGCAAGCTCTCGGGTAACAATCCAGGGATAGCAATCAGCGCACGGTCGAAGTAGCTCATGTAGCGCGGCAGCAAGCCGATGCACGCGCCGCAACGGATCATTTCGAGCATTAGTGAGTAGTCCTGGACGTGCACCACGGCCGCTTGACGTTGCTCAATCAGGGTGTTCCAAGGCCGCAGGGCGTCGATGTTTTCGTCGGGCTGCCATTGCACCAACATGTAGTCAGCCAAGCCTTCAAGACTGTCAGGGCCACTGATCAATCGCGAATAACGTTTGGCAATGTGCGGCAGGTATTTGACGCAGGCCAGCGCCTTTGCTGGCTGAATGCAGAAGCTCGGGGCCGAACCCATGCCGTACATATCGGATAGCCACACCACGACGTCAGCCTCGACCTTTTGCAAATCCTGCTCGCTGTTAAGCGAGATGATGTCGAGACGCACGCTGGCATTACGGCGTAACAAGGCAATGAGGTCTCGGCCAAGGATGTCATGCAGGATCGGCTCGGCTACGGCTAGGCGAATTCGCGGCTGCTCGCAGGCGGATACCGACAAATTATGCTCATGGGCCAAAGCGCTGAGTTGCGCTTGCAACACTTGCCCCTGGGGGCTGAGGACCAGTGACCGGCCCTGGAAGACAAACAATGTGCTGCGCATCTGCTCTTCCAACTGGGCCAGTTGTTTGCGCAGCACCGTAGCCTTGATGTTCAGGCTACGGGCGGCCTGGGTGAAGCAGCCACAACGGGCGCTCACCAGAAAATAACGCGCGACGACGGGGTCGACAGTGTGCGCCAGTGCCGTCCTTGGCTCTGGCAACGCACAGGGTTTGCGGTACGGGGTGTTGTCTTGGTGTGCAGCCGGTTCTAGAAATGCCATGGGGGACTCTCCTTGTCGTGTGGGCATAGAAAGACGCTACAGATCGGTTTATGCATCCTTGCCAAATGATTTACTCGAGAAACTTGTTCAGCTCGGCGCCATCAATACTCAACGTCGCAGTATTGAGCATGCCTTCCAGGTATGACTTGGCGATTTGTTCCTGACGCTGATCACGCAGGGCCTGCGTCAGGCGCTCGCGCAGTTCATCGAGGGTCGCCGTGCGCGCCGGTCGTTGCTCGATCAGTTTTAGCACATGAAAACCGGCCGCACTTTGCACCACCTCCGAAACGGCACCCACTTTCAACCGGGCCACGGTGTTACGCACCTCTGGCACTAATTGTTGTAATGGCTGCAGACCAGAATCACCGCCACGACTGGCGCTGTCAGACTCCTGCGAGTACTGCTTCGCCATGGCAATAAACTCGCCCGGCGCTGATTGCGCCTTACGGCTTAGTTCCTGTGCCTTACGTGCTATCACATCGACGTTTTGCGGGTCAGTCACGGCCAGAAATATCTGGCTGATACGGTATAACGGCGGCGTTACCCATTGCGCCTTACCACTGTCATAGGCGGCTTGCAGTTCGGCCTGATTGGGGTAGCCAGCTGGTACCTTGCTGACCGACAACATGTAGTCGCGGAACACAATCTGCTCGGCAGCAGCGCGGGTCTGCTGTTCCACTTCTGGACGTTGACGCCAGCCCTGGGCATCGGCCTGTTCTAGCACTGCTTTTTGCGCCAGACGGGAACGCAGCCAGGTTTCCAGAGCACTGCGGTTAGTGCGCAGTTGCTCGCGAGAATCAGCAGGCAAGGCCGCCATCACGACCTTGAGCTCTTGTACATCGATTTGCTGGCTACCAAGGCGGGCGACGGCCGGACCGCTGCGCTCGATGCTCGGCACGGGTGTCGGTTGCGGAGCTGCTACCGGGTCGTTACCCGGGCGCAGAATCAACCCCATCGCAACCACCAGCAAGGTCAGCGCACCAGCGCCGACCACGAGGGTTGGTTTTTTCACTGGGCAGTCGCCTCTTCACGCGACTCTTCAGCTTGGGCTGGCTCGGTTTCTTCGCCTTGCGCCTGAAGCTGTGCCGCTTGCTGGCTGTATTCACGCAGGTAAACAATAAATTCTTGCAACAGGCGATCCCACAGTTCCAGTTGACTGCGAAGGTGCACTTCGCCCACGCCCGCCACAACCACGTCCATTTCCATCAACAGGAATTCGCCTTGCAGCGACAGCCGGGCAAAACGACGCGAAGCATTCCACACCTGGGTCAGGCCTTCAGGTAATTGACCTTGCACACGCAGCGCGCAGCTGTAAGTGAAGTCAACGTAGCTGCCCTCTTCCACTGCCAGGTTGCCGAAACGCACGGCAAAGCCGATGCCTTGGCTGGCGCTGAGCAACTGTACGATGCCGTTCTGTTCGGTTTCGTTAACACGGTAGCCGGCAGCTTGCAGCAGCTCAGTCAGGCTCTTGACGGTAACGCTAGTGATCAAATCGCTCATGGTGTGCTTCCTTGTCTATCAATGATTGAGTGCAGCTTGGGGTGCATCAAAACGCGTCTTGTACAGATCGTCGCCAAAGCCTTGGGCCAGTTCTTCAAACTTGACCCGCGCGCTGCTGGCGAAGGGCTGGCGAATGCTCATGACTTGCGCCACATCAATTTTTTCGTAGGCCGTGAGCAGTTGCTGGGCCACGCCGTACATCTGTTGATTCTTGGCTGAACATTGCTGCACTTGTGTGTCACGTTCCGTTAATTGCGTCTGTAAGCGCGCACGCTCTGTCTCTTTACCGCGCGCCAGCACCAACAGCTCTTCATAGGCCTTCTTGTACTTGCCGGTCTGCTCGTTGCTGGCAGCGACCTGAGCCTGTGCCTGGCTGTGCAGGTTCTGTTGCTGGCCGACCAGTTGCTGGGCCAGGCCACGGGTTTTGTCCAGTTCGCCCATCAATTGCTTGATCTGCACCTGAGCCTGCTTAGCCTGGTTCTCGGCCGCGATACGCGCAGCGCTGGCCTGAGCCTGCTCGCTTTGCAGCGTTTGCAATTGCGCGGTAGTGCTACGCAGTTGAGTACGCAGACGCTCCTCCATGGTTTCAGCCGAGACTGTAGCGGCTGTGCCCAGGCTGCTTAAGGCCAATACCAGGCAGCAAATTCGCGTGTTCATGTGGTGTCTCCCGGCGCATCAAAAGCGCGTATTGAGTTCCAGCTGCATGACGTCGACTTCAAACGGTGCGCCATACACTTCGGATGCGCTCAACCAACGAGCACTGGCGTAAATATTCTTGTCGATGCCGTAGCTGCCGCCGATGTAGTAGCCCTTGGCGTTGGTGCCGCCCAAATGAAAGGACGAGTCGTTGAAACCGTCAGGCAAGGCGTCAGGCTGGATGTACTTGTAACCAGCCAACACGTTCCAGTCGCCACGCTTGCGCATGTCCAGCGCGTTGCCGAGGGTGAACTGCACCATCACCGCGTTGCCACCGCTCTCAAACTGGTCTTCGCTGTTGATGTTGTTGACGATCTCGGAATCGGCACGCTTGAGCATCTGTTTTTTGTCGTAAGACAGGTTTCGGATGTAGTTACCCTGAGTGCGCAGCATCATGTTTTGCGGCAGTTCGGTGTCCCAGACCAGGTTCAGGTCGAGTACATCAAACTTGGAAGCCAGGCCCACGTACTGGGGTTGTGGGGTCAAGCCCGGGGTATCCGGATTTGGCACGATGTCGCGCAGCAGGAACACGCTGTTGCCCTTCTGCATGAACGTCAGGCGTGAACCGTCGGTGTCGCACGCTGGTTGGCCTTGCCACGGCTTGCAAGGGCTGGAACGCTGGCCTTCGATGTCTTCGAAGCGGTAGTAGGCCATCGCTCCTTTCAGGCTATTGCTGTTGTTGATCTTCCAGTCAGTGCCTATCTGGCCGCCGAACATCCATTTATTGCGGCTGTCTTCTTTGTCCTTACCGTTGCTGCTGGCCGTGTCCGAGCTGTACTCAACCGGGAACGCGCCAAGGGTAGCGAACAGCCCCCAGTCTTTATTGAGTTTGTGGTCGAACATGCCCGCCGCGCCGTCAAAGTTCAGGTCTTTGGAATACATCATGTCGGTGGAGTAGAACGGGTTGCTGAATCGGCCGCCGGTCAGGGTCAGGTCCTTCGTGGCTTTCCAGGTCAAATAGCCCTGATCGAGCCACAGGTCTTTTTTGCCAAAACCGCCTCCCAAGGTCTGGTTAGCCGACACCGGGTTGCTGTCGTTACCTGTGCCCACACGAATACCGGCGGTCCACTCCGGCGAAATAATCGCCTTCATGCCCAGACGAGCACGCAGGCGCATCAGGTTTTCACGGTCTTCACGGGTGTTAAGCAACGGCGGCAACTTGGTGTTGGTGTCTTTGTTGACGTCGTAAGGGCCGCTCTCGTTGAACTTGGCGTAATCGAGTATTTCGTTGCTGTTGTGACCCGAGAAGTAGCGCGATTCGGTCCGCAGACGAAGGTCGCCGTCAAAGCTGATACGCGATGCCCATTCTGGGAATGTGTTGGGCTGGGCCCAGTTTTCATTCTTGGCAGTGGTCATGACTTCAGCCTTGACCTGATCACGGATCTGATCACGCACGGCAGCCGGTACGTACTGCACGCGAACATCACCCGGCGCTGCCACGGGGCCTGCGGCCACTACGGTGGCGCTGGCCTGACGAGCTTGCTGGGCTTCTTTTTCAGCCTGCGCGATCAAACCGTCTGCGGCGGATTGCTTGAGTACGCCTTGTTCTACCAACAGGCGGATCAGGTTGATTGTGGCGTTTTCCGAGGGCGCTGCTGGGGCTGCCGTCGCTTGGCCAACCAGGGTCGCGATGACCATGCCGACCGCTAGGGTCAGTCGATTCACGGGGGAAATCATGTGCTCACAACTCCTGTTAAAAACTGTAAAAAGTTTGATCAATCCGGGCGTCGGCCCTTCAGGGACAGACGTACCGGCAAGGTCAGCGAAGCCGGTGTACGTTGCGTTGCATGCGGGGCACGCAACGCGGCCAGCACCTGGGCATCGGTCTGCGCATCGCCACTGGACTGCACCAACACCACGCGGGTGACTTGGCCGTCAGCGCTTAACCACAGGTCGGCCTGCACCTGGTAGGCCTTCTTGCGTAACTCCGGGTCTTCGCGCAACAAGCGCTGAAACACCCCAGCCAGATATTGCTTGTAAGTCCCAGTACCCAGACCGCCGCCGCCACCGCCACCGCCTGCCATGCCACCGCCTTTGCCTGCACCGACGTTGAATCCGTCGTTACCAGACTGGGCGTCGCCATCAATCTGCATCGGGTTAGCCAGATCATCCGCAGGCGAAGGCGGTGCCTCCTCCTCGGGCTTGACGTCTTCGGGTTCAGGCGACGGCTCGGGCTCTACCACTTTCTCCTCCACCTGAGGCTCCGGCTCCTTGGGTTTCTCGGGTGGCGGTGGTGGCGGTGGCGGCAACGGGATAATCGTTGGCACCTTCGGCGCTTCCCTGCGCACGCCACTCATGTCATTGGCCCACTGCCAGATAAACCAGGCAGCGACGCCTGTCAGCAGCAGACCGGCGCCCCACTTCAACGGGCGCAAGCGTTTGTTTTGAGGCTGTGCGGTCATGTCGTATCAGCCCTGATTCGGTTTGCCGGTGACTAGCCCAACCTGCGACAGCTCCAGGCGACGCAGCAGGTCCAGCACTTCAATGACCTTCTGGTACTGCACCATGGCGTCACCGCGCACGATCACCGGAAAGTCCGGGCTCTGCGCTTTCTCGATACGCAGACGTTCTTCCAGTTCGCTCAGCGTCACCGGGTAGGCGTCCAAGAACACCTGACCGGCATCGTTCACCGAAATGGCCTTGGTCTTGGCCTCGGATAACGACACCGAGGCGCTGGCTTTAGGCAGGTGGATCTGAATACCCGAGACCTGCGCGGTGGCCGTGAGGATAAACATCACCAACACCACCATCAGCACGTCCACCAGGGGCGTGATATTGATGCTGTCTACCGGAGCATCATCGTCATCGTCGTGGGCGGCGTTTACAGAAGCCATGACGTTTCTCCTCAGGCCGGCAAAGCGGCGTTGGCGTGGTGTCCGCGCTGATGCGCTGCTTCACTGAATTGGCTCTCGCCGTGCGTTTCCGCCAGACGGGTGATGAACTCGTCGACAAACACGCGCATGTCGGCGCTGACTTCCTTGTTACGGGTAATCAGTCGGTTGTAGCCAAACAGTGCTGGGATGGCGACGAACAGCCCCATGGCAGTTGCCAGCAAGGCCGCGGCCATCCCTGGAGCAATGGCGTTGATGTTCACGTCACCGGCCATCGCAGTGCCGAGGAACACCACCATGATCCCCATCACCGTACCGAGCAGGCCGATGTAAGGGCCGCCGGCAATGGCGTTGGACAGCGTCGACAGCTTGGCGCTGAGTTGCTGGTTTTCGCGGGTACGCACGCCGTCCATGGAGCAACGGATGGCTTCGATGGTGGCGGCTGAAACCGATGAAGTGTCTGCACCTTGAGCGCGACGGGTACGGATTTCCTTCACTGCCACCAGGTACAGGCGCCACAGCGGCGAGTGAGTCAGGCGCTCGGCCAGGGCTTTGTCATCGGCAAACATTTCCAGGCGGGTGCCCACTTGCGAGAACTGCTCGCGGAAAATCTCGTTGGCCTTGCTGACACGACTGACCATGCTGTTTTTGCGAATCATGATGATCCATGACTGAATCATCATGCCCACCAGCACCACAATGATGATCCAGGCATCCATCGGGACTGCGTTAAACAGAAAACCCAGGCTGCCGAAGCCAAAGCCCGACTGCTCTTCGTCTACACCGTAAGCCACCAGTTTGGATTCCGAACCTTGTGCGGTGGCATCGGCCAACAACAGGCTGGCCGGGCGCGCGACCTTGGACAGGCGCAGTTCATCGATGGCACCGGCAAACGGCAGGTAATGGCTGGGTTCAGCGTCGGCGGCATGCGGCAGATCAGCACCAATGGCCATTGCCGAGTTGAAGGCAGGCATGGCGACAGCCAGGCTCGCAGTTTCACGCCCGTTGACAAACAGCGAGACTTTATCGCCCTCGGCGCTGACAGCCAGATGTTGCCATTGACCCGGATTCAAGGGCTGAGTCGACACAGCGCGGTGACCATCGACTTCTACGAAAGGTACGCCTTGGTCAACGCCGACCAGCAGGCTGTTACCGGCTTCGCGTCGGGCCAGCAACAGTTGCTCGCCACTGGCTTGGTCCAGACGCAACCAGGTGCTCAAGGTAAAGGCGCCACCCGCACTGTGTTGCAGCGACGGGCTGGCGGGCAGCAGCAAAGGCTGGCCATTGAGTTGCAGTGCACGACCGATCACACCATCAATGCTCACGCCCGTGGCGTTTTGTGCGGTGTTGCCATAAGCCGTGGTATCACGGGCCGGTGTGCCGTTAGCCCCTTCAAAATGGTAAAGCGCGGTGTAATTCGGGTCGAACGTCAGTTGGCCGTTCGAGGTGGCCACCGCTTTCTGATTGCCGTAGTACATCCACACGTCCTGACGCTGACCGCCCTCAACTTTAGGCACATCGACCCAGATCAGCGCCATGCCCATCAGCGGGTCAAAGCTTTCGATCTGATGGTTGAGCACAGTCTTGTCATCGGCGCTGACAAAACGCAGATCGGAACCGTCGTCCTTGACCCCATCAAATGTGAAGTTGCCCGTATGCAGACGTACCAGCAGTGCAGTGCGCCCTAAAGGCTGGTTAATCGCCGCGCCTTGCGGGGTGGTGTCGATCGAAATTTGCTTGCGGTAGTGCCAGTCATCCTGCCACCAGGCATGGGCGGTTGCCGGGAGCGCGAAGCCCAGGCAGATCAACAAACTCAGAAATAAGCGTTGCATGTCAAAGGATCTCCGTGAAAACGAATCAGAAAGTCGCCTGCACACTGAAGTGCAAACGAGAGTCATGTTTTTGGGTGTTCGGGCCATTAACCAGCGGGTAGCCCCAGTCCATGCTGCCGGACAGCCACTTGCTTAAACTGGCGCGGGTGCCCAGGCCAACGCTGGCCAACCGGTAATCATCTTCTTGCTCTTGCAGCGCGTCGCGCAGGTAGAGCTGCGCCGCGTCGGCGAAGGCGTAGAAGCGCCATTCCTGCACATAGCTGCCCAGGTATTTGGCCAGCGACGGAGTGCGCAGCTCTTGCGACAGCAAGTAGCCTTCGTCACCCGTGCGTTCGGCCGCCAGATAGCCGCGCACCGAGGTGGCGCCGCCAGCGGAATACTGTTCGTTGGAGACCAGCGGACCGGACGCCAGTTGGAAACCAACCTTGGTTGCCGCTTGCCAGTTATTGGTGAACGAGAGGGTGAGGTTCCCGTCGCCCTTGAGCACGGCGAAACTTGGGCTGGAGTCCCAGCGTTTGTCGCGAAATTCCTGGGAATCACTGCCGTAACCGAAGAAGGCACGGGTGCCGATCACCAAGTTGAGGTTCAGGCCCAGCTGCGATTGTTCGGTGTAGTTGTAGCCGTTGTAGCCGAAGGTCAGCGGTGCGTACTTGAGCGGGACTTGGTCGCTGCTGTCGCCAAAACGCAGTTGCTCGTCGAAGTCCTTTAAGTCGATTCCGGCCGAGAACGAGTTGGCCCACGTACCACTGGCTGGGAGGCTGTAAATGGCCGATACGCCATAGGAATGGCCTTTGCCCAGTACGTTACTGCCGCCGATGGTGGCGATGTTGCTGTCAGACTGGTAACCCGAGAACTGCACGCTCCAGCGCTCGCTCAACGGCGCGGTATAGGAGCCGGACCAGACCTTGGCGTTGTCCATGTCTTGGGGGGCGGTGAAAAACGTCAGAGATACGCTGTGGCCTAACTGCCACAGGTTGTCGTAACCCACGGTGGCGACGCTGCGTAGTTTTTCGGTGTCGGCACTGTAGTCGTTGTTCAAGCCGAGACTGGCGTGCCAAGGGCTTTGGTCTTCGACTTGCAAGTCGACGTCCATGGTGCCGGGGCGCTGGCCTTCATGTACCAACGGTGTGACCTGGCGGCCAGCGGTGCGGTTGAGGCCTGCGAGCTGGGTTTGCACGGTAGCGAAATCCGGCACGGTGCCTTCCTTGAGACCAGGCACTTCTTCACGGATTTCCACAGGGGAATAGTGCTTGGCGCCGACGACACGCACGCGACCCACCTTGGTTTCGCTGACTTGCAGATAAACGATACCGTCGTCGACCTTTTGCTCTGGCAGTTCGATAAACACCGACTGATAGCCGCGCTCTTGGTAAGTCTTCTGTAGAGCGTCACGGGCACCTTCGATGTCCTTTAAGGTTTTTTGCGGCCCAAGAAACGGGTATACCGCTTCTTCGATGGCTCGGGCGTCGAGCACGGTATTGCCGCGCACAAAGTACTCGTTGACGTCTACCCGCCGCTCCGGGCTCTGCGTTTGAGCGCCTTGCTCTTCGGCGAGTACCGGTTGCGCTAGCGCCAGCCAGCACAGCGCAGCGCCACCAACCGGCCTGATTGACTTGAACAAATGCTCCACACCGCCCCCTAAATTGCCGTAATAAAACCCGTTGCCTAGCGTGTTACACAGGTAAGACCGGCGTGGTCGGGGGCTACCGAACTGATGTCATAAAAGCTTCATTCATCTTTTTTAACAGGGCCGTTTGCCGCACCAAAATCCCTGTAGGAGCGCAATGAGGAGCCAAAAAAAAGGGGTGATCAATGATCACCCCAAAGGTCGAACTACAAAGATGTCTCGCGGTTACAGGCTGATCTGACCTCGCTCATCCTCGGTCAAGTTCGCACGTGCCTGGTCACTCAGTCGCCCTGCGCCCAATACCTGTACCGGGCTGTTGGGGTTGTAACCCGGCACCGCCTGGGTCTGTTCCGGTTCGCGTTGCACCGGCTCGCTGCCAAAGCTCAACACTTCAACCGTGACGATCGAAGCCCTGCTCTGACGTGCTGCCGCCTGTTGGTTTCGTGCTGCGTTGTCCGCTGCTTGGGACGCTGCGGCGCCCGCCGAACTGGCAGAAGACAAGGCCCCAGTGTTGACGGTCGCCGCCACCGGCACCCCGGACGATTTGCCCTGGGTCTGGATGTTCGCCGCGTTGACGATGCGCAAGGCGGCAATGTTGATGTTGCCCGACACGCGAATCCCCGCTTCACCCGCATCAATGGTGCCCAGCGGTGCAATCAGGTCGATGTCGCCTGCTGGCACTTCTGGTATCGGGTTCAGCGTTGCAATCCCCGCACCAGTACTTGGCACCGACGGCGACAGGGCAACGTTGCCCCAATTGTCATAAGTGCGTTTCGGTGGCGTATAGACCACGGTGGTTTTTGAGCCCCGACCGGCGTTGATGTCACCCTCGGCGGACCAGCCCATGATCGAGCCTCCGAAGGTGGTCATAATCCGGCTTTGGCCCAGCAGAATGCTACCCAGCGAGTACAGCTGGATATTGCCCGCACCTTGGGTGATGACCCCCGCCGAAGCCGGTGGTGCAACGCCCTCGATGCCGAACGTCTGGTTACCGCCCGGGGTGAGCATCTGGATCGAGCCACCGAAGTCGGTGTGAACCCCAGCGCCGCCAAACATGCGGATATCGCCCAGATAATTCAGGGCATTGCCCGCCACGTCTTTCGCTGGGAACAGTGCTGCAATCGCTGCCCGACCCCGGGCGTAACTGCCTTCACGCACACCACCGGCTTGGGTGTACTCACGGCCGCCCGCCTCCAACTCGGCAAAATACACATCGCGGGCAAACACGCGCTGTTGCTCGCCTGGCAATTGCTTGAAGTAAGCCACTGCTTGCTCACTGTCACCGACAAAACCAAAGCGCTCGCCTAGCCAGACCAGTAACTCTTTTTCGTAGGTCTTGGGCACCTTGGCGCCCGATGCCAACAAGGGTTCACCCAGCGCCAACTGGTTGGCCGGATTAAGGTAGGCCTCGACAAAACGTTGGTAATCCGCACCGCTGGCCCCCGCCCCTGCCTGCATGGCAATACTGGCGCCTTGACGCAAGTCACCGGCAACAATCGGACCCATGCTGGTCACGCTGACCTTATCGTCCATCACGATGTTGCGTCCGGCAGTGATCTCCAGCGCGCCAGGCCCGGCAATGTTAAAGCTGCTGTAAATAATGTCGCGCCCGGCTGAGACGATGGAGATATCGGTCGCATTGTTGTGAACGAACAGGTTACCCGTGGCGAACACCTCCGGATAAATCTGGCCATTGTCACCCGGGTTGGCACCGCTACTGACGATATCGCGCCCGGCCATCATCCACACCGGACGACTGCCTTCGTACCAGGTCTCGCCGGCATGCTGCACGCCAGCGTTTTTGTAAGCAATGATCCGACCGCTGTTGACCCCAATCAGGTCGCCCTGCACCGCATAAAAGCGTGAAGGGTCAGCGGTATTGCTCAACGGCTCACTCGCAGTACCCGGGCCAAACGTAAACAGTGACAGCCCCTGATTACCGTAAGTGTTGTAGTTACCGGTTTGCGACAGATTGCTGTAATTCTGCCAGCCTAGGGTGGCAAAAAAGGCCGGATTCCATGGAGTTGCCATACTGCTGAGCGCCGTGCCGGATTGGGTGACGCTAAAGCCACCGGCGTAAATCGAATCCTGCGCCAGGAACTGCAATTGCCCGTTTTTACCCGGGGCCAGGAGTATCGGGTAGCTGTAGCTGTCGTAATCACGGTTCGTGGCGGCCTTGCCGTAGTAAAAGCTACCACTGGCAGCGGTGGCCCTGAGGATCGATGGATACACCACCGCCATGTCCGTGTTCGTACCCACCAGAAAAGGCGTCAGGTTGCCACCTTCGGCATACAGATCAACGGCCGTGTTTGGGGTCCACAAGGTGTACCAACTGCTGGAGCCGCCAGTCACGTCATTACGGCTGAAGGCCGATTGGTTGTACTGGCGCACGCGCCCTGCATCCTCAACCGTTTGCACGACTAGGTCGCCCAAGGTATGCAAGCTGAACGTTGCATCGCCTGCCACGAGCGTCACCCCACCTTGCGGTCGGCTGCGGCTGGCACGCAGGGGGTCAGCCGCACGCACATCACCCGGCACCTGAGCCGTAGTGCCGTATAACGTATCGACGCGCCCGATGCTGGCGGCCTGCACGTGCACATTACCGCGAGTGTTAGTCAGCACCCCGTCACGATTGCCGGCCGTTTCAATAATGCTCACAGGGTTGAGTGCACCTCTGACCTGCAGTCGTAAGTCGCCGCCACCGGTCAGTTGCAGGCTGCCATCGTTGCTCACCCGGCCCGTGCTGCCAACTGCCAGCACCAGGCCCTGAGTGCGTTTGTTGTTCCCATCAATCGTGTAGGTCGGTTCTTTTAAGGAGCCCGCGTCGCCCCCCACGGTAACGTCCACGTCACCGCCGCCCAGGGTGCCGAAACCCGTGAAGCCAATCAGGTTGTCAGAAATGATGTTGGTGTAAGTACCAAAGTTGATCCACCAGGCTGTCGGCTGAGCCTTCCCACCTGTTGCGACATCGCCGCTGCCTTGGCGCCACAACCAGTTGCCGACATCGGCCGTATTGTTGCCGCTGTCATCAGAGTTAGGCCTGAGTTGGCTGTAACTCCCCCCGTTATCGAGATTGCCGGTGAGGTTGCCGTTTACGTTCAACGTCAAGTTCCCCCCCGCCTCCGGGTACCACGCGCGGTACAGGCTTTCGCTGCCGCCGTTGACGAACTGCTCAAAGTAGCTAGGTTTTTCCTTGAGCACGGTGCTACCGCCCTTCAGCGCCCTAGGCTGGTTGAAGGGGTCACCCGCGTAAGTGCCAGTGGACGAGGTGCCCGCCGTGTAAACGCCATACGAAGAGTCCACGCTCAGGTTGCCGCCGCTGAGCAATTGCAGGTCGCCGGTGCCGGTACGGACCACACTGAAGCGCGAACTGGAAGGCAGAGGTGCATATTCCTTGGGGCTCTTCGACACGCAGTAGCTCGGTGTGGCCACGCAGAATTTAGACGCGCCCCCTCTCACCCCAAGAGACTCCAGGATCCGATCTTCGACCACGCCTCCGACTTCAACGATGATGCCTCTTCTCTGCAGGATGCCCGCTGCGTACGAGGTCCAGACGTACATCATTTTGGCTTGGCAGTAGTCGGCGAAATTGGTGCAAAAATCGGCAACCGTCCCCAGCCCAAACTCATCCAGGATTGATTGATCTACCGGATCACCTTCCTTGACTTCAACCCCGGCATTCCCGAGGTCTTCAACCGCATAAGCGCTCCACACCAGCACACCTTTGGGCGGCAACAGTTTGGCAAACATGCCGAAGTGACTGTCGGCTAGGCGCAGTGTGCCGCTGCTCGGATGAGGCTGAAGTAGACGACTGTCCGCAGCTTCGGTGTCCGCCCCGGCCACCAGGCGCAGTGACCACGACTGCGATCCTTCGGCCAGCATCGGTGAAATCGCCCAATTATTGCCTTGGCGCCCGGCCACTTCAGGCCGCAACTTGATCGAATCAACGTTGCCTACCAGCTTCACATCGGTGCCCATCGGAATCAGCGACCCACGCGCCAACGCAATGTTGCCATCTAGGGTGACGACATTTCGGCCTGGGTCCAGCGCTTGGTACAGGGCTGGCAATGGCACCCCTTTAGGCCAAAGCATGGCCAGCAGTTCGATGGGTTGACCCAACAGGGTACCGGCATCTAGTTGAGTACCTGCTTGCAGGGTGACCGGCTGCTTAAGCAGCGTGCCTGCCGCCAGTAGCGTATTGCCCGAAGCGTCCAGTACCGCCGCCGCCAATACCGTGTCAGCAGGCAAGGTGAGTTCCTGGGCCAATGTCGCCCGCGCTGGTAAGCGCGTTCCAGCCACCACCGTCGTGCCTTTGATCGGCAAGTCGTAGTTCAACACCGAGCCCGCCATGTAGGTGGTGCCATCCGCCAGAACCACGCCATTGCCCGGCACGATGGTGCCGCCGCTGCTAAAGTCGCGTCCTTTTAACAGTACCCAGCCGTTGTCATCCACGGTGGGCGGCGGGGGCGCGAAGCCGTCGTTGATGCTGCCGTAGATGCTCAGGTCCCCCCCGGCGCGCAAGGTCAGGCTGCCAGACTCACCGGAGCCGTACACCGAGGTTTTCTGGCTGTTGCGGTTGAGGCTGGCGTAACGATAGCCGGACAGGTCGACATCGCCCTGCACCACCAGATCGCCATTCGGAGTCTTGCTGATGATTTCCACGCCCGGACGCAAATGGAACGCGTCGGCGTAAGTGGCGTTGTTCAAACCGGCGAGTTTTTGGGTCAGTAGATTGCTGTTTTTCAACGCTGCATTGATAAACGCCGTGCTCAAGGCGTGCTTGCCATCCAAATACGCCTGATCAATCACCTGATACGGCCTACCGCTAGCCGTCGGATCGGTCATCAGGGGCGCGTCGTCGTAAGTCGCCATTGCGTTGAGGGTGATTGCCCGCGCACCTTTAATGTCCAGTCGGCCGCTGGCATCAATGGCGATGTCGTTGCTGTTCAGACGAGGCGCATTCATTTCCAGGGTGCCGCGATTGCGCCCATCATTGCCCGGGGTGCCCGCAGTGCCGTGTCGCAAGTCGATACTCAGGCCATCCGCTAGGGTCAGTTGCCCGGTGCCGGAAGCCAGTACCACCATTGCCCGGTTCGGTGAATCGATGATTTTGCCGTAGCTGTCGACGCGCACTTGGCTGCCGTGGGCGTCGAGCATTGCGCTGCCGTCCAAGGTCAGGCCATTTTTACCGGCCAGGTTGATACTGCCCACGCGTTCACCGCTGGCGTCCACTCGGCCTGTGACGCGCAGGCTGCCGCTGTCTACCGAGACGTTAATAATGTTGGCCTTGAGGCCGTCACCTATCGTCAGGTCACCTTGCTTGAGCTGGAAGCTACGTGCACCGAAGACTTCGCCGTCATTGAGGCGCTGGTTAAGCGCTGCAAACTGTTGATCCAGCGAAGCACTGGCGCCCAGACGCTGGGCTTGAACTTCGACGCTACTGCCCTGATACGGCACAAGCGTACCAACGGCATTGTAGTAACCGCTGTTGCCTCCCAGGATTTTGCCTTGCAGATCAACCATGCCATTCGCCGCATCCAGCGCCACGGCGCGCAATTTGCCACCTTGGTTGTGCTTGGCCGACAGGTCTATGGTCGAACCTGCCGCCTGACGGATATTGCCGTAGCGGCTGTCGAGCAGCACATCCCCGCCTGCACCGTACTGGGTGATGTCGTTAAACACCACGGCACGACCGGCCACATCGATCAACGATTCATCGGTTAAAACCACATCATGTGTGGCGTCCAGTGTGACCTTGCCGCTCGGCAGCACGACTGCCGACGCCAGGCGAATGGAATCGCCCTTGAGAGACAACTCGCCACCGTAGCCTTTGACCGTGCCGCGGGGGCCGGCAGACGCGGAGATATCAATCGTGCCGCCCGCCGTTATGCGACTCAACGAACCGCCTTCGCCGGTCATCAGCGGCGTCAAAATATTAAGATTGCCGCCGCTGTAGGCAAAACCGCTGACCGGATCGTACGCGCCTTGGTGTTGATACACCGACAGGCTGCCTTTGTAGTTGGCGGTGATGCGATCGCTGGCATTCAGGTTGACGCTGGCAAAGCCCAGCACAAGGCGGTCAAACACTGTGTTGTTGCTTGGCTGGGCAAACGGGCCATAGCCGAACTCGATACGCTCGGCGTTAATATCCAGACGCCCGTTCCCCGTGCCCGCACCGTTGCTGATAACCGCACCCGGTGCTCCCGTGGCGCCTTGCCAGATCAGATTGGCGGTGTGGATGGTCGCCACATTATCGGCATTGCCCGAGCCGTAGATCGCCGGGGTCGTCAGCACTAGGTTGTTCAGCAACGACTTGCCGGTCTGTGCGTCGTAAGTGTCCAGAGACGTGGAACCATAGAAGTTGAACGCCTGGCCCGCCGACAGTTGCAGGGTTTCCAGTGCCGGGCTCCCCGTGCTGGTATCACCGCGCATTAAGCGTTCAAGCACATGCTGGTTAAGGGTCAAGCCCGATGGCAGCACAGCGCGTGCGCTGGCATCCGCCAGCGCAGTCGTGCTGCCGACGTTGATATTGCTCAAGGCCAGCGTCAGGTGACGGGTGCCATAACGCACGGCATCGTCCAGTTGTAGGGCTTTGTCGGTCGCCGCGACAATACTGCCCTGCGAATAGATGGTGGTCTGGCCTGAGCAGTTACTGTTCGGGCACACGCCGATCTGGATATTGCCCGTCGGTTCTTTATTGAGGTTGAGATAAGGCAGCACATTGAGCAGGCCATTGGACACGGCCAACAGGCTCGGCACGCCTTCATAAATAAAGCCATCACGGGCGTCATAGATCGCTGCGCCACGGCCTAAGGTTGTAATCGAAGCGCCCTGTTCCACCACGATATTGCCGGGGCCCGCCACGATCACCACTTCGGGGGCCGAGAGAGTCGCACCGCTGCGCAGGAACACCGAGTTGCCCGGTGTGTTCACACCAAATGGGAACTTGATGATATTCCCGTTGCGGCCATATTCCACTTGCGGCAAGCCGCCAATAAAGATGCGTTTGGCATTCAGATTGTTAAGGCTTTGGGCCGTGAGCGTCAGCCCCTCGAAGGCCTCCAGAGGGCTGTTGGCATCGACGATTTGGGTGTGCCAGTTCTCGACCGTTTCGCCGCCCAGGTTGATCACGCCCACGGTACCGCCGTAACCGCCTTGGGCCGCTTCAAATTGGCCAATGCCCTCGAACGTGAAGGTATCTCTGCCTGCGCCGCCGCCAAACGCCAACTTGAGGGTTTTGGCATCCGCCTCCAGCATGGGCCGTGGTACACCGAGCTTGGCTGCATCGGCGATGGCAAATTGCGCGTAGCTGGTTTCGTTGTACTGCGAATAGCGGCGCAAGGTGTCGCCAGACGTCAGGATCACTTGGCTGTTAACGCTGTTGTGCATGCCGGTGTTGATAATCGACAGTTGCCCGGCCGTTGACCACGAACCGTTGCGCATCAGTGTTGTTGCGCCATCACTGCCCTGCCCGGCAAAACCGTTGATTTCCACCCGGAAGGCGCCCGGCTTCAAGGCGTAGGTAGATGGCATTAAGGTGTAGGTGCCCGCGGGCAAGCCCGGTACGCCTGCGCCAAGGGTGATTTGCTGGCCCACCAGCGGCGTGCTCGCGCCAGCTTCGCCCGTGGCCGGTGCATAACCCGGTTGAACGCCCGGCACAATGGCATAGATCGGGTTGGTGCCCAGCCCTGGCAAGCTAAAGCCGCCAGTGGCACCAAACTGAACCAGCGGATTGAAGCGTGCATCAGTAGAGCCCCCACGCCCGGAAATAAAGCCTGCACCCAGCAACTCACCGCCGCCAGACAAGTCCAGTGTGGCGCCGGGCAATACCGTTGCCTTGGTACCCCCTAGAATCACGCCTATTGTGAGCTCGCCACTGCCTGTCTGCCCCAAGCCGCCCTGCCCGACGAAGACCACATTTTTACCGTTATAGCGATACACCTGACCATCCACTGTGCCGCCGTATGGCAGCACCAGGCCCTTGGCGCTGACCGATGTGAGGCTGCCCGGCAACAGTTCTACCCGGGAGTTGCCCGCGTTACCGAGCTCAATCAGCCCCAGCGGCGCACGTAATACACCGCCCTGTTTAATGGTGTAAGCCCCCAATTGCAGGCGGCCGAACACAGAGTCCGGGGCCACACCATGATCATCACCGACCTTTTCGATCGTCAGGGAACGGGTCGGATCAAAAACCACTTGGTTGTTAAGGGTGTCAACGTCGCCCACCAGCACTTGGGCCTTGATGTCAGAGCCCGGGTAGATGCGCGCGGCGCGCAGGGTCAAGTCACCTGCCGCACGTAATTGGGTGCTGAAGCCACTGGAAGTGTCGCCGCCATCGCGCCCAGCAAGAAAGCGCAGATCGCCGCTGCTGTTGAGCTGGACGTTATCGAAGCTCTTCGTGTCGCCAAACCCAAAGCGATCGCGAATGTCCAGCAAACCGCTGTCAACGATTAACGTGCCCTGACTGCGCAACCCTGGCGACGTGTCAGCGATGTAAGGTCGGGTCCAAGCTTCCATACCGGATTTGTCCGGTTCAAGCATGCCACTGAGCACCACATGCGGGGCGCTGAGGTTAACGCGCGACGTTGGGTTGGCGTTGCGTGTCAGGTTAATGCCACCGGTATACAGGTGCAGGCTTTGCCCTAGGTTCAGCGAGATATCACCGTCAACGTTGAACACACCACGGACCAGCAACGTCAGGTTGTCAAAACCACCGGCCTTGACCTGGTCCACACCCAGCGCGCCGTGACCGTAGATCAACGAGTCTGCCGCAGCTTCGGCGCTGTCAGGCACGTTGATGGTTTTATGCTGCTGGCTCAGTACCAGTTCACGCACTGGCAATACTCGGTCTGTGACGTATTCCCTCAAGTAATACGGGGCTTCCAGCGCCAGCGACAGTCTCCCGCCTGCGGCACCCTCGCCCCCGGCATTCGCCTTGAAGCGGCCGTCTAGGTACAGACCATTATTGGAGGCGAAGGCAATGTTGCCGCCATTGCTGGCCACGTTAACCCGGCCCTGCCCCGGTATATCGAGTAACGCCTGACTGCCGGACGCATCCAAAAGTGCGCCTTCACGCACGACCACAAACAGATCGCTGGCCTTGGCGATGCCGGTGCCGGGGTCGACATCGCCACCGACGATGATCTGCCCGCCATTGCGCACCTGCCCATACGCACGTCCGCGGTTGTCAGTGGCGGCCACGGCACGCGAGGCCACGTCAATCACTGCCTGCCCACCGATCCAGATCGAGCGGCCGTGACCGATACCATCAACTGCACTGGATTCGCTGTTGCTCAGGCCCGTAAGGCTGACACTGCCGCCCCAAGCGTTCAGCGTGCCATCGACCGTTAGTTGGCCGATGCTGCGCAGGTTGATTGCCTGGCCAGGGTCGACATTAATCACTGAGCCCTTGCCCACGGTCAGTGCAGTGGTCTCGGCCAGCGCGCCGGAGGCGATGGTGGTGCCCGCGTTCAAGTTCAGGCTCGCGCCACGACGCTGAGTCAACACACCCTTGAGCGCATCTTCCTGGTACAGCGAGGGTGTCCAGCGCTCTAGTACGGTGGCCGGGTCGATGCCGGTTGGCGAGGTCGACGCCCTGTCACCTTGGCGATAAACCGGCATCGTGACATCGACCTGAGTGCCATCTGTGATCAGCAGGCCTTCGTTGCCGGTAATGTCGTAGGCCGAGAAGCCTTTTTTGAAGAAATCACCCGAGACATGCAGGGTGTCGGCGTCAGGTGCCGTGGCGCTTTCACCGATCTGGACTTTACGCGCCTGTACCGCCAGCTTTCCGCCGCCCGTCAGCCCGTAAGCGCGCAGTTCACTGCCTAACTCGAGCGTATCCATGGCCGCCAGGGTTGCACTGCCGCCCTTGCCGCCGATGAACTTGCCATCCAGACCCACCGTGGCCCCGGAAGACACATCTATCACGCTGCCTTGGGCCAGATTCAGGTCGCCGGTGGTGCGCAGCGACACATTGCCGCCATTCATGTACGCGGCACCACTGTTGTTCACGCCGTCCTGAGCCAGGTTGTTCCAGCGTCCAGTTGCGTCGAGCTTGACTCCGCCAGCCAACTTGACCCATGCCGGAGCCTCGCTTGTGGGCTGTAGGTACACATCACCCACGGCCATGTCGCGCTCTCTGTCGGGCTGAAGGAATATATTGCCCACATTGATGCTGCCCGCATGAGCGGTCAGGTTGGCATTAATCGCCGCTTTAGGAGTGAACAGCGTTATGTCGCCGCCATCGGCCACTTTCAGTGCGCCGTTGACAGTGATCTGCTGATTGGCAGAGGTCTTGATTGCGCCCAGTTCAACGCCATTAAGCTGGTCGCTGTCGAGAACGACCTTGCCCTGACGATCCGTAGGCAATGCTGTGTCCAGGTTCAGGCCATCAGCGATTTTTTGCGCATTGGACTCAAACACAATCTCGTTGGTGACCGGGTTCAGGCTGTAGCGCAACGTGCCAGTGCTCTTATTAAAGACTGGCGTGTAGTTACCGATGATCAGTTGCGCACGCTGGGCCGCAGCTTTGGGTGTCTGCTGATAACCATCCGTATTGATCGTTGGGGTCTTGACCTGGCGCTCGCCCTCGAACACGTCACTGATCAAGTGCCCTTCGAGCACTGCGCCAGTGGTACTGATCACCAGCTTGCCAGCGTCGCGGCCCACGGTATAACCGGCCTCGTTTCGGCTTTTCGGGGCAATCAGCGGGTTGTAGTAAAAATCGGTGCGACCCCAGCGCGCGTTGGTGTCTTCAAACCCTTTATAGATACCGGAGTAAAGAATGTCGCCGGGCGCCTTAGACAATTCATACAAGCGACCATCCGGACCTTTAAGCCAGGTTTGGCGAATTGAACCGCCCTGCACATCGACCGTGCCACCCGACAGATTGAATTGCGCGTTCTTTTCGGTGACTACTTCGTTACCGGTAAAGGTCAGTGTGCCGCCCTGTGCCATCCACTCACGAACGCTATGACCTTGGGTGCCCAGATAGCCGCCGACTTCCAGCAGGCCACCAGCGGTGTACCAGCGATCAGTGGCATAGCCGTTGGTGCCCGCTGGCACAAATACCAGCGCGCGCAGGTCGACCCAGACATCGTTGTTGATCAGCTTGCCGCCATCCCGGTTGACCTGCGCATCGCGCTGCTCGTTGCCCTGAATGTTGATCTTGATGATGTTGGATTCCATCGACACTTTGACGCCAACCGCACCCGACACGTCAACCATTGCCCCGTCGCGAACCAGGCTGCGCTGCGCGGCTGTCACAGCAACCTGACCACCCGTGGCCAAGGTGGTGGAACCGTCCTTGAACTCAACGGTGCCGCCGCTGACGATGTCGATCCGCGACTGGTCGATACGATCACTGATGGTGCTCAGGTTATCGAACAGCCCGGTAGCATTGTTGACCGGGTTCGGACGACCGTCGAGGTTGAGCAGGCCATTATCACGCTGGCTGTTAAGCGCAGTGGCGTCGCTGCCCTCCAGCAGAATGGCCGTGGTACTGCCCTTGCCCAAGGTGACCGTGCCAGTGCTGTCAGTGACCGAGTTCAACAGGTGGACAGTGCCTCGGGTGTCCACCGAGGTGCTGGCCAAGGCCACGCCGTTTTGCTCGACCTTATGCCCGGTCAGCGTGACGTCACCCGTCGAAGCCATGATCAGGCCATTGTTACTGACCTTACCTGCCGTACTCCCCGCTTCGAGGCTGGTCGCGACTTCATTGCCGCGTGTGGTGGAGTTCTGGTTGCCCGAGGTACCCACGCCACGGCGGATGTAAAAACTGTCGCCCGCGGCCAGTGTGGTCTGGCCCTTTGGGGTGATGATGGTGCCGGCGTTTTCAACCTCCGAGCCTAGCAACAAGGCGTAGCCACCGGATTCGGTAGACAGCGTGGCGGCGTGGGTCTGAATCACTGCGCCACGTTGGACCTCAACGTTGCCTGCGGCGTCGGTAAAGGTCGGACTAGAGCCGTCCACATCCACGTAAATACCGCGCTGGGTGAATTGGTCGTCGGTGATGGTGGCGGCACCGGCCACCAAGTTGCGCACGTTGACCTGGCTGGTGCCGCTGAACACCACGCCGTTACGGTTCATGATCATGACCGTACCGGCGCCTTTGATCTGCCCCTGAATTTCGCTTGGCTTGGCGTTGGGGTCGTTGACCCGGTTAAGCGCAGCCCAGTTCGACTGCTGTTGGAAATCGACCGTGGTGTTGCGCCCTACGTTGAAGGTTTCCCAGTTGAGGATCGCCTTGTCAGCGGTCTGTTCAATACTGACGGTGGTCTTGCCACCTGATTGGCTTTGAGTCGGGCTTTTGGCGTTGGTCCAGCCTTGGGTCAGGCTGTTGTCGACCTGCAAGCCGCCTTTGCCCAGACCATCAGCAATAGTCGTCACCTGGCCCAACGCCGCTTGGCGTCCGGCAGCTTGAGCCGCTTGCTGAGCAGCAATGGCCGCGACCGTGGTATTGAGCGTGGTTAGGGACCGTTGCAACTGCTGATTGACTTTGGCCTGCTGGTTCAGCGACGGGATCTTCGGCATCTGCGCCTGCGTTCGCGCAGCAGTGGCGGCTTGAGACGCGCCCTTGTCGGCGAACCAGCCAGCGCTGAACACTGTGGCACCGTGGGCACTGCCTGCGACCATCAGTAAGGCGATGGCATGGGCCAAGGGCTTAAGCCGCAGAATCGTAGGGCCGCCAGGGCCTTGAGCTTTGGAGTTAATCGGTGCTTTGCAACGGACCATCTGGGGTCATCCTCATTGGTTCTCGCCCTAAGGTGAGCTTCACGTTCAGGAAATAGGCCGTTGCGGGAGGGCTGGACCGAACCCTTGTCATTGAAAGTTCATAAAAAAACACGAATGCGGTGCTGAGAAAAAAGAGGGGTGATCAACGACCACCCCAAGGGAAAACTACAAAACCGTGCTGCGGTTAGAGACTTATTTGACGGCGCTCCTCATCGGTGAGGCTGGCTTGCGCATGGTCACTCAACGGCCCAGCACCGATGATCTGCACCGGACTGTTTGGGTTGTAGCCTGTGGTTTTTGGGGTTTGCTCTATATCGCGTTGCACCGGTTCACTGCCAAAGCTCAAGACTTCAACTGTCACGATTGAAGCCCTTGCCTGCCGCGCGGCTGCTTGCTGGTTGCGTGTTGCGCTGTCGGCGGCCTGGGCTGCTGCCGAGCCAGCAGAACTGGCAGAACTCAAGGCCCCGGTATTGACAGTGGCCGACACCGGCACTCCGCTCGATTTGCCCTGGGTCTGGATGTTTGCGGCATTGACCACACGCAAAGCGGCGATGTTGATGTTGCCGGATACCCGGATTCCCGCCTCCCCCGCGTCAATGGTGCCCAGTGGCGCAATGAGGTCGATATCACCTGCCGGTACTTCTGGGATCGGGTTAAGCGTTGCAATACCGGCACCGGTGCTCGGTACCGATGGCGCTAGGCCGACGTTGCCCCAATAGTCATAAACCCGCTTCGGTGGCGTGTACACCACGGTGGTCTTGGAGCCACGACCGGCGTTGATGTCACCGGCCCCCGACCAACCCATGATTGAACCGCCGAAGGTGGTCATGATCCGGCTTTGGCCCAGCAAAATGCTCCTCAGGGAATACAGGCTAATGTCGCCCGCGCCTTGAGTGATAATGCCCGCCGACGCCGGGGGCGCATTACCCTCGATACCGAAAGTTTGGCCACCGCCGGGGGTCAGTAACTGGATCGAACCACCGAAATCGGTGTGTACGCCAGCGCCGCCGAACATTGTGATATCACCCTTGTAAGTGATCGGGTTTCCAGCCACGTCCTTTTCCGGGAACAGCGCGGCAATTGCCGAGCGCCCACGCACATAACTGCCCTGGCGCACGCCGCCTTGCTGGTTGTACTCACGACCGGAGGCCTTGAGTTCGGCGAAATACACGTCACGGGCGAAGACCCGTTGTTGCTCGGAGGGCAGCGCCGCGTAAAAGCCCCGAGCCTGAGCGCTATCACCGACAAAACCGAAGCGCTCGGCCAGCCAGGTGACCAGTTCGTTTTCATAGGTCTTGGCGACTTTGCCGCCTTGGATGGACAGCGCCTCACCCGGCTGGACGAGGTTGGCCGGGTTAAGGTAAGCCTGGACAAAATGCAGGAAATCCGCCCCATTGGGACCAAAGCCTGCTTGCATCACGATGCTTGCGCCAGGGCGTATGTCGCCGGGAGCCACCCCGCCTAGGCTGGTGACACTGACCTTGTCTTGCATAAGGATGTTACGGCCCGCCGTCAGCTCCAGCGTGCCCGGCCCGGCCACGCTAAAGTTGCTGAAGAGAATGTCGCGACCAGCACTGGCAATAGAGATGTCATTGGGGTTGTTGTGCACGAACACGTTACCGGACAGGGTGTATTCACCGGTGCCCGACAGCCCCCCGAAGATACCGCCCAGCGGCGTACCGCTGCTGACGATGTCGCGTCCCGCGAGCATCCACACTGGCCCTGCACCTTCGTAATAGGTCTGGCGATAACGTGGGTCGTTTGATCCCATCATAGTGAGTGTGCGCCCACTGCTGACACCCAGCAGATCACCGTCTAAGGCATAGAAACGTGCAGGCTCAAGGGCATCGCCCCAGGCCATGCTCGCGGTGTTGGGGCCAAAGGCAAACAGTGGGTGAAGGCCCCAACGGGCAATATTGCCATCGCTGCCCAAATTACCGCTGCCGTTTACCACGATTTTATTGATGAACCCCGTGTAAGCCGGGTTCAGAATGCTCGCCAAGGTGTCTGGAGCGGCACTGGAGCGGCTAATGCTCAAGCCGCCGCCATAAATCGAGTCCCTCGCCAGCAGTTCCAATTGGCCTTTGGTCGACGGTGCCAAAACCAACGCCCGCATCGCCTTGTCATCGGTGTTAAACGCCGAAGAATAGCCGTAATACAGGCTGCCATTGGCCGCGACGGCGCGTAAGGTTGCGGGGTATACAGCAGCCATGTCCGTTTCTTGGGTCACGGTCAGCGGTGTCAGGTTGCCCCCGCTGGAAAACAGGTCCACGGCCGTGCGCTCGGTCCAGAGGCTGAACCAGCTCTGGCCAACGCCGTAAACGCCACCTCGCTCATACGCCAGGGCATTCATTTGCGACGCACGTCCAGGGTCTCCCACATCCTGCAATACCAAATCGCCACGAGTTGCCAAGCTGAACGTGGCGTCGCCCGGTAACAGGCTCAAACCGCCAGCGGCAATCGCCGACGTAGAGCGCAAGGCATCTAGGGCCCGAACCTCACTAGGGCTCTGACTGTCACTGCGAATGCCATAGCGCAAGGTCAGGTTGCCCAGCGCGGCGCCGGTCATCTGCACATGCCCGCGCAGATTCACCAATGCGCCATTGAGGTGGTCCCGGTAGACGTCACTGCCGCCGTTGAGGGAGCCACCCACGCGTAGGTTCAAATCACCCCCGCCAGTCAGTTGCAGGCTGCCATCAGCCCCGACGCGCCCCGTGCTGCCCACCGCTAGGACCAGTCCCGGGCTGCGGCCGTTGAGGCTTTGACTGCCAAAGCCCAGCGGCTTGCTGATCCCGGCATTGCCGCGCACGTCGATATCTAGGTTACCGCCGCCCAAGGTGCCAAAGCCGGTGAATCCGGTCATCTGATCGGCGCCGCCGTTATCGGACATATTGGCGATGTAGGTGCCAAAGTTGATCCACCAGGCGGTTGACTGCGCTTGGCTACCAGTCTTGTTATTGCCTTGGCGCCACAACCAATCGCCAACGTTCGCCGTGTCGTGCCCCACATCGCTGCGGGTCAATCGCCCTAAACTGATCGGCGCCATGCTCATGATGTCGCCGGTCAGGTTGCCGCCCACTTTTAACAACAGGTTGCCGCCACCCTCCGGGTACCACGCACGGTACAGGCTATCTGGCCCGCCATTGACCCATTGCTCGTTCCCGCCAGCGTTAGCCAATACCTTGCCATCGCCGCCCTTACTCCGCGCAAGGTTGAATGGGTCGTTGGACGAGGCGGCATAAGAAGAACTGCCCGCCGTATACACCCCGAACAGCGATTCCATGCTCAGGTTGCCACCCGCGAGCAACTCCAGATCAGCCGCGCCGGTCCGGATCACGCTGAAACGGGTGCTGCCGCCGATTTCAAGGTCGTAAGCCCCGCCGCTTGCAGCGCAGTAGTACGGCGAGTCATCGCACATGCCGGGGTAGGCATCGTTCACAAAGTCGATTGGCTGCCCGACCATGCTGTCGTCGCCAAACCAGTCCATAGAACCATCGAGTGTCCAGACCTGCGTCCCTTTACCAAATGAGCCGTAATGGGTGTCGGCAAGGCGCAAGTGCCCCGTGGCGGGAATGGGTTGCAACTGACGGCTGTCCGCGGCTTGGGTATCAGCACCGGCCACCAAGCGGATCGACCAGGCTTGCGAGCCTTCGGTCAACATAGGCGCAATGCCCCAGTTCTTGCCCTGACTGCCTGCTTCCTCGACGCGCAGTTGTACCGAGGTTGCGCCATTGGCCAATTTGACGTTGGTGCCCGCAGGCAGCAGAGCCCCACGTGGCATCACCTGGTTGCCATTGAGCGTCACGCTGCCCGTCAACGGCACCCCCTTGGGCCAGGTCATCGCAGCGACACCCAAGTAGCTTGGGAACACGTTCCCGGCCTCCAAAACGGTGCCAACTGGCAGCGTCTGATCCTGAATCAACCGGGTACCGGCGGCGATCAGTACGTTGCCTGAAGCATCGCGTACGGCAGCCGCCAATACGGTACCGGCACTCAGAGCCAGTGGCTGGGTCAGTGTGGCAGCAACCGGCAAGCGGCTGCCCGGGAGCAGCGTTGTGGCCTTGATTGGCAGGTCGAAGTTGAGGGTGGAACCGCCGGGGAACACCGTCCCGTCAGCCAGGGTCACACCGCTGCCCGGAATCACACGTGTGCCGTTGGTGTAGTCAATACCCGGCAGCAGCACCCAACCGTTGTCGTCATCGGTCGGCGGCGGCGGTGCAAAGCCGTCGTTGATGCTGCCGTAGATGTTCAGATCACCCCCGGCGCGCAAGGTCAGGCTGCCCACTTCACCGGAGCCATACACGGCATTGTTCTTTTGGGTGTGCGGGTTGAGGCTGGCATAGCGATACCCGGATAAGTCGAGATCGCCCTGCACCACCAGATCACCGTCCGGGGTTTTGCTGACGATTTCAACGCCCGGACGCAGGTGTAAAGCGTCGGCGTAAGTGGCATTGTTCAGGCCCGAAAGCCTGTTGTTCATCAGGTCTTGGTTGCTCAGGGCAGCGTTGATGAACTGCACGCTCAGCGCATGCTTTTGATCCAAGTAAGCCTGATCAATCACCTGATATGGACGCCCACTGGCGCTGTCATCGGTTTTTGTCGGGGCATCGTCATAGCGGGCCATGCCGTTGACCGCGATCGAGCGTGCGCCCTGAATCGTCAACTGACCACGGGCATCGATGGCGATGTCCTTATTGTTAAGGCGTGGTGCGCTCAATTCCAAGGTGCCGCGATTGCGTCCATCATTGCCAACCGTGCCGGCGGTGCCGTGACGCACGTCGATGTGCATGCCATCACTCAGGGTCAACAGGCCCTCGCCCGAGCTGAGCACCACTATGGCGCGGTTCGGTGAATCAATAATCTTGCCGTAGCTGTCGAGTCGCAGTTGGCTGCCATGGGCATCCAGTACCGCAGTGCCGTCCAGGGTCAGGCCATGCTTGGCGGCCAGGCTGATAGTGCCGACTCGTTCGCCACTGGCGTCCACCCGGCCAGAAACGCGCAGGCTGCCGTTGTCCAGCGAGACATTAACGTTGTTGGCTTTGACGTCGTTACCCATCACCAGGTCGCCCTGTTTGATCTGGAAGCTACGCGCGCCAAACACTTCGCCCTGGTTAAGGCGCTGGTTGAGGGTCGCGAACTGCTCACTGAGGGAGCCATTGCCCCCTAGGCGCTGGGCTTGAATCTCTAGCACGCCTGCCAGGTACGGCACGAACGTACCACCGGCGTCGTATACACCGCTGCTGCCGGCGATGACCTTGCCAGCCAGATCAACCGTACCGGCGCCGCTTTGCACCGCGACTGCGCGCAGCTTGCCTGCTTGGTTATGGGTGGCTGACAGATTGATGGTCGAGCCTGCAGCTTGCAGCACATTGGCTGTGCGGCTTTGCAGCAGCACCTCGCCGCCCGCCGAATACTTAGTCACGTCGTTAAATGCAATTGCGCGGCCTGAGACATCAATCTGCGCGTCATCGGTCAATACAAGGTTGCCTCGGGCATCCAGTGTGAGCTTGCCACTGGGCAGGACCACGGCGCTGGCCACGCGAATGCTGTCGCCTTTGAGGGACAGCTCAGCGCCAACGCCCTTGACCTCTTTATAGGTGCCCGGCGAGGCGCTGATATCAATGTTGCCACCGGCCGTAATGCGATTGATCGACCCTGCCTCGCCGGTCATCAACGGCGTCAGGATGTTGAAGTTGCCACCCGTGTAAGCAAAGCCGCTGATCGGATCAAAAGCGCCCTGGCGTTGATAGACCGAGAGGCTGCCGGTGTAATTGGCGGTGATGCGCTGGCTGGCATTCATGTTCGCGTCGGTAAACCCCAAGATCAGGCGATCCTGACTATTGCGTTTGCTCGGCTGAGAAAAACTGCCGTAACCCAATGCAATGCTCTCGGCCTTGATATCCAGACGCCCGCTACCATTGCCTACGCCACCGGCTATCGGGGCCGAAGGCAGGTTGTCAGCGCCCTGCCAAATCAGATTTGCCGTGTGAATGGTGGCCACATCACCGGCGTTACCCGCGCCATAAATCGCCGGGGTGGAGAGCATCAAGTTGTCCAGCAAGGATTTACCGGTGACCGAGTCGTAGGTATCCAGCGCAGTGGTGCCGAAGAAGTTGAAACTCTCGCGTGCCGACAGTTGCAGGGTTTCCAAGGCGGGCGCGCCGAACTGCGTGTCACCGCGCAGCAAGCGGTCGATCAATTGCTGATTCAGGGTAATCCCGGTTGGCAGGCGATTAGCAGACGCGGCCGCCGCCAAGGCTTCAGTGCTGCCAACGTTGATGCTCGAGACACCCAGGTTGAGGTGGCGCGTGCCGTAACGTATGTCATCGCCCATTTTCAGGGCTTTGCTGGTCAGGGCGACGATGCTGCCTTCCGAGTACAGCGCCGTGGTGCCGCTGCACGGCTCACTGGCGCACACTGCCAGTTGGATGTCTAGACTGTCGCCGACTGGCGCTGCGCTGATCGCGTTGATCAAGCCATTGGACACCGCCAGCATGTTATTTAACACGTTATAGACAAAGCCATCACGGCCGTCATAAGTGGCTTTGCCACGCCCGATGGTATTGATTGCAGCGCCCTGCTCCACGTTAATGCCGCCGTTCAAGGTCACCAAGAACACTTCGGGTGCCGCCAAGGTTGCGCCTTCACGCAGGGTGATCGAGCCCGTGTTGGAGTTGGAAAAGTTAACGTAATTGCCGAGTTGGCCATACGTAACCTGAGGCAGGCCGCCAATCACTAGCCGTGCTGGGGCCAGCGCATTGAGGCTCTCTGCATACACGGTGACGCCACTAAAGCCCGGCGTTGCGGCCTTGCCGGCCGCAACGATTTCGATGCCGCCGGTGCCCATATTCATCGCCGCCACCGAGCCTGCATACCCTCCCGTGGCGGCATCAAAGCGCCCCACGCCGTCAAAGGAAAATGCCTGTGTTCCGGCGCCAGGGCGTAAGGCCAGTTTCAAGGTTCTGGCATCGGCCTCCAACTGCGGCCTCGGCACCCCGAGCTTGGCGGCGTCAGCGATGGCGAACTGCGCGTAACGGGTTTCGTTGTACTGGGAATATCGGCGCAAGGTATCGGCCGACGTCAGAATTAACGGGGTGGCCGTGCTATTGCTAATCCCGGTATTGGCAATGGACAAGCGCCCGGCAGTCGACCAAGAACCATTGCGCATCTGCTGAGTGCTACCTTCAACACCGACCCCGGCCAGGCCGTTGATCTCTACCCGGTAAGCACCCGGCATCAAGGCATAGGTTGACGGCATCAAGGTATAGGTGCCAGCGGCCAACCCTGGCACACCGGCACCTAGCGTGACTTGCTGGCCAATCAGCGGTTCAGTCGCGCCGCCCTCTGGTGCCATTGGCGCCTGGCCCGGCTGCACGCCGGGGACTATTGCATAGACTGGGTTGGTCGCGAGCCCTGGCAGGGTAAAGCCGCTATTGGCGCCGAACTGTACCAACGGGTTGAAGCGTGCATCGGTAGAACCGCCGCGCCCAGAAATAAACCCCGCACCCAGTAACTCACCGCCACCCGAAACATCTACCGTGGCCCCAGACATCACGGCCAGCGACTCACCGCCGAGGATCATACCGACTTGCAGATCGCCACCCAGGTTGATGATCCCGCCCAACCCCAGGAACGACACGTCCTTGCCGTTGTACTTATAAACCTGACCATCCACTGTGCCGCCGTAAGGCAGGATCAGCCCCTTGCCGCTGACCGACGTCAGGCTGCCGGGCAGCAATTCGACGCGCTGTGAACGCAAGGTGCCAATTTCAATCAGCCCCAGCGGCGCCCGTACGACCCCGCCTTGCTTGATGGTGGGGCCGCCCAGTTGCAGGCGGCCGAAGGCTGAGTAAGGCACAGGCACATCGCTGTTACCGGTGCGGCCAATGGTCAGGACACGGGTCGGGTCGTAGTTAAAGCCACCCTCACGCTGGCCGTTGAGGTAGCCCGCCAGCACCCGCGCACCGACGGCCGTGGCCGGATACAACTGAGTGGCCATCAGGGTCATATCACCCCGGGTCATCAATTGAGTGTTAATACCCTGACTGAGTTCGTCCGCACCCTCAAGGAAGCGCAGATCGCCCTGGCTGATCAGGTGCACATCATCAAAACCACGACGATCGACGCCATTCAACACGCCATTTGGCAACAAGAGGCTGTTGTTACCAAACTGTACGTTGCCGCGCACATCAATCAGGTTGGCGTTGGTCTCAAACATCGCCTGGCTGTCACGCAGGGACATGCCGGTGGTCAACACCGGGTGGCGGTACTGATCTTTGGCTTGCAGCGGGTCGAGGATACCGGCGAGTAGCAGGTAAGGCGCCGACAGGTTAACTCGCGAATCAACGGGCGCGTTGTCACTCAGCCCCATGGCCCCGCTGTATAAGCGCAGGCTCTGGCCCATGTTCAGCGAGACATCACCGTCAACGCTCAGCAGGCCATTCGTAAGCAAAGCCAGGTTGTCAAAACCACCGGCGCTAATCTGGTCTACCCCGAGGCGCGCATGGCCGTACTCTAGGCTGTCGGCGGCAGCCTGCGCGGTGTCTGCCAACGTACTGCGCTGATGCACTTGGCCCAGCACCATTTCGCGCACGTTGAGCACGCGATCCGTCACCGACGTTTTGATGGAGTACGGGCTTTCCAGAGCCAGCGACAGACTGCCGCCCGCTGCCCCGACGCCCCCGGCATTGGCTATAAAGCTGCCGTCCAGATACAGGCCATTGTTGGAGGCAAAGGCAATGTTGCCGCCGTTGCTGGCCACTCGGGTGGGGCCTTGCCCCGGTACATCCAACTGCGCTTGGCTACCGGACGCGTCAAGGCGCGCACCGTCACGTACCACCACAAACAGATCGCTGGCCTTGGCAATGCCGCTGGCCAGATCGATATCGCCGCCCACCGTGATTTTGCCGCCATTGCGCACTTGCCCATACGCATGGCCGCGACTGTTGACCGCCGTCACTGCACGCGATGCCACATCAATTACCGCCTGCTCGCCAATCCAGATCGAACGGCCATGGCCATTGGCCTCAACTCTTTCGGAGTCGACATTGCTCAACCCCATGAGGCTGACAGTGCCGCCCCAGGCATTGAGCGTGCCGTCGACCGTCAGTTGCCCGATGCTGCGCAGGTTGATCGCTTGGCCTGGATCGACCGTGACGACCGTACCTTTGCCCACATTCAGCGCTGTGGTCGCTGCCAATGCGCCCGTGGAGAGATTGGTCCCGGCACTCAGGTTCAGGCCAGCGCCACGCCGCTGAAGCAGCACACCTTTGAGCGCGTCTTCCTGATACAGCGATGGCGTCCAGCGTTCCAGTGCCGCAGTCGGATCGCTGCCGGTGGGCGTATTCGATGCTTGCTGGCCAAAACGATAGACCGGCATGCTGACATCGACCTGTGTGCCATCCGTCACCAGCAGCCCTTCGTTGCCGGTGATGTCGTAGGCCGAGAACCCCTTAGTGAAGAAGTCACCAGCCAACTGCAACGTGTCAGCACTTGGCGCGTTTGCGCGCTCACCGATCTGCACCTTATGAGCCTGCACGGCCAACGTACCGCCACCGCCGACTCCATAACCGCGCAGCTCGCTGCCCAGCACCAGCTTGCCGTAAGCCGCCAGCTTCACGTTACCGCCCTTGCCGCCGGTAAATTTGCCGTCCAGCCCAATCGTGGCCCCAGAAGACACGTCCACTCCACTGTCTTCAGCCAGCATCACATCGCCGTTACTGCGCAGCGACACCTTGCCGCCATTCAAATACGCCACGCTGGGGTTGTTGGCGCCGTCCTGCGCCAAGTTATTCCAGCGCCCGGAAGCGTCGAGCTTGACCCCTTGCGCCACATTGATCCACGCCTGGGTTCCGCTCGGTGCATTGAGTAATGCATCGCCCACGGTAAAGCTGCGGTTCACATCGGGCTGGTTAAGGATATTGCCCGCGTTGATGCTGCCACTGTGGGCAGTCAGGCTGGCGTTGATAGCCACTTTCGGGGTGAATAAAGTGATTTCGCCACCATCGGCCACTTTCAATGCGCCGTTGACGGTGATTTGCTGCATGGCAGAGGCTTTGATTGCGCCCAACTCAAATCCATTGAGGCGGTCACTGTCGAGAACAATTTTGCCCTGACGCTCAGTCGGTAACGCCGTCTCTAGGTTTAAGCCATCAGCAATGCTTTGCGTATTGGACTCGAACAGAATCTCGTCAGCGACCGGGTTTAGGCCGAAGCGCAACGTGCCGGTGCTTGTGTTGAATACGGGCATGTACTGACCAATGATCAGTTGCGCACGTTGAGCGGCAGCCTTTTGCGCCTGCTGATAGCCGTCGATATTGAGCGTCGGGGTCTTGATCTGGCGCTCACCCTGAAACACATCACTGATCAACTGACCTTCAAGTACCGCGCTCGAGGTACCGATTACCAACTTGCCAGCATCACGACCTACGGTATAACCGGCCTCGTAACGGCTTTTTGAAGCAATCAGGGGGTTGTAGTAATAGTCAGTACGCCCCCAACGCTGGTTGGTGTCTTCGTAGCCCTTGTAGAACCCGGTATAGAGAATGTCGCCCGGCGCCTTAGACAACTCATACAAATGACTGTCCGGGCCTTTGAGCCAGGTTTGGCGAATCAAGCCGCCCTGCACATCGACCGTGCCACCCGAGACATTTAATTGGGCGCTCTTCTCGGTGACCACTTCCTTGCCAGTGAACGTCAGCGTCCCGCCTTGGGCCATCCACTCACCAACGCTATGACCTTGGGTGCCCAGATAGCCGCCGACTTCCAACAAACCACCGGCGGTGTACCAGCGATCCGTGGCGTAACCGTTGGTACCCGCCGGGACGAACACCAATTCGCGCAAGTCGACCCAGATATCGTTGTTGGCCAGCTTGCCGTCTTCACGGTTAACCGGCGCATCGCGCTGCTCGTTACCCTGAACGCTGATCTTGATATTGTTGGATTCCATCGACACCTTGACCCCAACCGCACCAGACACGTCAATCATTGCCCCGTCACGAACCAGACTGCGCTGGGTGGCTGTCACAGCAACCTGACCGCCAGTGGCCAAGGTGGTGGAACCGTCCTTGAACTCTACAGTGCCGCCGCTGACGATCTCGATCCGCGACTGGTCGATACGATCAGTGACGGTGCTCAGGTTGTTAAACAGCCCAGTGGCGGTGTTGACTGCGTTCGGGCGGCCGTTGAGGTTGATCAGACCGTTATCACGTTGGCTGTTAAGCGCAGTGGCGTCGGCGCCCTCCAGCAAAATGGCCGTGGTACTGCCCTTGCCCAAGGTGACCGTGCCAGTGCTGTCAGTGACCGAATTCAATAGATGAACAGTGCCTCGAGTGTCCACCGACGTGCTGGTCAGGGCCACACCGTTTTGCTCGACCTTATGACCCGTCAGTGTGACGTCGCCGGTCGAGGCCATGATCAAACCGTTGTTACTGACCTTGCCGGCCGTGCTACCGGCCTTCAAGCCAATGGCGACTTCATTGCCACGGGTAGTGGAGTTCTGGTTGCCCGAGGTACCCACGCCACGGCGGATATAAAAACTGTCGCCTGCGGCCAGTGTGGTCTGCCCTTTGGCCGTAATGACGGTGCCGGCGTTTTCAACCTCCGAGCCCAACAATAAGGCGTAGCCACCCGAGTCCGTGGACAACGTGGCGGCGTGGGTTTGAATCACCGCACCGTTCTGCACCTCAACCTTGCCAGCGGCATCGGTGAAGGTCGGCTTAGAGCCGTTTGCATCGACATAAATCCCGCGCTGGGTGAACTGATCGTCGGTGATGGTTGCCGCACCCGCGACCAGGTTACGTACGTTAACTTGGCTGGTCCCGGTGAAGACCACACCATTGCGGTTCATGATCATCACCGTACCGGCGCCTTTGATCTGCCCCTGAATGTCACTCGGTTTGGCGTTTGGGTCATTGACCCGGTTCAGCGCGGCCCAGTTGGACTGTTGCTGAAAATCGACCGTGGTGTTGCGCCCCACGTTAAAGGTTTCCCAGTTGAGGATCGCTTTGTCAGCGGTCTGCTCAATGGTCACGGTGGTCTTACCACCGGCTTGCGTTTGGGTCGCACCCTTGGCGTTGGTCCAGCCCTGAGTCAGGCTGTTATCGACCTGTAAGCCACCTTTGCCAAGGCCATCGGGGACGTTTGAGATTTGGCCTAACGCCGCTTGGCGCCCGGCAGCTTGCGCGGCTTGTTGGGCAGCAATGGCTGCAACGCTGTTATTGAGAGTGGTCAGGGACCGTTGCAACTGTTGGTTGGCCTTAGCCTGCTGGTTCAGTGACGGGATCTTCGGCATCTGCGCCTGCGTTCGCGCAGCAGTGGCGGCTTGAGACGCGCCCTTGTCGGCGAACCAGCCCGCGCTGAACACGGTGGCACCGTGGGCGCTGCCTGCGACCATCAGCAAGGCGATGGCATGGGCCAGTGGCTTAAGCCGCAGGATCGTCGGGCTGACGGGGCCTCGAGTATTTGGATTAACCGGTGGTTTGCAACGGGCCATCTGCAATCTTCCTCATCGTTTCTCGCCGTGGGGCAAGCGCTTCGTATAGGAGATAGGCAGTTTCCAGAGGGCTGGACTGAATGTCCGTCATCAAAAATTCACAATGGATGACGAGAGGGAGGGACCGTTTAGGGAGGCTGGAATCGAGTGAGTGCGCCACAGCGCCTACACACCCATTGGTCTTTAGCTCAACAACACCACCCCACCCGGTAATTCTGTGCACTTGGCGCCGTACGCATCTCGGATCATGAACGCCACACCCGGCAGTTGTTGCAGGCTGAACCGCGCCTGCACCCGGCGCTTGCCCAACTCGCTGTTGAGCAGTACTAGCATCCCCGGCCGGTATCGGTTGATCTCGCTGACAACGCTTGCCAATGTCGCATTGTTGAACACCAAAATTTGCTCGCGCCAGGCAACCACCGCCTGTGTATCCACCGCCACCGGATCTTGAGCACCCGCCGCGTTGTAGGTCAGTTGGCGGCCACCGTCTAAACGAATAGTGCGCCCGCCGACGTCCACTGCAACGGAACCCTCAACACAGGTCACGCAGACATTGTTATCGGTATTGCGCACGTTAAAACGCGCTTGCGCGCTGCTCAACCAGCCCGCCCCGGCTTGAACTCTGAGCGGTTGCGCGGCATTGGCCAGCACTTCCACTTCGCCTTCGAGCAATTCGATTCCCTGACTGCGACGGCTGATGCGAGTTTGGGTATTGAGCTCAAGGTGTATGCCGTCACTCAAGTTCACGCCTCGCTGTTCGCCGACTTCAGTGCGGTAGTCCGCAGTCAATCCTTCAAAACCACCCGGCACAGAGACCCGTACCATCACGATCGCGGCCGAAGCGGCAATGGCCGCTCCAAGGAACGCACGACGGCCCACATTGCGCGGTGGTTGTTGAACGTCTGCTACAGCTGGCGCCAGTTGCTGCCACAACAACTTGGCCTGTTCAAAGGCTTGGGCATGTTCCGGGCTTTGCGCGCACCAGAGTTTCAAGGCCTTGGCGTCGGCGACTGTCGCGTGCCCCGAGGTCAGTAAAACCAGCCAGTCCCGGGCTTCTTCGCGCAATTGGCTGTCTGACAGATTCCGGGATGAAGGAAACCTAAAAATATTCAAGCGCGTACATTCTCACGGATTATCAGGGACTCATGACTTAAGACGGTTTTCCGGCCCCGGGACCGAACCGCTGAATGACTTTTCTTTCCAAACGCTTTGCGCAGAAGCCCAAAGCGGCCTTGATTTCTTTCTCGACCATGCGCGTAGAAATGCCAAAGCGTTGGGAGATTTCCAGATGTGGCGCCTCTTCCAGACGCGCCGCCAGCAAGATTTTGCGCTGGCGCGGCGGTAGCGCATAAAGCGCCTTGATCAAAGACTGGATTTCTTTTTGGCCGCCAACCACTCGAGACGGGTCGAGGGCTTCATCGCTGGGCTGTAACAAGTCTGAGATCTCGCTGCCAGTCAACAGTCGCGCATCGGCCTGGCGACGGTCGGCGGCGATATTCAAGGCCATGCGGTAAAGGTAGGCGTTGGGTTGCAGGAGGTTGGGCGGCACCTCCATGCGGTCTACCCGCAAGTAGGTTTCGTGCAGCACGTCGCAGGCCAGGTCTTCGGAACCTAGGCGCTTGCGCAAACGCACCTTGAAGTCTTCGTAAGACGCCAGAAACAAACTGACCATGGTGCTGTGCCCGGTCTCTTTCATGACCCCGCCGCTCCTGTCCCTGCTGTACATTCCATGCGTGTTCCTGTGGTGTCGGGCATCAAAAGTAACGTCACCGGCAATTGCAGTGAACTGGGTGCCGGTCGCTCGACGCGGGTGGTGCTCAAATTGCGCACCAGCATCTCGTCGCGCTGCGTGTCACCCGTGGAACTGACTAGCCGGCTGTGCTCGATCAACCCTTCACGGTTGACCCATACCTGAATCAGTGCGCGGAAACTGCCTGGTCGGGTCAACGACGAACGACAGAGGCTGTACTCGATGGCTTGCTGCAAGGCTGCGGCGTAGCTGTTGTTGATGCGCGCAGCCGCTAACCGTGCCTTGGCTCCCCGCCCTTCTATCGGACGGCTGACTTCAGGCACTTGCAACGTGAAGGCATCACTACTGGCATATCGAGCCATCAAGCCACTCCCGGTCAGTAACACGCCCAAGGCTTGCTGGGCGGTGTAGCGGCCATGCACACCAATGGAACGCCTGTTTTGGGTTAACTCGCGATCCACCAGAATCGCCATGCCAGTGACCTGACTGAACGCTTGCAGTGCGTGTTCCAGATTTTGTGCGGGTAGGTCTAGCACCAGCAAAGGTGACTCATCCGTGTCCGCCAGCAAGGGGTGCGCCCACAGCAGTGCAAACAGCAAAGTCAGACACCTTGCTGCGTCACTCCATGCCCCTCGCTCGCCTTTTGCTTTGCGTCGCTGCACGGCTACCGCGTCCTACCAAAAACGTCATCCTGAAGGCTATTTATGAATCTGACGTTACAGTGATGGCAAAAAAACATCGCGCAGCCGACCAACACCTTGCACTACACTTTTGCTCCACAGCGGCCCTCCTTCCATGGCCCGCAAGGAGGCCCTGATGAAACTGCTCCCCGCCCTCGCCAGCCTATTTTTGTGTTTCGGTTTGCCATTGATCGCCCACGCCCAAGACGCCGATACAGGCTGCACCGAGGTCAAGGTTGATGGTTACAACGCCCCGGATTACGGCTGTTTGAGCCAGCAGTTAGGGAAGGATTCGAACGCGGCTAAAGCCACGCAAAAGAAGGGTGACGCGATGAACGTTCCGGTCGAGAAACGCCAGCCGAATCAGATCGGGCTGTCGACGCCTGCGGCCACCAGCGTACGCATGGGCAACACGTTTGGCACGTCGGTAAAACCGCAGCGGCCTTGAAAAACCTGGGCCGCTGCGCTGCGGCGACGGCTACAGAATCGCTCGGTAGAAGCCTGAGATACGGCGCCACATTTCGAGCGGATTCGAATACATCGGAAAGTGCCCGCAGGCCGGAATTTGCGCCAGTTGTACACCGGCGGCCGCAATGGATGACAGGTAAGACAGCGAGGCGTTCTGCTCGCCGTACATGAACATGCGCGGGCATTCTAGGCCGAGGAATTTGCCCATCAAATCGGCGTTATCGGACCAATCAACCATCGACTCGAATATTGCGCGTACCGCACCGACCCGTACCTTGTGTCGCAAACTCGCTGAATACAGGGCACTGGCGTAAGCCGGTGCGTGCCGCACACGTTCGATAAAGGCCGAGAAAAACACCTGGGGATCAGCACTCGGGTAATTAACTATTTGACAACTGAGAAAACAGTCTTCCGGGGCTATGTTGCCCTCAATATCGACGAAGCTAACGACTCGTTCAGGGAACTTATGCGCCAGCAGCAGCGCAGTGAGCCCGCCCATGGAGTGGCCCACCAGGTGGAAACGCTCGATGCCGTAGTGTTCAAGCACCTGAAGCGCGGTTTGCAGCAAAAAACCGATGGAGATGCTCGACAAATCATCACATTCGCTCTCACCACACCCTGGCGCGTCGTAAGCCAGAAACGGATGACCCGCCAACTGCGCTTGCAACACGATGTCGGCATAGTCTTCCTTGGTGGAGCCAAATCCATGCAGAAACACAATCGGTGTCAGTTCACCTTCGCGGTGGATGGCCGCTATGTTCAGTGATACACCCTCTACAGTGAGAGGCAGTTGGGACTGGGTAAAGGCCACGTATAAAACCTGCAAAGTTTAAAAACGGCCTCACTGTCATGGCTCTTAAGCCTTATGTACATTCCTTTTTGAGTAAGGTCTTGATACGCCAAACCTATCAAATCAGCCCCTTTAAACGCATGCCTTAGCGCGTAGCCGAGCAATAACTTCATCAATCAGCGGGTTCGGCCGATCCGCATTCCAGGCCACCGCCGTCGTCACCACCTTCAGTTTTTGACTAAGTGGACGAAACACCACATTCGCAGGCGCCAGTTTTTTCAATGACGCCGGCACCAGTGCAATGCTTTGCCCATAGCTGACAAAGGCAATTTGCGAGGCTACCGAGCGCACCTCGTGCAGCACGCGCGGGGAGAAGCCACTGTCCCGACACGTCGCGATGAGGTTGTCGAAATACACCGGGCTTACCTTGCGGGCAAACATCACCAAAGGCTCATTGGCCAGGCTGGACAGGCTTATTCGCGTGCGCGACGCCAACGGGTGATCGGCTGCCAAGGCCACGACTAAGCGATCCTCCAGTAACGGCAATGATTTAATGGAGGTGCCTAAGTCGCCATCCAGACGGGCGAAGGCCAGGTCAATGTCGGCTGACTCAAGCGCCGGGATCGCCTCAACGCTATCGATTTCCCGTACCGAAACGGTTAGGTGCGGATAGTCGACTTTCAGTTGTTCGATCAAGCGTGGCAGCACATCGAACATCGCTGTGGAAATGGCGCCGATGGTCAACATCCCCGACTGCCCCGCCACGGCTTCCTCCACGGCCAGCTCCAGACGTTCGAGCTGGTCGGCAAATTTACGCACTGCAGGCAAAATTGCGGCGCCCACCGGGGTCAACTTGGCGCCGCGTCGCGAGCGGTCAAAGAGTTTGACTTTGAGCGCCTGCTCGAGCACCTGGATTTGTTCGCTGAGCGGCGGCTGCGACATGCCCAGACGTTTGGCAGCACGGCCAAAATTCTGTTCTTCGGCAACCGCCAGGAACAACCAGAGGTGACGGATTAGACGAAAATTGATCATAAATATTCCATAGGTTTAACGTATCTAATGCTTCGGCTATTCGTAATATACCTATCAAACTGGCTCATCAACACTGGGCGCCTCCGTCACATTAGAGGCTACCCCATGACGCACCCTGCTTTGCTGGACCGCCTGGCCGCACTTGATACCAATACCGTGTCCGACGCCCTCGACTTTCTGGGTCTGGCGGGCGCCACCGTGGGCTTACGCCCCTTGTGGAATTGCCCAAAAATCGTCGGCCGTGCCAGCACCGTGTTGCTGGCTCCCAAGCTCGACACCGAACCCTCGGTGCACCTGATTACCCCGGTGGTTGAACAGATCGACAGCGACGATCGGGTGCTGGTCATTGCCGGAGGCCTCGAAGGCATTTCATGCTGGGGCGATATTCTGGCCAACGCCGCCGTGCGTAAACAGGTGCGCGGCACTGTTATCGACGGCTTAAGCCGCGACATCGACGGCAGCGCAGCAATTGGTTATCCGGTGTATGGGCGCGGGGTCACCATGATCAGCGCACGCAACCGGGTGATGCAGATTGCCGCAGCCGTCACCATCAACGTGGCAGGCGTCGATGTCAGCGAGAACGACTACGTGATAGCCGATAACTGCGGCACGGTGTTCATCCCCCACGCTCATATCGAGCACGTGCTCGACCTCGCGGAGCGTATCAACCGCCGACAAGCGGACATGGTTCTGGCGGTACGTGCTGGGCGCTCAGTCGCGGACGTCATGCACGACAGCCATTTCGATGCGATTCACTCGGAGCACGCATGATGACTACTCAAGATCAAGCACTGGTCGCCCTGTTTGCGGGGCTGGACACACCGGGCGTCTCTGATGCGCTGGACAAACTTGGGCTGCCCGGCCAGTGCTTTGGCATCGCGCCGCTGAACAACTACAGCACGGTCGTAGTGGGCCCCGCCTTCACTGTGCAGTACGTCTCGGCCAGCGTGCCGCCCGGAACTGTCGGCGACTTTATCGACGACGTCTCCCCCGGCGATGTTGTGGTGATCGACAACGGCGGGCGCACCGATTGCACGGTCTGGGGCGACATCATGACCCAGTACGCGGGCAGCCGGGCCATCGCGGCGACCGTGATCGACGGTGTTTGCCGGGACGTGAGCAAGGCGCTGAGTGACGGCTACCCGATGTTCAGCAAGGGCCGTTTCATGCGTACAGGCAAAGACCGCGTGCAGGTGCAGTCAGTCAACCAGCCCGTATCGATTGGCAGCGCCCGGGTCTGTGCCCGCGACATCGTGGTGGCCGACGCCAATGGCGTGGTGATTGTGCCGCGAGCACGGGCCGCAGAAGTCGCGGCGTGCGCCCGCCAGATTGAGTCGGTCGAAGCCCAGATTCGCAGCCTGCTCACACAAGGCAAAACCCTTGAACAAGCCCGAGCAGCCTTGGGTTATCACAGCGTGCAAAGGAAAGTCTGATGAGTACCGATATTCAGCGTCTGAACCAGCGTTTGGCCAGCGCGCAGCCATCGGCCACGTATCGCATCATCGACCGCGTGGCAGAGCGCCGGGCGCAAGGCGCGACCATCATTTCGCTGTGCGCAGGCGAGCCGGACTTCGATACCCCGGAACATGTGCGCAAGGCGGCGATTCAAGCCATTGAACATGGCCATACCCGTTACACCCAAGTCGCTGGCGTACGCTCATTGCGCGAAGCTGTTGCGGCTAAGTACAGGCGTGAAAACGGTCTGGATGTGAGTTGGCAAGACACGCTCGTGTGCTGCGGCGGCAAGCAGGTGATCTACAACGCCTTGGCTGCGACGCTCAACGAGGGTGATCAGGTTCTCGTACCGGCGCCTTATTGGGTCAGTTACCCCGAGATGGTTCAGGTGTGTGGCGGGGAGTCGCGGATCGTAACGTGCGATGCCGATTCAGGATTCAAACTGACCCCCGACGCATTGGCAGCAGCGATCACGCCCCAGACGCGCTGGTTGATCTTAAACTCGCCGTCCAATCCAACCGGTGCGGTATACAGCCGCGATGAACTGCAAGCGCTGGCCGAAGTGCTATTGGCCAACCCGCATGTACTGATCCTGGCCGACGACATCTACGAACACCTGATTTTCGACGATCAGGCGTTTTTCACCTTGGCCCAGGTTGAGCCGCGACTGGCGGCGAGAACCCTGACCATGAATGGCGTTTCCAAGGCGTACGCGATGACAGGTTGGCGCATCGGTTTTGCCACTGGGCCGCGCTGGCTGCTGGAGGCTATGGAGAAACTGCAAAGCCAGCAAACGTCGGGAGCCAGTTCTGTGTCGCAGCAGGCAGCGTTGGCGGCATTGGAGGGACCGAAGGACTTTATTCTGCAAAGTCGAACAGTGTTCCAGGCGCGTCGAGACAGCCTGGCTGAGCAGTTGAATGCCATTGGCGGACTTAAATGTGCGAGCCCGGCCGGTGCGTTTTATGTATTTGCCAATTGTGCTGGACTGATCGGTAGAACCACAGCCGCAGGACGCGTACTGCACAGCGACGAAGATGTGGCCCATGCATTACTCGACGAAGCCAATGTGGCTGTGGTGCCGGGCAGCGCTTTTGGTCTGGCGCCCTACTTTCGTATCGCCTATGCCTTAGATGAATCGTCACTGCGGGGTGCCTGCGAGGCGATTCGCGGGTTCTGCAACACCCTGACGTGAGCCTTGATCTGAGGAACGAGCTTGCCTCGCCATCTTTTGATCTTTTTATTTGAAACCCAGTTTGAGGACGTCACGGCACACAAATGCAGGCGCTGCGGGTACAATCGCCGACCCTTCATCACCACCAAGGATTACCCATGTCCGGGCTTGAACTGTTTGCCGCCGTGCTAGGCGTCATTGCCGTTTGGTTAACAGTCAAACAAAACCCTTGGTGCTGGCCTATCGGGCTGGTGATGGTGTTGCTCTACAGCTGGATTTTCTTCGATGTGAAGCTGTACTCCGACATGCTGCTGCAAGTGGTGTACGCAGTGCTGCAGTTGTATGGCTGGTGGCAGTGGACCCGTGCAGGCGCCCAGCATCAAGGCCGCCAGGTCACGTCGCTGAACGCGCGGCAAATTTCGACCGGCTTGGCTATCGGGGGCGTGGGTAGCCTTGCGCTCGGCGCCGCCATGGCCCACTGGACAGACGCCGCCCAACCTTGGCTAGACGCAGCGCTGACGGCTTTTAGTCTGGTCGCCCAGTTATGGATGGCCCAGAAACGCCTGCAATGCTGGGCACTTTGGTTTGTCGTGGATGTAATCTTCGTCGGCCTGTTTGTCTACAAAGGGTTGTACCTGACCGCCGGGCTGTATGCATTGTTCACCGTCATCGCCATTCAGGGATGGCGGGACTGGCGCCTCGACCCGGCACTGCGCACATGAAGGTGGTGGTACTGGCGGGCCCGGAATCCAGCGGTAAAAGCTGGCTAGCGGAGCAATTGCAGGCACACTTTGGCGGCATTTTGGTGGGTGAATACGTGCGTTATTTCATCGAAAAAAATGCACGCGATACCTGTCTCGAAGACATACCAGCCATCGCTCGTGGCCAACTCGACTGGGAAGATCAGGCCCGCGCCCTGCGACCTCTGTTACTGATTCTGGACACTCACTTGCTGAGCAATATGCTCTGGAGCAAGACCTTGTTTGGCGACTGCCCGCCTTGGCTTGAACCTGAGTTGCTTAACCGTCATTACGATCTACATTTGCTGCTGTCGCCCGACGATGTGGAGTGGACGCAAGACGGCCAGCGCTGCCAGCCCTCTCTCGCTGAGCGGCAGTTGTTTTTTAATGCCAGTCGGCAATGGCTGGAACTGCATCAACAACCTCTGCAAGTGATTACCGGCGATTGGCAGGCTCGACAATTACAGGCTTTCGGCGCCGTCGAACAGTTACTGGCTTAAACTGCAAAAGTGTCCATTTTTGAAACACTCACCGCCCAGTGGAGCCTTGTTAATACAAGGTTCTGGTATTGCTCCGGCAATCTGTAACAGTCTTGAAACACTGTACAAGACCGTTGCCACTTCATTTGTGGCAGGGCCTTTTAATGCATTAGTGGCTTTAAGCCATATCAGAACTGATACACTTCTTGAGTGCGTCGGTTAATGGTTCTTTCCAAGCCGTTGTTCTTAAAAAGAAAATAAAATTCGGCATATGTTTTGCTGTGTGTTAATCAGCCCGATATTCCAACTAGAACGCCCAACTGCTTAGCCTGCTGATAAAGAACGGAGTCTGACATGCAACCGATCGACGCTTTAAAACCTCTGGCATTTGCACTCGCGGCTTTGATCGCTGCCGCAGTACAAACGCCAGGTACTAACGAATTTGATGCTTGTGCAACAACCGATAAAAAGTAGGCCTCGATACGCCCAATACTTTGGCAGCCACACTCAAGTTGTTCGAGTACCGATGCAGTACATCGGATAAGGCCTGACGCTCCGCACGTACTTTGTAGTCTTCAAGGGTCCCCATGACAGTAGGTTGCTCTTCCAGCCCCAGATCGGCGGCTTCAATTTGCCGCCCTTCCGCCAGTACCAGTCCACGTCGAACACGGTTGGCTAGTTCGCGGACGTTGCCAGGCCAAGGGTGATTGCCCAGCGCAATCAGTGCGCCCTCACTGAATGAGCGCGAACGGCGGCCCGTCTCCTGACTGTAGAGGCGCGAAAAGTGGTTGGCCAGCAGACTCATGTCACCGTGGCGCTCACGCAAAGGTGACATTTGCACCTGCAATACGTTAAGTCGGTAGTACAGGTCTTCACGAAAGTGCCCCTGAGCGATGGCCGCTTCAAGATCAACATGGGTGGCCGCAAGAACGCGCACATCGACAGCAATCGGCTTGCCGCCGCCAACGCGTTCAATGTGTTTTTCTTGCAGGAAGCGCAGCAGGCTAGCTTGCAACTCCAGAGGCAGGTCACCGATTTCGTCTAGAAACAGCGTGCCACCGTTGGCGGTTTCGATACGCCCGATCTTGCGTTGATGGGCTCCAGTGAAAGCGCCTTTTTCATGACCGAACAACTCTGATTGAATCAAATGCTCCGGGATGGATCCGCAATTGATCGCGACAAAGGGCTGATCATGACGCTTGGACTGACGATGCAGGGTACGTGCGACCAGTTCTTTGCCTGTACCGCTTTCGCCGCGGATCAAGATCGGCGATTGGGTGGGAGCGAACTTACCCAACAATTTTCGCAAGTCACGAACGCTTCGGCTTTCACCAAGGAGTTCATGGGCAGGGCTATCGTCAGGGTTTAACGTTTGGACGCGCAAACGGGACATGCCAAACGCTCGACCGAGCGTGACCTGAAACCGTGACACATCAAACGGCAAGGTATGGAAATCAAAAAACCATTCGTAAACAAAGTCACCCACATTTTTCATTTTCAAAACATCAGCACTCAGCACTGCGATCCATTCAATTGCGCTGCGGTTGATCATTTCTTTAACCGCTTCGGGACGCTCCAGGTGCGAAGGCAACAACCTGAGCAAACCAACATCACCAGAGCGATTGATGACCGACTCCAGGCTGCAACTGTCCACCGACCAGCCAATACGTTGAAGCTCTGGTAGTAGCTGGCGACAATCTTCACACGGATCTACCACTAACAGGCGTCGAGGTGAGGAGAGTGCGAACATGACTGATCCTTGGCGTCGAAAATAAAAAGAGTTTTAGAAACATAGTGTTGGGGAGAATGACGTAAAAGTAGCAACAAGTGTGGTGGGGACTTGTACCGTTTATTTATAAGCGCAATAGCAATATGACATTAGCCAACGCGAACAGATGAACAACGGGTTTATCGGCCACTTAAACGGATACGTGCAGATCGAGCAGAATTGATTTAAATCCAGCTGATAAAAATTTTTTTAAAAAAATCACGTATCTGTGTGACCTGAACCGGCTTTGGAGGCATCAGTACAAGTAACCAACCGAACGGTACGCCCAGCCGACGGTTAATCATTTGATGGGCACCCATGAGAGATGACCCTATGAACGCCCCGCTCCGTTTCAACGAAGCACTTTTGATCGCCGGCCACGCCTTTGAACCTTTTCAATGTGTTGCTTGGGCAGCGCAAGACGGTCACGGCGAATTAAGCCTGACAGTCATTGACCGCACCAACACCCGCATCGGTCGCAAGCAGATCCCGCGCAGCGCCTGCTCCGATGCCGCCCAACTCGAACACCTGTTAGCACAAGCCCGCACCGAGTTGAGCAACGAAGGGTACGCCCTTCAACCGTGGGTCATGCCCGCTTAATAGCCATACACCCTCCCGTAGGAGCGAACTTGCTTCGCGATCTTTTGATCGTTAAAAGTTCGCCCCTACAGTGGGTTATGCGTCGATATGTTGATATTCAATCCCCATATCTGTAGCCATTTGCTGGGCCCGGCCCAAACGAATCGGCCCTCTTTCTATATCAATCAGCAGCCCCGGACAGTCCAGTCTAGGCAACGACGACAGCTCTTTTAAGCGTCCATCGGTGACCAATAGAAACCGTTGTTGCTCATGGGCAAATTGCTTGCGACGCACCTCAAGCCAGCGTGCGACTTCCTGCAACGCGTCCAGCAATGGCGTGCCACCGCCAGCCCCCAACGTCTCCAGCCACTGGTCCAGCGCTTTTGAAGCCTTGGCACCGCTCACGTGCCATTGCGGCGCACGGCCGCTCGCGGTCATCACTGCCACCCTGACCCGCTGGCGATAAGCATCGTCGAACAGTTGCGCCAGCAAACCCTTCGCATCACTCAATGCCTGATGCCTGCGGGTTGATGCAGAAGCATCAATCACCACCAGCCACAGTTCTTGAACTGCACGTTTGCGTGTTTTATGGGCCAGGTCTTTGCGCGCTTTCGGGCGACCACGCAGCAGGGTGTGCACCCAATCAATCGCGCCACTGTCGGCACGGCGACTGGCGCCCTGATTGCCGTGTTCGAGTGTCCCCGTCCCGGGTTTGGCATCCGCCCCCGCAGTTGATCGAGGGCGAATGCCTAGGGCTTTTTTGGCCAGCTCGGCACTTCTCGACGCGCACCCATGGTTTGCGGTTGCGCCGGTAACTCACCCCATTGCCCCTGCCCTGAGCTGGCAGAATTGCCTGCCGATTGCGCAGGTGATTGTGGCTCGGGGGTGGGCGCTTGCGGGGTTTGCTCACGACGACGATGACGCAAGGCAAACTCGGCGACCGCGTCAATGTCATCCCGGCTGATGGCCCCTGCACCGCGCCAGGCCGCATGCGCCCGCGCCGCTCGCAGCCAGACGAGGTCGGCACGCAGGCCATCAACACCCGCAGCGAAACAACGCTCGGTAATCACGGCCAGCGATTGATCATCCAGTTCAATCTGCTGCAAGCCATCTCGCGCCTGCTGGCAACGTTGACGCAGCGCGTCTTGCGCATTGGCCCAACGCGCACAAAAAACCTGCGGCTCGGCATCAAAGGCTAACCGGCGACGGATGATTTCTGAGCGCTCCGTCGGCTGAGGCTGGCTATTCATGGCCACGTTCAAGCCAAAACGATCGAGCAGTTGCGGGCGCAGTTCGCCCTCTTCAGGGTTCATGGTGCCGATCAGCACAAACCGCGCCGGGTGGCGATGGGAAATACCATCACGCTCCACCACATTGATGCCGCTGGCGGCGACGTCCAGTAACACATCCACCAAATGATCGGCCAACAGGTTAACTTCATCGACGTACAACACCCCGCCATCGGCCTTGGCCAATACACCGGGGCTGAATTGCGCTTTGCCCTGGCCCAGCGCCGCGTCCAGATCAAGTGTGCCAACCAAGCGTTCTTCAGTTGCGCCCAACGGCAACGTTACGAACGGACCACTGGCGAGCACATCGGCCAGGCCACGCGCCAGGGTCGACTTGGCCATGCCGCGCGGGCCTTCGATCAACACACCGCCAATTTTCGGGTCAATCGCCGTCAGGCACAGCGCCAGTTTCAATGAGTCCGCGCCGACCACCGCCGACAGCGGGAAATGGGGGGTGTCCGTCATGTGTTTGGTTTCCAATAATCAAATTCCTGTGGCTGCTGCCGTAAGAAGCGGCCACAACGTTACTCAGTCTTCTTCGATGTCCAGCAACAGATCTTCCAACGCCTGGCGGTAGTCGCCCGGCTCGCTCCACAACCCGCGCTGCTGTGCTTCAAGCAAACGCTCGGTCATGTCGCGCAGCGCATGCGGGTTGTGTTGTTGTACAAATTCACGGGTGTCTGGGTCCAGCAGGTAAGCATCGGCCAACAACGCGTATTGGTGGTCGTCGATTAACTGGGTGGTGGCGTCAAAGGCAAAAAGATTATCGAGGGTTGCCGCCATCTCGAATGCGCCCTTGTAGCCATGGCGTTTAACCCCCTCGATCCACTTCGGATTAGCCGCCCGCGAACGGATTACCCGGTTCAGCTCTTCCTTGAGGGTGCGAATTTTCGGCAAGTCGGGCTGGCTGTGGTCGCCATGGTAGCTGGCAGCCGTTGTGCCACTCAGGCTTTCGACTGCCGCCAGCATCCCGCCTTGGAACTGGTAATAGTCGTTGGAATCAAGCAAGTCGTGCTCGCGGTTGTCCTGATTCTGCACCACCGCCTGCACCTGGCTCAGGCGCTGGGCAAACTGGTCACGCGCCGCCGTGCCCTCATCGGCGCCGCCATAGGCGTAGCCGCCCCAGTTCAGATACACCTCGGCCAGGTCCTCGCGGCTTTGCCACAAGCGACCATCAATCGCGTTTTGTACGCCTGCGCCATAAGCTCCGGGTTTAGCACCGAAAATACGCCAGCCCGCCTGACGCGCCGCCAGCTCCGGGGCCATGCCGTCGCGCTCAAGCTGTTCGCGCTCACGGCGCACTTTAGTGGCCAGCGGGTTTAAATCATCGGGCTCGTCCAGCGCAGCCACCGCTTGGACGGCCGCATCGAACAGGCGGATCAAGTTGGCAAAGGCATCGCGGAAGAACCCCGAAACGCGCAAGGTCACATCGACCCGTGGCCTGTCGAGCAGGCTGACCGGCAAGATTTCAAAGTCATCCACGCGCTGGCTGCCGGTGGCCCATACCGGGCGTACGCCCATTAGCGCCATGGCCTGAGCAATGTCGTCGCCCCCGGTACGCATGGTCGCCGTGCCCCAGACCGAGAGTCCAAGCTGACGCAGATGATCACCATGGTCTTGCAGGTGACGTTCAAGAATCAGGTTGGCGGACTGGAAGCCGATACGCCAGGCGGTGGTCGTGGGCAAGTTGCGCACGTCTACCGAGAAGAAGTTACGCCCGGTGGGCAGCACGTCCAGCCGTCCCCGGCTCGGCGCACCGCTTGGCCCCGCAGGCACAAAACGCCCCCCTAAAGCATCGAGCAAACCCTGCATCTCGGCCGGGCCGCAGGCATCCAGACGCGGCGCCACAACCGCCAGCAATGCGTCGAAAATGGAGCGCACGTCGGCCCACTGTTCGGCATCGGACAATTGCAAGCGACCTTCCAGCGCCTCCTCAATTAACTGCGCGGCGTACAATTCCAGTCGTTCGCGGGTATCTCCCGCCGTGCGCCATAGCTCCACGTCAACGGCTTGCAATTCGGGCGGCTGCCGCGTCACCCAAGGCTCGGCCAGTGCGCAATCCAACGGATCGAAACCCAATTCAAAGGCTTTGGCCAACGCCCGCAACAGGCTTGACTGAGCACCACGACCATCGCCACGGGGAATTCGCAGCAACGCCAGCAAGGTGTCGATGCGTAGCCGCCCGGCCGGTGACTCACCAAAAATATGCAGCCCATCGCGGATTTGCGACTCTTTTAAATCGCACAAGTAGGTGTCCAGACGCGGCAACCAAATCGCCGCATCGGCGTCGCTGTCGAGGTGTTCGTCCAGTTGCAGCTCACGATCGATGTGGGTGTCACGCACCAACTTCAGAATGTCGCGCTGCAACTCTCGGGCGCGGCGAGGGTCGAGCAATTGCGCTTCGTAATACTCGTCGGCCAGCAGTTCAAGATCGCGCAGCGGGCCGTAGGTTTCAGCCCGGGTCAACGGCGGCATCAAGTGGTCGATGATCACGGCCTGAGTGCGGCGCTTGGCCTGCGCACCCTCGCCCGGGTCGTTGACGATAAACGGGTACACATTCGGCATGGGGCCGAGAATCGCGTCGGGCCAACACTGCTCCGACAATCCGACGCCTTTACCCGGCAGCCACTCCAGGTTGCCGTGTTTACCAACGTGCACCACGGCGTGGGCGCCGTAGGTGTGGCGCAGCCAGAAGTAAAACGCCAAGTACGCGTGTGGCGGCACCAGGTCCGGGTCGTGATAGACCGCGCTAGCGTCCACCTGATAACCACGTGCTGGCTGAATGCCAACAAAGGTCAAACCAAAACGCAGCCCGGCGACCATCAGACGGCCGCTGCGAAACATCGGGTCTTCTTGCGGCGCGCCCCAGCGCTCATTGACCGCGTGCTGATTGGCCTCGGGCAACTGGCTGAACATCGCCCAATACTCGTCCAGCCCCATGCTCTGATGGCATGGGCGCAGGTCAAGGCTGTCGAGGTCGTTACTGACGCCACCCAACAAAGCCTGAATTAATGCGGTGCCAGACGCTGGCAACTCAGCGTCCAGCGGATAACCCTGCTTCTGCAAGGCCCGCAGGATATTCAGCGCAGCGGCTGGCGTATCGAGCCCCACGCCATTACCGATGCGACCATCACGGGTCGGGTAGTTGGCCAGAATCAGGGCGATGCGCTTTTGCGAGTTCGCCACGCAGGCCAGTTCAACCCAGCGCCGCGCCAGTTCGGCGACAAAGTCCATACGTTCAGGCTGGGCGCGATAGCACACCACATCCGACTGGCTGCGCTCACTGCGCCAGGCCAGGTCTTTAAAGCTGATGGGACGGCTGATGATTCGCCCGTCCAGTTCGGGCAAGGCAATGTGCATCGCCAGATCACGCGGGCCAAGGCCTTGCTCACTGTCGCGCCAGCCGGGTTCGTTGTCTTGGGCACAAATCGCCTGAATCACCGGGATATTGCGCCGGAACGGGCGCAAGTGCGGCGCTTCGGGACTGGACTGGGCAAAACCGGTGGTATTGAGAATGACCCCGGCCTCGACCTCATCGAGCAGGTCTTGAACCACCGTCAGGCAGCCCGGCTCTTTAAGGCTGGCGACTGCAATCGGCAAAGGATTAAGCCCAGCCGCCTGCAAACGCTGACAAAACACATCGACAAACGCGGTATTGGCCGCTTGCAAGTGCGAGCGATAAAACAGTAGCGCCGCCACCGGCTGCCCGGCGCACCAGTCGGCCTGCCAGTGCTTGAGTTCGGGGCTGGCGTGCTGTGGGTGGTAGATCGCAGTGCGCGGCAAGGTCTGCGGCTCATCCCATGCGTAATCGCGGCCTAGGCATTGGCTGGCCAAGCAGCGATAGAGTTGCAGGGCGTTATGCCGCCCACCTTGGCGCAAAAAGTGCCACAGGCGCTCAGCCTGCTCGGCGGGCACAGTGCTCAAGGCGCTCAGTTCCGGGTCAGGGCGGTCATCGCCTGGTACCAGAATCAACGTGACGCCGCGCTCGGCCAACTGCATCAGGCGCTCAATGCCGTAGCGCCAATAACCAATCCCGCCGTGTAAGGACAGCAGAATTACTGTGGCGTGTTGCAGCACTTGGTCGACGTACAGATCGACCGAGCCATGGTTTTGCACCTGCATCGGGTTTGCTAGACGCAGGCTTGGATAATCTTCAGGCAACTGCTGCGCGGCGTCCGCGAGCAGTGCCAAGCTTGAATCACCGCTGCACAGGATCACCAGCTCGGCGGGGGTTTGGCCTAAGTCGGCAATGTTGTCGTCCGATACAAAGCCACCGGGCTGGGTCCTGAGCAAATGCATGGTTTAAACGCTCAACGCTGCACGCAGGGTGGACTCAAGCAGTACGGCGTCCAGGTCCTGGCCGATCAGTACCAATTTGGTGGTGCGGGCTTCGTCATGGCCCCAGGCGCGGTCGAAGTGCTTGTCAAAACGCGTACCCACGCCCTGAATCAGCAAGCGCATCGGTTTGCCAGGAATGGCCGCAAAGCCTTTAACCCGCAAGATGTCGTGCTTGACGACCAACTGCGTCAAGGCGTCCAGCAGCACGCGCTCTTCTGCTTGTGGCAGTTCAATAGAGATGGAGTCGAAGGCATCGTGGTCGTGATCGTCGTGGTCATCATCGCCATCGTGGTGATGGTCGTGGTGGCTGTGACGGCTATCAATATGGTCTTCGGAACCGGCGCCCAGACCCAGCAAGATGTCCAGTGGCAGACGGCCGCTGCTGGCTTCGATGATTTTCACCGCAGGTGGCAGTTCTTCAGCCACTTCAGCACGGACCTTGGCCAGATCTTCAGGGTCGATCAGGTCAGCTTTGTTGAGGATCACCAAGTCAGCGCTGGCCAGTTGGTCGGCAAACAACTCGTGCAACGGCGACTCGTGGTCCAGGTTAGGGTCGAGTTTGCGCTGGGCATCCACCTGATCTGGGAAGGCGGCAAAGGTGCCGCGCGCAACGGCCGGGCTGTCGACCACGGTGATGACGGCGTCAACGGTGCAGGCGCTGCGAATTTCTGGCCACTGGAACGCTTGAACAAGCGGCTTTGGCAGCGCCAGACCCGAGGTTTCAATCAGGATGTGGTCGATGTCACCACGACGGGCAACCAGTTCGCGCATCACCGGGAAGAATTCTTCTTGCACCGTGCAGCACAGACAGCCGTTGGCCAGCTCATAGACGCGGCCGTTGGCTTCTTCTTCTGTGCAGCCGATAGAGCATTGTTTGAGGATTTCGCCGTCGATACCCAACTCGCCGAATTCGTTCACGATAACCGCAATGCGGCGACCTTGAGCGTTGTCCAGCATGTGACGGAGCAAGGTGGTTTTGCCCGAACCGAGAAAGCCGGTAACGATAGTGACGGGAGTTTTGGCCAGTGTTTTCATCGGATGCCCTTTGGTAAAGCGGCGGGCATACGGGACGACGACCGCCTCATAAGAGCGGTAAACATTCGCCACCGGATCACCCCGCCCGGTTGAAATAAGAATCTGACACGAGGCAGGTCTCCTGGCTTACGGTTAGGGAGCTGCCATTGGCAGCTCCAAACCCTGCGCCTTCCCGCGTATCAAGCAGTGGCATAGCAGGGTAATTGACCGTTCACAGTTGCGGGGGCAGCCGCGGCATACCGCGTTCCCGTCTTAGCTTCGCATTGCGAAGAACCTCGAACGTGCAAGGCTACGCAGTGCTTTGTAACAGGTCAATGTTGGCGCTGTGCTGAGGCGTCTGAGCCCGGTGTGCCAACGACATCCCTTCGTTCAGCCGCCGTTCAGCCAATGAAATCGATTCTTGTTTGGCAATACGTATCAATATGTTACAAATTGGCACTACCAATTCGTAACGCGGTGTTCTGTCCATGCTGGTTCCATTTCTGATCATGCTGCGCGAAGGTATTGAAGCCGCGCTTATCGTCGGCATTATTGCCAGCTACCTTAAGCAAACCGGGCGTGGGCAGTGGATGCCTGCGGTCTGGATCGGGGTTTTCCTCGCTGCAGCCTTGTCATTGTTGGTCGGCGGCGGCTTGGAACTGATGAGCGCCGAATTCCCGCAAAAGCAGCAGGAACTGTTCGAAGGCATCGTCGGCCTGATCGCCGTTGGCATTCTCAGCTCCATGGTGTTTTGGATGCGCAAGGTCGCCCGTTCGATCAAGCATTCTCTGCACACCTCTCTGGATCACGCCCTCGCCGGCTCCAAACATCAGGTCACCGCACTGATTGCCATGGTGTTTTTCGCAGTGGCTCGTGAAGGGTTGGAAACTGTCTTTTTCCTGCTCGCGGTGTTCCAGCAAAGCGAAGGCCCGGCCGCACCACTGGGCGCCCTGCTTGGGCTGATTCTGGCGATCTGCGTAGGCTTTGCTATTTATAGCGGCAGCATGCGCCTGAACTTGGGCCTGTTCTTCCGCTGGACCGGCCTGTTCATTCTGGTGGTCGCCGCCGGTATTTTGGCCAATTCGGTGCAAGCCCTGCATGAAGCCGGGGTGTGGAACCACCTGCAAGATGTGGTCTTCGACATTAGCGCCGCGCTGCCGATGGACGGCCCGCTGGGTTCGATCCTGGCCGGGATGTTCGGCTATCAAGACGAACCCACTGTCAGTGTGATCGGCGCCTATGTGCTTTATCTGGTGGTCACGCTGGTCATGTTCTTCCGTTCGCCGGCACCGCCCAAGGCCATCCAACCCTCTTCAGTGACAAACTCATAAGGTCCTGCATGTCTAACCCTGCAAGCGGTACTCCCCCACGCGCGCTGCGCTGGGCAGTGGCCGGCTCGGTGATCGTAATGATCGCGGCCGGCGGGTTGTTCTACTACGCCTCGCAACTGGCTGCGGCCAAACGCAAGGTACACAGCAATGAAATTACCGTGACGATTCACCCTCACAGTTGCGAACCGAACGCGCTGACCGTGCCCGCCGGCCTCAACAGTTTCCGTATCGTTAATGCCTCGGAGCGCGCCGTCGAATGGGAAATCCTTGACGGCGTGCTGGTTATCGAAGAACGCGAGAACATTGCTCCCGGCCTCAGTCAGGTGATCAACGCTAACCTTGCTCCCGGTGATTACGCCATTACCTGCGGCCTGCTCAGCAACCCGCGCGGCACCCTGCATGTAACACCGACTGCTGAATCGGAAGCCAGCGCCAAGGCGCGCCCATCAATGGTGGCGTTCATCGGCCCCTTGTCGGAGTTCCGGGTGTACTTGAGCAGCCAGGGCAACGCGCTGATCCAAGCCGTTGACGCATTGTCGCAAGCGATTGCCAGCGGCGACGTGCAGCAGGCGCAGGCTCAATATGTACCCGCACGCGAGGCGTATCAGCGCCTGGCCCCGGCCGCGCAACGCCTGGCTGAACTGGACAACGCGATCAACGCCCGTGCCGACTACTTCGAAAAACGCGAACAGGACCCGGGTTTCAGCGGTTTCCACCGCCTGGAATACGGTCTGTTTGAGCAACGCAGCACCCAAGGCCTGGCGCCGATTGCCGAGCAATTACAAGCCAATGCGGTACTGCTCAAGCAACAGTTGCTGGCGCAATCCCTGCCGCCCGAGCAGTTGGTCAATACTGTTTCGCGCACCCTGCACAACCTGGCGGACACCCATGCCGCCAGCGGCGAAGAAGAACGCTACAGCCACATCGACCTGAACGGTTTCGCCGCCAACCTTGAAACCACGCGCAAGGTGGTCGATCTGTTGCGCCCGTTATTGGCTAAAAACAATGCCGACATCCTCGGCAAAATTGATGCCGCCAGTTCCGCTCTAGACGCCGAACTCAGCAGCCTGAAAACCGAAAAAGGCTACCTCACGTACGACACGGTGAGTGCAGCCCAGCGTCAAGAAATCAGTCACAAGGCCAAGGCTCTGGCCGATGCACTCGATGGAATCGACCCAGCCCTCGGCCTTTCCGGCCTGTAATTGCAGACGAGACGATCATGAGCGATTCAGACAACAGCCCTAGCGAATTCAATCTGCAACGCCGCCGCGTGCTCCTCGGTATGGGGGTGGCGGGTGCCGCACTGGCTGGCAGCGCCCTGAGTTGCCCAGCCATGGCTGCCAGCGGCAGCGCTAACGCGCAAGTCACCCAAGCGCCCAGCAGCGACAAGACCCAGGACCATCACCCGTTTCACGGCCAACACCAAAACGGCATTGTGACCCCGCGCCCCGCTGCCGGCATGCTTGTTTCCTTTGATGTGCTGGCCAGTGATCGCCAAGAGCTGGAGCGCCTCTTTCGTACCCTCAATGAGCGCATCGTGTTTTTGACCAAAGGCGGCCCGGTGCCCCAGGTTGACCCCAAGTTACCGCCAACTGACTCAGGCATTCTCGGTCCGGTAGTGACCCCGGACAACCTGACGGTGACGGTGTCGGTCGGCGAGTCGCTGTTCGATGAGCGCTTCGGCTTGAGCAGCGTCAAGCCCAAGCGTCTAAGCCGCATGCAGGGGTTTCCCAACGATGCGCTGGAACCCGCGTTCTGCCACGGCGATTTGAGCCTGCAGTTTTGCGCCAACACCGCCGACACCAACATTCACGCCCTGCGTGACATCGTGAAGAACCTGCCGGACCTGCTGCTGGTGCGTTGGAAGCAAGAAGGCACAGTGCCGCCGCAGGCACCCACGAAGCCGGGCGTACCGCCGCAGAGCGCGCGTAACTTTTTGGGCTTTCGTGACGGCTCGGCCAACCCGGACTCTACTAACAACACTCAGATGAACGCCATTGTCTGGGTCCAGCCGAACAGCGACGAGCCGCAGTGGGCGGTGGATGGCAGCTATCAAGCAGTACGCATCATTCGCAATTTCGTTGAACGCTGGGACCGCACCCCGCTGCAAGAGCAGCAAAGCATCTTCGGCCGTAGCAAGGCCAGTGGCGCGCCGATGGATGGCCAGCACGAGACCGATGTACCGGATTACAGCAAAGACCCCGAAGGCAAAGTCACAAAGCTGGACGCGCACATCCGCCTGGCTAACCCACGCACCGCACAAACCAGCAACAGCTTGATTTTGCGTCGCCCGTTCAACTACTCCAACGGGGTTAACAAGAACGGACAACTGGACATGGGTTTGCTGTTCATCTGCTACCAGCGCGATCTGAACCAAGGTTTTATCGCGGTACAGACCCGACTGAACGGTGAACCCCTAGAGGAATACCTCAAGCCGATTGGCGGCGGTTACTTCTTCACCCTGCCGGGCGTGCGCAACGATCAGGATTTCATTGGGCGCTCGCTGCTCAATGCCGCTTCACCGCTCACCCGCACTTGATCTCACCCCCAACCTAAACCTAAAACACACCGGATACAGCCCCATGAAGAAGACGCCGCTCGCACTGCTCATCGCTCTAGGTTTGCTGCACACCCCGCTCTCGGTATTCGCGGCGACTGCCCCCCTGGATCTGGTGCAACCTATTTCTGACTACAAGATTTACGTCACCGAAGAAATCGACACCTTGGCGCAAGAAACCCAGAAATTCACCGACGCTATCAAAAAAGGCGACCTGGCCACTGCCAAGAAGCTCTATGCGCCGACCCGGGTGCACTACGAGTCGATTGAGCCGATTGCTGAACTCTTCAGTGACCTTGATGCCTCCATCGACTCCCGCGTTGATGACCACGAAAAAGGCGTGACGGCTGAAGACTTCACCGGCTTTCACCGCATTGAATACACCCTGTTCTCCGAGAACAGCACCAAAGGCCTGGACGCACTGGCTGACAAGCTCAACGCTGATGTCAAAGACTTGCAAACCCGTGTTGCCGGTCTAACCTTCCCGCCCGAGAAGGTAGTAGGCGGTGCTGCCGCACTGATGGAAGAAGTTGCTGCGACCAAAATTTCCGGCGAAGAAGACCGCTACAGCCACACCGACCTGTATGACTTCCAGGGCAACGTAGACGGCGCGAAGAAAATTTTTGACCTGTTCCGCACGCAAATCGCTGAGAACGACAAAGCCTTTGTGGCCAAGGTCGACAAAAACTTCGCCACCGTTGACAAGATTCTGGCCAAGTACAAAACCAAAGATGGCGGTTACGAGACCTACGACAAGGTCAAAGATAACGACCGTAAGGCACTGGTTGGCCCGGTTAATACCCTGGCCGAAGACTTGTCGACACTGCGCGGCAAGCTGGGTTTGAACTAAAAAAACGCTCGCCCGGCAATGCTGTTCACTTAAGCGTTACGCGCGGTCATGTTGATTTCGACAGGACCGGCGTTCGCTTAAGGGATCAGAATTGCTGTATATCGCCAGAAACCGATGTGACGGGCATCACATATTTGCAGATTGGCGCAGAAATTTTATAACGTTAAAAAAATCTGCTTTTTGTTCGAGCATTGACGTACGTCACTGTTTAAATTAGCTAAATTGCTGTCAATATTCGCAATCGTAACGACCCCGCTATTCGTCACCAAACCCGCTGTTTAGGCACTATTCATTGCTTCCTGAATAGCACCTGTCTAGCTATAAGAAAAAACACACACTTGACCCAACTTTCATAGGTTTTTCACAATTGTGCGTTTAACGTATGCGTCAGCTCATGGGAGATCCCCAATAGTTTGCAAGAAAATCATGTAGATAACGTAGTTCGAAGACTTTACCTTCGTCAGTTTTAAGCTTTACTGCCTGTAGGCGTAGTCTCTCTAAAACGCCTAAACAGGCTGACTTCTGAGACAAGTTATCTTGTGCCATTGAAACTGACTGGAACGAAAATTTTGAAACCCTACCCTATCCAGTGCGTGTCGATCGTCATTCCGGTCTACAACGAAGAACAGAGCCTGCCCGAGTTGTTACGGCGCACTGAGGCTGCCTGTGCACAGCTAACCCAACCTTATGAAATCGTACTGGTCGATGACGGCAGCCGGGATCAATCGGCGCAAATCCTCCAAGACGCGGCTGAACGTGAAGGCAGTTCTGTTGTCGCGGTGATCCTTAACCGCAACTACGGGCAACATGCCGCAATTATGGCTGGCTTCGAAAACTCCAAGGGCGATGTCGTGATCACCCTAGATGCCGACTTGCAGAACCCGCCGGAAGAAATCCCGCGCCTGGTCGCTCAGGCGGCACTGGGCTATGACGTCGTCGGCACCGTGCGCAATAACCGTCAAGACTCCGCCTGGCGCCGCTGGCCGTCACGCCTGATCAACCTTGCGGTGCAACGCTCCACCGGTGTTGCTATGAGCGACTATGGCTGCATGTTGCGCGCTTATCGCCGTTCGATTGTCGACGCGATGCTGGCGTGCCGTGAACGCAGCACCTTTATCCCGATTCTCGCCAACAGTTTTGCTCGTCACACCACCGAAGTGCTGGTGCAGCATGCTGAGCGCGAACACGGCGATTCGAAATACAGCCCGATGCGCCTGATCAACCTGATGTTTGATTTGATCACGTGCATGACCACCACCCCCCTGCGCCTGCTGAGCATCATCGGTTTTAGCATGGCATTACTGGGCGGTGTGTTTGCCATTATGTTGATTTTCCTGCGCCTGATCTTTGGCGCTACTTGGGCTGGCGACGGTACATTTGTGCTGTTTGCGGTGCTGTTTGTTTTCACCGGCGGCCAATTTATCGGCATGGGCCTGCTAGGCGAATACCTAGGACGCATGTACAGCGATGTGCGCGCACGCCCACGCTTCTTTATCGAAAAGATCGTGCGCGCCGAACCGGCCACTGTTTGCGTTACAACCAGTAACTCGTCTTCTACTTGCAACTCGTCCTCTTCTACTTCGACACAGGTCCAATCATGAGTTTGAAAGCCGTTGTTTTCGCCTATCACGATATTGGCTGCACAGGCATCGAAGCCCTGCTCAATGCAGGCTATGAAATCGCTGCTGTGTTCACCCATGCGGACGATCCCAAAGAAAATAACTTTTACGGCTCTGTGGCCCAACTGTGCGCCCGTAAAGGCATTCCGGTGCACGCGCCGGAAGACGCTAACCACCCACTGTGGATCGAGCGCATTCGCAAGCTGAATGCCGATTACATCTTCTCGTTCTACTACCGCAACCTGTTGGGCGAAGAACTGCTGAACAGCGTCAGCAAAGGCGCGTTCAACCTGCACGGTTCCCTGCTGCCACGCTACCGTGGTCGCGCGCCAGCCAACTGGGTGTTGGTCAACGGCGAAACCGAAACCGGCGTTACCCTGCACCGCATGGTCAAACGCGCCGATGCCGGTGACATTGTTGCCCAGGAACGCATCAGCATTGAGCGCAGCGACACCGCGCTGAGCCTGCACGCCAAACTGCGTGAAACCGCTGCAAAACTGCTGGCAGAAACCTTGCCGGTGCTGCCGGAAGGCAAGCTCAAAGAAACCCCGCAAGACGAATCCAAGGCAACTTACTTTGGTCGTCGCACTGCAGCTGATGGCTTACTGCAGTGGAATCGCCCGGCTGAAGAACTGTTCAACCTGGTCCGCGCTGTTACCCAACCGTACCCAGGTGCTTTCTGCGCCGTTGGCGAGCACAAGCTGATTGTTTGGGCCAGCGAAGTGGTTGCCGGCAACGAAGGTCAGGCACCGGGCAACGTGATCAGCTGCGACCCGCTGCGTATCGCTTGCGGCAAAGACTCGCTGGTGATCACCGCTGGTCAGCGCAACGACAACGGCCTGTACCTGAGCGGCCCGCAACTGGCCCGCGAACTGGGTCTGGTTGACGGCTCGCGTCTGCGTGGCAGCGAATCCGGCCGTCCGGCCCGTCGCACCCGCGTTCTGATCTTGGGCGTTAACGGCTTTATCGGTAACCACCTCTCGGAGCGTCTGCTGCAAGACGACCGTTACGAAGTGTACGGCCTGGACATCGGCTCCGACGCGATTGACCGCCTGCGCAGCCACCCGAACTTCCACTTTGTGGAAGGCGACATCAGCATCCACACCGAGTGGATCGAGTACCACATCAAGAAGTGTGACGTGATCCTGCCGTTGGTAGCCATCGCCACGCCGATCGAATACACCCGTAACCCGCTGCGCGTATTCGAACTGGACTTCGAAGAGAACCTCAAGCTGGTTCGCTACTGCGTCAAGTACAACAAGCGCGTGATCTTCCCGTCTACGTCCGAAGTCTATGGCATGTGCCAGGACCAGAACTTCGACGAAGACACCTCCAACCTGATTGTTGGCCCGATCAACAAGCAGCGTTGGATCTACTCCGTGTCCAAGCAACTGCTGGACCGCGTGATCTGGGCTTACGGCACCAAAGGCCTGAAGTTCACCCTGTTCCGTCCGTTCAACTGGATGGGCCCGCGTTTGGACCGTCTGGACTCAGCTCGTGTTGGCAGCTCGCGCGCCATCACTCAACTGATCCTGCACCTCGTGGAAGGTACCCCGATCCGTCTGGTTGACGGTGGTGCACAGAAGCGCTGCTTCACTGACGTGGCTGACGGCATCGAAGCCCTGGCACGCATCATTGAAAACAAAGACGGCAAGTGTGACGGCCAGATCATCAACATCGGCAACCCAGAAAACGAAGCCAGCATTCGTGAACTGGGCGTAGAGTTGCTTCGCCAGTTCGAAGCGCACCCGCTGCGTGACAACTTCCCGCCGTTTGCTGGTTTCCGCGATGTTGAAAGCCAGTCGTTCTACGGCACTGGCTATCAAGACGTAAGCCACCGCAAGCCAAGCGTGGAAAACGCCCGTCGCCTGATCGACTGGACGCCGACCACCGAGCTGAGCGAAACCATTGGCAAGACTCTGGATTTCTTCCTGCGTGAAGCCATGGTTGAAATCGCGGAAAAACGCTGATGCAGGCTGGACTACGCATTGATGTCGATACCTATCGTGGAACCCGCGAGGGGGTTCCACGGTTGCTCGAACTGCTCGATGAGGCAGGCGTTAAAGCCACGTTCTTTTTCAGCGTGGGGCCGGACAACATGGGCCGCCATTTATGGCGGCTGATCAAGCCCCAGTTTTTCTGGAAAATGATGCGCTCCAAGGCTGCCAGCCTCTACGGCTGGGACATTTTGCTGGCCGGCACCGCCTGGCCAGGCAAACCGATCGGCAAGGATCTGGGGCACTTGATGCGTCAGACTCTGGCCGCGGGTCACGAAGTTGGCTTGCACGCCTGGGATCACCATGGCTGGCAAGCCAACACCGGGCGCTGGAGCGAGGCACAACTGATCGAGCAGATTCGTTTAGGTGTTGACACGCTGAGCGATATTACCGGGCAGGCGGTCGAGTGTTCGGCCTCTGCCGGTTGGCGCGCAGATGAACGCGTAGTCCAGGCCAAAGAAACTTTTGGCTTTCGTTACAACAGTGATTGCCGCGGGCACAGTCTGTTTCGGCCAAGGTTGGCCGACGGCAGACTGGGCGCGCCGCAAATCCCTGTGGACTTACCCACATTCGATGAAGTAGTCGGGCCAGAGCTAAGCGCTGCCGACTTCAATTCATACATTCTTGATCGCTTCAGCCCACAAAAGCTGAACGCGTACACCATTCATGCAGAAGTAGAAGGGATTCTAATGGCTAATGACTTCCGTCAATTGCTGACGCAGGCCCGTGCCCGCGACATCCACTTTCAGCCCCTGCGGGACTTGCTCCCGAACGACCTTGACAGCGTGCCCGCTGGCCAATTGAGCCGTGGCGTGCTGGACGGCCGTGAAGGCTGGCTGGGAGTGCAACAGCCATGACTCAACGCTGGATGATTCCGCTGCTGGTTTTGGCCTTTATTGCGTTTTACCTGTTACCTCTGGGTACCCACGGCCTGTGGATCCCGGACGAAGCGCGTTATGCGCAAATTGGCCAGCAAATCCTGGTCGATGGTAACTGGGTCACCCCGCACTTCATGGACATACGCTACTTCGAGAAGCCGATTGCCGGTTACTGGATGATCGCTATCGGCCAGGCCATTTTTGGTGAAAACCTGTTTGGCGTGCGGATTGCCTCGGCGATTGCCACAGGCCTGAGCGTGTTGCTGGCCTACATGGTCGCCCGCCGCCTGTGGAATGACCCGCGCAAGAGCTTCGCCTGCGCGCTGGTGTACATGACCTTCGGCCTCATTGCAGGCCAAGCCGGTTACTCCAACCTCGACCCGCAGTTCACCCTGTGGGTCAACCTGAGCTTGGTTGCACTGTGGTTTGCGGTCGACACCCAGGACTCACGCCAGCGTCTGTTCAGTTGGGCTTTGTTGGGCTTTGCCTGCGGCATGGGCTTTATGACCAAGGGCTTTTTGGCCCTGTTGCTGCCCGTGCTGATCGCCCTGCCCTACATGATCTGGCAAAAGCGTTTCTTGGAACTGGTCAAATACGGTCTGCTCGCCATGCTGGTTGCGGCCGTCGTGTCATTGCCCTGGGTACTGGCGGTACACGCACAAGAACCGGACTACTGGCGTTTCTTTTTCTGGCACGAGCACATCCGTCGCTTTGCCGGTGAAGATGCCCAGCACGGTCGCCCATGGTGGTTCTACCTGCCGCTGATGGTGGTTTCCAGTTTGCCGTGGGCAGCCCTGTTGCCTGCCACGCTCAAAGATGCCTGGAGCCAGAAGCGTCAGACCGGCGTGATCTTTGTGCTGATGTGGATGTTGCTGCCACTGGCCTTGTTCAGCCTGAGCAAGGGCAAACTGCCGACCTATATCATGCCGTGCATGCTGCCGTTGGCCCTGTTGCTGGGCCACGCGCTGATGGACCGCGTTGATCAAGCAAAAACCCTGTCGCTGCGCCTCAACGGCCTGGTCAACCTGCTGATTGGCGCCGTGGCGTTGCTAGCTCTGATCTTCTTCCAGATCAAAAAGCCGTTCTACGACAACGAACCGCTGCACATGGGTTTACTGGTCGTGGTCTTGCTGACCTGGATCGTCACTGGCTTGCTGGCCATGGTTCGTCCGCTGAAGATGTGGGCGGCGCCTGCCGTCGCCATGGGTGTTCTGGTACTGGTATTGCCAGCCAGCATGCCAAGCAGCGTGGTTCACAACAAAATGCCTGACCAGTTTGTGCTGCATCACCTCGATGCACTGCAACCTGCAACCGCGCTGTTGAGTAACGACCTAGGCGCAGCATCAGCTCTGTCTTGGCGCCTGCGTCGTCCTGATGTGACGTTGTACAACACCCAAGGCGAGGTCAAATACGGCCTGACCTATGACGATGCCAAAGGCAAAAGCATTGGTCTGGAAGACGTTCAGCAATGGCTTGCCGACGCACGCCTTAAAGGCCCGGTAGGTGTTGTGATGCGGGTCAAGGACAGCGATGAAAGCCATGAAATGGACATGCTGCCCAAAGATGCCCAGCGTTTTGACGAAGGCAATATGGTGATTTTGGTTTACCCGCAGACCGCTCCATGACCTTAGCCCTGTTGCTGATGGCGTGCATGCTGACGTGCGCGGGGCAAGTGGCTCAGAAGTTCGCAGTCGAAAGCTGGCGCGGGCCGCAATCGGGCATCGCACACAAGCTGCGATCCCCTTGGCTGTGGTTGGCCCTGCTGTGTCTGGGCCTCGGTTTGCTGGTGTGGTTGCTGGTGTTGCAACGCCTTGAAGTGGGCATCGCTTACCCGATGCTCAGCCTCAACTTTGTTCTGATCACCTTGGTTGCACGTTACGTGTTTAAAGAAACCATCGACCTGCGTCACTGGGTGGGTGTAGGCCTGGTGATTGCCGGTGTGGTTCTGCTGGGGCAACACGCATGAACCTGCGCCGCGGATTTACCTTTGCTTGTGGCAGCGTTTTACTGGTCAGCGGTGCTCAATTGGGCATGCGCTGGAGCATGACCCGCCTACCGGAGCCCGCCCAATGGCTGAACGCAATCAGCCAGGGGGACGTTTCATTGTCAGCGCTGGGCGTGGTATTTGCCGCGATCCTGGCTTACGCGCTGTCGATGCTGTGTTGGTTATTGGCCTTGCGTGACCTGCCATTGGGTCGGGCCTACTCTCTGCTCAGCATCAGCTACGCTCTGGTCTACCTGCTGGCCGCCAGCCTGCCGGTATTCCAAGAGAGCTTCACCCTTTCAAAAACCCTTGGGGTGACATTGGTCATTCTAGGGGTGCTGACGATCAACTCTCGACGTACCCCAGGTTCCAGGAACAGCGCATGAAAATCAGTGTATTTGGTAGTGGTTATGTAGGCCTGGTGCAGGCAACCGTATTGGCGGAAGTCGGCCACGACGTGATTTGCATGGACATTGATCAGAAAAAGGTCGAGCTGTTACAGCAAGGTCACGTCAGCATTTTTGAACCGGGCCTTTCAAGCCTGGTTCGTGAAAACCTCGAAAGCAAGCGCCTGCGCTTCACCAGCGATGAAAAACTCGCCGTTGAACACGGCCAAGTGCTGTTTATCGCTGTTGGCACTCCGCCGAGCGAAGACGGCTCGGCAGACCTCAAGGCTGTGTTCTCCGTGGGTGACGCAGTCGCTCGCCACCGTGAAGAACCGGTGATTCTGGTTGAGAAGTCCACTGTGCCGGTTGGCACGGGTGACGCGCTGACCGCACACATCAACAACACCCTGAGCAAGGCCGGCCGCTCGTTGCAGTTTGACGTGGTGTCTAACCCCGAATTCCTCAAGGAAGGTTCGGCGGTGAGTGATTGCCGTCGCCCGGACCGCATCATCATTGGCTGCGAGCGCGATGAAGTACGCGACGTGATGCGCGACCTGTATGCCCCGTTCAACCGCAACCATGACCGCATCATCAACATGGACCTGCGCAGCGCTGAGCTGACCAAGTACGCGGCCAACTGCATGTTGGCGACCAAAATCAGCTTTATCAACCAGATCGCCGAGCTGGCCGAGCACTTGGGCGCCGACATTGAGTCGGTGCGTTTGGGTATCGGTGCCGACACGCGTATTGGTTACCACTTCATCTACCCTGGCTGCGGCTATGGTGGTTCGTGCTTCCCTAAAGACATGCGTGCACTGATCCACAGCGCCCAGCAAGTCAATTGCTCGAGCGATTTGCTACAAGCCGTTGAAGCGATCAACGAACGCCAGAAACACAAACTGTTCGACCGCATCAATGCCTTTTTCAAAGGCGACCTCAAAGGCAAAACCTTCGCCCTCTGGGGCCTGGCCTTCAAACCCAATACTGACGACATGCGCGATGCCCCAAGCCGCGTATTGATGCAGGCGTTGTGGGATGCGGGCGCAGACGTGCGGGCCTTTGACCCTGAAGCCATGCAAGAAACCCAGCGTTTGTACGGTGACGAGCCGCGCCTGAGCCTGATGGGCACCCCAGAATCGACGCTCAACGGCGCAGATGCCTTGATCGTCTGCACGGAATGGCAACAGTTCAAGGCGCCAGACTTCGACCTGATCCAGCAGCGCCTCAAAACCCCTGTGATTTTTGATGGCCGAAACCTGTATGACGCTGAGCGCCTGACCCGTGCAGGTTTGCAGTACTTCCCGATGGGGCGCGGTGAGTCTTGCAACTTACCGGTATCGCAAGGCGCAACGGCCGTTTAACGGTTCACCAACGCCGCCATTGGCAACAATGGCGGCGTTTTTTATGGATGAAATTCGACTGTTTACTTTGTAGGGGCAAGCGTGCTCGCGATCTTTTTAAAGATCCGCACATCGCAAGCACGCTCCTTCTTACACGCTCCCTATTGAGTCAAGGAAACTCGACATGCCGGCCTACCCTTCCCCTAGCGCTTTAAAAGCACTGCACCGACAGTCCCTGCTTCTCGGTGCACTGGCATTACTGCTGTTCATTCTGGGCGATATGCACCAGTCCGCGATTGGGTTTGACTCGCGCTTTGTGATGTTTGCCAAGGAAATGCTGCGCCACGGCCCCAGCTTTTTCCCGACCACCTACGGTCAGCCTTACGCCGACTACAACGCCACCTCTACCCTCTTCACTTGGCTGCTGTCCTTGCCGTTTGGCGAGGTCAACAGCCTGACGGCGTGGCTGCCCACGGCATTTGCAAGCGCCGTGATCGTGACCCTGATCTATCGTCTGGTTGCCCCGCAGTCCACCACCTGGGCCTTGCTCAGTGTGGCGCTGTTGCTGTTAAGCATGACCTTCATCACTGAAACCCGTGCGGTGTCACTGGACCAAATGCTTGCGGCGGTCAGCCTCGGCGCGTTTTACCTGGCCTATGCCCACGATCACTTCAGTGCGCCACGCCGTCATTTCTGGCTACTGGTGTTGCTGGTACTCGGCTTCGCCATCCGCGGACCCATCGGGCTGGTGATTCCGACCGGTATGCTTTGCAGCTATTACCTGCTCAGCGGTCAATGGCGCCGTATGTTCAGCGTTGGTGTGCAGGCGCTGGTCCTGCTGGTGCTGTGCATTGGCCTGTTGTTGTTGCTGGCTTGGCTCAGCGGCGGTGAGGCTTTTGTACAAGACGTGATTCGCATGCAGGTCACTGGCCGAATCGACGGCAGCGAAGGCGCCAGTGGCCCCTTTTATTACTTCACCAGTTCCATGGGCAACTACGCGCTGGCCTACCCGTTGGCCGTAGTGGTATTGGCGGCTGTGCTAATCGCTGGACGTAAACCGTCGAACACTGCCTTGCACTTGGTCAAATACTGCGCGGCCGCGGGCTTGATCGTGATGATCGGCCTGTCGGTTCCACAGGCGAAAAAAGCCCGCTATTTACTGCCAATGCTGCCGATGGCCGCCATTATTGCTGCCTACCCGTTTGTGGGCATGCAAGGTCGAGTATTCGTAGCATTACGCGGCATGATTCAAGCCATTTTGCTGGCTTTGCCCGCGTTGCTAATTGCAGGCCTGATCGTCGCCAGCAAGCGCATCAGTGACGACTTGCCGGCCCTGACCTCAATCTATGTCGTGCTAGGTGTGCTGCAAGTGCTTGCGCTGGGTTTGCTGTTTAAGACCCATTGGCGTGCAACCGGCCTGGCCGCTTGTGCAGTGCTGGCCATGTGGAGCAGCTACATTCTGGTGATAGAACCGGCAGAGCGCAGCGCCTACGACACACGCGACTTCACCCTCAACACCCTGCATCTGATCGATCAGGCCCCCGCGCCGCTGGTATTGCATGGCATGGGCAAAGACGCCAAGGCGATCAAGTTTATGGTCAACCTGGACCGCGACTTGCTGCCCGTGTTTACCCAATCAGCAGCCGAACTGAGCGCGTTGCAGGCACCTTCCTGGATCGTAATGGACCGCAAGGACTACCAGGCACTGAAAGGCACTGTGCTGGGTGACACTGTTCCAGCCTTAAGCGGACGCTTCGACAAGAACGATTACGTGCTGCTGCATTTGCCGTAACGATGTGTTGTGTGAACGGGCTGCTGATTCGCATCAGCAGCCACGTCGCTCAAAGCCGTTACTTAGCGATGGAACGTGCCGCGTAATCGTCCAGCAGTGTGCGGGTCAGTTCATAGGACGACAGCTCGGCTGTTCGTCCTGGACTGAGGGGAAACGCCTGCCCCGCCCACAGATTGATAAAATCTGCGGAACCTGCTGGCTCGGACTTAGCCTTGAGTGGTAGCAGAACTCCGCCTGCCAACGGAAAAGCTGGGGCTTGGGGGTTGATCGGGCCGAGTTCGCGCATGACCCGGTTCAGAATCCCGCGGGCTGGACGCCCAGTGAACAGGTTAGTCAGCGCCGTTTCACTGGCACTGGCTTCGCGCAGTGCCCGGTAATGTGGCTTGGATATTTTTGCCTGCGGGCAAAACAGGTACGCGGTGCCGATTTGCACAGCACTGGCACCCAAGGCAAACGCTGCGACAATCCCCCGCGCATCGGCAATGCCGCCTGCCGCAATCACTGGAACCGAGACCGCATCGACGATTTGTGGCACCAAGGCAAACGTGCCGATCTGCGAGGTCAACTCGTTGCTTAGAAACATCGCCCGATGACCACCGGCTTCGTACCCCATGGCTACGATCGCGTCGCAGCCGTGTTGCTCGAGCCACTGTGCTTCTTCAACGGTGGTCGCTGAGCTGAGAATGATCGCCCCGCTGGCTTTGACCCGCGCCATCAGTTCAGGGGCAGGCAGAGAAAAGTGAAAACTGACCACTGGCGGGCGCAGTTCTTCGACCAGCGCACAGGTGGCCTCATCAAACGGCGCCCGGCTCGAAACCGGGGTCGGGGCATCGTAGTCGGCGCCCAATTCTTCGTAATAAGGTTTGAACAGCGACTTCCACTGCTGCACATGAGCTTCGTCGTATTCCGGGGACGCGTGACAGAAAAAATTCACATTGAACGGCTGATCGCTCTCAGCGCGAAAGGCCGCGATCTCTGCCCGAATTGCGTCGAGACTCAACGTGGCACACGCCAAAGACCCCAAACCGCCCGCTTTCGCGACTCCGATCATCACATCTGCCCCGGCGCCGAGCATGGGCGCTTGAATGATGGGGTTGGTGATGCCTACCAAGTCGATAAAGCGTGAGTCAGGCCATTGGGGCATGGGAGTGCTCTCTAGGATCATTCATAGGGAAATGGACACTAATCAACGTTTATTCGCCAAGGCGGCTATCAACGCCGGGTCGCGGTTGTAGATGTCCGGGGCATAGACCACTTTGCCATTTTTATCGGCTTGCGCCGTCCAGTAGCTCATCAAGATCGGCATGGGGTTGGACAAGCGGAACTCATGGGTCAATCCGGTGGCCAGCAAATCTTCCGTCCGGGTTTTTTCTGCCGGCGTGACCAACAAATCCCTTAGCTGGAACACCGACTCAACCCGCACACACCCTGAGCTGAATGCCCGTGGGCCTTTGCTGAATAAGGCCTGGCTTGGCGTGTCGTGCAGGTACACCGAGAACGGGTTAGGAAAACGCAGCACGATCCGGCCCAGAGGGTTTCGAGGCCCGGCGCCTTGGCGCAGCAAGATGTTGCCGGGGCGATCCCAATCAATACTCTGCGGCGATAGCGGCTGGCCATTGCTGTCGATTACCTGCAAATCATGGCGGCTCAAAAAGGACGAGTCACGGCGAATCTGCGGCAGTTTGTCTTCTTTGAAAATAGTCGGCGGAATGGTCCAGGTCGGGTTCAGGGTCAAGCGTGTGACCCGCGACTTAAGCAATGGCGTCTGGCGATCCGCCCGCCCGACCTGAGTACGGGTTTGCCACACCGGCGAGCCATTCTGGTAGACCGTCAGCTGCGCCGCCGGCACATTGATCAGCAAGATAGAAGGTTCGAAATCTTGGGCCATCCAGCGAAAACGCTCCAGATTGATACGCAGTTGCTCAAGCCGGGTCGCCGGTGTGACGTTCAGCTCTTTCACGGTGCCCGCACCGATTACCCCATCGGCCTGTAAGGAGTGGCTGAGTTGAAAGCTTTTAACCGCAGACACCAACTCATTGCTGTACACGTTGTTGGGCGTTGCGGGTATGTGATCGAGATAACCCTCACTGAACAAGCGCTGAGCCAATGCTGGGATTCGCGGGTCTTGCATGCCGGGACGCACCAAGGCGCCATCCGCTATTGACTGCCATTTAGGCAACGGTAGCTGACGTTGATGGGCATAAACGTTGCGCAAGTTCTGGTAAAGCTCAAAACCCGGACGGGCCTGGGCAAACGCTTGGGCAACATCGTTCAGCCCCGGCCCGGCAATCGCCAGAATCTGACTCCGGTCTGGCGTCACTTCATTGGAGTGCCAGACCGGCTCGAAACGGGCTTGCGACAAACGGCCGTAGTGCAAATCTTGCAAGGCTTGCAGGTACTGAAGACTGGTGTCGATGTCGGCACACAGGTCCTGCGTATTGGGCAAAGGGTAGTTTTTCGGGTCAAGGCCATCGTCAGCCAACGTTGGCAAGGCGCCTTGCAAGGCAGCTACGCGCCCCTTGTCGGTCCAGATCAGTTGGTTATTCTGGCTCTGGTAAAAAGCCTGCAACAGGGCTTTTGAAGGCTCATTGATACGTGTGGCTAATGTCGGGCATGCCTGCGGCAATTGCGTCAATGCCACTTGTACCGGATTCGATGGCTCGACTGGCAGCTCATCAGCCGGTGCGACCAGCGGCGCAGCGAGCAAGACAAGGCTCAAGTAACATGCGTGTTTTTTGATCAACTGCTTAACTCCAGTCCGTGGCCTTTATGTTGAGGGTCACTGTATTACGTGTCGTGGCACCTTCAGGCTAGCACTTAAAACAGGATCGCCTTTACAACGACGGGATGTCAGGAGCCAACTCAACGGTGGAAACTCTTAACTTATGCTGATTTTATTGCGACGGCTCTGCTTGGCCGCTGCAACACTGGGCGCATTTTCAAGCCCGGTGTTCGCCGCTACCGCCAGCCCTTTTCAACCGGTATTGTTCACAAGCCTTACCCAAGCGGCCCCCGAACTCAACCCCCAAGCCCTCAAAGGCGCCCTCAGCGCCATGCAATGCGCAATCAATAATGGCGCCAGCCAGGCCGAGCACTTGGCCGTGATTGATTACTCGCAACCCTCCACAGCGCGACGACTGTGGATTTTTGACTTGCGTAAAAAGACCCTGGTGCTGCGTGATCTGGTCGCCCATGGACAAAATTCCGGTGAAAACTTCGCCACGCAATTCTCCAATAGCGAAGGCAGTTATCAGTCTAGCCTGGGCTTGTTTCGCACCCAGGAAAGCTATCAAGGTGCCAACGGTTACTCCTTACGCATGGACGGACTGGAGCCGGGTATCAACGACCGCGCCCGTGATCGCGACATCGTTATTCATGCTGCCAGCTATGTGAACCCGTTGTGGAGCCAGCGTCAGGGCCGTATCGGCCGCAGCCAAGGCTGCCCGGCGGTACGCCCGCAAGTTGCACGCAAGGTGGTAGACACGCTCAAGGGTGGACAGTTCATGTTTGCCTGGTACCCGGATCAGCGCTGGTTGAAATCCTCGGCCTACCTAAACTGCAAACCGCATTTGGTGGCGAGTATTGTGTCCGCCAAAGGTGGCTGAGTAAGCCCTATTGATCAGCCTTGGCTGGCGATCTTTTGAATGTTTAAAAGATCGCCAGCTAAGGCTGCGTGCGCAAGTGCTAGACACCCAATCACGCGTCTCGATAAACAGGTAATCTTTGCGCCGGTATTAATCACACCCCCCCCCATTTAGTGGACATAGGCTCATGGATCGACGCGCATCAAAATTGCCGACCGACTGGGTGTTGCGAAACTCGCAGCCCGGTCAAGTTGAGCGAATCGAGGCGTGGTTTGGCGGGCATGGCTATGAGCCGCATCGTCACGACACCTACTCCATCGGGCGCACGCTGTCGGGCGTGCAAAGCTTTCACTACACCGGGAGCATGCGCCACGGCATGCCCGGCAACACGCTGGTGCTGCACCCTGATGAATTGCACGACGGCATGGCCGGTACCGAGGCGGGTTTTCAATACCGCATGGCGTACATCGACCCCGCCCTGATTCAACACGTTCTCAGGGGCGAACCGTTGCCTTACATCGCGGGAGGGCTGTGTCACGACCCGCGCCTGTACCGGGCGTGCGAGCCATTTATGCAGTCCATGGAGCACCCGCTGGATACTCTGGAAGAACAGGACGCTCTTTTCGACATTGCCATGGCCCTGCGCGCGGTGGCGGGCAAGCCTCGCGGGCGCAAGCAACTGGATTACCGCGCGACACAACGGGCCCGGGACTTCATGCTTGAACACTTGGACCTGACCATTACCCTGCCAATGCTCGAGCACGCCAGCGGGCGGGAGCGCTGGAGCCTGTCACGGGACTTCAGGGTGTTGTATGGCACCAGCCCCTATCGATTTGTCACCTTGCGCCGGCTTGATCGAGTTCGTGGGTTAATCCTCGATGGTTTTAGTTTGGTGGATGCGGCGCTGGCGGCCGGCTTTCATGATCAGAGCCACATGACCCATCACTTCAAGCGCTGTTACGGGGTTTCACCGGCGCGTTGGTTAGAGCGTATCAAAGCCGACCGCCAACGTGCAGGATCGTACAAGAACCGCCTACCCTACTTGCCTCAGGATTAGCCTTCACTTTGAAGGAGCGTCCACCATGAAGACCCCACATAACGCGCTGCGCCTAGAAGCCGTAAACCTGACGCACAAGGCGTCGCTGATCGAACAGCAATGGAGCCCTCGGGTTGTCGCAGAAATGAACGATTACCAGTTTAAAGTCGTGCGCATCGAGGGCGAGTTCATTTGGCATAGCCACCCTGAAACCGATGAGGCATTTATTGTGCTGGAGGGTGAACTGCTGATCGACTTACCCCACGGCACAGTGCGCGTGAGGCCGGGTGAACTGTACGTGGTACCGCGCGGTATTGAACACAGGACGGGCGCGCGGACTGAGGCCAAGCTGATGATGATCGAACCTCGCGGCGTGCTGAACACCGGCCATGAAGGCGGCGAGCGCACAGCCCCTAACGACCAGTGGATTTGAGTTAAGGCTAGGTATCAGCGCTGCGCGATGCAAGCTCGCGCCTACACAGGTAGCGGACAATCCACCAGTATCTGCAAGGTCTGCTGCGAGCAGCGCTCGACCCGAACCTGAACGCCGTACACGTCGGCAAACAGCTTAGGCGTCAAGACATCGTGGGCGGCGCCGAAATCCATGACTTGGCCTTCACGCAGGACCGCGATGTTGTCGGCGTAACGCGCCGCCAAACTGATGTCGTGCATGACAATGACAGCGATCAGTTGGTGCTGGCGAACCATGTCACGCACACACTCCATAACCCGCAGTTGGTAGCTCAAGTCCAGTGCGCTGGTGGGCTCATCCAGCAGCATGACGCTCGGGCGGCGGGCAATCAGTTGCGCCAAGCTGACCAATTGCCGCTGACCACCCGACAACGCATTGAGCATGTGATCCGCCAGATGGGCGATGCCGATGCGTTGCAGGGCGCCAAAGCCTTGTTCCAGGTAATCGCCACCGGCGCCGCCCACGCGCAAGGCTGCCATCACGCTTTCGATGACGCTCAGCCCCAAGCCCGGCGGCAGGTGTTGTGGCATGTAGGTGATTAACCGGGCGCGCTCCGACACGGACATCGCACCCAGTTGCCGACCTTGCAAGCTGACCGAACCCTTGATGTTTTCAAGGCCTGCTAGCCCACGCAGTAAGGTCGATTTGCCTGCGCCGTTGGGACCGATCAACGCCGTTAGGGTGCCAGGCTGCAACTCGGGCAGTGAAGCATCGCGAATCACCACCCGACGCCCGTAGGTCACCTGCGCATCGTTGACCTGCAATCCTTGGGCACTCATAACTGCCGACCACGCTTAAATACCAACGCCACAAAAATCGGCACGCCGACCAGCGCAGTGACGATACCGACCGGCACGATGACGCCCGGCATAATGATTTTGCTGACCACCGATGACAGTGACAGTAACAACGCGCCTACTAAGGCGCTGGCCGGGAACAGGAAACGCTGGTCTTCACCGATCAGGATGCGCGCGATATGCGGGCCCACCAGACCGATAAAGCCAATGGTGCCGACGAATGCCACCGCGGTGGCCGACAACAAGCTGATGCGCAACAGCGAGAAAAATCGCAGCCGCCGCACGTCAACACCAAAGCTTTGTGCGCGGTCCTCGCCCATCCGCAACAGAGTCATGCGCGAACTGGCCTGCAACGAAAAAGGCACCGTCAGTACGATCACCACGGCCAAAATGCTCAGCTTGTCCCAGTTGGCCCGCGCCACACTGCCCAAGCTCCAGAACACCAATTGTTGCAGCACATCTTCGGTGGCCAGCAGTTGCAACAGCGCCACCAGCGCGTTGCAACTGAATACCAGTGCAATGCCGAACAGCACCAGGGTTTCGACTCCGGCGCCTCTTAAACGCGACATACCATGCAGCAGGAACATTGAGCCGCAGGCAAACACGAATGCCGACAACGCCACCATGGAGTCGCGGCTCAACAAGGCGCTGCTCACCGGGAACACGATGACCAATGAGGCGCCCAGCGCAGCCGCCGATGACACGCCGAGGGTGAACGGGCTGGCCAGTGGGTTATTGAGGATGGCCTGCATTTCGGCACCTGCAAGCGATAACGCCGCGCCCACCAATACCGCCATCAGCGCGTATGGCAGGCGCACATTCCAGATGATCACCCGGTCAGTCACTGCCAAGGTTTGCGGGTGCAGCAGGCCGTCGACCAAAGCGCCGAGGCTCATCCCCGAAGCCCCCGTGGACAGGTCAAGCAACACCGCCCCCATAAGCGCAATACCGATCCCGACCAGCAATGCCACGCGCCGCGCCAGCAAGCGCCGATAACCCAGGCTGGCAGCCACCACGGCGGGATTCAGGGATGCGGTCATTTCTGCTCACTGATCCAGTATTGGCCCGCTAGCGGCATGCTGAGGAACTGCTGGTTAATTTCATCCAGCGTGCGCTGTGGGTCCAGTGCGGCGAACTTCTCGGGATGAATCCATTTGGCCAAAGCTTCAATCGCTAAGATGTTGTACGGCGAATTGTAAAAGTCATGCCACAAGCCGTGCACATTGCCTTCGCGAATTGCCCGCAAATCTTTGAACTCTGGGCGGGTCAAAACCTGTTTCAGCGAAGCCTGCGCGGTCGCGCTGTCTACACCGGCGCCCATCATCACCCCCGGCTTTTGATTGCCCGTGAGGATGTACACGTCAGGGTCAGCCTTGAGCGCGTATTCAACACTGATATCGCCCAACGCGCCGGGGACCACACCTGCCGCAATATTGCGCCCGCCGACCAGTTTGATCAGCTCGCCCATGCCACCTTTGCCCGTGGTATGGCCAGGATTGGCCCACACCCCGGCCAGCAATTCAAGAAACACGCTTGGACGTTGGCTGTCGTCGATCACGCCCAGCGTGTCGCTGACGTTATTGACGTGCTGTTGGTAAAAATCCAGGAACGCTTTAGCTTGTGCTTCACGCCCCAATGCCTTGCCCAGCGCCGTCATGCTGTCATGGGTGCCCTGCACCGGGTTGACGCGAAAATCGACAAACAGCACTGCAATACCGGCTTTTTCCAGAATATCGGCCACTGGGCTGTGCTCGGTCGGGCCATGCCCGGAAATACTGAACACCGCCAAGTCAGGCTTTAGGGCCAGGATCTGCTCGGCACTGACGCTCTGCTCGGACGCCTGGCCGATCAGTGGAATGTCTTTGACCTCTGGAAACTTTGCCACATAGGCGGCATAGGTATTGGGGTCGAGTTTGCGCAGGTCGTTCTGCCAGCCAACGATTCGTTTAAACGGCTGGTCGCGGTCAAGAATGGCAAACGTCGAGATCAATCGCCCTTCACCCAACACCACGCGCTGCACGTGTTCCGGCACATCAACCACGCGCCCTAGCACATCGGTTACGTCTTTGGCCCAGGCCGACGTTACAGCGCCGAGCCCACCCGCGAGCAGAACCACTATCATTGCGCAGGCGCGCGAATACGATTTGAACACAGGGAATCTCCCATTGAATGAAGGGCTCACACGTCGCTCAAGCGGCGCAAAAAGGTAATGCCCGGTACGATGCGCAGAAGGTCCTGCAAAATCGGCCGCACCTTAACTACAATGAATCGCATTTAGATTCACCATTCTAATGAGCACCATGGCAACCGATCACCAGACTTTGTATTGCTGATGCACGAAAAACGTCACCCACAACATTTCATTACATTTCGTCGGGCTACACCCCGTGAAATCAGCTATTGCTGCGAACCCTGAGGCCTATCCGAACCCCCATGTCCAAGCAAGATCATGTATTAATCGTTGATGACGACCCCGACATCCGCCAACTGCTGGCTGAGTACCTGCGCGATGCCGGCTATCAGACATCGACGGCCTGCGACGGCAGGGAAATGCACCGTCGTCTGGAAATGAACGTCATCGATTTGATCGTGCTCGATCTGATGCTGCCCGGCGAAGACGGACTAAGCCTGTGCCGCACGCTACGGGTGACCTCCAATATCCCGGTGATCATGCTCACTGCTCGCGGCAGCCTGATTGATCGCATCGTCGGTCTGGAAATCGGCGCAGACGATTACTTGCCCAAACCTTTTGACCCACGCGAACTGCTGGTGCGGATCAAAGTGGTCTTGCGCCGGGCGCAGAGTTTTCCAGAGCGTGCCCGCGTGGATGAAGCCCCCTTCGTTAACTTCGACGGTTGGCGCCTCGACACGCGCGCCCGGCAGGTGTTGTCGGCTAAAGGGGTGGTGATCAGCTTGGGCAACTCGGACTTTCGCGTGCTGCGCTTATTGTTACAGCACCCCAACCGGCCGCTGAGTCGAGACTTTTTGCTCAATCATGTGTTCGACAAAGACAGCACGCCTTTTGACCGTTCGATTGACGTGTGCGTGAGCCGTTTGCGCCAACAATTGGCACCTGAGCTGATCAAAACGGTGCGCAACGAAGGCTACATGCTCACCTCGATCAACGTGACGAACGAAGCATGAGGCTAATACCGCGTACGTTGTATGGGCGGCTGGTGATCATTTTGGTGGCCGGAATGCTGGCTGCGCAGGCGGCAACCAGCAGCATTTGGTATGACGTGCGTCACAGCCAGGTGCTGGAGATCCCGACGCGGCTGATTGCCAGCCGTTTGGCCGATATTGTGCGTGTGTCAAAAACTGACCCGCACAGCACCGATCTGTTGCTTAAAAGTTTAAATACTCCCGCCTTCCAATTGCAGCAACTCAACACGCCAACCAGCGTAGAACCCAGGCTGACACCCGAGGACCTGGCAGCTGAAAACCTGCTAAAAAACCTGATCAATGAAAAGACGGGCACCCAGACACCGCTGCGATTGCTCAATCTGACCCTGCTCGATGACCAAGGACAAAAAGCCGGGGTCGATACCTTGTTCGGGTCTCGCCCGGTCGAGGGTCAGTTCACCCTAGAGTTACGTCTTGCAGATGGTCGCTGGCTACATGTTCAAGCGCTGGAAGACCAAGGTTGGACCAGTCTGTCTCCTGTCGACATGATGCTCGACTACTTTTGGCGTATCTATCTTGCACGCATTATTGTGCTGGCGTTCATCGCCCTGTTCGCAGTGCGCTTAGCCATCCGCCCCTTGAATGAACTGGCGCAGGCGGCACAAGCGCTGGGTAACGATATTGGGCGTCAACCACTGCAAGTCAAAGGGCCGATTGAAGTGCGGCGGGCGGCCGAGGCTTTCAACCTGATGCAACAACGGCTGCTGGACAGTCTGGCTGAGCGCACGCGATTTCTGGCAGCGGTATCGCATGATTTGCGCTCGCCCATCACTCGCTTGCGGCTGCGTACTGAAATGCTCGATGACGAGCAACAAAAGCAGCGTTTTCGTAAAGACCTAACCGACATGGAGGGGCTGGTGTCGACCACGCTGGACTTCGTCAGCAGTGGCGAAATCAACGAAGCCCGGCAACATATCGACATCAACGCCCTGCTGCAAAGCTTGCAAGCTGACTTGGAGGATATTGGTGAGCACGTGACCTTGATGGGGCACGCGACGCGTCCAGTGTCTGGTTATGCCCGCAGCCTCAAGCGCTGCGTGCAAAACCTGCTGGAAAACGCTGTGCGTTACGCTCGGGATGTGCAGGTGATCATTGATGAACAGCCAGCGCACCTGACGATTACTGTCCGCGACAATGGCCCAGGCATTGCGCCCGAACAACTGACGCACGTGCTGGAACCCTTTTACCGGCTTGAAGCCTCGCGCAATAGCGCCACCGGAGGGTACGGCCTAGGTCTGAGCATCGCCCAGACTGTAGCGGCCGCGCATGGCGGAACGTTGGTGCTGCACAACCGCGCGCAAGGCGGGCTGGATGCCGTACTGACACTACGCGCCCACCTGTAGCCGCCCGCCTGCGATGATCGCAGGCGGGCTAATTAGGCTCAGGCTGCTGGCAACACACACTCCGCAACCTGCGCGCCCCGCGCCTCTACACGCCGAAACTCCTCACTGATCGCGGCAACCAGCGGCGCATCCTTGATCGGGTCCAACCCCGGATACGGCCGCCCGTTGTAATTACCGGTATAGGTCAGAACCGCTTCTATGCTGCCCGCCTGCTCATACACCCGGCGGATCAATTGGCTTTCCTGGTCTTTTTTGTCGGTGCACTTGAGTGCGTAATGCAGGGCCAAAGCACTGCCAAACTGCAGGGCACTGCTGTCAATGCCATGTTTTTTGGCCAGATCAATGCTGCGAAATATCCGCTCATTGCGTTGCAGTTTACGCAGAGGGTCACGCCCGACACGCGCGCACGGATCCTTGAAAGAGGTGTTGCAACGCTCCAGAAAGGTTTTCGAGAAGTCAGACACGGCATCGGCCATTTGCGGGTTTTCGGCCACCAGTGCGGGGCCAACTTCCTGGCGAATCAGCCGTTCAGCCAAGGTGCTGACACGCGAGTCCCCCATGCCCTGCCCCAACCATGAATAACCCAACAGGCTGGCGTACCAAGCAATGATCGCGTGCGGGCCGTTCCACAGCAGGTTCTTGATGACCTGTGTCTGTGTGATGTCATCTACCGTTTTAACTTGGCGCAGGCGCTCCAGCAGGTTGCTGCAACGCTCTGCATACAAGGGCATGTCCGATTCACTGTTGAACAAGATCAAGTGCAATTGGCTGAGGGCGTTGCTCGACTGGGCGAAGGGCCGAAAACGTGCGATCAGACGCTCGTACTCTGGCACTGGCACCTTGGGCGACATTTTGCGGGTGGCGGGTTGCTCACTCAGGCTGTTCTGGAAAATATTCGACTTAATCCGCAACTGCCGCACCAGCGCCTCGTTAGAGATTTTGGAGACGATGCGACTCACCACCGTTTCCGCAAAATGGGTGTTGTCGAGAATTTTCTGTGCAATCTGCGGCAACACAAGCTGTTCTAACTGAGCGTGTACATGACGTCGTACAAAATCCGCCCCGCCAACTTTATTTAGCACAATCAGGATGGTCAGTTCGCGACCACGACGCTCGAAGCGGCGAATCAGGCCTTTGGCAATCACCTGTGCCTGATTGCGTATGGCCGGCTCTGGAAGGCTCAGACCGACGATTTCAGCCGTGTCGTACATGCGAATCACCGCTTCGGCGTCGTCCATGTCGATCATTCTGAGGTTTTCGATGGTCTGGTCGAATGAGGTGGCGCCATAGCGCACGCTGAATCGGCCGAACGCCTGAATGGTTTCACGCAACATCCGTGAGCGGGTTGCCGCAATAATTTCACACGGTCGGGTGTAGCCATCCCAGTGAGAGAAAATCTGCGTCAAGTAACCGCCGCCCATGGCACCAAAGCCATGAATACCGACACTGAACTGGTTCAGGGCCTGCGGAAAGCTCTCGGTCAGCTCAGGCGTGCCAAGGTCGGGCATGCAGTCGTTCAAATCGCCCAGAAACCCATGCATGGTTTGGTAAGCCTTCAGGGCTCCCGCCTTGACCTCAGGCGCCGGGGGTTTGATGTCTTCAATCAGGATCGGCTGGCCATTGGCACGAATCGCCGATAGCAAACCGTTTTCAGAATCTTCAAGCATCAGGCAATGCTGCGGCTGACAATTGAGTGCGCTGGCCGCTGCTAGAAAAATTTCTGGATGCGGTTTGCCCTGAGTCACTTCATCACCGCACACGGTGACATCGAAATACTTCAACACATTGGCGTTGATCAGGTACTCCTCAGCAATCGCGCGCCGACTGGACGTGGCAACAGCCATGGTCAGGCCGTACTTGCGCAAGCGCTCAAGCACTTCAAGCAAGCCATCCTTGATCGGCACGCCATGGTCACGCACGTAGTTCAGTTCCAACTCATCAGCGCGCTGCCGGACTTCAGCGTAGGGGAAGTTTTGTCCATGATTTGCCTTGGCCAATGCCTCGGCTTTTTTAGCACTCAAACCCAGAGAGCCTATGAGGGTTTCTTCGCTCAGAGGTGTACCAAAAATTTCAACGGCCGCCTGTTTGAGCGTCTTAAAACGCAGGCGTTCGGTGTCAAACAGGGTGCCATCCATGTCGAAGATGACACTAAAGATTCTCTTGCCCTGGAAATAGATCATGGGGGGTTACTCCTTGTACCGCGAGGTTCAGATAAAAAGCCGGGCAGCAGAACGCACTGTTGGAAACGCACAGTGGACGCGCCGGTTGGGCGAGTTATCGCAAAGCAGGCGGTGGGATGTAACAGTGGCGCCAGTTGGCGCAGTTACCCGAGAAATACGGAATCAACTGGGGCAAAACAACGTGTGCAAAGAGACGAGAAATAAACCCTGTGGATGCGCTGATGCGGCGTTTGACGTGAGGCCCACAACTCGCAATCAGGGATGCGGGCTGTGAGCCGAACTGGCGATTGATACGTGTGATTCCATCCATATGGGTTTGTCATTTCCTGTAATACGATTGAATGCCTTTTTAGCTATAACGCACTAGGAGGCTCTAGATCAAGGCGGATCTACACGCGCTTGCAGAGGGTATGGGCCAAATTCAGGTTCATTACATGGAATCGCTGCGCAGTGCTCAACATAGCGATAAACAAATCACCTGGGCAGTTCCACGCGTCACGATTAACCCAAGGTCAATACCCGCCTGTATGATGGCGCGCATAAAAAAGCCCCGGAGATTTTCGTCTATCACGGGTCGGCCATGGTTTAGGAGCTTTGCATGAACATGCTTTACCGGACTTTTAACGAGGAGGAGTCCGCACCACGGTTCGCACTCAATGTTCTGACCCTCGGCATGTTACTGAGTAGTAGCGTTTCAATCGCCCAGGCAGCTGAAACCGAACTGCCGGCAATCTCCGTGACCGGCTCCAATACGGCCGACTATCAGACTGACGCGGCCTGGGTCAGTGGTTTTCAACCCGCGCCGTTGATTGATACTCCCGCGGCAATTTCGGTATTCAACGAAACCCTGATCAAGGACCAGCAGGCCCGTTTGCTCAGCGATGTGCTGAAAAATGACGCCTCGGTGGGTGAAAGCTACGCGCCCATCGGCTACTACGAGAACTTTGTGGTGCGCGGGTTTTCGCTGAATTCGGCCAGCAGCTACAAGATCAATGGCCGTACTATCACAGGCGAACAGAACGTAGGGCTGGAAAACAAACAACAGGTTGAGCTGCTTAAGGGGCTGTCGGGCCTGCAAAGCGGTGTCTCCGAGCCGGGCGGCCTGGTCAATTACGTCACCAAACGGCCCGCTAATGTGCGCTCTGTGACCGTCTCGACCGATGATCGCGGCAGCGGCTATATGGCCGCCGATGTCGGAGGCTGGTTTGGCAGCGAACAGCAATTCGGGCTGCGGGCCAACGTCGCCCATGAAGACATTCATTCCTACGTCGAACACGCCAATGGCCAACGCGATTTCGTATCGCTGGCGTTCGACTGGGACATCAGCCCCAATGCGTTGTTACAACTAGATGTTGAGTACCAGAACAAGGAACAGCGCTCAGTACCGGGCTATCAACTGCTCGGAGGCACTGAACTGCCGCACCACGCCTCACCGAAGAAATTGCTGGCCCACCAAAGTGGCTCCAAACCGGTGACCATTGATTCGCTCAACCTCAACGGCAATTTTGAATACCGTTTGAGCGAAAACTGGAAAGCAAACCTCAGCGCTTCGCGCAGCAAAGTTGTCATCGACGACTACAGCTCGTTTGCCTGGGGGTGTTATGGCTCGGACAGTTGCACCATGGCGGCTGTGCCCAACTACTTCAGCCCGCAAGGCGATTACGACATTTATGACTTCCGCAGCCCTGACGACACACGGCGCAATGATGAGGTTCAGGCCACGCTGAGTGGGCAATTCGACACCGGCGGCATTGGCCATGAACTGACCGTTGGCACCAGTGCATTCAGGCGCGTAGTAGACCAGCGCGAACTGATCAACGAGATGATCGGCAGCGGCAATATCAACCGTGACCCTGAAGACTTTGCGCGTTACGACGGCCCGGTCAATGACAGCTATCGCCGTCTCGATAGCCGTCAATACGGGGTGTTTTTCAATGACCGGATCACCTTTAACGAGCACTGGCAGACCCTTCTGGGCGGGCGCGAAGTGCGCTTGGATGAACGCACGTTCAATAACCAGGGTGACACCACCCGCCATACCCAACGCTATGAGTTTCTGCCCCAGGCCGCACTCATCTATAAACCGGTACAGAATGTTTCGTTGTACACCCGCTACAGCAAAGGCTTGTCGCTGGGGGGCGAAGCGCCATGGTTCGCCAGCAATCACTTTGAAATCCTCGCACCCACTGTGTCGCGCCAGATTGAGGCCGGCATCAAGTACGATTGGCGACGCCTGAGCCTCAGCGCCACGCTGTTCCAGATTCGTCAGGGGTATCAGTACTCACGCCCGCAAGCCGATGGATCATTTATCTATGAGCAGCAAGGCGAGCAGAAAAATACGGGGCTGGAGCTGGCAGCCAGTGGCTGGGCCAGCGAGCGCTTGCAGATCTCGGCCAGTGTGGCGGCGATTCGTGCCCGGGTCACCGGCAGCGGAACTGCGGACTACGAAGGGCATCAGACCCTCAATGTCCCAACCTTGCGCGCAAGTCTCTACGGTGACTATGCCCTCCCCTGGATCAACGGCCTGTCACTACTGGGTGGTGTGCAATACAGTGGCAAAAAATACGCCAGCCAATTAGGTGACGTTCAAGCAGACGCCTACGCAATCTTCAACATAGGCAGTCGCTACAGCACCCGTGTCGAGGGTTACGACACTGAGTTCAGGCTGACCGTAGACAACCTGTTTGATAAACGCTACTGGCGCGATGTGGGCGAGTACATGGGGGATAACTATCTGTTCCAAGGTGCGCCAATGACAGCCCGTCTAAGTGCGTCGATCAACTTTTGACCGCGCACCCTCCCCTCAACATTTAGCGACATCTCCTAGCACTCAATGGGCTTGGTCTGGCCGATAACGGATCAAGTCCTTGTTAGCTTCTGAAAGCCCGGTGGATGACCACCTGGCGCTCAGGAGTTATCTACATGCCTCAACCTTTGCTGCACACGCTAGCCGAACCCGGACAGTTACCCGTCCCGGGAAAAGTCGACTTTAAAACGGCCATGGGGTTGCTCAATATTGCGTCAGTGTTTGACGTCATCCGACTATCCAAAACCCAATTCGTTGAGCAACTGGCGGTGCACTGCGATGACGATGGCGCCCAGGCCTACGACCTAGCCGCAGGTTATGCCGCCCAGCTTGATTTTTTGCATCGAGAGCAAAACCTTTCACATTCCGACAATCAGCGAGTCAAACGCACCCCGGCGACCGAGGTGTATCAAGGGCCTACCTACGCCGCTCTCTTCCAAGAAAACTGGCACACCTACTGCTCTGCCGCATCGCCGGCCGCACTCGATTCACCAGCGGCCTACCTGCGGGCCTTGTACTTGTTTGCGCAACAAGTGGAGAGCAGCGGAAATAACAAATCCAATCGCATCACGTTAGATATTCGACGGCCCTTGCTCAAGAACTTGATCATCGACAATCAAAGTCTGACCCAAGAAGTACCACTGCTGAGCATCGTTAATGAAACCTTGAACGAGCACCTGAACGTCTATATCAACGAACACACCGGCATTTACAAAAACAAGACGGTGAACGAGGCGCTGGCGGTCACTCTTTTTCCCTTCGAACTGCCTTTTGATTTGGCACATCAGCAATGCCTGCTGGGTTTGACAGGCAATAAACCCGCCGTGGGTGAGCTGAACTACCGCTTAAGCCTAAAACTGCCACTCGCAAACCTTTCAAACAACATTTACGGCGTAATTCAGCACCCGGCGTACGAGGCTCAACGGCTGTTATCGGGGTTAAGTCCCCAGCAACAAACTCTGTTGAATTCGCCACTCTGGACCCCCGGTAAAGCGCTTTTCGAAACCCACTATGCCAGTAAAGAAGAAACCCTGAAAAAGCTCGCATACTTTATGTTGCAAACAGGGCTGACGACCGATCAAGTGGATGAGCTGCTGGCCCGCAACAAATACCAGCCCAAAATGAGCAGGCATATCAACCTTAATGCCTTTGAACACCCAGAAAACGAACAGGCCGGCGCGCGTTACGTTAATGGTCCGCAAGCAGATAACCCTAAGCGTCTGAACCTTGAAACCGACGCCACTGGCAATGTTGTGCTGCTCAACACCTCGCCTGCGCGCTTTGACCGGCTACAGCGAATGATCCGCCTGCAACGTTGGCTAGGGATTTCGTTTACGCAACTGGACACACTGCTGTGGAGCGCAATGCAGTGTGAGCAAAACACCAACGATGAGCTTTTGATCAATGACAACACCCTGCGAATGTTGGGTGTATACCGTTATCTGAACCTGCGTTACGGCCTCAAGGCTGAAGAGTTTTCTGCCTTGCTGTACCGACTGCCAGTACACGCCTGTGGCAACAGCGACTCTTTGTTTGATCGTGTGTTCAACCGCAGGCAGTTACTTAACCACCCCTTGCAACTGGATGGCAGCCCTTTGGACCCGGATGCCGGCGACCCGTCAACACACACCACGGTGTATCAGATCTGTGCGGCACTTGGCCTTAGCCCGACCACTGATTCACTCGGTTTGGTGGTGGCTCAGACGCGCAAACACATGGGAGCGCTGGGCAGAAATCTGAAAACTTTTTCATCCTTGTACCGACAGGCCCGGATTGCCAGACTATTTGGCCTCTCGGTGATGGAGAGCGTGCATCTCATCGAGTTACTCGGCGATGGTGCCTACACGAAAAACTTGGTGAAACCCTCCCTGCGAAGCTCGGGTCAGAATACTCCGGCGGACTTCCTCGATGTACTGATGCAGATGGACTGGGCGGTAAGTTGGATTAACGCTAGCGGCAGCAGCGTGCAGCAGATCCACCATCAGTTACTGTTCGACAGCGCTCCGCAAAAAGCCATTATCAGTGAGCAATTGGCTCAAATTAACGCGCTATTCGACGACCTGCAAACTCGACTCATACCTCAAGAACAAATTGACGCACTTGAACTTCCACAAGCAGAAACAGATGCGCCTCCTTTGCAGTATTCATGGAGCGTATTAATGCTTAAGGGGATGTTGAAAGTCCATTCACAGTTCCCACTGACTGCAAATGAGGAAACACTGAAGCGAGGTCTGGCGGCCGCGGTCAAGACCTATGTAACGATGAGTTCCAACCCAGATACCAATCACCAGCTTAAGACAGAAGTCACCAACAAACTTGAGCCACTCTTATTAGCGGCCTATGGACTTTTGCAACCATTTAGAGATAAGGCCGAACACCTTTTCAACGACACGTCCCACGTTTCTGAAGCGCCGCTTTTATTGAGGCATACCATCAAGCATATCGCACACAAGTTTGGAAATGCATTAGGACGCCCCAGTCCCTCCCCCCTATTCAAGCACTTACTGTTATTGCTGGCCGATGCTGAAAACACGTTGCAGTTGCCTCTGTCTCGTCAGGCGCTGCATAAGTTATTGCTCAATCCACACTGGCTGGATGATGACCACGCTCCCGGCTCAATGCTCAAGTTATCGTTCAGTACCTTGTATTTATTTACGCAGTTTCACAAATGCATCAACGTCTATGGGCTAACCCAGGACATGCTGCTGGACTTCTTTGAAACATCAAACCCTGCCGCCATCGTTAGCGAGTCTAGTGACCTATCGTCGACCACCAACTCGTTACTGGCCGCCATGTTCAACTGGGATTCTCAAGAAATCACGGTGCTGGTCAATCGCCTTCAAACCAAACGCGTACGCTCAATGGTGGAACTGGATTGGCTCATGCGTTGCCATGAGGCAGCCATCACCACGGGTCTATCGGCAAACGTGCTACTGACTGCCACTGACTTACAAGCCGACGTTTCAAATGATAATTGGGGGCTGGTGGGCAAAGCCATCATTGCGACACACGAACAATAATGTTTTTTATCTCCGAACGGATCAAGGAATGACCATGCCCCCAACACTCGACCAACAACTCAATGAAAAATTGCGCGATGCTCAACTCGCACTTTACATAACCCACGCGGCCCCTTCAGACAAGGTCCTGGCGAACCTGAAACACTTCAAAGGTATCAAAACTGCCGATGAGCTTTATAACTATTGGTTGTTGGACGTACTGGTCAGTGAAGCGGTGCCTACCAGCCGAGTGGCATGCGCAATAGCCAGCTTGCAACAATATATCAACGCAATCATGTTGGGCCTTGAACCCGGATATGACATTGAGGGCATATCTGCAACGCAACTTAACCAATGGCACAACACACTGCACAATTACTCGGTGTGGCACGCCAGCCAGCAAGTCCGCTACTTTCCATCAACCTATCTAAGCCCTGAATTACGCAGCCACAAGACAGAAAACTTCCAGCAACTTGAAAACGATATTAATCAATGTCGCATTCAACCCAGCACCATTTTGTCGGCCGTTCAGAGCTACCTGAGCCGCTTTGAAGACATTGCCAATCTGACAACACTGAGTGGCTACATCGATGGCGACATCAATGGCATGGCCGACAGCATGTATTATTTCGTGGGTAAATCTAGAGCTGAAAACACTTACTACTGGCGCTCACTCGATATGTCTAAGCGCGCGCTGTATCCGGCAACACATCACCTGAGTAACTTTAAGCAAGACACTCCAGAAGCTTCTGCTTGGTCGGATTGGAAAGCCATTCCTTTACCGGCTTCGGCCAACATACCAGACCGTAGTATTCGGCCAGTCTATTTCAATAACCGTGTATTTATTATTTGGGCTCAAATTATTAGCCCTACATCAGCCGCGAGCCAAAACACCGCCTTTTCCTGGAGTGAACGCGACGAAGATGAAAAACAGTATAAAAAACGTTTAGAACCTTATCTAAAATCAAACTTTACAAAAGTAAGTCTAAGTTTTATTTTTCAGAAACATGACGGTAGCTGGAGCATGCCCCAAGTCTGCATCGATGAATACTGTGTGCTCCGAATAAACACCAACGAAATATATTCTGCCATTACCACTATTGCCACCTTGGATTCAACAACACAGCCCGGCTCACTTTTTCTGGGGTTAAATATCCAAGCAATACGAAATAAAGCCGAATACAAAAAAAACACATTCTCCAGCGATTTTTACCAAGCTGCACGGCTCGATTTACAGTTTGGTATCGAACGTTTACATTCCTCTGGGACAGTCGAGGACTATTTAACATGGCCTTCTCAGAAAGAAACAGCCGAGCGAAATTGGTCCATATTCGTCAAGCACAACCATTCAAACTTTAACTTTCACACACCCCATAGTCAGATTGCAAACGTTCATGAGCTGATCAATAATCAGCCACATTTCAATCAAAATCACTGGAACTATGGCAACTATCAAAATCGCATACAAAACTTTGTCAAAAATCATGACATACAATTCAACACCACTACCTCCACCCTTGAAATATCGTCGACCTTGGCCGCAGATTTTGATAAGTACAAGAGTTTAACATTCGAGGCCAGCGATAATGGCGTAGAAATGAAGATGAAACTCGCGATCAACGTTTCAGCATCTACTGCGCCATTCTATGACTTACACCCGGAATCTTTAATAACTTTAAAATACTTAAAATCCCCGTCTACAAGTATCACCAGCGTGTCTGTCACGAATCACATCACAACGGCGTCATTTTCACAATTCTCAGTGGACTTCAATGTATTGAGCAGCGAATCTATTGAGGATAATCGCTATGAAGCCACGCAACAGTTAGCAGGCAGTGAGATCGGTATCGACATATTCAATGAGTTCTTCTACACCCCTAGTCCGTCGTACACGATCACTGTCAACTTGAGCAATAACGAAACACTGATATTTGATAAAGCCGTCAACACTCCGCTGGAGCGTTCTTATAAACAAATTATCCTTTTTCCGCTCCAACCCGAAAATCCTACGCCGTCGCGTATCCTGCGCAGTAACACCCTACTTATTGGTGAAACAGATTTCTCCCGTCGATACATTAGGGGCAGCGCATCTAATCTTAAAGCGGCTCAGACAATAAACGTTCAATTACAAATAAATCCCAAGACACTGCGCCCGATCGTCGAGCAAACGTCAACCTCAGACGAACACTCCACATTTTCTACAATCACCATTTTGCACGGTGTGATAATCCATGACACAGAGGTTCAGGGCGACATATCTCACCTTATGGGTTACGCCCTCAAGTCCGCACAGATCACGCTGAACAAAAATGCCCTCCCTCTCATTCCTATGGCCCCACGCCTGCAGCGAGTGACATCGAAGAAATATGGTGCCGTTGAATTTATTGATTTCAGCGAATCAGCGATTAAATACAGTGACGCCACCGCATTAAACAGGCGGCGCGCACCGATCAGAATGAATACCAGTTTTGCCGAAAAACTCACTCAAGCAGCCAGCGTCAGTCTTGATACTTTGTTCACCCTTACCCCGGCCGCATGGCTCGAACCGTCGCTAACAGAGGGCGGTCCAGATCAACCTTTAGATTTTCATGGGGCTCATGGCAGGTACTATTGGGAACTCTTCCTATACCTGCCCTGGCTTGTTGCTCATCGCCTTAATTTGGAGCAACGTTATGCCGAGGCCCAAGCTTGGATGCACTACCTATTTGATCCGGCGTATAACGCATCCATTAGCAATGTTCCCCATCGCCACTGGCGACTTAGTGTGCTAACAGCACCCCTGTCCGACCTTAGCTACGCCCAGAACAACCCTCACGATCCAAATCAAATCGCACTGAGCGCTCCGGTTCACTTTCGTCAGGCATTGTTCCAGTTGTACCTGGACATTCTGATCAACCGCGGCGACGCCGCATACCGCCAAACAACCGCAGATAGCCTCGCGGAAGCAAAACTCTGGTATGTACGCGTCAAAAGTCTACTCGGGCCACGCCCAACGATCACCTCGATTGACCCATGGACAAGTATCACCCTTGGCAAACTCAGCTCGGAACCGTCCAGCGAACTGCGTAACCAGGAACGTCAGGCAAGCAACCAAGACTCAACGCAACTAAGCGTCACCCGGTTGCCCTCTGTTGAGAATTTGTCCGGACTCTTGGCCGACACCTCGTATTTACGTCGGCCGTTAAACCCGAGTCTGATGGCTCGATGGGACAAAATCGAAAGCCGATTGCACAACCTGCGCCATCATCTGGACTTAAGCGGAAAACCTCTCCAGACGTCGCTGTTTGCATCGCCCCTATCCCCCCAAGCCTTTATTGCCCGAGCGTTACAAGCAGGCAATGTAGGCAACACGCCACCTGCGGCTTTATTACAAGCCCAAGCCAGCCATTACCGTTTTCATGTGATCCAGGCGCACGCTTTGGCGGCGACCGAAAACCTGATTCAATTTGGGACTACCTTGCTGTCACTGGTCGAACGCAAGGATCAGTCAGAACATATGGCACTTCAACACGCTCAAGCGTGGGACCTGAGCAAAATTTCGGTATTACAGCAATCTCAAGCGTTGCTCATCGATGAGAAAAACCAGGCGGCATTGCGCGCCGGTCGCAAGTCCGTCGAGGCACGGGTTAAGTACTTCTCAAAACAGCTTTTGGAAGGCATTAACTTAGGAGAAGCTCAGGCCAGCCGGCAATTTCAGGAAAGTGCCCATCTGGAGTTGGGTGCCTATGGCGCTCAAGCCGTTGCAGGGGGGTTAATGATGCTACCCAATATTTTCGGCACCTCAAACGGTGGCATGCGTCTAGAAGGTTCTATGTTTGCTGTACAAGCAATCATCCAAGGCGTAGCCCATGAAAAACGCGCCAGCGCTACCCACCTTGATCGCACCGAGCAGTTCAACCGCCGAAACCAAGAGTGGGAGTATTCTCTGGACCAAGCCAGACTTGAGCTCGGCCATATTGATGCGCAGCTTGAAACCTATGCTGAACAAGTGACCAATACCCGCCTGCAACTGCGCCACACCGAAACAGCACTGGCCCAAGCCATGTCGACCTACGAAATACTCAGTAAACGTTTCTGTAACGCACAGCTCTATCAATGGCTTAACAGCCAGCTGTCTGCGTTTTACTTCCTGGCCTATGACGTTACTCACTCATTGTGCCTTGCCGCTCAAGCATGCTGGCAATACGAACGTGCAGACTGGAAGCAGTCTTTTATTCAAAGCAACCACTGGAACAATCAATACCGCGGACTTTCTGCGGGTGAAGCACTCAAATTGAACTTACTGCAAATGGATGCTGCTTACTTACAACACAATGTGCGCGCACTGGAGATCCGCAAAACCGTTTCACTGCGACAACTGCCCGCTAAAGACAGCAGTGCCACGTTGAACAAAGCGTGGGATGTCCTCAAAGAAGACCTGTTAAGTACCGGTACTGTGAATTTTGAATTTACCCAAGCATTGTTTGATGCGGACTACCCAGGGCATCACCTGCGAAGAATCAAGAGCATCAGTGTGTCACTGCCGGCTACGCTGGGGCCCTATGAGGACATCAGGGCGACGTTGACTCAAACCTACAACAAGATCCAGCACAGCGAAAAGGCGGATGAAAGCACTGAAAACCTGCACGTGCGCGAGCAAATTGCACTGTCGTCTGGGGTAAATGACAGCGGCTTGTTTACTCTCAGTTTCGATAACGACTTACGTTATTTACCTTTCGAATACACCGGCGCGGTATCTCGTTGGCAACTGTATTTTCCTAATCATCACACACAGCTCTCAATGCTTAAGTCACTGACTGACATCATTGTGCACGTGCGCTATACGTCCAGCGCCGGAGCCAGAGTATGACAACCCACGCCAACAACATTGAGGTGATGACCCCATCCTTACCCAAGGGCGGTGGGGCCATTCAAAGCATCGGTACCGGCTGGGGCGCAGTCGGCATGACAGGACAGGCATCGTTCGATGTGCCATTGCCTCTTTCTCCTGGTCGCGCGTTTACCCCTGCGTTGAGCCTCAGTTATCGCAGCACGCTGGGCAATGGTCCATTCGGCATTGGCTGGGATTTATCGGCAGGCGCCATTGTTCGTAACACCCTCAAGGGCGTGCCGACGTATACCGATAAGGACGAGTTTATTAGCCATACCGGGGCAGAGTTGATCCCCGAGCGCACAACCCAAGGGGCTCTCAACACCACCACAGTGAATCACTACAATGATTTTCAACTGCGTGTAACCCATACGGTTCTACGCTACTTGCCATGTGTCGAAAGCACGTTCGAGCGCATCGAACATTGGTCTTCAAGCGAAGACCCGGCGGGTTTCTGGCTGGTCCAGAGCCCGGATGGCAACACCCATCTGTTTGGCAAAACCACGGCAGCACGCTGCGCAGATCCGGCCGCCCCTGACCATGTCGTGCAATGGCACCTTCAAGAAAGCCTGAGTGCCCACGGTGAGCAGATTTATTACCATTACAAGAGCGCCGAACAACACAGTTCGCAGCCCGCAGTCCGTGACTTTCGTGCCCAACGTTATCTGGCACGGGTGTGCTATGCCAACCTCAAGGCTCAAACGCATTTCATGCTGTGGGCGACTGATACCCCAGCAGACAACCAATGGCACTTTGAGTTAGTGCTCGACTATGGGGAGCGCCCAGCCGGACGTCGCGACACACCCAGTTATGCCGAGCAGAGGCCCTGGCAGCCACGTCAAGACCCGTTCTTCAGTTATGCCTACGGCTTTGAGCTGGGTCATCAGTACCTGTGCCGCCAAGTGCTGATGTTTCACTATTTCCCCGATGAAGCCGCCATGGGACCTGCTCCAGTGCTGGTCCGACGCCTGATGCTGCAATACCGCTGGACAGAGGGGGCTGGCAATTTATTACGCACCTTGGTTAGCCAGGCGTATGACGCAGATGCCCCCCCTGCTGAGTGGCCGCCCCTGACACTGTCCTACAGCCCCTTCACCTTAAAGGCCGAACCGAAGCAATTTCAGGCTTTTGAAGCGCTGAACGTTCCTGACCATGCTTCGGGCTATCAATTGGTCGATCTGTACAACGATGGACTGCCTGGCGTACTCAGTCGGGCGGATAAAAGCTGGTATTACCGCGAGCCGATAAGAGCCACACAGCCAGCCAAGGCGGATGCCATAAGCTACGGCGAGGCGCAACTCTTGGCCAACATTCCAGTCGCCGATAAAAACCAGGCCGCAGTGCAAGCGCTGAGTGACTTGGATGGTGACGGCCAATTGGACTGGATCGTTGCACAACCAGGCATGAGTGGTTTTTTCACCCTTAAGGGCAATCGAAGCTGGTCGGGGTTTGTTCCATTTGCGGCATTCCCACAAGAGTTTTTTCACCCCTCCAGCCAATTGGTCGACTTAATGGGTAATGGGATCTACGACCTTGCTCTGATCGGCAGCCACAGTGTGCGGATATACATTAATCAGGGCACGGCAGGCTTTGAAGCAGGCAAAGTAATCCCGCACATACCCGATGAAGCTGCGCTCCCGCAACCAGGAAACAGCGCAACCGAATTGGTGGCCTTCACCGATCTATTGGGCAGCGGCCAACAACATTTGATCCGTATCCGCCATGACCATATCCAATGTTGGCCAAATTTAGGGGGCGGGCATTTTGGTAAGGGATTTGAATTTGCTTCATTGCCGTTTTCCTACGCCAGCTTCGACCCTGAGCGTGTTCTCCTTGCCGACCTAGACGGCTCTGGTGCTAGCGATTTGTTGTACTTGGAACCCGACAAGGTGCTGATTTTCATGAGCCGTTTTGGTCATGGATTGCAACCTCCCGTTCAATTGAAGTGGCCTGACGGGGTGTTTTATGACCGTTTCTGCCAGGTCACGACTGCCGACTTGCAAGGCCTTGGCTGTTCGAGCCTTGTGATGTCCACCTCTCAAGGGGCAACGCGGCATTGGCGCTACGACTTCGTCAGCCAAAAACCTTACTTGCTGACGACCACCGAGAACCACATGGGCGCCAGAGGTGAGTTGAATTACCGCAGCAGTGCTCAGGAATGGCTGGATGAAAAACGTGAACACCACCAAGCCAATAAGCAACAGATCAGCGGCTTGCCATTTCCATTGCACGTGGTCACCCAGCAACAGCAATTCGATTTGATCAGCGGTAACCAAATAGCTCAGCGTTTCCAGTATCGCGAAGGTTTTTACGACCCCGGCGAACGGAAATTTCAGGGGTTTGGGCTATTGATCGAGACAGATGCCCAAACCGGACCGAACCAAGCGCTTGAAGCTGGCCATACCGGAGCACTGCTGCGCAAAGCTTGGTTTCACACCGGCAAGGACCTCGATATGTCTCGCTCGGACTACAACCAGTCCGATAAAAGTGCCCAAACACTTGGGCTAACACTGTTGGGCCGCCTGGAGCCTGGCAACCTCCAAGACAGGTTAATTTTGACTCCCAGCGCTGCGGACGTACACGCAATGAAAAAAGCCCTCAGTGGCTCACCACTGCGCGAAGAAATCTATGCCGCTGACGATCCTGCTGCCACTGCCGTGCCTTACACAGTCAGTCAACAGCGCTATCTGGTACGGCAGCTTGGGTCAACTGACTCAGTGTTGTTGTTGCCCCTTGAGTCCGTCAGCTATCGATATGAGCGTGAGCCTGATGACCCTGCCTGTAGCCATACCCTCAACCTTGCCAGGGATGCTTACGGCAGTCTTTTGCATGGGATGACGGTTAATTACGCACGCCGCAAGCGGGTAACTGATGCGGCACCGTTCAGTGATCCGCATCAGCAAAAATGGTGGCGAGATACCCATGACCCAGCTCAACAAGCTGACTACTTGACGGAGATCCGGGCTCAGCCCATACATCTAGACGCCCCTCAGCGATGGCGTCTGGGATTGCCTTATCGCCAGCGCAGTAACGCGTTGGTACTCGAAAAAGGCTCGCTTAGCCATATTAGCTACGAGCATTTCATTGCCAACACGCCTGATAACCCAGTGGGTGCGAATGCCGAATGGGTATTAGCAGGGGCATCGGTGCAGTATTACTGCCTTGCGCACCGCACTGTATCGTTGCCTGCCGGCCAAGCCAGTTTTGAGGCCTTGCCCCATCACCTTGAAAGCGCCGAACTGGACGAGCACGCGCTAGCAGTCTATGAAGATGTGCCCCACATGCCGGGATCCGGGCCCTATGACCTAGAGAAAGAACTGGTCCGTGCACACTATCACCCCATGACACTGTTCCTACCAGATCCTGGACCAAACGTGCCAGAGCAAAGCGCGAAGACCACTCTGTGGTCGCTCAAGCTAGGGTTTGCGGTGTACGACGATGCCGCCGGTTTTTACCGAGCCAACTATTTTCGCGCCACTCAATGCCACGGTGTCACGGTTGTCGGACATGACCCCTATAAATGCTTGTTGAACTGGGTCAAGACGGCTGATGGCTGTACAACCACAGCGGTGTACGATTATCGCTCCTTGATGCCAGTACACATCACCGATGCACAAGGCACCGTACAGCAAGCACGCTATAACGCTTTTGGCCAATTATTAGCGACCAGTTTTTACGGGCGCGAAGAAGGTAAAGCGGTTGGGTTTGAGACACTCGACAACTATGTTCGCCCGGCCAATGACACTCCTGAGATGGCCATCGCCAACCCCACAGACGCTTTGATGAAAGCCGCCAGCGCCTGTTTTTACGCCCCCTTTAGCTGGATGCAAAAACGCGAGCCGGTGCATGTTGCCGTGTTGCAAGCAGATCGTTACAGCACAGATACGGGTGACGTTGAACCGATCATTAGAATCAGCGTGGCTTCCAGCGATGGCTCCGGTCGAGTACTGCAAAACAAGCAGAAAACAGTGCCCGGACCTGCTTATCAGGTCGATCCTGGTGGGGTATTGAAACTGGACGCCACAGGAAGACCACTAACGCTTGAAAGCAGCCAACGCTGGCGAGTCAGCGCCAGAGTCGAATACAACAACAAGGGCCTGGCGATTCGCAATTATCGTCCCTACTTTGCCGATCATTGGCACTCCATCAACGACGCGTCACTTCGCGAAGGTGGTTACAGTGACCAACTGTTTTACGACCCACTGGGGCGACTCATTAAAACCATAAATGCCAGCGGCGATATGAGCCGCCAAACCTATTGCACGTGGTACACCATCAGCGAAGACGAAAACGATACTTACGAGCCTCCTTCCACCGCGTCTTGATGAGCATGCGCGTAACAAGACCGTAGCCTTGGCTACGTACCTGTGGCCGCCTGGTTCACCAGCGACCACAGGTTTGATAAGTATCTTTCAGCGCCGATGGGGATCACGGACACCCACTACTCGGTAACCACGCCCGCTCAGGTGCTCGAACATAAGCCGATGAGCACCTCGCCCGGTTGAGCCTGGATAACCGTGCAAGTCCGCAGACCAAAGTCGATCACGATGCTGATGCCATCGAACAGCCGCAAAACGGCCTTCCATGACATGGCCAATTGCAATGCCGATACTGAGACCTTCACGCCCTTGCATCAAATGCTCAACCGCTGTTTCGTCAATGTTGAAGCGCGCCTGAGGACCCTCTACAGACAAGGTTGAATGCTCGCCACCCTGCTCTTGTGCCCCCACGCTGCCGGTTTTACGCCTTGTAAGTTGTGTCGTCGCCTGTGTTTCAAATTGACTGACTGAGCCCGAAGCTGATGTTCGCACCGGTATTGAAGGGGCTGAGGCACGCTTGCGCTCAGGAGTCCGAAGTTCGATGGTGCTGTACCCCAAGCGCCTTATTTCCTTGAGGGTAGGGGTCCCTTTTTCGATAAGACCTGCTAACCGCCGTTCAGCCTTCGCAGGCCCAACATACCCAAAAACGGCGCCAGCATCGGTGTTGTAAGTTCGGATTGAAAAGCCTTCAGTTGCGTGCTGATGACGATGTGCATAAATAAAATTAACCAGCGCGTCTGTTTCAACTCTATTTAATCCTCGGCGCTCGGCTAAGCCTATCGCTTCGCGTGTGAGCCATTCGGCGGTTTGGCGCTCAAGTTCGGCGGCGGTAGGTGGCTGTGCACGGCGTCGGTAATTTCCATATCCTTCGCGCAACGCCATGAATGTCAGCCCAAAACCAATCAATGCACCAACCGCGGCCCCTTCCACTGAAGAATCGAGAAACCAACCTCCGGCGAATCCTAAAAAAGCAAGAATGCCGGTTACCGAAAGCCCCAACACGGCACGGTCTACCATGCTGACTTGTGTAAGCCCCGCGGGGTCGACCCGTGAGACAGGGTTGTTGCTGACCATCACGTATAGATTGGGGGTGTCCACATCGCCTGCCGGGTCGGCACTTATCCAGCGTAACAACCACGGTGCGTAATACCTGAAACCGTAATAGTAAAGCCCGGTTGCATCGCGCTCCTTGCCGCAATACCGCAGCGTCTTGAACATCGCTTCGACCTGGTTTTTTGCCGCCCACCACGCCGTCGCGCCAAACGGGTAATAGCCTTCCTGACTCAACAGCGCAGCCTGCTCATCAAGCTCAAGACTGCTGCTGCCAGTGGCGTCACACAGGCTGAAGCGCAGTTGTTCGTCGTCAACCCCAGAGGGGCGCTCGCGCTCCCACTTCAACGCTCTGACTCGCATGTAACCGGCCTCGATTGACAATACGCTCAAGCATTCGCCGCTGGCATGATTACGGTGTAGTTCGAGCCCTGGCAGATACCGAACTTCAGCCTGCAATTGCTGTGCTTTTGCCTGGCTAACGCGCCGCTTCAAGACCCTTTGCCCGGCACCGTCATAACAGTACGTTTCTTCGTCGTGGTTGCCGTCTTCGCGCAACACTTGTGTGACCCGTACCAGTTGGTTACGCACGTTCCAACTCATGACCTGCCCACGGGCAAGGGCTCGCAGATTGCCGTTCTGATCAAAGCTACTATCCAGATTTGCAAGCGTACCGAGTTCGTCGAGCACACTGCGATTACTGTTAGCCGCGATACTCATACTCTGGGTATAACCCGGCCCCGTAGAGGGTACATGCCGCATCTGCATCAAATTGCCACCTTCGTCGTAATGATAATGACGGGTGTAATTGCGCATCAGGGTGCTGTTCGCTGCGCCAAACAATACCAGCGCGGGCAACGTAGGGCCGTTGACCTGCTGGGCGCGCTCCCGGCCCGTCGCCTTGATCAATTGGTAAAGCGTGTCGTAGTAGAAGGTCGCCGTGGCCTCGATTTTAGAGTTACTGGCCCACGTAGTCAGCTGCGCGGCATCCCGGATGCTGATCACATTACCTACGCGATCATAGGTATATGTGAGGTCTTGCAAGGGTGCCTTACTCTGCCCATCAGCGTACGCCACCAGTCGTTGCAAACGCCCATCTATAGATGCGTAGGTCGCCACCGTGAGCACTTGATTGCCCGCCCGCTCGGACTCGACCTGCCCTTGCGCGTTGTACCGTCGTTGATCGAGCAATACCTTTCGCGCGCCGCCATTGAATACCAGAACAGTCTGGGTCAGTTCGCCTTCAGGCCCGTACCGGGATTGTCGGCGGTTGTCCTTGGCATCGGTTTGCTCTAGCAGACTGCCCAAGGCGTCGTAGTGCCAAGCACTGATGTTGCGTTCGGACTCCAGCTGCGCATCGCGCAGGCTTATGTCTTGAGACCAGTCGGTAGTCACTTCCTGGCGTAAAAAAACACGGGTGTGCTGGGTTATGGCACCCAACAATCCGTATTGCTCATGCATCACGGAGCCAGCGCAGTCATCGTGACGAATGAGGCGCCCGCATCGATTGCGATCTGCGTGCTCTGCGTTCATCCCGGCATAGCTCAGGCGCTCTATACAACGCTCATGTGCCTCATCGACGGCTTGTTCAAACACCGCGACTGGCCTGAGTGATGAGTCAAATTCATAGCGTTGTTGTGACCCACGGCTATCCCAGCCTTTCAACACCTGACCTGCAGTGCCGCTGAGAGCAATGCGCCACCCGGCGTCCACACTGTGAGTGCGCAGCACGCGTCCCGTAAGGCTATGGCGCTGACTTTGATTGGCCTGCACGCTGCTGTCCATGTCATGCAACGCCTGCAGCCGGGCGTCCCATTGGTGGTGCAACAAACCGGTAGTACCAAACACTTGGCGTTGTACCCGGGTACGGGGCTCATCGTGTTGACGGGCTCGGTGATAGCCCACCGTGCGCAAGGTTAGGCCCCGTGGGTCGATGGCCGTTAATGACGGGGTGTAACGATGTAAAGACGACATAAAAGGTGACCTGATTTACACAATGATTCAAAAAGCGTAGTGATCAGGTCTTGAAATATGCGGGCGTGCTCTCGGTTATATGTATCTAAATAAGTGCGGTGCTTTTACGGTTGTCCAAGGAGGAAAACCCTACCCGCAATGCCCCGAGAACCTACATCGGTCAACAATCATTACCTTTCAAGCAACAGACTTAAACCCGTTGTGGGTACAGATTTAATTGATAGTGCCCTAACAAAAAGCGCAGGCTAGAGGGCTTGCTTAGGCTTTGTATCATTCTGAATGATATTAACCTTCGTCAGGTTCGATTCGTGCCCCGCCACGCGCGCCAGCATTATCCGCTCCATCTCAATAGATTGGCGGACTCCCCCCCATGGAACAGTCACTTAAACATCTGCGCTTCCCACTCGCGGCCTTGGCCATCGTAGTGATGAGCGCATGCGGCAAAACTCCACAAGCGACTGCTCCAGCGCCTGCTGCAAAAGTCAGTGTGGCTAAGGTCATTGAACAGCCCGTCAACGAGTGGGACGAGTTCACAGGCCGCCTCGAAGCGCCAGAAACCGTTGAGATTCGTCCACGTGTATCAGGCCAGATTGACCAAGTCGCGTTTACAGACGGCGCGCTGGTAAAGAAAGGCGATCTGCTGTTCCAAATCGACCCGCGTCCGTTCCAGGCTGCAGTCCGCCAACTCGAAGCCGAACTTCAACAAGCCCGCGCCAATGCAACCCGCAGCGAAAACGAAGCCCAGCGTGGCGAGCGTCTGCGCCAAAGCAACGCGATCTCCGCCGAACTGGCTGATTCGCGTTCCACTGCATCCCAAGCTGCCCGTGCCGGTGTTGCTGCGGTTCAGGCCCAGCTTGACTTGGCCAAGCTCAACCTGAGCTTCACCCGCGTTACGTCCCCGATCAGTGGCCGCGTGAGCCGCGCTGAAATCACCGCGGGCAACATCGTGACGGCTGACGTGACGCCGCTGACCAGCGTCGTGTCGACTGACAAGGTGTACGCCTACTTCGATGCTGACGAGCGTGTCTTCCTCAAGTACAGCCAACTCGCCCGCGATGGCAAACGCGGTCAAACCACTCCGGTTTATCTCGGCTTGACCAACGAAGATGGCAACCCGCACTTGGGCCAGATGAACTTTGTCGACAACCAAGTCAACCCTAAAACCGGCACCATTCGTGGGCGTGCGGTGTTCGATAACACTGATGGCAGCTTCACTCCAGGTCTGTATGCACGTCTCAAACTGGTCGGCAGCGGCACCTACGCAGCGGTCTTGATCAATGACGAAGCAGTCGGCACCGACCTGGGCAAAAAATTCGTGCTGGTGATGGATGGCAATAACAACACCACCTACCGCACCGTAGACCTGGGTCCGAAAATCGAAGGTCTACGCATTGTTCGCAGCGGCTTAAACAAAGACGACACGATTATCGTCAAGGGGCTGCAACGGGTTCGTCCCGGCTCACCGGTCACCCCTGAAGTGATCCCGATGGCCACTGAAAAAACCCTCGCCGCACTGGCACAACAACGTCAAGCGCTGGAAGCCAGCAACCTGCCCCCTGCAACGCCCGCACACTCTGCGGCGAAGCTGGCCAGTGTTGCGACTCCTCGCGGTTAAGGGACGACAACTCCGATGAATTTTTCCCAGTTCTTCATTCAGCGGCCAATCTTCGCCGCCGTACTTTCGCTGCTGATTTTAATTGCCGGCAGCATTTCGCTGTTTCAATTGCCCATCAGTGAATACCCAGAAGTGGTTCCGCCCACAGTGGTCGTGCGCGCTAACTTCCCGGGTGCCAACCCCAAAGTAATCGGCGAAACGGTGGCGGCGCCTTTGGAGCAAGCCATCACCGGTGTTGAAAACATGTTGTACATGTCTTCGCAGTCCACCGCTGACGGCAAAATCACCTTGACCATCACCTTTGCACTGGGCACCGACCTGGACAACGCGCAGGTGCAGGTGCAAAACCGCGTTACCCGTACCGAGCCCAAGCTGCCCGAGGAGGTGACGCGCATCGGTATCACGGTGGACAAGGCCTCGCCCGACCTGACCATGGTTGTGCACTTGACCTCCCCGGACCAGCGCTACGACATGCTGTACTTGTCTAACTACGCGATCCTCAACATCAAGGATGAGCTGGCACGCTTAGGCGGCGTGGGTGACGTGCAGTTGTTCGGCATGGGCGACTACTCGCTGCGCGTTTGGCTGGACCCGAACAAAACGGCTTCGCGCAACCTGACTGCCACTGATGTGGTCACGGCCATTCGCGAGCAGAACCGTCAGGTCGCTGCCGGTGCTTTGGGCGCGCCGCCAGCTCCGAATGCCACCAGCTTCCAGTTGTCGGTCAACACTCAAGGGCGTCTGGTTTCAGAAGAAGAGTTTGAAAACATCATCATTCGCGCAGGCGATGACGGTGAGATCACTCGTTTGAAAGACATCGCTCGCGTTGAATTAGGCTCCAGCCAGTACGCCTTGCGCTCCTTGCTGAATAACCAGCCAGCAGTGGCGATCCCGATTTTCCAGCGTCCGGGCTCCAATGCCATCGAAATCTCGAACGAAGTTCGGGCCAAGATGGACGAGTTGAAGAAGAACTTCCCACAGGGCATGGACTACAGCATCGTTTATGACCCGACGATCTTCGTGCGTGGCTCCATCGAGGCGGTGGTTCACACCCTGTTCGAAGCACTGATTCTCGTGGTGCTGGTGGTCATTCTGTTCCTGCAAACTTGGCGTGCGTCGATCATTCCGTTGGTCGCTGTACCTGTGTCGTTGATCGGTACGTTTGCCGTGATGCACATGTTTGGCTTCTCGCTCAACGCTCTGTCGCTGTTCGGGCTGGTGCTGGCCATCGGGATCGTGGTCGACGATGCGATCGTGGTGGTAGAGAACGTCGAGCGAAATATCGAACTCGGACTCAACCCGGTGGACGCGACCAAGCGGGCCATGCGTGAAGTGACCGGTCCGATCATTGCGACAGCGCTGGTGCTGTGTGCGGTGTTTATCCCGGCCGCATTCATTTCCGGGCTGACTGGGCAGTTCTATAAACAGTTCGCCTTGACCATTGCGATTTCGACGGTGATCTCAGCCTTCAACTCGCTGACCCTGTCGCCCGCCCTCGCGGCGGTGTTGCTCAAGAGTCACGATGCCCCGAAAGACCGCTTCTCTAAGGTGCTCGACAAAATTTTTGGCGGCTGGTTGTTCCGTCCATTCAACCGTTTCTTTGAGCGCGCCAGCCATGGCTATGTGGCGACTGTTGCCCGAGTGATCCGCAGCAGTGGTATCGCCTTGCTGCTTTATGCAGGCTTGATGGTGCTGACCTTCTTCGGTTTCTCCAACACGCCAACCGGTTTCGTACCGGGGCAAGACAAGCAATACCTGGTGGCCTTCGCTCAACTGCCTGACGCTGCGAGCTTGGACCGTACCGAAGACGTGATCAAGCGCATGTCTGATCTGGCCCTGAAACAGCCAGGTGTGGAAAGTGCAGTAGCGTTCCCGGGGTTGTCGATCAATGGTTTCACCAACAGCCCGAACTCCGGCATCGTGTTTGTGACGCTTAAACCTTTTGATCAGCGCAAAGACCCGGGCATGTCGGCGGGCGAGATTGCCGGAGCCCTAAACGGCAAATTCGGCGGCATTGAAGAAGCCTACATGGCGATCTTCCCACCGCCGCCGGTACAAGGCCTGGGCACCATCGGTGGTTTCCGCCTGCAAATCGAAGACCGGGGCAACCTGGGCTACGACGAGCTGTACAAAGAAACCATGAACATCATAGCCAAGAGCCACAATGTGCCTGAACTGGCAGGGTTGTTCACCAGCTACACCGTGAACGTGCCACAGGTCGATGCGGCTATCGACCGCGAAAAAGCCAAGACCCACGGCGTGGCGGTCAGTGACATCTTCGATACCCTGCAGATTTATCTGGGTTCGCTGTATGCCAACGATTTCAACCGTTTCGGTCGTACCTATCAGGTCAACGTTCAGGCCGAGCAACAGTTCCGGCTGGAGCCCGATCAAATCGGTCAACTGAAAGTGCGTAACAACAAGGGCGAGATGATCCCGCTGGCGACCTTCATCAAGGTCAGCGATACCTCAGGCCCGGACCGCGTGATGCACTACAACGGCTTCATCACCGCTGAAATCAACGGTGCGGCAGCACCCGGCTACAGTTCTGGCCAGGCCGAAAAAGCCATCGAGAAACTGCTCAAGGAAGAGCTTCCGAACGGCATGACCTACGAATGGACCGACCTGACCTACCAGCAAATTCTGTCGGGTAACACCGCATTGTTCGTGTTCCCGCTCTGCGTATTGCTGGCCTTCTTGGTACTGGCCGCTCAATACGAAAGCTGGAGCCTGCCATTGGCGGTGATCCTGATCGTACCGATGACCTTGTTGTCGGCCATCACAGGGGTGATTGCATCGGGCGGTGACAACAACATTTTCACTCAGATTGGCTTGATCGTATTGGTGGGACTGGCCTGTAAGAACGCGATTCTGATCGTCGAGTTTGCCAAGGATAAGCAGGAAGAAGGCATGAGCCCGCTGGCTGCGGTGCTGGAAGCCTGCCGCCTGCGTCTACGGCCGATCCTGATGACATCTTTCGCCTTCATCATGGGCGTGGTGCCATTGGTATTGTCCAGCGGTGCCGGTGCAGAAATGCGCCACGCGATGGGGGTTGCGGTGTTCTCCGGGATGTTAGGGGTGACCTTCTTCGGCCTGCTGTTGACGCCAGTGTTCTATGTGCTGATCCGTCGTTATGTAGAGCGCAGCGAAGCGCGCAAAGCGGCCAGGCACCTCAAGTTGGAGTCGCAACAATGAGCCTTAAAGTTTTCCTCCCGAGCGTGCTGGTGCTGGCCTTGAGTGCCTGCGCCGTTGGCCCCGATTACAAAACCCCGGCCACGGAACCCGCACACATCAGCGCTGATAACCTCAAGGGCTTTGACCGGGCTCATTTTGAAGGGATCTGGTGGCAGCAGTTTGACGACCCGACCCTAAACCAGCTAGTGACTCAGTCACTGGCTGGCAACCGTGAACTGCGCGTGGCTTTTGCTCGTCTGCGTGCAGCTCGGGCCATTCGTGATGACGTCAGCACTGAAACCATGCCTACCATCACTAGCCGTGCCAGCAGCGATATAGGCAAAGGCCAGGTGCCGGGCACCACTGAAAAGCGTGTCAACAGTGAGCGCTACGATCTGGGCCTGGATATGGCGTGGGAAATCGACCTGTTTGGTCGCATCCAGCGCGAACTTGAAGCCAGCGACGCTGATGAGCAATCCGCTGCTGCTGATCTGTACCAGTTGCAAGTCACGATGATTGCCGAATTGGTCGACGCCTACGGAAAACTGCGCGGTGCGCAACTTCGCGAGCACATCGCACTCGACAACCTGAAAAACCAACAGGACTCCAAAGCCATCACCGTTAGCCTGCGTGATGCAGGCGTCGGTGACGAACTGGACGTGATGCGCGCTGACGCCCGCTTGGCTGCGGTTGAGGCCAGCGTGCCGCAACTGCAAGCCGAGCAAGTGCGCGAACGCAATCGCATCGCCACCTTGCTGGGCGAGCGCCCTGACACACTCAGCGTTGACCTGAGCCCGGCCAAATTGCCGGCTATCGCCAAGGCACTGAACATCGGCAACCCTGGGGACTTACTGCAACGGCGCCCAGACATCATGAGTGCCGAACGCAAACTGGCAGCGGCTACAGCACGTATTGGGGTGGCTAAGGCTGATTTGTTCCCACGGGTCAGCCTCAGCGGCTTCCTCGGCTTTACAGCAGGACGCGGATCGCAAATCGGTTCGGCGGCCGCCAGCGCCTGGGCTCTAGGCCCGAGCATTACCTGGCCTGCATTCAACCTGGGCAGCGTGCGGGCACGCTTGCGCGGTGCAGACGCCGAAGCCGATGGCGCATTGGCCAGCTACGAGCAGCAAGTGCTGTTGGCCCTTGAAGAGTCAGAAAACGCTTTTAGCGACTACGGCAAACGTCAGCAGCGTCTGGTCTCGCTGATTCGCCAAAGTGAGTCCAGCCGGGCCGCAGCGGACCTGGCAGCGATTCGCTACCGCGAAGGCACCGTTGATTTCCTGGTATTGCTTGACGCCCAGCGTGAGCGCCTGGCCGCCGAAGACAGCCAGGCCCAGGCCGAGGTTGAGATGTACCAAGGCGTAGTGGCGATCTACAAAGCCTTGGGCGGTGGCTGGCAGGCAGAGACGGTCGCTAGCGCGCATTGATCTAGCAGCATGATTTAACGAGCTCCTTTGGTTGGTCGCATCCAACCAATTTTTAGCCCCGCGCTCATTCGGTCGCGGGGCTTTTTTTGTCTGCACATCCTGACACTCTGTAGCCGCTGGCGCAGGCTGCGTCAGCGGCTACACGTTTAGCTCAATTGTTCACCCCGTTTGACTCAAGACGCCTACTGTCCCAATCTTGCAGCTCATCCGTACGCCTGTTTCTGGATATTGCATGTCCCAGCCTCGCCGTTACCTTGCTGTCAGCCTGTTGTCTGCACTCATCGCAGTCGGCCTTTGGTATTGGATGCGCCCTGCCCCAACCATCACGCCACCTGCCATCAATCACAGTTATTCAAAGGCCCTTGAGCAAGCGCATAACGGCATGCCTGGCGCCGCGCGTGTGCTCTACCAACAATTGGCACGTACAGACCTGTCAGATATTCGCCGCGCCAGCCTGCATGCCGAATTACCCAACTACCCCAGCCCACAAGCGTTGAAGCTGGCTGATGCCGATTTGCAAAACGCCTCGCCTCTCGTGCGTAAGGCGGCGATTCAGAGCATTGCAGGCTTGGTGCCAAACGCTCAACGCACGCTGTTGCTCGGCCCGCTACTAGAAGACCCCGAGCAAAGCGTGCGTTTCGCCGCGGCAAGCGCGCTGCTGGGCTTGTCGCCCGATGAGCAAGGCCTGTACTTCGGCCCACTGCAGCAAGTCGTCGACGAATACGAGCGCAACCTCAAAACCCAGCCCGACGACCCGCAAGCGCAAGGCCAGCTTGCGCGTTTGTACCTGCATGAAGGACAACTGGACGAAGCGCAGGCGGCACTCGAGAAAGTCACGACACTGGATCCAGAGAACCTCAAAGCCGTGGTGGCCCAAATTGACCTACTGGACAAGCGTGGTAAGACCGACCAGGCACGCGAACTTTTGGCCAGGCAGCTAGAGGCACACCCCGACTCTGCTTACTTACAACATGCACTCGGGATCTGGTTGCTCAACCACGGACAGACCGAATATGCCCTGCTGGGCCTGACCAAGGCCGTTGAGCTGGAGCCGGACAACAGTGAATACCGCTACAAACTGGCAATCGCCCTGCATGACCTTGAGCAATTGGAACCCGCGCAGCGTCAGCTTGAAGAGCTGCTGCAACGCCAGCCGGCCAATCGCAAAGCGCGTCTGTTACTGATTCGCTACTGGAAAGAAGCCGGCCAACTCCAGAATGTACAAGTTCTTTTAGCGCAACTGGAACAACAAAACCCGGACGATCCGGCGTTGCAACAAGGGTTGTGACAAACCCTTCACCGGTACGAGCGAGCTCAGGCAAGTAGCTTCTGGATTTGCTCTTGCAGGGTGTCGAGGTCAAACGGTTTAGCCAGAATGGGCGCGGTGCGGGTAATCGGGCTGCCGGTGTCACGAATTTCTGCCGGGTAACCACTGATAAAGATCACCTTGAGATCGGGTCGTAGTTTCAAGGCGGGCTCGGCAATTTGAACCCCCGAAATGCCACCCGGTAAACGGAAGTCGGTGACCATAAGATCCAGGTGCGGCTTGCTCGCCAAAATTTCGAACGCCTGCTCACCATTTTCGGCCTGCAATACTCTGTAGCCTTCACCTGATAGGTAGGCACTCAGGACCATCAGGATCGAGGGATCGTCTTCGACAATCAAAACAACATCTTGCGCATCTTCACTCATGGGAAACCTTATTCCGGACAATTGCTGCCAATACGACCGCGGTCAGGACCGTAGGTTGCGGCCAATTTATGTCTTTTGTACCAGCGGCAGGTGGATGGTGAACAAGGCGCCCTCGCCCAATTCGCTCTGCACGGTAATTTTGCCATTGTGGGCAGCGACAATTTGCTCCGAAATAAACAGCCCCAAACCAAGTCCCGCCACCACATGGCTGCCAGAAACCCGCTCAAACTGCTGAAAAATCCGTTGCTGATTGTCTTTACTGATGCCAATGCCATTGTCGCGCACCGCTACTACGGCAAAGTCATCTTCGGTATACACCGTCACATCAATCGGCTTTTTGGCACCATAACGCAAGGCATTGGTCAGTAAGTTAGAAATGACCTGTTCAATCCTGAACTCATCCCACTGCCCGACCACCGGCTGATCGGCGGTGAAATTGACGCTCGATTGTGCGGCACTGATTTGCGGAGAAAAAACCTCCAGCAGATTGGCCACAGCCCGTGACAAATCAAACTCGCCTGGACGAATCGACAGTTTTCCAGTGCGTATGCGCGACACATCGAGCATGTCTTCAATCAGACGAATCAGGCTTTGGATCTGCCGCTCATCACGCTCAACCATGGCGTGCATCTTGTCCATGGTGAACGCGGACGCATTATTGCGCGCTAGGTGCATCTTGCGCAGCTGGGTTTCCAAAATCAGCCCGTTGAGCGGCGTTCGCACCTCATGGGAGACAATCGACATAAAGTCGTCACGCATGCGTACGGCATGTTCAAGTTCAATCTGAGTCTGTTGTAGCTGAACAAGTAAGGTTTCTTGCTCACGGCGGCTTTGCTCCAGCGCTTCGACCTGCTGTTGCATGGCCTTGCTTTGCCGATACATATCGACGAACACATTGACCTTGCTTTTGACCGCGTGAATGTCGAGCGGCTTGTGCAAAAAGTCGACGGCACCGCTCTCATAGCCCTTAAAGGCGTAGTTCATCTCCCGCCCTGCCGCGCTGACAAAGACAATCGGAATGTTCTTGGTGCGATCTGTTCCGCGCATCAGCTCGGCCAGCTCAAAGCCGTTCATGCCCGGCATTTGCACGTCCAGAATAGCCATTGCGAATTCATGCTGGAGCAACAACGAAAGCGCCTCGTCTGCAGACAAGGCCTTATATACCGTGCGATCTTCGCGTTTTATCAGCGCTTCGAGCGCCAATAAATTTTCTGGCAGATCATCAACGATCAGCAGCTTGGCTTGAATATCACTTAGTTGCATTCGATTCTTTCCAGCTCAACGAGCAAACGGGCGATACCGTGCAAAGGAAGGATGCAATCGGGTTGGAAGCGATCCAGCGCCGCTTGCGGCATGGTCGATACCAACGCTTCGTCAGGGTCTTGGACGATGGTCAAACCGCCTTGCTGCTTGACCGTGTCCAACCCCTGCGCACCGTCCTGATTGGCACCCGTCAGTAAGATCGCAGCCAGTGCGTGTTGGTACACGTCGGCTGCGGATTCAAAAAGGTAATCAATCGAGGGGCGCGAGTAATGCACCCTTTCCTCCCGACTCAACGAAAAACTGCGATCGCGCTCCACGGAAACATGGTAGCCGGGAGGCGCAAAATACAAGGTACCCGGCACAATCGGCTCTTTGTCATCGACTTCCTTGACCGGTATCGGCAGACGCCGGGCAAACACGGCGGCCAACTGACTTCGACGCTCGTCCGGCAAGTGCAACACCACAATAATGGGCAGTCGATAACCCGGCTTCAGAGCAGCAAAAATCGTCAACAATGCCTCAACACCTCCCGCAGAAGCGCCTACAACGATGGCGTTCACGGGCCGCAAACTGGTGATATCAACGTCTTTGACTGTCATAGCTTTCGATAGATCCGTTCTTGCTGGAGCAAAGGCGAAAACTGTTTGCTGTAATCCGAGAAATCCAGAGTTTCCTTACTTCCCAGCATTAGGAAACCGCGATGGCACAACGATTCATGAAATAGCCCAAATGCTCTGTTTTGCAGAGTTTTATTGAAGTAAATCAGTACGTTACGACACGATATCAAATGAGTTTCTGAAAACACACTATCGGTTGCCAGGCTGTGATCCGCGAAGGTCACGTTATCGCTCAGGCTCTTGTCAAAAATCGCGTAGTCATAAGCCGCCGTGTAGTAATCGGCAAACGAGCGCTGGCCACCTGACTTTTGATAGTTGTGGGTGTAGGCGCGAATATTTTCCATCGAGAAAATCCCTTGCTTGGCCTTTTCCAGCGAGCGCGGATTAATGTCGGTGGCATAGATAATGCTGCGGTCAAGCAACCCTTCTTCGCGCAGCAAAATGGCCATTGAGTACACTTCTTCGCCGGTGCTGCACCCAGCGACCCAGATTTTCAACGACGGGTAGGTCTTGAGAATCGGCACCACCTCCTGACGAATCGCCAAAAAGTGCTCTGGATCGCGAAACATTTCACTCACCGGAATCGTCAGCAATTGCAACAACTGCATAAAAGCCAACGGGTCATGCAGCACCCGCTCCTGCAAGGCCGAAATGGTCTTGCAGTCGAATTGGCGCAAAGCATGCTGCACCCGGCGCTTGATCGAGGCGCCGGAGTAATCCCTAAAGTCATAGCTGTACTTGAGATAGATCGCTTCGATCAGTAGCCGTAACTCGATGTCGGTGTTTCGTTGCACTTAAAGTCGTTCCATTTTCGGTAGCCAAACCCGGATCAGTGAAAACAGTCGATCCAGATCAATCGGTTTCGCCAGGTAATCATTCGAGCCAGCTTGCAGGCAGCGCTCCTGATCGTCTTTCATCGCCTTGGCCGTGACCGCGATAATCGGCAGCTTGCGCCAGCGCGGGTTCTTGCGAATTTCGACAGTGGCTTCGTAGCCATCCATCTCGGGCATCATCACGTCCATTAACACCAGATCAATATCTGGCACTTCGTTTAAACGCTCGATTGCCTCTCGCCCGTTTCGCCCAATAACCACAATCGCGCCTTTGTGCTCTAGGGCGCTGGTAAGGGCGAAAATATTACGTACATCGTCATCCACCAGCAGTATCTTGCGGCCCTCAAAGACCTTGTCGCGGCTGCGGGCGGTCTTAAGCATCGTTTGGCGCTCATGGGACAACTGAGATTCAACTTTGTGCAGAAATAATGTCACTTCGTCCAGCAAACGCTCCGGCGAGCGCGCGCCCTTGATAATGATCGAGCGCGAATACTTGCGCAGTTCAGTCTCTTCATCGCGGGTCAGGTTGCGCCCGGTATAGACGATGACCGGCGGGAACGAGCAAATGTCTTCGGTCGACATGCGCTTGAGCAAATCGTTGCCCAGCATGTCTGGCAGTTTGAGGTCGATGATCATGCAGTCGTAAATATTGCTGCGCAGCAGGTCAAGCGCCTCTTGAGCAAAGCCCACGGCCGTGATTTCAATGTCATCGTCGCCGATCAAGCGGGCAATGCTGTCGCGCTGCAAGTCATCGTCCTCAACCAACAGGACGCGCTTGACCTTCTGTGTGAGTTTGGCTTCCAGGCGCGCAAAGACTGCCTTGAGCTCTTCACGGGTGGTTGGTTTAACCGCATACCCGATGGCGCCCATGTGCATCGCGGCTTCAACTCGGTCTTCAACAGAAATCACATGCACCGGGATGTGCCGGGTCGGCGCCAACGCCTTCAAGCGCTGTAGCACCGTCAACCCGGAATGATCGGGCAGGCGCATATCGAGCAAAATGGCATCGGGAATAAACTGCGCAGCCAGACTGAAACCTTCGTCCGCACCATGGGCGACCAAGCAGTGATAACCCAACTCATGGGCCAGATCGAAGAGGATGTGCGCAAAGTTGGGCTCATCTTCAATCACCAAAATACAACGCGTAGCGAAAGGGGCTTTTTCCCGATCATCTGCAAAACGCGGTATAGCCAACGGTGCATCAGGTGGCAGCAATGCGAGCGGCTTGGCTGCAACAGGAGGTGTTGCAGCACTGGCCGGTAGCGGTGCGTGGGGTTCGGCATCTTCTACAAACTGCTCCGGCACGATTAGGGTAAAGATGCTGCCCTGTCCCGGTACGCTGCTGACGCTGATGGAGCCCCCGAGCAAGGTCGCCAGATCCCGCGAGATCGACAAGCCAAGCCCGGTTCCGCCATATCGACGATTGGTGGTGCCATCTGCCTGACGGAAGGCTTCGAAAATACTTTCCTGTTGTTCGGGCGCAATACCAATCCCAGAATCGGCCACCGTGAACGCTATCGCATTGCCCGGATGACCCGAAACCGTGAGGCTTACCTGGCCTTTTTCGGTGAACTTGATCGCGTTGGATAGCAGGTTTTTAAGCACCTGCTCCAAACGCTGACTATCGGTATAGATCAAGGATGGGGTGCCTGGCTGCAACTCGACATTTAAAGCCAGCGATTTATCGATCGCCAGAGGCTGGAACAGAGCACGTAACCCGTCGATCATGCGCGCCACGCTGGTGTTCGCAGGGCGTACCTCAAGCTTGCCGGCCTCAACCTTGGAAATGTCCAGAATGTCGTTGATCAAGTTGAGCAAATCATTGCCCGCTGAGTAAATTGACTCGGCAAACTTGACCTGCTCGCCTGTCAGGTTTTGTTGCGGGTTTTCTGACAGCAGTTTGGCCAAAATCAACGAACTGTTCAGCGGCGTGCGCAGCTCATGGGACATATTGGCGAGGAATTCAGACTTGTACTTGCTAGAACGCTGTAGCTCTTCGGCACGCTCTTCAAGTTGCACCCGAACCTGATTAAGCTCGCTGTTCTTGCGAGTCATCGCATCGCGCTGATCCTCCAGCGCTTCATTGGTCTGCTCAAGCTCCGCCTGTTGGGCCTCAAGGCTAGTCTGCGACTCTTTAAGAACCCGCGACTGCTCTTCAAGCTCTTCGTTGGCCGTTTTGAGCTCTTCTTGCTGAACTTGCAGCTCTTCATTGAGTTGCTGGGTTTCAGCCAGCACCTCTTGCAAACGTTGGCGATAACGTGCGGCCTCGATGGAGGTCCCGATGTTGTCGGCAATCAGCTCGAACAACTCAATGTCACGGTCTTCAAGCGGCCTGAGAAAGCCCAGTTCAATCACCCCGTTAACCCGTTCATCGTCGCTGGTCGGTATCACCAGCACGCTGTTCGGTGCTCCCTCGCCCAACCCAGAGCTGACTTTAAAGAGGTAGTCCGAAGGCACATTGTCTAGACGAATCATCTGCTCTTGCTGAGCAGCTTGCCCAACTATGCCTTCGTTATCGTGAATCAACTCATTACGTGCTTCTTGTTCGCGCGAAGCCCCATAGCTGGCAATACGTCTTAGCCCCCCGTGGTCCTCACGGACATACATCGCAGCGACCACCGAGCCTAGGTATTGGGCGCAAAACTGCAGGATATTGCGTCCCAGCATGTTGAGGGTCAGACGACCGAGCACCTGCTCTGCCAGTTCGGTCTGCCCGTTACGCAGCCATGCCTGGCGTTCCAGGTGCTGCGCCGCCTTCAACTGCAACTCGAAGTTATGCTGATAACTTTTTGAAAGGCTTATTAAATCCCGTCGCCCCACAAATGCCAAAAAGCCGCTCAAACCTAAGACAAAAAGCAGATAGAGCCCGACACAGAAAATCGTCGTGGTGCTGGCCTCTTTGTTGCGGGCAACTCGCAGTTGCTGCTCCAGTTGTATGAAGTCGTCATATTGCTGACGAATTTGGTCAGTGAGGTTCTTGCCACGCCCAGACTGCACCGCTTCACGGTAATCGCCAGCTTGACGGCGCATATCGACCATCGTCTGAGCATACGTCGCCCATTCGTTTTGCAAAGCTTCAATACGCTTGAGCCGATCAACCTGTTGCGGGTTATCACTGACCAGAGCTTGCAAACCCTGAAGCTGAGCCATGACTTGCGGCTTGGCCACTGCATACGGGTCCAGAAAATGCTCGTCACCGGTAATCAAAAAGCCGCGCATGCCCGTTTCTAGATCGACCGTCAGCCTCACCGCATCATTGGTATTGCTGATCACTCGATCACTGTGCTCAACCCACTTAATAACTGATAGCAAGTAGCTGATCATGACCACAAACAACACGGCACTTAGCACACCGACAGCCAAGGGCAAGCCAACGTTGCGAGTCAGTAGCTTGCGAAAACTTCGCTCATCAATGGATGCAGGTGAGTTCATATTTCTGGCCTGTGGACGTCATAAATGTCTGGAGTTTGAAGGAATCCAGCGCAATAGTTGTATTTTCTTGCACGTAATGAAGATTTTTCTTACAAAAATACGCACACAAAAGTAGCGCAACGCTATCCTTACCCGCTGGCGCAGGTGTTATTGAGCGCAGGTTTAAATTTTTAGCGAGAGCATGATTATGTCCGCAACACCCTCCACCATCCTTGTGGTCGAAGACGATGCCATTGTTCGTATGCTTATCGTTGACGTTCTGGAAGAGCTGGAGTTCAACGTACTTGAAGCCGAAGGCAGCGAACGCGCACTGGAATTGCTTGAAGACAAGAGCCAGCGCATTGACCTGCTAATGACTGATGTCGGGTTGCCAGATATGGACGGCCGGGCATTGGCGCAAAAAGCCCGTGAGCTGCATCAACATCTGCCAATCCTGTTTGCCAGCGGCTACGCCGAAACCCTTGAGGTCGCTGACGGTATGGAAGTCATTGGCAAGCCCTTTTCTATCGATCAACTTCGCGAAAAGGTAAACAACCTGCTTCGCGCGACGCCCTCTACCGTAGCCGTAAATTGACCTTGGGTTTAAAATGCCCACCGTTAATTCATAGGCAAGGCTATGTCCACTCCCCCTAATGACTGCGTCGTTGTGCCTGTCTGCCGTAAATCTGCAGGTTTTTACTCAGCATGACGCTCACCCGCACAGCGCCAATCCTGGTGATTGGCTTGGGCTGCCGACGAGGATCTAGCTGCAACGACCTATTGGCACTGATTACCTCTTCACTGACGAGCGCGGGGCTGGTATTAAGCGATGTTCGAGCGCTGGCCAGCCTTGATATCAAGCAAAACGAGCCGGGACTGATTCAGTTAGCGGCGCATTTAAGCCTACCGTTAGCAGTATTTCGCGCCGATCAACTGATGGCCTATGAGCCCCGCCTCAGTCACCGTTCGGCCATCGCATTCGAACACTCAGGTTGCTGGGGTGTCGCTGAAAGTGCTGCATTGGCTATGGCCGAACAACTTGGCAATGAACCTGCACGATTACTGATAACACGACAAAAGTCGTCAGTAGCAACCTTTGCATTGGCTTGCGGCGGGTTAGTAACGCGATAATCCCTCGCTTCACTATGAGCGCTTTTCAAGAACCGCTCTAATTAGACTTTTTCCAGAGACTGCCATGACTGTTTACTTCATCGGCGCCGGGCCCGGCGATCCAGAGTTGATTACTGTCAAAGGTCAGCGCTTGATCCGCAGTTGCCCAGTCATTATTTATGCCGGCTCGTTGGTCCCCACAGCCGTATTGGAAGGCCATCAAGCGGAACAGGTGGTTAACAGTGCCGAGTTGCACCTTGAGCAAATCATCGAACTGATTAAAAGCGCTGAGGATAAAGGCCAGGACGTTGCCCGCGTGCACTCCGGCGATCCAAGCCTCTATGGCGCGATTGGCGAACAGATCCGCTGCCTACGTGAGCTAAACATCGCGTTTGAGATCATCCCCGGAGTAACCGCCACCGCGGCTTGCGCGGCCATTTTGGGGGCAGAGCTGACCCTGCCAGACATCTCACAAACGGTGATCCTGACCCGTTATGCGGAAAAAACCGTCATGCCTGCGGGTGAGGAACTGGCCAGCCTCGCGCAGCACAAAGCGACCATGGCAATTCACTTAGGGGTTAAAAACCTTGAAAACATCATTCGCGAACTGACTCCGCATTACGGCAGCGATTGCCCGATTGCGGTGATCCATCGCGCTAGCTGGCCGGACCAAGATTGGGTGCAAGGCACGTTGGGGGATATTTTGGAAAAAGTTCAGACCAAGGGTTTCAAGCGTACAGCGCTGATTTTGGTGGGTCGGGTGCTGGCCAGTGATACGTTTTCGGAATCATCGCTGTATCACGCCGGGCATGCGCATTTGTATCGGCCTTGAGCCAGCTCGCGACAAAGTGCAGGCATAAAAAAACGGTGCTCACGGGGCACCGTTTTTTTATTCACTGCGCAGTGAACACCCTGTTACTGATGACTCAGTAGTAGGCGTTTTCTTTCTGCGAGTGGTCGGTCACGTCACGTACACCCTTGAGTTCCGGCACGCGCTCCAGCAGCGTGCGTTCAATGCCTTCGCGCAGTGTCACGTCGGCCTGACCGCAGCCTTGGCAACCACCACCGAATTTGAGCACGGCGATGCCGTCCTCAACCACTTCGATCAGACTGACCTGACCTCCGTGGCTGGCCAAACCGGGGTTGATCTCGGTTTGCAGGTAGTAATTGATGCGCTCGTTAATCGGGCTATCAGCATTGACCATCGGCACTTTTGCGTTGGGCGCCTTGATGGTCAACTGACCACCCATGCGATCAGTGGCGTAATCCACAACTGCATCTTCCAGGAACGCTTCGCTGAACGAATCGATCCAGGCCGTAAAGCTTTTTAGGCCGATGGCAGTATCTTCAGGTTTCACTTCATTCGGCTTGCAGTAGGCTATGCACGTTTCAGCATACTGGGTGCCGGGCTGGGTGATAAAGACGCGGATGCCGATGCCCGGCGTGTTCTGCTTGGACAGCAGATCAGCCAGGTAATCGTGGGCGGCGTCGGTAATGGTTATGGCGCTCATGGAATCTCCTCGCAGACATGTGGGGCAGTTTACGCCAATCGGCGCGCCTGACAAAGTCCTAGTATTTTTGTCAGGAAAGCTGCCCTTTCTTATTCAAAATTCCTGGCCCCCTACAGGTTTTCGTAGCGGTTCATGTCCAGAACGCCCGCTTCAACCGGATCGGTTTCGTTGATGTACTGGTTGATGTCATGGAAGTACTGCCAAAACTGCGGGTTGCTGCGCCGAACACCCCAACGCTCGACAATCGTGTCGAAGGCTTGTTGATCCTTGCTCTGCTCCATCGCTTCGACAAACGCCTCAACTTCAGCCGTCGGAATGTTGAACATGAAGTTCGGGTAACTGCTAAGTACACCCGGGAAAATAGTCAGTGTATCCAGCCCAGGTTGCAGTCGGTACGCCTCGCCGAGCATAAAGGCCACGTTGCTGTGGGCACGGTTGCGCAACATGCTGTACATCTCACGCTTACCGTTGTTGCCTTCAATGCGCAGCATGGTTGCTTCTGGCAATTGACTGATAACAGCCAACCCCGCTGCCGGACGCGCAGTTAGGCGGCTCAGCGCTTGTTCGGCGAACTGGAACTCCTGAGCAATAGTGGTCCGCGAGCAATAGGCGCCGGTGCAGCGGTTGATCGGATCCGGGTTCGCATTCAGGGTGCCAGCCCGCTCAATCAACTTGAGGGCAAAGTCACGCGTAGGGTTAACCGGGTCTAGGATCATCCCTGTCGGCGTGCTGGTGTCGATTTTTTGATAGTCCAGCCACAGCTTCAGCTTGCCGCTGTTCTGGTACCAGTCACTGAGGATGCTGGAGCGCGAGTCTGCTGGCATCAGGCGCAAAAAGTTGGCCTCAGCGCCGTTGCGGATCAAGTCAAAATACAAGCGCGTTTGGGCCTGATGCGAGACGTTGCCGAATACATCAAAATTGACCGCCAACTGATAGTAGGTGCGCTCCAGCAACGGGAAGTCGAACAGCCACATCGTCTGCGGCACTTCGCCGATCAAGCCCTTGGTCACGCTGGCGCTGTCAAAGTGTCGAAAAATGGTCAGCAATGCGTTGTCATTGCCCGCCCACAGGGTTGCCCAACTCGGCGGCGGCATATCGGCGTAGGTGTCCTGACGGAGTTTTACGTAGTCATTGCGCTTGTCGCGAAAGCTGTGCCACAGCGAAAGAATACTGCCGACGTCATCATTCTGCCCCGGCATCGCCAGCAACGGCGTGGCCTCGCCTCGATAGGCAGCATCGGTGATATAGCGATCATGCGCAGGCTCCTGGAACAGGGCCCAGAAGTTATCACGAATCACGTCCGTGGCAATTTGCCCACGGCACACCGGCCCGCGAATAAAGGTGCGTACAAAATACTCGGCGTTATCGAGCATGAACTGGTAGCGCGCGACTGCCGGGATCGCTTCAAACGTTTCAAACGGGTTGGCACGGCTGCGCGGCCCGTAACCCGGCAACGAAGTGGCATGCCAGTCGCCGCTATAGAACAGCTGCTTGACGCGCTCCAGCTTTTGCTTGCCCATCGGGTAGGTGATGTGGGTTTTATGCACGATCACGCCTTGGACCGGCATCAGCCGGTAATAGAACGTGGTGCCCGGATCATCATTCGGACGGCGGGTGGCGATCAGGTCAATCGGCTGCCCGCTCGGAGTACGCGAACGCACCCACTGGAAGAAATGCCCTGGAACACCGTTATCGAAATAGGTGTGGGCCAGGTACAAGTGTTCGTATAACCAACGACCCACCAAGGCCTCAGTTGAGCCCAGACGATTGAGCAGCGCTTCCCATTCAGCTATCTGCGCGGCTTCGCCTGCACTTGGTTTGATGGCGTTCTGATCAACCGGAGCACCTTGCTTGAGCCAGGTTTGCACGGTTTGGTATTGCGTGTCGGTGAGGCCGGTCACGGCCAGCGGCATGCCTTCCTTGGGGTGCTTTTGTGCGTAAGCATCGAACTCACCCGGCGCCGGGCAAGCGTTCTCTCTGTTCAGACCCAGGACGATTTCAGCAGGTAACTTGGCATTGGGCGTCAGTGGGGTGTTATGACCCAGCTCAAGCATCCGTTCCATCAAGGCCGCTTGTGCACCTTGCGCGTCCAGCACTGAATAAAAACCTTTGCGGCGCCATTCAGCAGGGCCGCTGGCATCGTAGAAAATCCGCGTCGGTTCTACCGCAGTCGTTCGGTCACCTTTATAGACAGGCACTTTACTGGCGCCACGGGTCGTGCCCTCGGCGCTCCCCAGGTTGAGCTGGCAGGCGGCGTCGTTGCAGGCATGGCAGGCGACGCATTTTTCGGTAAGGATCGGCTGTATATCACGTGTGTAGGATATAGCCGAACTCGCCAGCGGGGTTTGGCCCAGCGCTGTAGTACACACCACCAGCGTCACGGCGCCGGTGAGTAGGCGAAAAAACATGTGCCATTGTCCTGATATTAAAAAATGCCGCGATTCTACCCGTGCTACACGCCTTTCAACATGAGCTGAATTCATGCAAATCTTCCAGCACTCAAATTAGGCGCAGGTTTGTTATGATTTGCCATCTTTTGCATGGCTCTAACAGGTAGTCCTATGTCTGACCGCAGCGCTCGTATCCAAGCACTTCAGCAAGCCCTCAAAGAGCGCATCCTGATTCTCGATGGCGGCATGGGCACTATGATCCAAAGCTACCGCCTGGAGGAACACGACTATCGTGGCACACGTTTTGCTGATTGGCCGAGCGACGTCAAAGGCAACAACGACCTTCTGATCCTGACCCGGCCAGACGTGATCGGCTCTATTGAAAAAGCCTACTTAGATGCCGGCGCCGACATTCTTGAAACCAACACCTTCAACGCCACACAAGTTTCACAAGCTGACTACGGCATGCAGGCCCTTGCTTACGAATTAAACGTAGAAGGCGCTCGCCTAGCGCGCAAGGTGGCCGACGCCAAGACCCTTGAAACACCAGATAAACCTCGTTTTGTAGCGGGCGTGCTTGGCCCTACCAGCCGGACCTGTTCGCTGTCCCCAGATGTAAACAACCCTGGCTACCGTAACGTCACCTTCGACGAACTGGTTGAGAACTACACCGAGGCCACCAAAGGCCTGATCGAAGGCGGTGCTGACCTGATTCTGATCGAGACCATTTTCGACACCTTGAACGCCAAGGCTGCGATTTTTGCCGTACAAGGCGTTTTTGAAGCGCTGGGCGTTGAGTTGCCGATCATGATTTCCGGCACCATCACCGACGCCTCCGGCCGCACACTGTCGGGCCAGACCACAGAAGCGTTTTGGAACTCCGTCAGCCACGCCAAACCGATTTCGGTCGGCCTCAACTGCGCACTCGGTGCCAGTGATTTGCGCCCGTACCTCGAAGAGCTGTCGAACAAGGCCGACACGTTTGTTTCTGCTCACCCTAACGCTGGCTTGCCTAACGAATTCGGTGAATACGACGAACTGCCTAGCGAAACAGCCAAAGTCATTGAAGAGTTCGCTCAAAGCGGCTTCCTCAACATTGTCGGCGGCTGTTGCGGCACCACCCCGGATCACATCTACGCCATTGCCCAGGCCGTTGCGCCTTATGCGCCGCGCCAGATCCCGGACATTCCCAAAGCTTGCCGTTTGTCGGGCCTTGAGCCGTTTACCATTGATCGCAGTTCATTGTTTGTGAACGTCGGCGAACGAACCAACATCACCGGTTCGGCCCGCTTCGCCCGCCTGATTCGCGAGGACAATTACACTGAAGCCTTAGAAGTAGCCCTGCAACAAGTTGAAGCCGGTGCGCAAATCATCGACATCAACATGGACGAAGGCATGTTGGACTCGAAGAAGGCGATGGTTACCTTCCTCAACCTGATTGCCGGTGAGCCGGACATCTCGCGTGTGCCAATCATGATCGACTCCTCGAAATGGGACGTGATCGAAGCCGGCCTCAAGTGTATCCAGGGCAAGGGCATCGTTAACTCGATCAGCATGAAAGAAGGTGTCGAGCAGTTCATTCACCACGCCAAGCTGTGCAAACGTTACGGCGCGGCTGTCGTGGTGATGGCCTTCGACGAAGCTGGCCAGGCGGATACCGAAGCGCGCAAAAAAGAAATCTGCAAACGCTCCTATGACATTTTGGTCAATGAAGTTGGCTTTCCGCCGCAAGACATCATCTTCGACCCGAACATCTTCGCCGTGGCCACGGGTATTGAAGAGCACAACAATTATGCTGTGGACTTCATCAATGCCTGCGCTTACATCCGCGATGAACTGCCGTATGCCCTGACCTCGGGCGGCGTATCAAACGTGTCGTTCTCGTTCCGTGGCAACAACCCGGTGCGTGAGGCCATTCACTCGGTGTTCCTGCTGTACGCCATTCGTAACGGCCTGACCATGGGTATCGTTAACGCCGGGCAGTTGGAGATTTATGACCAAATCCCGACCGAACTGCGTGATGCCGTAGAGGATGTGGTGCTAAACCGCACGCCTGACGCCACCGACAACCTGCTGGCGATTGCCGATAAGTACAAGGGTGATGGCAGCGTCAAGGAAGCCGAGACTGAAGAATGGCGTGGCTGGGAAGTCAACAAGCGCCTTGAACACGCGCTGGTTAAGGGCATTACCACCCACATCGTTGAAGACACTGAAGCCTCGCGCCTCTCGTTCAGCCGCCCGATTGAAGTGATCGAAGGCCCGCTGATGTCGGGCATGAATATCGTTGGCGACCTGTTTGGCGCAGGCAAAATGTTCTTGCCTCAGGTCGTGAAGTCCGCCCGCGTGATGAAACAGGCCGTGGCGCACTTGATTCCGTTTATCGAGCTGGAAAAAGGCGACAAACCAGAGGCCAAGGGCAAGATCCTCATGGCCACCGTTAAAGGCGACGTTCACGACATCGGCAAAAACATTGTGGGCGTGGTGCTGGGCTGTAACGGTTATGACATCGTCGACCTAGGCGTGATGGTGCCTGCAGAGAAGATCCTGCAAGTGGCCAAAGAACAGAAGTGCGACATCATCGGCCTCTCCGGCCTGATTACGCCCTCGCTGGATGAAATGGTTCACGTGGCCCGTGAAATGCAGCGTCAGGACTTCCACTTGCCACTGATGATCGGCGGCGCCACAACGTCCAAGGCGCACACGGCGGTGAAAATCGAGCCCAAGTATCAGAATGATGCTGTGATCTACGTTACCGACGCCTCACGCGCCGTGGGTGTGGCTACGCAGTTGTTGTCCAAGGAACTGAAAGCCGGGTTTGTCGAGAAAACCCGTCTGGAATACATCGAGGTGCGCGAACGTACCGCAAACCGCAGTGCCCGTACCGAGCGCTTGAGCTACGCAGCGGCGATTGCCAAAAAGCCACAGTTCGACTGGGCCAGCTACCAACCTGTCAAACCGGCGTTTACCGGGACCAAGGTGCTGGACAACATCGACCTCAAGGTGCTGGCCGAGTACATCGACTGGACGCCGTTCTTTATATCGTGGGATTTGGCTGGCAAGTTTCCGCGAATTCTGACCGACGACGTGGTAGGCGAAGCAGCTACCGCGCTGTACGCCGACGCACAGGAAATGCTCAAAAAGCTCATTGACGAAAAACTGATCAGTGCACGGGCAGTCTTCGGCTTCTGGCCTACCCACCAAGTGAACGATGACGATCTGGAACTGTACGGTGATGACGGCAAGCCGTTAGCCCGATTGCATCACTTGCGCCAGCAAATCATCAAGACTGACGGCAAGCCCAATTTCTCTCTGGCCGACTTTGTCGCGCCAAAAGACAGCGGTATCACCGACTACGTGGGTGGATTTATCACCACCGCAGGTATCGGCGCTGAAGAAGTGGCCAAGGCTTATCAGGATGCGGGTGACGACTACAACTCAATCATGGTCAAAGCGCTGGCTGACCGCTTGGCCGAGGCATGTGCCGAATGGCTGCACCAACAAGTGCGGACGAACTACTGGGGTTATGCCAAGGACGAGCACCTTAGCAACGAAGACCTGATCAAAGAGCAGTACAGCGGTATCCGCCCTGCTCCCGGTTATCCGGCCTGTCCTGACCATACCGAGAAGGCAACGCTGTTCAAGTTGCTCGACCCTGAAGCCGAAGAAATGCGGGCGGGCAAAAGTGGAGTGTTCCTAACGGAAAGCTATGCCATGTTCCCGGCAGCCGCGGTGAGCGGCTGGTATTTCGCGCACCCACAAGCGCAATACTTTGCCGTAGGCAAGATCGACAAGGATCAGGTCGACAGCTATACCGCTCGCAAAGGCCAAGAACTGAGCGTGACAGAGCGCTGGTTGGCGCCAAATCTGGGTTACGACAACTGAGTGATACACCCCTCCCTTGTAGCCGCTGCCGCAGGCTGCGGCTACAAGGTTTTGTTAGCGTTTTACGGGGGTACGCAGGGTGACGAATTCTTCTGCCGCCGTTGGGTGCACACCAATGGTTTCGTCAAAATGCTGTTTGGTTGCGCCTGCCTTCAAGGCAATTGCCAGCCCCTGCACGATTTCTCCCGCCTCTGGACCGACCATGTGACAGCCCAGCACTTTGTCGGTGTCGGCATCGACCACCAGCTTCATCAGCGTGCGTTCCTGACACTCCGTGAGCGTCAGCTTCATGGGACGGAAGCTGCTTTCGAAAATCTGCACCGTGTGCCCGTCTTCAATCGCCTGCTCTTCGCTTAACCCGACCGTACCGATGTTTGGCAAGCTGAATACGGCTGTTGGGATCATGCGGTAGTCGACCGGGCGATAGTGCTCAGGCTTGAACAAGCGACGCGCGACAGCCATGCCTTCAGCCAGGGCCACTGGCGTCAGTTGCACGCGACCAATCACATCGCCAATCGCCAGAATCGACGGCTCGGCACTCTGGTACAGATCATCGACTTCAACAAAACCACGCTTATCGAGTTTGACGTCGGTATTTTCCAGTCCCAAGTTGTCGAGCATTGGGCGGCGACCTGTGGCGTAGAACACGCAGTCAGCGATCAGCTCGCGACCGTCCTTGAGCGTGGCTTTCAAGCTGCCATCTGCTTGTTTGTCGATGCGCGCAATATCGGCGTTGAACTGCACGTCCATGCCGCGCTTGGTCAGTTCCTCATGCAGATGCTTGCGCACCGCACCATCGAAGCCACGCAAGAACATGTCACCGCGATACAACAGAGAGGTCTGGGCACCTAGGCCGTGGAAAATCCCGGCGAACTCCACCGCGATGTAACCCCCACCGACTACCAGTACACGCTTTGGCAACTCGTTGAGAAAGAACGCTTCGTTGGAACTGATCGCGTGCTCGTGGCCAGGGATTTCAGGGATCTGCGGCCAGCCACCCGTGGCAATCAAGATGTGTTTGGCCGTATGACGCTGACCATTAATTTCAACTTCGTGGGGCCCGGTCAGCTTGGCATGCCCCTCTATGAGCGTCACACCGCTGTTAACCAGCAGGTTGCGGTAAATGCCATTCAGGCGATTTATCTCGCGGTCCTTGTTGGCGATCAGAGTCGCCCAGTCAAAATTCGCTTCACCTAGGCTCCAGCCAAAACCAGACGCTTGCTCGAAGTCTTCGGCAAAGTGCGCGCCATACACCAACAGCTTTTTAGGCACACAACCCACGTTGACGCAGGTACCACCCAAGTAACGGCTTTCAGCTACCGCGACGTTGGCACCAAAGCCCGCAGCAAAGCGTGCAGCGCGCACGCCACCCGACCCCGCACCAATCACAAACAAATCAAATTCGTAGGCCATTTCTCTCTCCTAGGCAGGCCAACAGCATAATCGCTCCAGCGCGATTGACCAGCGCCAACAACGTGCTGAGGGCAAAAAACGAAAAAGCCACCCGAAGGTGGCTTTCTCTTTAAGCGTTCTAACAACTGGCTCTATTTAGTAAGCCTTGCCAGTTTTGTAGAAGTTTTCGAAGCAGAAGTTAGTGGCTTCGATGTAGCCTTCAGCACCGCCGCAGTCAAAGCGCTTGCCTTTGAATTTGTATGCAATGACGCAGCCGTTCTGAGCTTGCTTCATCAGCGCGTCAGTGATCTGGATCTCGCCACCTTTGCCCGGTTCGGTCTGCTTGATCAGGTCGAAAATATCCGGGGTCAGGATGTAGCGCCCAATGATGGCCAGGTTCGAAGGCGCATCTTCCGGTGCTGGCTTCTCAACCATGTTGCGCACGCGGTACAGGTCGTCACCAATTAGGTCGCCAGCGATTACGCCGTACTTGTTAGTTTCTTGTGGGTCAACTTCCTGGATCGCGATGATGGTGCAACGGTACTGGTTGTACAGTTTTACCATTTGCATTAGCACACCGTCGCCGTCCAGGTTGACGCACAGGTCGTCTGCAAGAACTACAGCAAACGGCTCGTCGCCGATCAGTGGGCGGCCAGTCAAAATAGCGTGGCCCAAGCCTTTCATTTCGGTTTGACGGGTGTAGGAGAACGAGCACTCGCTCAGCAGGCGACGAATACCGACCAGGTATTTTTCCTTGTCCGTGCCCTTGATCTGGTTTTCCAGTTCATAGCTGATATCGAAATGGTCTTCCAGCGCGCGCTTGCCCCGTCCGGTAACAATAGAAATTTCGGTCAAGCCAGCATCCAGTGCTTCTTCAACGCCGTACTGGATCAGTGGCTTGTTCACCACCGGCAGCATTTCTTTTGGCATGGCCTTGGTCGCTGGCAAAAAGCGAGTGCCGTAACCGGCTGCTGGGAACAAGCATTTCTTGATCATATGAGTCCTTAAAAGGGCTGTACGTTCGAATTTTGGCGCAGTCTAATCAGGCGGCATCGAGCTTACAATGCCCCAGATAGCAAACTGATGCCAACCTAGATAAATTTTTAGCCAACAAGTTCATTAATTACGTATTTTTCAACTACCTGACGACTCAAATGAACCTATTAATGCGTCTGCCTGTCTTCTGAATAGATTAAGGCAAACTGCCACTTCACAAGCCTAAAGACCTTGATTGACGTTATTATTGCCGCCGTTTTTCAATTACTAAGGTTTCACTTTCGATGTCAGCCGAAAACAGTATCAACGGTTATCTGATAAAAAATGTCAGCCCTAGCGAATGGTGGATTGTCGATTCATCAGGAGAAAAAGTGGCCGGCTCTTTCACTTCAGAACACGCCGCGATCGAAGTCGCTTCGGTTTTTCAGGACCAACCTGAACCTCCTGCGCGTCGTCGTAACAGTAAATCCTGATTCTCAACTTCGCGAAGACTGCCCGCATGAACAAATACCTAGCTTTGCTTGCACTTCTGGCACTGGGTGGCTGTGCCACAGCGTCCAATACCTATTTGGCTGATGGCCAGCAGGGACTGAGCATAGACTGTTCTGGCGAAGCCATGTCATGGGATAAGTGCTACGAAAAGGCTGACGCTTCTTGTGCCGGAACGGGTTACTCCATCGTAGGTTCTAATGGCTCAACTGCGGTAATGGACCGCGATAAGACACTGGGCGTGGATGTTGGAAATTTCAACAGCAGGACCATCACCGTCGTCTGCAAGTAATACTGGCGACTTACAACTACCGGAGCGTGCCTCGCGATCTTTATAAAAGATCACGAGGCAAGCTCGCCCCCCACAGGTCTTTATTAAGGGGTCCCGACCCCAATCAGCACGCCATCAATGGTTTGTCAGTACGCATTTACGCCATCATTGGCATGAAAATTAGCTTGGGTTTTCTCAATAGAGCCCTCTGTCAGGCGCGAGTCCTGAGGCCGCTCATGGGTATTGATATACGCCGCGACATCCCAATCTTGCCCATCGTTCAAACTGTTGGCTTTGCCCAGCTGCTGCATCATCGGGCTGCCCCGTGGCAAGCCACGCAGGCGAGTGCTCCCGGTTGTGCCCCGCCCCGCAGGTAGATGTTGGCAGAGGTTTGCGCCTGTACGCTAAATCGTTGCGCTATTCACCCGAAATACAGTGTGTTGCGGCCTTGCGAATGTCTCCCGGACGAACAGGCACATTGGACATGCTTTCGAATACCTTGATGCTGCTGCCACCAGAGCGCTCTTCAATGTCAATGACCGCCGTTGGATTAGACGTCAACTTTTGCGGAACGATGATCCTCAAGCCATCTTTATGCGGCTCGATCTGTGGCGCTTTTCGAGTCTTGGACAGTTGTTCCACCAAGCATTGCGCGTAGGCATCAGGTTTCTTGCCCGAGATGACACTCAGGGTCGGCAGAGTCTTTTCAATATCTGTCACTGAAGCACAGCCGCCCAAAACCAGCATCGCCACCAAAACGCCCCACTTCATACAATTCCTCCGCTAAAGATCCTACGACAGTAGATCTCCAAGATTTCTCCCCGATCAGAGGGAATAAATATTCAATAGTGGCGAATTATCTGCCTTTTACGTCAGACTCACCTGCATGACGGCATAATAGCCGGCCAAGCACATGCTATCTTGCTGATTTTTTAGCAAAAGCCCCCCTTTTGGAGCACCCATGAAGTTTATCCACCAGCGCGAGCACCTGAACGAAGACGACATTGTCGTGATCGAATGCTCCCAGCCCTGCAACATCCGCCTGATGAGCGATGCACACTTTCGCAGCTTCAAAAATGGCGGCCGTCACTCCTACCACGGTGGCGCATTCAAAGACTTCCCAGCCCGCATTACTGCGCCAAGCACCGGTTTCTGGAATATCACTATCGATACCGTGACCACGCGCGCCATCAGCGTGACCCGCAAGCCGTCCTTCAAACCGACCATCAAGATCGTGCGTCGTTCAAGCTCCAAACTGCGCTAAGCCGGACGCCTGCGACTCTCACAGACAGGAATTATTGTGGACACTACATGCAATACCACTAAATACGTCATCAATTACAAGCTCGACGGCGTACGGCGCTTTGAGTTTGCCCAACTGCAAACCGACTCCGTAGAGGAAGCGCGAGCGGCGCTTGCCAAGCTTCATGATGAGCGTGATGTCATCACCGACATCAAGGTCAGTAAAGCGCTTTAAGCCTCCATGACGCTCGATCTGTTTGGCGAAGAAGACCTGCAACAACCCGCCCGGGTAGAACGTATCTGCACCCAGACGTTCGTGCTTCGCGGGTTTGCCCTGCCTTGGGCTGAGGCCCTGTTAACTGCCTTAAACACCCTTTTGATCCAGTCACCCTTTCGACACATGCAGACACCCGGCGGCTTTACCATGTCGGCGCGTTTAAGCAGTTGCGGTGATTTGGGTTGGACCTCTGACAGCAACGGTTACCGTTACAGCGCCATTGATCCATTGAGCGCCGCGCCCTGGCCTCGCATGCCGGCCGCTTTTCTGGCAGTAGCCGAAGCGGCCGCCAGTGCTGCCGGCTTCAAGGGGTTCGTGCCGGATGCAGGACTGATCAATACCTATGCGCCCGGCGCAAAAATGTCGTTGCATCAAGATAAAAACGAACGCGACTACGATGCCCCTATCGTCTCAATTTCGCTTGGGCTACCCGCCATTTTCCAGTTTGGCGGCTTTGAGCGCAGTGACCCGGCACAACGTATTTCCCTGTTTCATGGCGATGTCGTGGTCTGGGGCGGCCTTGACCGCCTACGCTTCCATGGCGTGCTCCCTATAAAACCGGGGCAACACCCTGTACTGGGCGAGCAACGGATCAACATCACCTTGCGCAAAGCAGGTTGAGGTAAAGGGCTGTATATTTTTTTATATACCGACTATCTTCCTAGCGCCCGGCCAACAGTTAATCAATAAAGACGGGCAGCCCTCGCTTCTAATGGAAATGGAGTTACGCCATGAATCTTCGCGCTCGACACTTTGCCCCTTCCGCGCTCGCAGCACTGGTCGGATGCTTTGCTTTTACTGCGGCTCAGGCTGATGACGTGCAAGTGGCTGTCGCAGCCAACTTCACAGCGCCTATTCAGGCGATCGCCAGCGACTTTGAAAAAGACACCGGCCACAAGCTGATCGCCGCGTACGGCGCCACTGGCCAGTTTTACACCCAGATTAAAAACGGCGCTCCGTTTGAAGTTTTTTTAGCCGCTGATGACACCACGCCCGAAAAGCTCGAAAAAGAAGGCGACATTGTCCCTGGTTCTCGCTTCACCTACGCCATCGGCACCCTGGCGTTGTGGTCGGCCAACGATGGCTACATCAACGATACTGATAAGGTTCTGAAGGAAAACCAGTTCAAGCACCTGTCCATCGCCAACCCCAAAGCTGCACCGTATGGCCTAGCAGCCACCCAAGTACTGGCAAAGCTGGGGTTGACCGACAAGGTCAAAGACAAGATCGTTGAGGGTCAGAACATTACTCAGGCCTACCAGTTTGTCTCTACAGGTAACGCCGAACTGGGCTTTGTGGCCCTGTCGCAAATCTACAAAGACGGCAAACTCACCAGCGGCTCCGCCTGGATCGTCCCAGAGGCCATGCACGATCCGATCAAGCAAGATGCGGTGATTCTCAAAAAAGGCGAGAACAACCCTGCTGCCAAGGCGCTGGTCGAATACCTCAAAGGCCCGAAGGCCGCTGCAATCATCAAATCGTACGGTTATCAGCTGTAAATGCCGCTCTCGAGTGCTGACTTTGCCGCCATCTGGCTGACCTTCAAACTGGCATCGCTGACAACGGTTATTTTGTTGGTGATCGGCACTCCGATTGCCCTGTGGCTCGCGCATACCCGTTCGCGGTTGCGCGGTCCCATCGGGGCCATCGTGGCGCTGCCACTGGTGTTGCCCCCTACGGTGATTGGCTTTTATCTGCTGCTGGCGATGGGGCCACATGGTTATGTCGGCCAACTGACCCAAGCTATGGGCTTAGGTACGCTGACCTTCAGCTTTGCCGGGCTGGTGATCGGCTCGGTGATTTATTCAATGCCTTTTGTCGTACAGCCTTTGCAAAACGCATTCACTGCCATAGGCCCAAGACCCCTTGAAGTCGCGGCCACGTTACGGGCCAACCCCTGGGACTGTTTTTTTACCGTGGTCCTACCGCTGGCACGCCCTGGCTTCATCACCGCTGCGATTCTGGGTTTTGCCCATACCGTCGGAGAGTTTGGGGTAGTGCTGATGATCGGCGGCAACATTCCGGAAAAAACACGCGTGGTATCGGTGCAAATATACGATCACGTTGAAGCACTCGAATACGCGCAAGCACATTGGCTGGCAGGCGCAATGGTGGTGTTTTCATTTCTGGTGCTGTTGGCACTGTACTCAAGCCGTAAATCTCAAAGCACATGGAGTTGAAGATGAGTGCGCAGATCAATGTTCGGCTGCAGCTCAGTTATTCCGGTTTTTCACTGGACCTGGACGTGCAGTTGCCTGGCAAAGGCGTGACAGCGCTGTTTGGCCATTCTGGATCGGGCAAAACCACCTGTTTGCGCTGCATTGCCGGCCTGGAGCGCGCGAATCAAGCATTCGTACAGATCAATGACGAAGTCTGGCAAGACAGCCAAAGCAATCTGTTTGTCCCGGTTCATAAACGCTCATTGGGTTACATCTTCCAAGAGGCGAGCCTGTTCCCTCATTTATCGGTGCGCGCAAACCTTGAGTTCGGACTGCGACGTATCCTGCGTGAACAGCGACGTGTTGAGCTCGCGCACGCCGCGGACTTGCTTGGCATTACTCATCTGCTGGAACGCGCGCCTAATCATTTGTCAGGCGGTGAACGCCAGCGGGTCGGTATCGCCCGCGCCTTGCTGACCAGCCCAAAACTATTGCTGATGGACGAACCATTGGCCGCGCTGGACAGTCAGCGCAAGGCTGAAATCCTGCCGTATCTAGAGCGACTGCACGCAGAACTGGATATTCCGGTGTTGTATGTCAGCCATTCACAAGATGAAGTGGCGCGGCTGGCAGACCATATTGTGTTGCTGAGCGAGGGGAAGGTGCTGGCGAGCGGCCCCATCGGCGAAACCCTGGCTAGGTTGGACTTACCATTGTCGCAAGGTGACGACGCGGGCGTGGTGATACAGGGCGAGGTCTGTGACTACGATGCGCGTTACCACTTGTTGACCCTGCAACTGCCGCACAGCGCTCAACGCATAAGGGTTGCCCATGCTCCGTTGGCAATCGGTAAGACCTTGCGCGTGAAAGTACAGGCCCGCGACATCAGCCTAAGCCTCAACCGCAATGAGCACAGCAGCATCCTCAACAGCCTACAGGCCACTGTGATCGGTGAAACAGCGGCAGATAATCAAGCCCATGTGCTGGTTCGCCTCGACATCGCCGGCACAGCCTTACTGGCCCGTATCACCCGCTACTCACGTGACCAGCTAGACCTGCAGCCCGGACAAACCATTTGGCTGCAGATCAAATCAGTCGCTGTTTTAGCTTGAGCGCTTGGCCTGAGTGATTTCACGGCGTCGACTATTAAAGTAACGCACGGTGGCAATGCTCAGCCCCAGCAAACCGCCCAAGAACAGGCCCAGCACCACAGTCAGGGTCTTTTTAGGCTTGATTGGGCTGATTGGGGTCTGGGCCTTGCGATCAATACTGACCAAGCCGAGTTGACTCATGTCGGTGTTCAAATTGTCCAGGCGCACTATTTCCGCACGCAAAGGCTCGATGTTCTTGAGATAAACGTCTTCGTTAGCGCGCTTGCCCAGCATTTCAACCTGGCGATTGACCTCAAGCAATTTGAGCTTTTTGTTGATCGTCTGAACCCTTTTATCGGTAAAGTCGTCAGACGTTCGCGCTAACAGCACCGCACGCTCAGCTTGAAGGGCCTGAGTACCCAAAAAGTACAACGGCGTATCTTGCGAGGTTATTTCGGTGCGGATGACACGGTTAGACCCTGAACGATCATCTCCCATCGCAGAAGGTGTTGTCGGACGGGTGATACCCAATGAACTGGCAATAGTGATCGCTTCGTTAAGCTCATCAATACGCGCCTCTCGTGCGGCTTTAAGTTGCAGGCGCAACGCCTGTAACTCATCCGTCAAATTAACGCGCTGCAAAGCGTCAGCTTCCACCAGCGTGGCGATTTTGGCCTCTTTGTCTGACTGATACCCTAACCGCGCAGCATTGATTTTTTGTTTGAGCTCCTTCTGACGATTATTAATGATGGTCTTGAGGTCAGAGCTGATCTGTGCGCGCTGGTTATTGATCACATAATCAACAAAACCATTGATGATCTCGACCCCGTTGACTGAGCCCGGGTAGGTCAGTTCTAACCTGAGAGACGGGCTTAAAGCATCCGGTTGTTTGAGGTCGATTTGAGTCAAGTTGATCGAGTCGCGGTTAAACAACTCAAAGCTTTGCTCTGGTGACAGACCACTTCTTTCCAGCGGCTTAAACAACTCCTGATGGCTGCGAAAGAAATCGAGTCGAATCCCATAAGAATCGAGCGCTGCACCCACTTTCAGCAAAGCTTCTGCTGGCGGCAGCTTGTAAACCTCGGAGCGATTCAGTGCATCCAACTCGTTAATTTCCGCAGGGCGCAATACCGTGCTGGCTTGGTAAGTGGGTTGCTTAATCAACACGTAGCCCAAGGCAATGGCGCCTACGACCGCCGAGGTTCCGAGAATTAGCTTTTTTTGTTGCCAAAGTGAGTGAAACAGATCTACCAGATCAATTTCCGGGCTGGCAGGACTGGACTGTGGATGTTCACTGCTTTTCAAAAAATAGACGCCTTATAAGTTGAACATCTGGCCAATTGCCCTCTGACACTGCTTGAGGTTAATACACTGACCAACTTAGGGTAGATTTTTGACAGATTAATGTAGGAAAAGATCCCGGCACTTAAGAATCAAGCACATACGATGACAAAATCAAGGCATCTTGATCAATGTGTAACGCTGATTTGGCCCTAAAACAGCTTCAACCTGTTGTTTTCCATGAATATCAATACAAAAAGTAAAAGAATAATCATGGCGTTTCTACGGTCTGTGTAATCATCGCCCTCACAAAACAACACGCTGACGTGTGGAGTCATAACAAGCATGGACATTTTCCAGGCAATGCGGGTTTTCGTGCGTGTGGTCGAAACGGGTAGTTTTACCGCAGCCGCCCAAGCGCTGGGATACTCCACTGCCCAAACCTCGCGCTTACTGTCTGAATTGGAATCTTCACTGCAAGCGCGGTTGTTGCAACGCAGCACACGCCGTTTGGCACTGACCGAAGTCGGCATGCGTTATCTGGAGCGTTGCCGCCTGATTCTGGGAGAAGTCGATGACGCCAACGCTGAAGCCGGTGGCGCACACCTAATTCCACGCGGTCATTTGCGGGTGCAATCCACTACGGGTATCGGTATTCAGTTGTTGGCACCCCTGATAGCCAAGTACTCGGACCTGTACCCTCAAGTGAACGTCGACTTGACCCTGTCTCAGCGCCAGCCCGATTTACTGGAAGAAGGCCATGATGTGGTGATAACACTGTCTGCCCAACTCCCCGACTCTGAGTTGGTAGGCCAGCAACTGGGCAGTATTTACAGCGTGATCAGTGCAGCCCCTTCGTATCTGAAAAAGCACGGAATACCGCTCACACCAGAAGAGCTAAACGCGCACCGCTGCCTGCATCTAGTTGACCCGTTATTCACGGACAGTTGGACGTTTCGCAACGAACAAGGCGAGCAATCGATTCGTCCGGGCGAGGTATTTCGCGTCAATGTTGCCGAGGCCATGGCCAAAGCAGCAGAGTCGGGGCTTGGCGTGTGCCTAATGCCTGATTATGTGGCCATGGGATCTTATTTGAGCGGCGCGCTCGTGCGCCTGTTGCCGCATCACCGCCTGCATGAAAAAAGCATCTATGCGCTCTACCCTTCACGCCGCTTTCTGGATGCCAAGGTCAGAACCTGGGTCGAATTCCTGAAAACCGAAATCCCGCTAATGCTAGAAGAGCACCAGGCCATTGCAGATGACCCGGCGCACTGGGCCTAGTCAGGCGCAATGGCCTGTTGCAACTGCTCGCGCACGCTCAATGCGGTGCGATCAAACTCCAAGGGTGTCACTGAAATACCGCCTTGGGTGACCACCTGGGTTTCAGTGTCCTGGGCTTCGGGATGGCCATGGCGAGTGATGCTGAGCCAATAGTAGTAGGCCTCTCGATAGTCCTCGCGCTCATGTACATTCACCCCGTCCATACGACCAATACCCTGACGTGTTATTTGCAAGGGCCCAGCATCGGCTGCCGGCACGTCTGGAAAATTGATGTTCAGGCAGGCCGATTGCTCCCAGCCTTTGCCCAGCAACTGACGAATAACGCCGGGTGCCAGCGTACGCGCCGTGTCCCAGCGCACGGAGTCTGGCGGGTAAAAAACTGGCTGAGGGCGATTGACGGAATCCCCATCAACAGGCCGGTCATTGCGGCCCCCACGGTTCCGGAGAACAGTGTTTCAACCCCCAGATTGGCGCCTTTGTTTATGCCCGACAGCAACAATTGTGGCGGTGCATCCATCAGTTGGCGTAAGGCAACAGCGACACAATCGGCCGGTGTTCCGGAGACTGAAAAGCGCCGCGCGCCGCGCGCCGTGACCCGCAATGGGTGATGAATGCTGATGGCCGTGGAAATCCCGCTCTGGTCATGATCGGGTGCAACCACCCAGACTTCGTCCGCCAGTTCACGCGCCACGGCCTCAAGCGCTTCGAGGCCTGGCGCATCAATGCCATCGTCATTGGTGATCAAAATACGTTCGAGTCGAGCGCCGTGCATGCCTAATCTCCTTGTTTAGGGATTGCGCTACGACTCACACCGCAGCGCCATGGATACTGCTAAACGGTTAGACGCGTGCTGCTGATTTCAAATCCCTTGCAGGGCAAGGTCCATCGCAAAATACGTCAGGATCATGTCAGCGCCAGCGCGCTTGATCGAACCCAGGCTTTCTCGTACCACACGGCCCTCGTCGATGGCCCCGGCCAATGCGCCGAACTTAATCATCGCGTACTCACCGCTCACCTGATACGCCGCCAATGGCAAGCGCGAGGCTTCGCGCACATCACGAATGATGTCTAGATACGCGCCAGCGGGCTTGACCATCAGCACGTCAGCACCTTCCTGCTCGTCGAGCAACGACTCGCGGATGGCTTCGCGGCGATTCATCGGGTTCATTTGGTACGACTTGCGATCACCTTTGAGTGCGCTGCCGCCCGCTTCGCGAAACGGTCCGTAGAGCGCCGAAGCAAACTTGGTGGAGTACGCCATGATCGAGGTGTCGATAAACCCGGCGGCGTCCAGGGCGCTGCGGATCGCTTGCACCTGACCGTCCATGGCCGCTGATGGCGAAATGAAATCCGCGCCCGCCGCCGCCGCAGCCACTGCTTGCTTGCCCAGGTTGATCAGGGTTGCGTCATTGTCCACGCCATGGTCATGCATCACGCCGCAATGGCCGTGAGAGGTGTATTCACAGAAACAGGTGTCGCTCATCACGATCATTTCTGGGGCAGTATCTTTGCAGATGCGGGCCATGCGCGACACCAACCCGTCTTCACGCCATGAGTCGCTACCGGTCGCGTCCAGATGATGCGACACACCGAACGCCATGACCGATTTGATGCCGGCGCGGGCATAACGCTCAATTTCGCCAGCCAGCTTCGACTCAGGAATTCGCATCACACCCGGCATGCTGGTAATAGGCACAAAATCGTCAATTTCTTCTTCAACGAAAATCGGCAATACCAGGTCATTCAGGCTGAATTCGGTTTCCTGGAACATGTCGCGCAATGTTTGGGTACGGCGCAGACGGCGGGGACGAACGGAGGGGAACTGGTTAGGCATCATGGTTCCTGATGGGCAGGTTCATAAAACGAACGGCATAAGCAGACGAGCCTTGACCCAGGCTCAATGGCGCCACAAATACAGGATTGATCCTACAATTGCAAAACTTGCGGCCCGCCTGCGGCGGGTTGTCGCGGGCAGCAGCGACAAAGAATCCAGTCGCATCGCACGTTGATCATTTCGTTAAAAAGCGTAATATCGCCGCCCATGATTCTTGAACAGCTCAAAGCACTGGGTAATGACACTCGCATGCAAATGATGGAGTGGCTCAAAGACCCGCTCACTCATTTCCCGCCTCAGGATCACGGTGATCCAGCGATTGGCGTGTGCGTGACCCATTTGCAGCACAAAGCCGGGCTATCCCCTTCTACCGCGTCTGCACACCTGGCCATTTTGCAACGTGCTGGCTTCGTGATGACGACGCGCATCGGTAAGTGGACGTACTACCGACGTAATGAACAGGCGATCGCTGACTTTGCCGCTAGGCTGAAAATCGAGTTGTAATTTTTAATCAATCATTTCGTTATTTCGCGCAATGTAAAAATATGAGGGATCCCATGAGCACTAAAACCATCTTCGTCCAGCCCGGCGGCGGCTATAACAATGTTCTGGTTGGTAACAGCGACGTACGTGCCCCGGCGAGTGGCGAGATCACTGTGCGCCTACACGCCAACTCGCTTAATTACCATGACTTTGCTGTCGTGAGCGGCATGTGGGGCCCGACTGAGCAGCGTATTCCCATGGCCGACGGCGCGGGTGAAGTGATTGCAGTGGGCGCCGAGGTCAGCGAATTCAAGGTCGGTGATTCGGTGGTCAGCACCTTCTTCCCGGAGTGGATCGATGGCACTCCGTTGGTCGAAGGTTTTGGCACCGTTCCGGGCGACGGCATTGACGGCTACGCCCGTGAGCACGTAACTGCTAAGGCCACGTCTTTCACTTTATCGCCAACCGGTTACAGCCACGCTGAAGCCGCTACGCTGACCACGGCCGGCCTGACCGCCTGGCGTGCGCTGATGTCCGATGACGCGCTCAAGCCGGGTGATACTGTTCTGGTTCAAGGCACTGGCGGTGTGTCGATTTTCGCGTTGCAGTTCGCCAAAATGGCCGGTGCAACGGTCATCGCCACCTCCTCCAGCGACGAAAAACTCGAGCGTCTGAAAGCGCTGGGCGCTGATCAGGTGATCAACTACCGCAAAGACACGAACTGGGGCGAGACTGCGCGCGCATTGACGGGCGGCCGTGGAGTGGACCATGTGATTGAAGTCGGCGGCCCTTCGACGCTCGAACAGTCGATGATTGCCGTGCGCGTAGCCGGGCATATTTCGATCATTGGCATTTTGAGCGGCGTGGCGGGCGAAATGAACTTCGTCCCTGCATTGATCAAGCAAGTACGCCTGCAAGGCGTATTGGTCGGCAGCCGCACCCAGCAACAAGACATGGTGCGTGCCATCAATGCCACTGGCATGCGCCCGGTCATTGATCGTCACTTCCCGCTGACCGAGATGGTTGCGGCTTTCCAATACCAAGAAACCAATCAGCATTTCGGCAAGATCGTACTGGACATCTAAACCTGTCCCCAACCGATGGCGCATTGACAGTGCGCCGTCAGCTTTACTAAATTCAAGGTTTTGCCCAGCGAGCAGAATCCAATGAGCCTTGAGTCGGTACGCGCATTCTTCAACGCCAACGCCCCTGATTTGCACATCATCGAATTGACTACCAGCACCGCTACCGTTGCCTTGGCGGCTGAAGCGCATGGGGTTGAGCCCGGTCAAATCGCCAAAACCCTGGCCTTTCGAGTCGGTGAGCGCAATGTGCTGCTGGTGGCGCGCGGCGATGCGCGCATTGATAACAAGAAGATTAAAAACGCGCTAGGCAGCAAAGCCAAGATGCTCGATGCCGAGACTGTAGTCGCCCTGACCAGCCACCCGGTCGGGGGTGTCTGCCCCTTTGGTTTGGCCACTGACCTGCCGGTGTATTGCGATATTTCCCTGCAAGCCTTTACGCAAGTGATGCCCGCCGCGGGCGACACTCACACCGCGGTACGCATTTGTCCGATACGCATGGCAGAACTGGTCAATGCGCAGTGGGTGGATGCATGTCAGGAAATCGAAGCCCCGTGCGCGGTGTAGCGCGAGCCTCAATGGGATAAAGCCAGACTGGCCCCATTGCGGGGCCAGCCTTTTATAACGCGCTGCCTTAGCTGATGGCTTTATCGACCAACACTTGAGCTTCTTCAACCAGACGGCCGAGGTGCTCGTCGCCGATAAAGCTCTCGGCGTAGATTTTGTAGATGTCTTCGGTGCCCGAAGGGCGAGCAGCAAACCAACCGTTTTCAGTCATGACCTTAAGCCCGCCAATCGCTTGGTTATTGCCCGGCGCATGGCTGAGGATTTGGGTAATCGCTTCACCCGCCAGCGTCGTCGACTTGACTTGCTCCGGCGACAACTTGCCAAGCAAGGCTTTCTGCTGCGCGGTGGCCTTGGCATCAACGCGGGTCGAGAATGGCAGGCCCAGCTCTTCGGTCATGCTCTGATACAGCTGCGAAGGATCACGGCCTGTGCGCGCAGTCATTTCTGCGGCCAGCAGCGACGGGATCAAGCCGTCCTTATCAGTCGACCAAACGCTGCCGTCCAGACGCAGGAACGAGGCGCCAGCGCTTTCTTCGCCACCAAAACCCAGTGAACCGTCGAACAGACCGTCGGCAAACCATTTGAAACCCACCGGCACTTCGTACAAGCGACGGCCCAAACGCGCAGCAACACGGTCAATCAAACCACTGCTGACCACAGTTTTGCCCACGGCCGCATCAGCGCGCCAGTGCGGACGATTTTGGAACAGGTAGTCGATCGACAGCGCCAGGTAGTTGTTCGGCGCCAACAGGCCGCCAGATGGCGTCACAATGCCGTGGCGATCGTGATCGGGGTCGCAGGCAAACGCCACGTCGAAACGATCCTTAAGACCAATAAGCCCTTGCATCGCATAGCTGGAGGACGGGTCCATTCGGATGCGTCCATCCCAATCCATGCACATGAAGCGGAAGGTAGGATCGACCGAGGTGTTCACCACTTCCAGATTCAGGCCGTATTGCTCGCCAATCGCAGACCAGTAACGCACGCCCGCACCGCCCAGTGGGTCAACACCCAGGCGCAAGTTGGCACCGCGCAGGGTGTCCATGTCGATCACGTTTTTCAGGTCAGCAACGTAAGTGTTCAGGTAGTCGTGGCGATGCGTAGTGCTGGCTTTCAACGCCTGCTCGTAGCTTATGCGCTTGACCCCGGCAAGCTTTGCCGCCAACAGTTCGTTAGCCTTGGCTTCGATCCATTTGGTGACATCGGTATCTGCCGGGCCACCATTCGGCGGGTTGTACTTAAAGCCACCGCTTTCCGGCGGGTTATGCGACGGGGTAATCACCACGCCATCGGCTAGCCCAGACGTGCGGCCACGGTTGTAGCAGATAATCGCGTGAGAAACGGCCGGAGTCGGGGTGTATTCGTCGTTTGCGGCAATCATGGTGTCCACGCCATTGGCGGCAAACACTTCCAGCGCACTCGCGCCCGCCGGTGTCGACAGTGCGTGGGTATCGATGCCAATAAACAATGGACCATTGATACCCTTGGACTGTCGGTACAGGCAAATGGCCTGACTAATAGCCAGCACATGCCACTCATTGAAACTCAGCTCAAACGAAGTGCCACGATGCCCGGAGGTACCAAAGGCGACACGCTGAGTGGTGACCGCTGCATCGGGTTGACCGGTGTAATAAGCGGTCACCAGTCGCGGAATGTCTACCAGCAATTGTGCTGGAGCCGGTTTGCCCGCAAGAGGACTGAGTGTCATGCAAAACCTCGGGAAATAAATGATTCGGAGGAAAAAAAGCAGTTTACTGGCACTTTGAGATTGGCGCGAAGCAAATGTCCTGACACTACGTATCAATTGATTCGTGTCAGAAATTTCTAACTTGTCTGACGGCGGAATTTGCATCCTGTTCCCGCCCATGGCAAAAATGCGTCAATTTAGTGCGTCTGCAAAGATTCAAAGGATGCATATTTTTAAGCTCTGGAAAAGGAAGCAGCATGAAACCACTCGTTATCAGCGCGGCCCTGACGCTCTCGTTGAGTACGCTGTGCAGCGTGGCCAACGCCGCCAAACTGGAAGATGTGGCGCCCTACCCTAAAGCCGAGGCGGGTTTCAGCCGCCAGGTTATTCACCTGCCCTCGCAAAAGAATGAAGACGACTACAAGGTCCAGATTATTGCGGGCAAAACGCTCCAGGTTGACTGCAATCAGCAGCGTTTGAGCGGCAAGCTAGAAGAAAAAACCCTCAAGGGCTGGGGCTACCCGATGTACCGCCTGAATAAAGTAAGCGGGCCTTTAAGCACCAAGATGGCCTGCCCGGATGGTAAGCCACACCCGGATTTTGTACCGGTGGTCGGTGATGGTTTTATGCTGCGTTACAACAGCAAGTTGCCGATAGTGCTCTATGTGCCTAAGGACATTGAAGTGCGCTATCGGGTCTGGTCGGCTTCCAAGCAGGTCAAACAGGCCGCTCGCGAATAACCCGTGTAAAAACAGTGGGCGGCCAGACAACAGTCTGGCCGCTTTCAGCACCCGCTATTGCAAGCCAATACGATACAGCTCGCCATTATCTTCATCGGTCAGCACATACACATACCCGTCCGGGCTTTGGCGAACATCGCGAATGCGCGCGTTCAAGCCGCCTAATAAGCGTTCTTCATGCACCACCTTGTCCCCATCCAGTTGTAGCCGAATCAGATCTTTATCAGCCAAGGCACCGATAAACAGGCTGTGCTGCCAAGGTTTGAAACGCTCTGCATCGTAGAAAGTCATCCCGCTGATACCCGGCGACTTCTCCCAGACATGATGGGGGCCGACAGTGCCTTCAACCACTTTACCCTTGGCTTCCGGGATAGGCGCTGAGGAATAATCAATGCCATGAGTGGCAAGCGGCCAGCCGTAGTTTTTGCCGCGCTCGATCAGGTTGATTTCATCGCCGCCCTTGGGTCCATGCTCATGCGTCCAGAGCGTGCCAGTCCAAGGATTCAAGGCCGCACCCTGCTGATTGCGATGACCATACGACCAAATCTCAGGCCTCACATTTGCCTGACCGACAAAAGGGTTGTCATCCGGAACACGCCCGTCCGGGTAAATCCGCACCACTTTGCCCTGCAGTTTGTCGAGGTCTTGGGAGGTCGCCCGCTGGTTGTTTTCACCCAAGACGATAAACAGGTAACCATCGCGATCAAATACCAAACGAGAGCCAAAATGGTTGCCGGTCGAGAGTTTGGGTTCTTGGCGGAAGATCACTTCAAAGTCGTTCAGTTTGCTCAAGTCGGCAGATAAACGCCCCCGGCCAACGGCCGTTCCGGCCTTACCCTCTTTACCGCCTTCGGCAAATGACACATACACCATCCGGTCTTCAGCAAAGTCCGGGGACAAGACCACATCCAGCAAACCACCTTGACCTTGCGCCCAGACCTGAGGCACACCCGACAAAGGCGCAGACACTTTGCCTTGCGGGCTCACCCAGCGCAGGTTGCCGGGGCGCTCAGTGATCAATATGCCCTGGTTGTCAGGCAAAAAAGCCAATGCCCAAGGATGATCAAGTCCTTGAGCCACCCTGGTGGCGGTAACGGTTCCGAGGTCCGATTTGAATGACTGCTCAGCCCCTGTCTGGGCGTGAGCCGTGAGCGTTAAACATGAAGACGCCAGTAACGTGGCCAGAAGCGTTTTTTTCAACATCCGATTGTCCTTTTCGATTAACGCTGATCCCTAGGCTGTAGCGAGGGTGCAGTGGGCTGAAGGGTTTTGGGAATCGGCGGATTTCGTGGGTAACCATTACCGATTTGCCCATTTTCGATAGAAGGCCTGGCCGCACGTGGCTCGGTAGGTAATCCAGGCATTGTGGCCGGATCCGGGCCGGTGCCCTGACGACTGCTGGGGTTTATGCGCCGAATGGCATTGTCGTTTGGCGTTGCGCTGGGCGTTAGCGAGTTCTGCGCGAGCAATGCTGTGGCCGGTAAGCGGTCATGCTCGCCTGTGAAAGCGTCTGGTTGCGCTTGGGCCGCTGCGTGAGCGGCCAAGCCAGACAGCACTAACCCCCCTAAAACACTGAATTTCGAGCGGATCATCACATGCTCCATTTTCATAAAACCTGTAACGCTTGGAGTGCAGTTTGCCAATCCGGTTCGTTTTTAATTCAGCGAGCACACAATAAGCGGGGAGATTAATGAGTACTAAGCGTCGGTTTCAGGTCCGATGACTATCACGGTCGACTGCCTGGCCTCCTCCAGCAAAGCTTGGCGGCACACCTGATAACAGTCCTCGATATGCCCGTTACCGACCATTCTCATCACCCCAAAGCTGATGGTCGCAGCCACAGCCTGCCCCACAAACGGGACGAAGCGGACCACTGACTTGGTCGCCACTTTGGTGCCCATTTTTTTCACTAAGGACATGACAAGCGTCCGGCTGATGAACTTGCCGATCACCTCACTGCCGATGCTACTGACCGCCACCACAATCAAGCGCTTTGAGCGCGAGTCCATCTGCTCGATTTGGTGCGGGGTCAGACCGAATTTGCTGTTGATCGCGGGCAGCATCTCTACGAGCAGCGCCACGTCAGTGCCCAGATCAAGGCCTGGCAACGGGATAGCCGCAGCCCCAGCCGAAACGGCCGAGCGTTTGGTGACCATGGACTTACATTCGTCACGAATGCGATCAAGCTCTGCCAATGACCTGATTAACATAAAATTCCCCAACAAAAAGAGATAAAACGAAGGCAGTTTACTACGTCACCCGGCCGCACAATGCGGGCAGGTCTTTATGTAGAGGGCGAGCAGCGCAGGAAATTCAAGAAAGGTGCCGATGTTTTTGCTCGAGCGAGCGATCAGGCCGACAGAGGGAGGAGCCTGTACTTGAGGCAAGTACAGGCTGAGAGGATGTCACACGTCTTTTTTGACCTTGCTCCACTCGTCTTTCAGCTTTTGCACAAAGCCTGTGCTCTTATCTTTCTCGCAAGCAGTCACCACCAGCGGGGTGATTTTGGCCACGCCATCAACGTCCAGCACAGCATCTTCTACCTTGCCGCTTTTATTGACGGCTTCGCCCACGCCAACAGCGGTAGGTCGAAAGCTTTCATCGACGGATAGAAAATCTTCGCAAGTCCACTGCGATACTGGTTTCTTGGTATCTGCCTGAGCCAGCGTCGACATCGCCAACAAACCTGCTGCGCCAATTATCAGAATGTGCTTTTTCATATGAACATTTCCCTATTTTCAACGATGAAAGTTACGTGTGTTCTGCCGCCGAAAACCATAGATAGCGATACCGGATCTGTCAAACCGCAGACCATTAAGGCCGCCAAAGACTAAGCAAATCAAAGCCTTGGAACGTCGACAATGCAATCCATTGAAATGGCTATGCACACGTACGCTGGCAACTAACACATCACCCGCTTTAACAATTAAACGGCGAACAAAACGCTTCAGGCTCACACCTTCACTATCAAAACCAAGCACTAATGAAGGCGCAAACCTGAAGAGTTATTGAGTCAGAATCACCTTCATGGCTTTTTCCTTGGCCGCATTACCAAAGACTTCGTACGCCTTGAGAATGTCGTTCAACTCAAAGCGATGCGTGATCAGTTGCCCCGCATCAATCCTGCCCGACTGCAGTGTCTTCAACAGCATGGGTGTGGTGTTGGTATTGACCAGACCTGTCGAGATATTGACGTTCTGGATCCATAGTTTTTCAAGGTGCAGTTCAACGCTTTTGCCATGCACACCGACGTTGGCAATATTGCCGCCTGGAGCAATCACCGACTGGCACGTATCAAAGGAGGCGGGAATGCCCACCGCCTCAATAGCCACATCGACGCCCACCCCGTCAGTCAACTCGAAAATCCGCTCTACGGCACTCTCTGTATTGATATCGACGACATGCGTGGCCCCAAAGCGCTTAGCCACTTCAAGCCGGTTGGCGTCACCGTCCACCACGATGAGGATGGCTGGCGAGTAAAACTGTGCTGTCAATAAAGCAGCCATGCCTACCGGCCCCGCCCCCACAATCACCACACTGTCGCCCGGTTTGACCTTGCCAGCGAGAACGCCAATCTCAAAACCGGTTGGCAAAATATCGCTCAACATAACCAGCGCTTCTTCATCAGCACCCGCAGGGACCGGGTACAAGCTGTTGTCCGCGTGAGGAATGCGTACGTATTGGGCTTGGGTGCCGTCGATCAGATGCCCCAAAATCCAGCCGCCGTCGGCGCAGTGTGAATACATTTGACGGCGACAATTGGCACAACTGCCGCACGAGGTGATGCAAGAAATCAGCACATGGTCGCCCGGTTTAAAGTTGCGAACCGCAGAGCCCACCTCCTCCACGACCCCAACACCTTCATGCCCTAAAACCCTACCCGCCGTGACCTCAGGCACATCGCCCTTAAGAATATGCAGATCAGTGCCGCAAATAGTGGTGTGCAAAATACGGATAATGGCGTCAGTCGGTTTATCGATAACGGGCTTTGGAATCTCGGCCCAGTCTTTTTTACCGGGGCCCTGATAGGTAAGCGCTTTCATGACAGCCTTCCTTTGAGAGTTCAAGAATAAGCAGCGGCTGCCAATCAGTACTCCGCGACCAGCAGCCCTCAAATTACTTGAAGCAGTTAAGCAGCCTTTTACCTGAGCACTCTTGTTGCAGATCAAAAAACGCCCTGTAACCGACAGGCAACAGGGCGTTATTGAATCAACAGCAACTAGGGGGTTTAGCTTTGTGGCGAAACTGAGAAGTCAGTCTCTCCCTTGGCATCGGCCTTCATCACCACCTTGTAAGACTTGGTGTTCCCGCAACCGGACACTTGCCACGTCTCAGTGGCTTTCTGTACAGCGCCTGCAGGTGACTGATCAATGCTTTCAATACGGGAGTTAACCTCGCTGATTGAGCGGCATTGCGTCATTGCCGAGAACAGATTCTCAACCGTGGCGTAAACATCCTTGCGCAGTAAGGGGTCCGTCACTGACTGGCCACTGAATTGCGTGTTGTGCGCGCAACCTGCCAAAACAGCAGCGGCTACAAGCAGACTAAATAGCCCAACGTGTTGCTTTGCCTTAAACGGCATATTCACTCCTTGAAACGGCTGTAAGCCGCGTTATTACCAATAAATCTCTGTGCCTCGAGCCAGAACAATCACTGAGCCGACGCCCTCTTGCACTACAACGCAACTATTTCTCTTGCCGCCGGCAGCAGTTCTGGCGAGAAACCACTCATATGGGTCGCTTCTATCGGACCTTCCCCGAGGGTAAAGAGTTGCAATGCAACCTGAAACGATTGATTTAAACCCGCCCGCGAACAAACAGGCTCCAAATAAGCGTGCCAGTTGCGTGCTTGCCTTCGGAGTCCCTGACTCCCCTTGGTCCAACCACGCCGCACGTTAAGGATGCGGATGAACCGTCATGGCTACGAGCCTGACGACGATGGGGCGCACCACAAGGACGCAGACAAATGCGACAGGCATCGCCAGTCGATAGGCATTCAACGTATTACTTAGGTAATCCGCATCAATTCCGGTGTTGGCGGCCGTAATGACCAGCGACATCAAAAAGGCCATGATCGCGGACATGTAAAACGCAAACACATACGGGGATGTGCGAGCACTAAGCCTTGGCCGGTTAGAAAACAGAGTGTTTGACGTGTTTTTAGAGTCCATCTCGGGCCTTTCTAGGTCTTTGTTTTTCGGGGAAGTCCCACAGTAACAAGAACCAAAACACTCAACTAGACGGCCGTTTCAAGTTTGTTTATAAAGCAGATCTTACGAATACCTGCATTTCGGGATCAACACATGGATCTGTTCGCGGCAATTACCAGTTTTATCAAAGTGGTTGAAGCTGGCTCTATCGCAGGCGCAGCGAAAAACCTGGGCATCAGTGCCGCTGCCGTCAGCCAGACCCTCCATCGCCTAGAAGCACACCTGGGCACGCGCTTGTTGCAACGAACCACCCGAAGTATGGCGCTCACCGAAAACGGGGCGGTGTATTACGCAAAAGTGCAGCGCATCACTTCGGACTTGGCGTCAGCGCACAGAGCCATTAGCCACACCGATGCCGAGTTTCAAGGGCGACTGTGCATTGCATCGACTTCAGCTTTTGGCCGGCACGTTCTGGCCCCTCTCATTGCAGGCTTCGCGACACGCTACCCACGCCTGACTCTCGAACTCAGCACCACCGACAATAAAATCAATCACATTCAGGACGGCTTAGACCTGAGCCTGCGCATCAAGTCACAACTGGAAGACGGCATTATTGCGCGCAAAATTGCATCAGTACCGTTTATCGTCTGCGCCTCCCCCGCTTACCTCGAACGCGCAGGCTGGCCAACCGCACCCGAAGAACTGCAACAACACGCCTGCCTAGGATTTCGCTACCCACTGGACGGGCGCTTTCTTCGCTGGGGCTTTTTCAACAATGGACAACACTATTACGCGGCACTCAACATAACGGCTATCAGCGACGACATTGATGCGCTCGCACAGATGGCTGCACACGGTGCAGGCATTGCACGCTTGGCTGAATACATCGCAGCGCCGTACATTGAATCCGGCCAACTGATCCCTCTGCTGCACAGCCATGCGCCAACAGAATCCGGGGCTGAGCCTCTAGACATCTATGTCTGCGTTCAAGACCGCGCAGCCATGACCCCAAAAGTGAACGCATTCATCAACTACCTGACCGAGCACCTGAACCTGCGCTGGCCTGGCTAACCTATTTTGACGCCACCTTAACGCTCAGTTCAGTTACGCCTTAACCCGCTGAAATCTCACATATTGGTTACGACTAATAGCATTTAAGATAAGTGCAACTAACAGCCCAAACTAGTTGCCACATAAAAAGCCAGACAATATATAACACAGCACTCACATCCCCTCAGAAAAAATAGATCAAGTTTGTTTAGATACACACTAGTAAGTGTAATCTTCCGGCGCTAGCATAAGAACAGACGACAATCCCCTTGTGAGACGGATAGAATGCAAAACAAACCTAAACGCGGTTGGGTATGGGCCTACCGCAAAATCCGCGGCTTACAATGTTCTAGATTTACCGCCTTTTACAGAGCGACACGGTTTGTTTTGAGAGGCGATACCGGAACATTTCACAGCAACATTAGTTGGCAGAAAATCCGTATCCGTCGCTAAACGCTAATAAAACCGGCCATCCCCCCCATGTAAAGGCATAGACACACGTCTATCGGCACCATTAAAGAATATGCCGCCCCATGGCCGTGCCTAGCCCGTTCCTGCAGCTTACCGGTGAAAAATCTACGTTTTAACGCTCGACGCTTCTTGGTTGAAAACACTATCAAGGACACTAGTTAGTGCACTGCCCTAATAAAGAGCACACGCCAACACATGCACACTTTCTGAACAATTATTTAACAGCACAACGCTAAAGGCGCAAACACAAACCGCAACGCAATAACGCGTTGAACCTGGCCGAGAGCGAGTTGGAGGCGACCCACCCTCTCACTGGCTAAACACCTACCTTTTTTGTTTTATAACTTTTAGTAAGCACACACTTATTAGTTGCTCTAAGGACGGCACGTCGAGTCAGCCGCATGAGACCGAAATCAAGAAATATAACTATCCAAAAACGACTCTTGCCCCAACAGTAGTCGTCAATAGCGCATTAAAGTCTCAGCCCTATACATTGAAAACGTCACAAAAAAATAGCCCAGTTCAAAACACGCTAACGCTCAACGCGTCAGGTCGAAACAATTCTGTTCTTGCCCAAGTGTTTAGCCTTATACAGGGCAAGATCGGCCCGTTTGAGTGCATCCTCATAGGATTGGTCTTCCAGCATCATTGTTGTTACACCAATGCTCGCAGTGATGGCGGTACCTTCCAGTGAAAACTGGCAGAGCTCTTGATTAAAACGATCATGCATACGCTTGGCGAACTGCAGAGCCTGCTCATGCGCAGTATTGGGCAGAGCAACCACAAACTCATCCCCCCCGACGCGGCATGCGGTATCACTTATGCGCAGCGAAGAACGACAAATATTGGCGACAGCTTGGATCATCTCATCCCCTACGTGATGCCCCTTTGTGTCGTTGATTTGCTTGAGGTTATCCAGATCAAACATACAGATAGAAGTCGGTATGTAAAACCGCGCTAATGATTCGTAGTGAAGCGCCAGGTCGTGCTCAAGTTTTCTTCGGTTATAAAGGCCGGTTAGCTGATCGGTATCACTTAGCTCCCTCAGTTTTACTTCCAGGTGGTGTCGGGCTGAAATATTACTCGCGACCCAGAGCACTACTTCCTCATCGTTCACCAGAAAACCCAAGGCCTGGATGCGCCCTTCAAACCAGATCGGTTCCTTGGGACCTGGACTTGCCCCTACAAAACCGGACACCAACTCCCTGTTAAA